>JBDHUP010000038.1:0-2603 GCA_039809245.1 Minisyncoccia bacterium | reverse complement strand
GAAAGCAGTTCATTAATCCGATTTATCATTATTCGCCCTGCCTCAAATGCGACTTTTTCGGGCTGAAATGGAGAAAGTCCTTTTGCAATTTCATCTGCATTCACAAATTCTTTACAATCTAAAATCTCAGGTAATATTGTAAACGAAGCAGTTGTTTTTCCTGCTCCATTACAACCAGCGATTATGTAAAGTTTTTTGTCATTCATATCGCAAATTTACAAATTATTTTCGTTCGTTTATTAGCTCTTATTTTCAGGAACGAGTTGTTGTAGCTATCTCTTAACGGCAGCTCATCTAAGAACTTCCATTAATTAGCAAAAATAGTAAAATATGAATTATTTACAAGCTAATTAACGACAACGCCATAATGAACTTGTTTCGTTCAACTGGAGAATACCTGCGGTGATACTTTGTGGTGATGGCTTGGCTTTTAGCTGGTATGGAACTTTGGTTGTAAGCAGTAGTGGCTTTATTTGCCATCTATCTCATTGTCAAAAAGCTCGTGTAATTTTTGTTGTAAAAGTTTTTTGTCAGGTAGTTGTGTTTTATATTCCGAAACCATTGTCGATGAAAGGCTTCTGCTTAAAGCATACTCAACAACCTCGCTGTCTTTGTCTTTGCAGAGTAAAATCCCTATGCTCAGATTCTCATTTGGCTTCTTAACATTTCTGTCTAACGCTTCCAAATAAAAGTTAAGCTGTCCTAAGTGGTCGGGTTTGAATTTATCTGCTTTTAGTTCAAATGCCACTAAACATTGAAGTCCTCGGTGGTAGAACAGCAAGTCAATGAAAAAGTCGCTGTTGCCAACTTGCAACTTATATTCTTCTCCGATGAACAAGAAGTCTTTACCAAGTTCAAGGATGAAGTTTTTCATTTGTCTTATCAGTCCACGCTGTAAATCGCTCTCACTATGTGGATCAGGTAAGTTCAAAAACTCAAATACATAGCTGTCTTTAAAAGTATTGGTTAGGTCGTGATTCGTTTCTCTCAACGCTGTCGAGAGTTTTGAGTTGCCAATCATTGTTCGCTCGAAAAGACTTGCAGAAATTTGGCGGTCAAGTTCACGTTTACTATAATTTTCTTGTTTAACCATTTTGAGGTAAAATTCCATTTCTTCAACAGTTTTACATCTGGAAAAAATCAACAGATTGTTTGACCAACTAATTTCTCTCACCAGTGGTGAGAGTTTTGGAAAGTCCTTGTAAGTCTCGTAGAACTGTTTCATTCTCCAGATATTTTTATCAGAGAAGCCTTTTATTTCCGGTTCTTGTTTCTGTATGAAATTGGCTAATTCAGTCACCACAGAATCGCCCCATTCTGATTGTTCAATTTTCTTGCTGATATATTCACCTATGTTCCAATAGAGGTTTATTAGTTCAGCATTTACGGCTTTTATTGCATTAGTCCGAGATTGTTTAATGAGCTGAATTATGTCCGTAAAACGATTATCCATTATTTATTTCTATATGCTACAAATTTATGTTTTTTCAGTCGTATTTCTCTCTTGGAACCGGTTTTCTGCCATTACTGCTAACGTTTTTGCAGCTTGGCGAAGTAGCGGAAATCTAAGCCGAAATATTCAGTTTTGCACTAAAGTTCAATTTAAGAACTAAACTTGAATTTAGCACTGAAACCGCCATTTTGCCAAACTGTATAATTTGCGTATTTCTGATTATTTATCATCATAATGTCCCCAAACTGAAAGAATTAAAACAATTACTTTTTTATTTTGAATTCTGTAAACTAGTCTGTGCTTATCAGAAATTCTTCTCGACCAAGTTGCAATTTTATAATGTTTTAGTTTTTCAGGTTTTCCAGTTCCAGAGGTTGGGTTTTCTCTTAATTCATCAAAGAGTTTATTAATTTTGCTCAGCAGTTTTTTATCCCCCGATTTTTTATGTTTTTCAATATCTGAATATACTTCATCTGTTAATTCAAGTTCATATTTCATAAACCTAAAAGTTCTTTTTGTTTATCTTTTGATAAAATTTTAGATTTTCCAGTTTCAGCTTGTTTAATAGATTTGTCAATTTTTGCATAAAATTCATCTTCTGAAAGTAGAGTATTTTTGTTGATTTCTCCAATTTCAAAACGAACTTTTAACTCTTCCAATAAATTTTTGAGTAAAGATTTTTGCTTTTCGTTTTTAGGATAAATAGTTATACTTTCCATAATTCAATTTCAATTTAATTTACTATCACAAATATAATAAATTTTAACTAAATTTTCGTGCTATTTTTTAATAGTTATTTTTGGCAAGATTACTCATAACGTCAGTCCGTCTAAACCACGAAGTAGCAGCGTAGCTAAACTCCCATTAATTAGCAAAAATAATAAATATGGATAATTTACAAGCCATTTAACGATAACGCAATAATATAATTAGGTTTCGCTCAATTGGAGAGTACCTGCGGTGCTACTTCGTGGACATGGCTTGGCTTGCAGCCGCCACGAAACTCTGGCTGTTGTATGCCGTTATTTTTGTTTTTTAGTTGGCGTAACATATTGAAGTCCCCATTTGCTCATTTCTTTTATTATGGGCTGTAAAGAACGCCCCATTTCAGTCAATTTATATTCTACTTTTGGAGGTATTTGGGGGTAAA
>JBDHUP010000037.1:0-2611 GCA_039809245.1 Minisyncoccia bacterium | reverse complement strand
CCCCAAAACCCCAAAACCCCTTGACATATAAAATATACTGGAAAGAAAACCTTTTAATTTTACAGAATATAATTTATTAAGCAATCATTGTGACAGATGAATTATAAATCAAAATATTGCGCATTTATTAAACCCTCTACAACAGTAGAGAGGAGTTTGAGCTTTTGCTCTGGCTTCCATTCCAATTGAGGAGGTCTAACTAAATGAAGGATTCTTAGAGCTTGAACACCCACTCACAGAAATCTCTTTGACAACAAAATTATCCCTTCCATTTATTGCTCCTCTGTGATTATACAATCTTATCAACTTTCTTTTCTAAACCCTTCCTTGGTTCTAGCTCCCAGGAAGGTATTCAGGAGTGTTCCCAATTTAGGTCTCCTAATTTATTCCTGTGTTCCCACTACCTTCAGTGTATTAGTTACTAGATTCAGTTGCAATATCTATTACATGTTAAATTTTGTTAATACATTAAGGATACGCTCTTGGGAGACTGTATCTGGGTTTATTAAATGCATTTTGAGGTCTCTTTTTATAATAACTGGATACTAATTCGTCGTCTGCAGTGATGAGAATCACATTGTTGTCTTCTTCCTTTAAGGATTCTTCTTCCTCTCTTATAGGTATTTGTTGCTGATACAACTCCTGTATCCTTTATCCAGTTTAATTTTGAACTGGATTCTTCATTTAGATATACTGAGCCTTTGGAGGTTCCTCCTGTTCTGAGTTTGTTTAAAAATTACTATCAGTTCCACTTTCACTGTTCTCATTATCTAGATCTTGATTGCCTCCCTACATTGACTAGTTGACACTCAAGTCACTGCTATTCATTAGCTTCTATTCTATTTAACTAAGTATTTCTTCTCTTTCTTAGAGGTTCTTCCTTCTAGACATAATGTCAAATTTTATCTTTTCAATGTCACTTCTCATCGAGTGACTGCTCTAATTGTTGGGCCTGCTTCCTCCTCCTGAAGAGTGATGAGCTGCTAATTTATTGGTAGTAGACAAGGGAGGAGGTAGTGGGTACTGTTACCTGTAGAAACTTCCTTGCTTCTTTGTTGTTGAATATACTTATTGATTTTGATTAGGACTGTAAAGTTAAAACTAATTTCTGCTCAGCTTTTGAACTGATTTCAGCCCTTATATTTATTGCCTAGGGTTTGAAGTAGAAAAATTGGAATTGTAATCATCAACAACCTAGTGAGAAATTGGAGGAAGAGGATTTGGCTTCATTCCTCTCTTTACTTGACTGAGAGATGAAACTGGAAGCTAGGCTGAGTTCTTCTTTTTGAAATTCCTTGTATTGATGAAGAATGGATTATGTCCAGATGAGGTCTGAACTAGATCTACATTATTAGGAGAATTCATTTGGAAGTTTTATTACTGGAAATGTGTAAATGATGAAACTTGAGGATTGTTTTAGTAGCGCTGAAACCCTATAGGTTTAAGATCTGCCTCAGGAGGACCCATTTAGTTTTATTTTTACTAAGATATGCTTCTTCTAGGGTCAAGTTCATAGTATGTGCTATCTCCAATTCTGCTAATTGGTTGTGTTGGAGTCTTTGAAAATTTGGTTGCATTATTACTGATTTATGAATCATTTCCTCCTTGAAAATTAATTGTCTGAGTAATGTTTTATTGAGGGGTTTTGGAGTGATTAGCTTTGCTACTCTACGCTTTAGAAATTCCTCCAATTCCTTTGAAGGAGTCTTAGCTCTAGGTCATAAGGAGCTTTTCCCTGTTTTAATTAAGATACATTAAGCTTTGAGAAATAGCTTGGTTAGTTGGTTATTATGGTTATTGCTTTTACGAACTTCCCTGCATGCTTTTCACACTGCTGACACTCACATTATTTGTTTAATGTTATGGGTTGATAATATTAGTCTACAGAAATTGAGGCTTTTGAACTTAAAACTTCTGCAGAAGAGTTAAATTTCCTTTTTCCTTCTACATTTGCTAGAAATTTTATTGCTCAAATTATTGATTAAAGAGTATATTTGAGTAGCCACCCATATTTTAGATTTAGTTATTGGTATTGTTCTGCTACAACTCTTTGTCTTACTACAAAATGTATTAAAGCTTCTTTTGCTACTCTAAATAGAAGTTGGAACGAGGAGAAGAAAATTGCTTTGGCTGAGAAGAAACTGTATCATTGAATGTGAAGTTTTTCTGAATCATAGCTTGGGAAGCATTTGCAGAAACCTAAGTGTTAATAGGGACACCGACTTAGCTTTACTGAGATCTGAGAGGTTCACTTTAATTGTTGCCGTGGCTTTCATTAGTTTCCCTTGCAATATCAATGAGAGACTGAAATTGTTTCTGATCGTTTTGATTGGATCTGTACATCTAAACGTTCACATTTTTCTTTTCCTCCTTGAAAGGAATTGGAAATATAAGTTCTGTTTGCTAGATGTCTCTCTAGCTGGGCATGATCCCTGGTATAGATCCCAAACTTTCTTCTTTTGATTCAGTTTTTTGGGAGCTCGATGAAAAATCATCATTCATTGAACTAGTATGTTACTCAATAAATAAAAAATATTTAAGTGTCACCCTTATTTAAAATTTAATATAACCTCATTTGCAATTTAATTAATGGGGTTTTGGGGTTTTGGGG
>JBDHUP010000036.1:0-2675 GCA_039809245.1 Minisyncoccia bacterium | reverse complement strand
CATCGCGGAAAGCTGCTGACGCTGTGGAACGCCCGCAAAGCCGCCCTGGAAGCCGGGGACGACGCACTCGACAACGCGCGCGAAGCCGAGGTGACCGAGTGACCGACCACCAGAAGACCATCGTTGAGCAACTGGACGCCGCGCAGACCGGGGAACAGTTCGGCGCCGCCCTGATGGGACTGTTCGCGGCGCTAGACCAGACCGACGACGAAGAGCCGGCCGAATGAGTAACGACCCACGAGCCGACTACTTCCGTGCCGCGCAGACGTGCATCGAAGCTGCCGACAACGCGGCGCGGGACATCCCCAACGGCGAACTAACCCCAATGGCCCTGCGGGAGATGAACCTTCAACTCGCACAGGTTTACGCGACCCTCGCCGCCACCCCGGCCGAGGTGCTGTACGTCGCAGGAGCCACAGAGGACGCCGAACGGCGATGGAAGGCCAGCCAAAGGGAGCGCTTCGAAGCCGCGATCGCTAAGCGGAAGGCCAACCAGTGAAGCGCATTGTTACCGCGGCGGCCATCGCCATCACCACCGCCCCTGCCGCACAAGCCTTCCCCGTCGTCGGCGGGAATGGGTTGTGCCCCAACGGTTGGAACCTGGTGCAGTACATCCAGGGCGCCTATCCGGCGGTGGAGTCGATCGGGGCTGTGCGCGCCGATCCGCTACCGGATCATCCGTCAGGTCACGCGATCGACATCATGATCGGCTCGAACATGGCGTTGGGGGATGCCATCGCTGCTGATGTGCGTTCCCAGACAAGCCGTTTCGGCGTCAAGTATGTGCTGTGGCGGGTGCCCAACCACTACAACCACGTGCATGTGACGGTGTCATGACTAGCTACGCAGAGTTCCTGGCCGACAAGGCACAGCTCGCCGACGCTGGCGGGTTCGAGCCGGTAGACCTTCCCGCTCACCTATTCGATTACCAGGCCAACTTGGTGCAGTGGGCGGTACGCAAGGGCCGCGGCGGGATCTTCGCCGACTGCGGGCTTGGCAAAACACCGATGTCTTTGGCGTGGGCCGAGCAAGTCCACCGGCACACCGGTAAGCCGGTGTTGTTCCTGACACCATTGGCAGTGGGATTCCAAATCGCTTCCGAGGCAGTCAAGTTCGGCCACCCGGCCGCCCTGTCGCGCAACGGTGCGGTTACTGCGCCGATCACGATCACGAACTACGAGCAGCTGGAAAAGTTCGACTGGCGGGAGTTCGGGGGTGTGGTGTGCGACGAGTCTTCCGCGATCAAAGCGTTCGACGGCACCCGCCGCGCCGAGGTAACCGAGTTCATGCGGCGCATACAGTTCCGGCTGCTGGGCACAGCGACGGCCGCGCCAAACGACTACATCGAACTGGGAACGTCCAGCGAAGCACTCGGATACCTCGGCTACATGGACATGCTCACCCGATTCTTCGTCAACGACAACCGCAGCGTGTCCAGCCGAGGCCGGGACATGGGCGGGAAGGCTTTGGAGTGGCGCCTCAAGGGCCATGCCGAGAGGCCGTTCTGGCGGTGGGTGTCCTCGTGGGCCAGGGCCATCCGCCGCCCGTCGGACTACGGCTACAGCGACGACCAGCACCACCTACCCGAATTGGTCGTGCGTGAAACCCAGGTCGAAGCCCACCGGCCTGCCGACGGAACCCTGTTCGACGTTCCCGCTCACGGGCTGCGTGAGGAACGGGAAGAGAACCGCCGCACCCTGACTGAGCGGTGCGAAGCCGCTGCAACCATCTTGGCCGGCGCCGACACGGCGGTGGCGTGGTGCCACCTCAACGACGAGTCCGCCCTACTTGCGAACATGATCGACGGTGCCGTCGAAGTGGCCGGGTCGGAGTCCGCCGAGGCGAAAGAGGAGAAGTTGGCGGCGTTCACCCGCGGCGAGATCCGGGTGCTCGTCACCAAGCCGGCCATCGGGGCGTGGGGTTTGAACTGGCAGCACTGCCACCGCATGACCTACTTCCCCTCCCACTCCTACGAGCAGTGGTATCAGGCCGTGCGCCGCTGTTGGCGGTTCGGCCAAACCAAGCCTGTCGAGGTCGACGTGATCACCACCGAGGGCGGCTCCCGGGTGCTGGCGAATCTGCAACGCAAAGCCGGGCAGGCCGACCGCATGTTCACCGAACTGGTCGCCCACATGAACCAAGCCCGACAAATCGACTCACACAAATACGCGACACCCTTGGAGGTACCGGCATGGCTGGCGTCCTGAATCAACAAGTGACCGACCGGTGGGCTGTGTACAACGCCGACTGCATGGACATGCTCGCCGCGGTTCCCGACAAGAGCATCCACGGCACCATCTACAGTCCGCCGTTCTCCGGGCTGTACCACTACTCCTCCGACGACCGGGACGTGTCCAACGCCCGTAACTACCAAGAGTTTTGGACCCACTACGGATTCATCATCGACGAGCTGTTCCGTGTCACGATCCCAGGCCGCATGTCCGGCGTCCATGCCACGCTGGTGCCGACCGGCAACACCGGCTCGGACGCATACACCGACTTCCCCGGCGATGTGATCCGAGCCCACCAGGCCCGCGGCTGGCTGTTCGTGGCCCGTCATGTCATCTGGAAAGAACCCCTCGCGGTGCGGAACCGGACGATGGCGAAGAACCTAGCGCACCGCACCATCTGCGAGGACGGGGCGATGGGCGGCGTCGCCGCACCGGACGAGTTGC
>JBDHUP010000035.1:0-2718 GCA_039809245.1 Minisyncoccia bacterium | reverse complement strand
GGTTATGCTGATCAATTTGGTGGTCCAAAAGGTAAAAAATTCATGTACAAGCAATTTAAAGAGGTGCTTCTTAATTCATCTACACAACCCTTACTTGAACAGAAAAATGCTCTTGATAAGGCATTTCTAAATTGGAAACAAGATGCAGACCAAGTAGATGATGTTTGCATTATAGCTATTGAAATCTAAAAGATTTAGTTGGCGAATTACCTTTCTCACTGAGTTAATCCCTAAAACCATTTATTATAGGAGTTTAATTTATTTCCTTAATAATGTATATTTATCATATAATCTATAGATATGAAAAATCAACTAAAAACCCTTACTTACATTTTAATTATTCTTTTCAGTTCTCATTTCTCTCTTCTTTCTCAAGAACAGAGCGCAGTGTCGGAGTTGCTTAATCGAAATGAGGTTGCTATTTATAAAGCACAAAAAGAAATGATAGCTCATAATGCTAAAACTAATATAGATAAACTGGCATTGTCGGTTACTCTACAAGTAAAAGCAATAGATACATACAAAAAAGGCAGTTTAAACGAGGCATCAAATTATGCCATTGCATCAAGAGAGAATGCCTTACTAATTTTAAAAGACTTGTTAGATGTAAAACAACTCGCTTATTTTGAGTTAGATAATTCTGAAAAGAATATTGTAAAAACTATAAACTATAACCCTTCTACATTAAATAATAAAGTTGAAGCATACAATGAAGCAATTTTATTAGACCCCATAAAAATTAGAGAAACTTATAACATTTCTATTAATCAATAATTCATAAGATTATGAAACATATATTTTTTATTATATTAAGTTTTGCAGTAATTATTTTAAAAGCACAGTCGCCTGGTTGTCCAGTAATTACTCCTATCGGAGCAACTATTTGCCAAGGGCAATGTGCTAACTTAACGGCAACTGCAGTTACAAATTATGCAACCACATCATACGCTGTATCTTCAATTCCATATTCTCCTTTTGCTTATTCGGGAGGTACTGCGGTATCTGTTGCTACAGACGATGTATGGAGTGGAGCGGTAAATCTTCCGTTTAACTTCTGTTTTTTTGGAACATCGTACAATCAAGTGTGGTTAGGTTCTAATGGACAAATTTGTTTTACTCCTAAAACGGCTGGAGGTTATGATGCTTATCCTGTAACTGTAGCAGGCGCTTTACCTAGCTCAGCAAATACACCAGGTAATACAATAAATGTTTTTAGAGATATTAATCCAGCTTCTGGTGGTACTGTTGCTTATTATATAGGAGGATCAGCTCCATGCCGATATTTAGTATTCTATTTTAATAATGTGCCTCTTTTTTCATGTGGTACACCAAACTCACGATTCCAAATGGTTTTGTATGAAAATACAAATTATATTGATATATATATTAATAACAGTAGTGGTTCATGTAGTTGGCAAGGTGGTCGTGGAATTGTAGGGATTCAAAATGCGGCTGCTACGGTAGCTTATGTCCCACCTGGAAGGAATTCAAATAGTGGCGCTTGGACTGCTACTAACGAGGGATGGAGATTTACCCCAACAGGTACGCCTAACTTTAATGTAACATGGAAAGGTCCAGGGAATGTAACAGTTGGTACAGGTTTAGGTCCAATTAGCGTTTGTCCAACTTCCAATACAACTTATACTGCCTCTATGGTTTTAACCAATTGTGACGGTGCTACTACTACTTACACAAATACTGCTTTGGTAACAGTTAATAATAGCCCCACAGTTACTTTAGCACCTACAGCTACTCTTAATTGTACAGGCACAACGCCAATTACCGCAGCATCTACCCCAGCTGGTACATTTAGCTGGTCTGGACCAGGTGTTGTATCAGGAGGTAGTTCGGCTACCGCTAATGTAAATCAACCAGGTGTGTACACGGTTACAGCTACAGCTTTGGGATGTCCTCGTACAGCAACTATTAATTTGGTAAATCCTTTACCTCCAGTAATTTCGGTAACTGGATCGAGTATTTGTCCTGGTGGTACAGGCGTATTAACAGCATCAGGCGCAAATACTTATACTTGGAATCCTGGTGGTAGTACGTCTAATCCTTTTAATGTGAGTCCTGGTTCAACCTCTAATTATACAGTAATTGGAAGAACAGCAAGTGGCTGTACTAATACTGCAGTGGGTTCAGTTGTTGTTAATCCAAAGCCATCCGCTACATTAAGTTTTACTAATCCTACTTGTGGTAATAATAACGGAATAGTTGTGATTAATAATACATCAATCGGTGCTCAAACAATTACTAACTTTACAAGTAATATTGGTGCTGTTTCGGGGCAAACAGTTACTGGTTTAGGAGCTGGCTCTCCTATTATTACTTTAACAAATAACTTTGGTTGTACTTTTACGGTATCCACCACATTAACCAATCAGCCTGGACCAACAAATATTACTACAACATTTACCAATGCCACCTGTGGAAATAACAATGGTTCAATTGCCTTTGGAACTCCTACTGACGGTACAGGTCCATATACTTATGCTGTAAATGGTGGTGCGTTTACAGCTTCTTCGCCAACCACAGGACTCGCGCCAGGAACATATTCGATCTCGGTAAAAGATGCCAATGGATGTATATATACCAAAACTGTTTCAATTACTAATATACCGGGGCCTACTGCAATAGCTGGTACTACTACTCAAGCTAGTTGTAATACTAATAATGGTACATATAATATTACTGGTGTAACTGGCGGAACTGCTG
>JBDHUP010000034.1:0-2740 GCA_039809245.1 Minisyncoccia bacterium | reverse complement strand
GTTTCCGGCGGGTGTGACCGGGACAGCCAGGTGACCTGATGGTTGATTCACTAGCGCCCGCCCTTGGTTACGTCCGCTGCCCCCACCACGAGATGCCCGTACTTGTCACTGCCGGGGTTAGGCGGCTTGGTTGGGTGTTTGGTGGGTGAAGTAGAAACGCATCGCTTCCCGCATCACATCAGAAAGCGGCACACCTTTATCTGATGCTTCGCCGGTGATCTGCTCCAGCAAGGGCGCATCGACGAGCACTTGCAGTCTGGTGCTGACACCGTCTGCGCGGGTAGCACCCACAGATGGCCGTCCGCGCCCGCTGATAGCGCGGCGTACGTTGTCCTCTCCGTCCATATGGCGGGCCAGTATCTGTTGGCCTTGTTTTGCTGCGGCCTCGCCGTGCAGCACCTCGCCCTCATTTGAGGGTTGGTAATCATCAGCGGTGAACTTGTCCCACGCGGGATTGTCTTCTGCCAGGGTGCCGAAAGCGCGCTGCCACGCCTGGCTATCTTTTTCTTCCTCGCTGGTTTTGGTCTGGTTGTTTTCCATCAGGTCCCCCTTTGCTGCTCATCCAGCACGTACTGCCATTTAGGTCTCATCACCATCGAGTGGAAGATGAACAACGTCTGCCTTTGTTGATCTTCTTGAAGCATGACTTCTAACCGTTGGGTTGACGGCGGCCGCATAGGTCCTAGAAACAGGATCACTTCTTGGTCGCCTTCAACCAGTCGCTTACTCGCGTAGGACATCTGCACTGCGTGCATGGTGTCTTCTGGTTCGATGCCGTGCTTAAAAGCAGATGGTGTGAACCTAACCTCTCTCATATTTAATATCATACTATGAAAATAGTCAAGACCCAAGATTCTAGGGGTATTTTTTTGTGATAATGACTCTTATCATGTATTCGGGGTGCCGGCCAGGTTTTGCCCCGTTTCAGGTACGAGCATTCTTACCAGCGGTTGGATTTTCTGACTAGTCACGGTGAGGTCCACTCCCAAGATTTGTTCATGGTGAGCGACTCGGTTGCGAAGGTACTGCAGCTCAGCCAGCAGCCCTTTTAGGGTTGATACCTGCCGGCCAGGCGTTGTGTAATGCTGGCTGCCAGAGCTCTACCTCACGCTGCCCCGCCATCACCTTTACATACTTCCCATGCGGCAGGCCCATCAAAATCTGCTCCAACACCCGCCGTGTCTGATCACTGTATCGGCGAGTTGTCACCGAATGCCGATCAAAACGATCAGCCTGAGCATGCACCGACGGCGCACTCAAACACCGACGAGCACTCGACCGGCCAATACCCGTGGTGTCCACCACAGGATCGAGCATCACTGCCTTCTCACCTCGAGATGCCCTGACATAGGCATCATGCAACGTGTTAGGCCACATGTTCGCCCCCTCTTTGTTGGCTGGCGTGTGGGGCTTCACTCCACTGTGCCGCACGAGCGGGGGCAACGCCGGGTGCAAGCGGCACCGGACACCCTATCCAGCCTGCCCGCAGCGGAGGAGACCACCCCTAACGTTTTCATATTTCGTCATTCGTATTTGCGTTTTCGTCATTTCGTAGTAGGATGACGTTATGACTGATACTCAGACAGAACCCACTGCCCGTACCTGCCGCTTCCCCGGATGCGACCAACTCGCTGAGGCTGGTGAGCCTGGGGTGGGGCGTCCTCCGGAGTACTGCACTGATCCTGGACACAACCGCGGCGCGGCTTGGCGGGCACGCCAACGCAGCACCAACGCCATAGTTGCCGACCAGGCGCGTCCGGTGGACGCGGCGCGGGACCGGGCTAGTGCCATCACCGCCCAGGTAGTGGGGATGGGTGAGCATTTAGTGAGCCAGCTGCAGGAACTCCTCACCCAACTGCGTACCGTCGGGGATCTGGACGCCGCGCAAGCCCAGATTGATGCCACCTCCAGTGAGGCGGCTGAGCAAGTCGCCGCCGCGCATGCCCGGGCGGTGCACGCCGAACAAGCCATGCGTAAAGCGATCTCCGAGGGTGAGGAGGCCGACGCCGCCGCCCTGGAGGCCAACGCACAGGTCGAGCAACTCGACGCCGCATTGGCCCAGGTGCGCCAAGAACTCACCCAGGCCCTGCAGGTCAACCAGCACCAACGCACCGACCAGCAGAAGCTGGAGGAGGAACTGACCCAAACCCGCACCCAGCTGCAGAGTTCCTCGCAGCAACAGCAGCAACTAGAAACCGAACTGGCCCAACTCCAAAAAGAACTGTCCACCGCGCAGGGCCAAACCGCTGCCGCCCTGGCCGCCCAGGCCGAAGCTGATCAACGGGCGCAGCAGGCGCAGCAACGAGCCCAGACAGCAGAGCAGGCCGCCACCGCAGTGCGCCAGCACCTTGACGTCACCCCCGGCCGCCTGGGACCACAAGCTCAGGGCCCGCAGCGGCTGGTGCAGCAGCGGGAAGCTGTGGCCACCCTCACCGCAGAGCGAGACGCCGCCCGGGCCGAAGTGGACCGGGAACGTGCCCACGCCGATCAGCGAGTCGCCGACCTGCACGCCAGCTACGCCACACGGCTAGCAGACCAACGGGTTGAGGCCCCCTTCCCCACCACCCCGGCAGGAGCCAAGGCGGGTAAGAAGCCGAAAGGGCAGCAGAACCGCCCGGCCTAAAACACGCGCGGGCCTACACCCCCAGCCTGAAGACCGAAGCACTAACCCGCGATCCGGTAGCCTCGGATGACCCATCAGGCAACACGGGTGGTGAGCTTGCTCACCGCCAGGCGGATA
>JBDHUP010000033.1:0-2754 GCA_039809245.1 Minisyncoccia bacterium | reverse complement strand
GTATGAGGTACAAAAATGCTGCGTGTGACCATTTGTTCTATTCATCAGACAAAATTGTTCATCGTCACCATTCAAACATTGATTTTCACCATCGCATAATTTTGAAGAATCGAGACACATATTATCACAATAAAAACTCGAATTATACAGATCTTTATCAAATCGACGGCATAATCTCACTTCATCAGTTCCACCACGACAATCGACACGTCCATCATTGATTTGTTCGATAGACAAACATATCAATTGATTTGTTTGCAATGAAACACAATAATGCTGTTCAAATGAACATTGCAAGCCGAATTTCGAAGAACATCTAGTTTCATCTTCTCCATTCGGACAATTCCAAGCACCATCACAACGTGTATACGGATTAACACATTCCCACTTTTCACATTCAGTTTCATCTGTATGATTTTTTCCATCGATCATGATTGGTGATAAGTCGGGAAAACCATCACAAATTGCTCGAAATGTTATTTCATTTTGGATAGATAATGCTCTAGTGTTTTCATCTTCACACCAATCAATGTCTACATTTTGACAATCACAATTGTTGTTCATATATAGAAGATGATGAATGTATTTATTTGATGTTTGACATTTAAAATGTGTTCGTTCTAAATGATTAATTATTTCATTATTTCGAATATCAATCATAGTTTCATCGTCCATTGAAGGGCAATTGTTTGTGCCATCATTAATACGATGAATGGAAATACATTTCGATGAATTTCGACACTGATACATATTCGAGTGATTACAATTATTGCGATGTTCTTCATCAAAAATTGTATAATATCGTCGAATTTTATCGTATAATTTAAAGGTAGGAGTGTTTTTTTCGTCAAGAGAGAAAACCATACTATTAACAGGATACGAAACTATTTCAGAAAACAAACATTTGCTATCATTAAACAGCGTGTAAGAATTGAGAGAGCAAAATGCATCATATGATGTATTTTTATAACAAATATAAAGTAATCCAAGATTTTCAGCGGAAATACGTTCGATAGTGTTCTTTTGAAAAATAAAATGTATTCCATTTAATTGCTTCATTTCTAATCCAAAAAATATGATGATATTTGAACAAGTCTCATTAATTATTTTCATACATGTATAATTCGAACAAAATTTGTCACATCTGTCATTACCTCGATGTAATGATGTCATGATACATTTACTTGCCAATTGGCAACTATCAGATATAGTGTTGTCTTCATACGGCAACATTTCTTCGATCCATTCGACTTTATAATTACTAATACACAAACTTGTAAATGGTAAATGTTCGCAAGTTAAATCTTCGCAAGTAAATGACGGCATACGATATCTATTACAGACGAAATTATATTCTAGGGCTTTTAGTGTTTTTAGATCTGATCCATCGATACAATTAGAATACAAGTTCGAAGAATATTCTTCAAAGAATAGTTTTGGTATACATTGTCCATTTCGACATCGATACTCATTTTCTTGACATTCATTCATTTCCAATTGCCAACAATCTTTTTCATCTTCACCATTATCAAGACATTGAATTTCTCCATCACAAATTTCCATCCATTGTAAACAAGTCGGTAAAGAATGACGAGTACATTGCAAATGAACATAACATGATAAATTAGTACCGAGAAAACTATTGTATTCACTGTAAAAACTTTCAATTAATATTTCTAACGATGAGAAATCTCTAATTGCTTGATGGAATTGGTATTGGCATTGAGGACCAAATCGTGGCAATGTACAATTCCAATAGATAGAAGTACTATTTATTTCAGCTACTTGATATTCTTCTATGAGATCAATGGGTGCTGACCAACGATACAATTGTTCACTAGTATAGTTTTTTTGTTGAAGTTCTTTGAAAGTAAATTTTGATGGCGTTGGTTTTTGTTGAATTTGCCATTGAGACGGTAATTCACTTAGGCAGTAATATTGTATTTCGACTTCGGAATGATCTCGAAAATATACAAGCCGTAAACAATTATGTTGAGTTACCGGATCAATTTCATTAATATAATACAGATTTATTTGTATTTGAGAGAGAATTAATTGAAACAAGAGTGAATAGAAGAAATATTTCTGAAAGATCATTCTCGTAACTTTGAGATTCTGA
Source organism: Minisyncoccia bacterium (assembly GCA_039809245.1). Lineage (GTDB taxonomy): Bacteria > Patescibacteriota > Minisyncoccia > Phycocordibacterales > UBA9973 > UBA8515. The sequence continues at coordinate 635 of JBDHUP010000033.1, read as the reverse complement.
GGACAAAATGCTGATATTTAATCCACCCCTTGAATAATAAAAATAACGATGATCGATCTTTTTTTGTTTTACTCTTTAAACCCATCAATCATCAAGTTAGGAAAGAAGAAAAAAAAACTTCTTCATTTGCACTAATTCTCTTTACTGAAAGAAAGGATTATATGCGGGAAAAGTCGGTCAAAAAAGCAATAAAGTTTCTCTGTCTGTCTCTCCTCATAGACATTAGTGGAAAAAAGTTAAATCCGAAGAACTGATGCATGTTATTATGTTACACGCTGAATAAACATCACACATATGAATATATATTCTGTATTTCATGATATTGTTCTACATTTACATGTTCTAATTTGTGCCGATGCTAAATACTTCTGGACGAGTAACAGTCATCTTTTCGATTTTCTTTTCTTCCATTTTTCAAAGTGCAAGAACACTCTTAACGCGTTAATATATTTTTTTTGTCGTTGTAAGCCGCAGCTCAGTTTATTTATCGTATGGCGCAAACATAAACATATTCACCTACGGGTATTCCAAGATCTTGATAAACCCACAAATCTCGAATAGTTCCTACGTGATCAAAAGAAAATACGGTATCACTGTTAGCATTATTTTAACTAATTATTTGATTACTTAAATTA
>JBDHUP010000032.1:0-2812 GCA_039809245.1 Minisyncoccia bacterium | reverse complement strand
ATCCCCGCGCCCCGCAGCAGACCGACCAGCGCCGGCTCCACCAGCACCAGGCCCAGCACGGCCCCGACGAACGCGCCCATCACCACGATGGGCAGGTAGGTCATCACGGTCTGCCCGACCAACTGCCCCGAGGTGAACCCCAGCGCCTTGCGCACCCCGAGCGAGCGTCGGGTCCGCACGATCATCGTCGTCGTGACCAGCCCCATCACCAGGCAGATCACCACCGCCGTCCCGGCGAGGATGCCGACGGCGAGGTAGCCGCACATCTCGATGTAGACGTCCATCTGGCTCGCCAATAGCTCCGCCGAGTCGTTGACCGCCGCCACCTGGGGGCCGGCCAGCGGGCTGAGCGCGGCGCGGAAGTCGGCGACCGTCGTGCCCGGCTCAAGGTAGACGTTGAGGTAATCGGGCTGGTAGGCGGGGACCAGGCGCCGGTAACCGTCGGCCGTCAGGTCGGCCTTCATCCCCATGAAGTTGATGGTGGAGAGCAGGCCGGTCACGACGTACGGCCGCTTCGCCCCGCCGACCTCCACGGTGACCGTGTCGCCGATGACCCGCCCGAGCCGCTCGGCGGCGCGGCCACCGAGGGCGATCTCGTTGTCGTGGCGGGGCTCCCGGCCGGCGTAGATCGAGCTGTAGTCCTGCCGCGCAAAGTCCTCGGTGACGGCCAACTGGAGCGGCACGCCCTCGGCGGAAACCCCGCGGCTGTCGAAGAAGAACGCCTTACGCACCCCTGGCGTGGCGGCCACCTGCCGCAGCAGGTCGGCGCGGACCGCCGGGTCGCGGGGCTGGTTCCGGTCGGTGGCGGCCAGCTGCACCTGCGCCGGGGGCATGTCCCCGATCATGAGGTGGGTGAACACCTCCCGGCTGCCAAGCACGTTGCTGTAAAGCCCGGCCGAGAACATTCCCGCGAAGGTCACCAGCGCGATCACGGCGGCGACCATGAGGTTCTGGGAGGCGTGCTGGACGGCCTGCTTGAGGCCGAGCAGCGCGCTGAGGGAGCCACGAGTGGCGCCGAGTGGCAAGACCGTACGCCGGAAGCTGTGCGCGCCTTCCCCGCCGCGGACGGCCTGCACCGGCGTCACGCGGCGGACCGTGCGGGCCGCGACCAGGGCCGTGCCCGCGGCCACGGTCACCAGGATCAGCACCGCGACCGCCGCTCCGGGGGCGCTGACGCCCGGCGACCAGCGGATCCCCGATTGGGCGACGAGGGAGTCCCGTAGGCCGGGCAGGACGGCGTACGACGTGGCCACCCCGACGACGGAGCCGACCAGGGCCGTGGCCACCATCGGCAGGGCGATGCCCCACAGGCACTGGGCGGCGGTGCAGCCGGTCGCCGCCAGCGTCCCGATACCGGTCATGTCTTGGAGCACCGCGGTGCGCAGGAGGAAGCGCACGACCACCACCACGACCAGGGCGATGAGTATCGCGAAGGCGACGAGGCTGGCGGCGTAGATGCCGGGGCCGGTCATCGCGGCGACCTCGACCAGATCGTAGGGCTCGCTCCACAACATGGGTGGTTCGAGGCCTTTGGCGACGTACTCGGCCTTGACCTTGTCGATTGCGCTGGTGGCGACGGCGGATGCCTGGGCCCGGTCCGGGATGTCGACCTCGAGGATGCTGCCCGTAGCCAGGGGGTCGGGGCCTGCGCCGAGAGCGTCGAGCTGGCTGGGGGTGACGCCGAGCCCGGAGAAGCCCATGGTCATCATGCCGAAGTGGGGGTCCTCGAAGAATCCCTGGACCCGGAAGGTGTGCGCGCCTCGGGCGGTGCTGACCCGAAACTCATCCCCCAACCGGTAGCCGCCACCCACCTTGAAGACGTAGGGCAGCCAGACGGGGTTCGGATAGGTGTCCTCGGCCTGCTCCACGACCTCGGACCGGCCCAGATCGGCGTGCTGGTCGGGGACGAAGAAGAGAAGGTTGGTGGGCGTGGCGCCGCCGTTGTAGGTGATGCTCCCCCAGGTCTCGCGTGAGGCTCGCTCATCGACGCGGTGCACCCGCGGATCGGCGCGCAGGTGGCCGGCCATCGAGCGCAGCGCAGCGACGTCGGTGCCGTGAACCTGCAGTTCGGCGGTGTGCAGCCGGGCCGCTACTCCGCGTTGGGCGGCCGGGTAGTCGGTGGCGCAGATGACGCCGAGGTTGACCATCATCGCGGCGAGGGCCACGAGCAGCAGGGTCGTGACGAGCTGGAGGCGCTGGCGCCGGATGGTTCGGCGCGCCAGCAGCAGGATGGTGGCCACTCCCGCTCACCAGCCCATCTCGGCGAGGAAGCCGGTCAGCCGGTCCTGGCGAGCGGCGCGCTCCGGCCCACTGTCGGGGCCGTCGGCCGGGACATGCCCGAGCGCCAGCTCGCCCTGGATCGCGCCATCGCGCAGGTAGAGGATCCGGTTGCCGCGCAGCGCCGAGCGCAGGTCGTGGGTGACCATGACGATGCCCTGCCCCTCGCGATGCAGCATGGTGAGCAGATCGAGCACGCGCTGACCGAACTCGGAGTTGAGTTGCCCGGTCGGTTCGTCCGCGAACAGCACCGCGGGCTTGTTGATCATCGCCCGCACGACGGCCGCGCGCTGCGCCTCGCCGCCGGAGACCATGCTGGGGAACTTGTGCCGGGTCGGCTCGTCGAGGCCGACGCGGTCGAAGAGGTCGTCGGCCCGGCGGCGTACGTCGTCGCGGCGACCCGTCAGCAGGCCTACCGCCATCACGTTGTCCATCAGGGACAGCGCGTCGAGCAGGTAGATCTGCTGGAACACGAAGCCGCAGTGGGTGCGGCGGAAGCGCGCGAGCCGGTCCGGGCGGTACGTCGAGATCTCCT
>JBDHUP010000031.1:0-2875 GCA_039809245.1 Minisyncoccia bacterium | reverse complement strand
TAATGACCGCAAATGAGCGGAAAGAACTTCTTACAAAAATTGCAAACGGACAAATGAAGGTCAAAAAACCATTTGTGATTTCAGGTAAAATAATGGAATATTTGTCTGAGCCCGATGCAGCGGATAGAATGAAAGCTATTTCCGAACTCAACAAAATGGAAGGCGATTATGCACCGACCAAAGTTGCGCAGACCGATTCGCACGGTAACGACATTACACAGAAGACGGATGAAGAGTTACTTAAGCGCCTTTCTTTTTTGAAAAAGATTAAATAATCGATAATGAAAAAACGCGCTGCTGATCTCGAGTTCAGTAATCAATATGAATCTTACAATGACAGTTTTAGAGGAAATAGTAACAATAGAGGAGGAATTGGCAATCAGGAAAGCCAGGCAATCATTCTCCGCTTACATCCATTTACTTAAGGAAGACTATGACATGCAGTGGTTTCACAAGTATATCGCCGAAAAATTAGACGCCTTTTTAAACGGTGAAATAAAAAACTTAGCCATTCTTTGTCCTCCCCAAACAGGGAAGGCTATTGAAGATTCCACACCAGTTTTTACCACTAAAGGATGGAAAACGCATGGCGAATTAAAACGTGGCGATTTTGTGTTTTCGCCAAACGGCCATCCTGTTAAAATATTAGCCGTTACAGGATCTTCATTAATGAAATGTAGTACTGTTGTTTTTACAAACGGTGAACAGATAATTGCATCCAATGAGCATGAGTGGGAGATTTATAGAGATTCGGACAAAAGGATGCCCGTAAAGGATGGTAGATCAAAACTGCCTCGTTTAAAGCAAATTGTAGAAACAAAAAACCTATTCAACGGATATAATAGAAGGAATCCTGCGATTTCTATCTCAGAACCTCTTGAGATGCCATATTCGGATTTGCCAATTGATCCATATATATTAGGGTCTTGGATTGGGGACGGCACTTCTCATTCAGTGGCAATAACAACAAAAGATTTTGAGGTATTAGATAGATGGAAAGATTACGCAACAAAATCAAATCTTCAGGTAGTCCCAGACAAAAAGGGGTTTACTTACATGTTAAAGTCCTTGAATAGGAGAGAGAATATTGAAAGAAGAAAATTTTCATCATTAGGGGTATTAAACAATAAGCATATCCCGGAAAATTATTTATTATCCAGTCGGGAACAAAGAATGAGCCTATTGTGGGGACTAATGGATACGGATGGATGTGTAGATTTAAGGGGAAACTGCGAATATTGCACAACTAAAGAGAATATTGCAAGAGATGTGTTAAGGCTTTGTTGTTCACTTGGTTTTAGGGCTTATTTATTAACCGGGGATGCGAAATTGTATGGCCGGTTTATTTCAAAAAAATACAGGATACAATTCAAACCAAAATCAACTGATATTGTTTTCTGTATAAAAAGGAAACAAGAGCGCTTGACAACAAAAAAACAAAAAGACAAAAAATACAATTTTAGATTTATTAGATCCGTTGAAGACGCGGGCATTCAATCCGCTCAATGTATTCAGGTTGAAGGAGGCCTTTATTGTGTTGGAGACACTTTTATAACTACTCATAATAGCGAGCTGGCTTCAAGATTATTTCCTGCCTATGTTTTAGGCCGCAATCCTTCAAAGAGAATCGGGTTAATTACCTATAATGACACGTTTGCAAAGAAATTTAACAGGCAAATTCAGCGATATATGATGAAGCCAATTTATTCTGACATATTCCCAAACACAAACCTGCAAGGCGCGAAGAACATAAAAGCAGATTTTGACAATTACACAAGGAACGCAAACGAATTTGAAATTGTCAACAAATCGGGAAGCATGATCACGGTAGGCAGGGATGGTCAGATAACTGGATTGCCTATTGATTTATTAATCATTGATGACCTGTATAAAAACAGGGAGGAGGCTATTAGTCCTACGGTTTCAGAAAAGATATGGACGAATTACATTGAGGTTTTCAAAACCAGGCTGCACAACGATAGTCAGCAACTCGTCATGAATACCAGGTGGGATGAAAGAGATATTGCAGGTAGAATTCTTGACGTAGAACCAAATGATTGGGAAGTCATTAAATTCCCGGCTATCAAAACAAAAGAAAAAAATAATTATGACAAGCGAAAGGAAGGAGAAGTGCTTTATCCCGCCAAACATTCCCTGGAACGGATGAATGCGATCAAAGAACTCAATTCCATTACTTTCAATTCACTTTATCAGCAAGATCCCAAGCCGGATACCAAATTACTTATCTTCAATGATTGGCAGGATATAGATCATTTTCCCGAAACGATTGAAAAAATATTCTGGGGCATAGACTGGGGCTTTACCAATGACCCAACGGTACTTGTAAGAATCGGTATTGAAGGCATGAATCTTTATTTGGATGAATGCATGTACCAGACCGGCAATGTAATGACAGATGGAACCAAGGCTGTGTGGACGGATATTATCATCAGGATGTTGAATGAAAACGGCTATATGAAGGGTCAACCGATTTATGCAGACCATGTGAAATCAGAAATAGCAGCTTTGCGAAATAAGTATATCAGTATATTCCCGGCAATAAAAGGTGAAGGGAGCATCCAGGCGGGGATTGAAAAATTAAGAAGCTTCAATATCTTTATAACAAAAAGAAGTGTGAACGGAAAGAAAGAGGCGAATAACTATCAATGGACAACGGTCGGTAATATCATTACCAATGTTCCACTACAGAACGGATTTGATCATTTCTGGGATGCAAGCCGCATGGGCGTATATACACATACGGCAAGAGGATAGACATTAGCCGTTTAATATTATGATACAAAAATTGTTTCATAAAAATCAAAATATGTCGCAATTTTATATATTTTTACAAAGGAAACCATGGGCGTTGAGA
>JBDHUP010000030.1:0-2880 GCA_039809245.1 Minisyncoccia bacterium | reverse complement strand
GAAAGGCAAAGAGACATGGAAAGCCATCGTAGTATGCGAGATGACGAAGAATATAGGCAAGAAGAGCAATCGAGAAACACATTAGAGCATAGTATACGGCGTGAAAATGAAGAATATCGTCAAATAGAACGGGCGAGAGACATGGAGAGCCATCGCAGTATGCGTGATGACGAAGAATATCGACGAGCTGAGCAGTCGAGAAATACATTAGAGCATAGTATTCGGCGTGAAAATGAAGAATATCGACGAGAAGAAAGGCAAAGAGACATGGAAAGCCATCGTAGTATGCGAGATGACGAAGAATATAGGCAAGAAGAGCAATCGAGAAATACAGAAGAGCATAGTATACGGCGTGAAAATGAAGAATATCGACGAGAAGAAAGGCAAAGAGACATGGAAAGCCATCGTAGTATGCGAGAAGACGAAGAATATAGGCAAGAAGAGCAATCGAGAAATACAGAAGAGCATCGAAATAGACGATTGGATGAAGATTATCGTCAAAGAGAGCGTGACGCGGACCGTTTTCGAAGAACCCAGGCCAATAATACAGAAAGAGCTATAGTTGAGCGCTATCATGAAGGTATTAAAGAAGGCACAGATTATGTATGTGTAAGTTGCGGAGGCTTGTTTTTCAAACGTACCGTAAGTGAATTCAATCAAAACGATTTTCACATGAATCTTGGTCAAGTGAGCATTTCGTCGATAATATCTAGCTTGAATCAAGTTCAAATTCGTACAGACGATAAGCTTTGGATCTGCATAACTTGTTCTGAATACGTTCGCTTAAGACAAGAGATTCCAACGCTATGTCTAGTCAACAATCTAAGACTTCCTGAAGTCCATGATTCGATACGAGCTCTTAATGAAACCGAAGAGCGTCTGTGTTCACCACGTATTGCATTCATTCGAATTATGCCATTGAAATGGGATCGTCAAAAAGGCCTTCGAGGCAATGTCGTTAACGTACCAGTTGATGTCATGGACACGGTTAAAATCTTGCCACGAGCATTCTCGTCTACGGAAACTATTCAAGTGAATTTCATGCGGAGGATGAATTACAACCAGGCCTACTTGTCCGATCAAGTAAAACCGAGTCGAGTTATACAAGCTCTTCAAGAATTGTCACAGAGCGATCTATTTCGTAAGCTTGCGATACAAATAGATCTCGAATATATAAGAAATCATCCGTCGAATCAAGAACATCTCGAATACATCGTCAATCCTAATGAAATCGAACGGGTTGAGATAAATGACGATAATGATACGGATCTTGGGGCTATTCATAAAGCCCAAACTCTTTATGATAACGACGAAGACGATGACAATGCTGGCGACAACAATCAACAAATGTTGCCAACAATGTTGTTGAATGACGATGAGAGAGCTGGTAATGAGGTTGCAATAAGAATAGCTCCAGGACAGCATGCCATGCCTATATCGTATATGCACGACGAGCATGCCGAAGAAGCAACGTTCTTGAAGATTTTCGGAGGGCATCTAATGATTGATAAAATCAATCAACGAGTAACACTACAAGGTCGGTGTAAATCTTTCTTTCGAAGCTATGATCGCCGATGTGCCACAAACATTCCGTATATATTCTATATGTATCGGAAATTGATGTGTCAGAAATTGTTGAGTGCGATTAACATCTGTTTGAAAAAATCAACAGTCAGACAGCTCAATATAACTGCTCAAGAGGCACTTAACTCGAGAAGTCTCATTGAAAAAATGAACGATGACGACTATCAACGTTTCATGAGCTCGATTCGATCATCACCGGAATATTGGAGCACAAAGAAAAGAGAAATGTTCGCCATGATTCGTCAGCTTGGATGTCCGGTGTTTTTCATCACGTTTAGTCCAGCCGAAATCGATTGGCCTGAGCTTATCATCTTGCTACATAGGCTCTATGAACCTGACGAAGCGAAAAAGAACATCACTATTGAAGACGTCGATAGAATGAGTCGACAGGCCAAGATCGATTTAGTCAGTCGAGATCCAGTGACGACGGCTCGCTATTTCGAGAATCGCATTCGTCATTTGATCAAATACATGTTCCACAAAGAAGGACCATTCAAAGAAGATCCAATAGTTGACTATTTTTGGCGTGTGGAATTTCAAGCTCGCGGATCACCACATGTGCACATGCTTGTGTGGATGAAGAATCGACCTACGTATGTTGTTGGCACGCCGTTGAATTCTCCCGAGAATGAGGCGATAGTTGATCTTATTGACAAGTACATAACATGCGAGTCACCTGAGAGCTCAGTACGTACATCAACTTCAACTTGTTCCAACGATGGCCAAACGAGTCAACAGCGAGAAGAGCAATTGGACGCCGAAGAAGACGAATACATTGATCTGGCTCGATTAATCAAATATCAGATACATGTCCACAAGAGCAATTGTCTAGTTGAGAGTTGGCCGAGTCGAATAAATGCACATGGTGATAAAGATCAGGACGCAGATGATGACGCTCAGGATTGTAACGATGCTGATGTGGATGATGATTCAAGATTGCACAAATTCTGCAAATATGGATATCCGTGGCCCATACTCGATCGCACTCTCATACTAGATCCGCTTGTCGATCCGCGTGGTAAAGTATTTGCAAGTGGCATGCAAAATAGCGTCGAATTAGTCGAAGCTGTTGATTTGGCACGGTCGAATTTCTTCCGAATAAAACGCGAACTAGATCGAATGGCAAGAGAGCAGGCTAAATGTCGCAAAACTAAGACCAGTTATCAAGGAACAACAACTTTAGGAGAGCTATTGGTCAAATTGAAGCTCACATTTGACGAGTATGTAATGGCTTTACGAGCATCGATTAATACACCAACTGTTTTCCTGAAGCGAACATGTCATGAAATCATGATC
>JBDHUP010000029.1:0-2887 GCA_039809245.1 Minisyncoccia bacterium | reverse complement strand
CTAGCTTCTGACGGAGGTGACCCGTGGCGGTTATCCCACAGGAGCGGACGGTCAAGCAGACCAAGGACCTGATCGACAGGATCCTCGAAGACCTCAAGGAGTTTGACCCCGGGGTTGAGGATCCAGAGAAGGACCGCCTAGAGGCCGAGCTGGCCTCCGTGGTCGATACTCTGGAGCCCAACTTCATCGGGCCCACCTGGCAGAAGAACCCGGACGGCACGCCCCATCTACCGGCGCGGAACCGCTCGCTGGGCTGGCAGATCCTCGCCTGGTGCAAGAAGTACCTCCTGCACTTCAAGGGCCCCGATCGACCGATCGAGCTGACCAAGGAGCAACAGCGGTTCATCTTGTGGTGGTACGCCATCGACGAGAATGGTCGCTGGCTCTACGACTCGGGTGTCCTGCAGCGGGCTAAAGGAACCGGAAAAGACCCTTTAGCAGCCGTTATCTCTGTGGTGGAATTTGTCGGCCCTTGTCGATTTGATGGATGGGACGCCTTCGGAATGCCCAAGTCGCGGTCCAACCTTGAATCCCACATCCAGGTGGCTGCGGTCAACGTTACCCAGACCAAGAACACTTCGCAGTTCTTCCTCAAGATCATGTCCAAGAAGTTGCGCGACGAGTACAGCATCATGCCGTTCACCTCGTCGACCGAGACCATTAAGGCCAGGGACGGCCTGCAGCGACTGCAGATGGTCACCTCCAGCCCTAGGGCGATTGAGGGGGCGCGGGCCTCGTTCACGCTTCTCAATGAGGCGCTGGCCATCGACACCCTCATCCCTACCCCGAGTGGCCCCAGGCTGATGGGGGACCTGGCTGATGGCGATGTGATCTTCGGTTCAGATGGATCACCGGTCACCGTAACGAAGGCGCACGACATTCAGGCTGACCGGAACTGCTACCGGGTGACCACATCCAACGGCGCCTCTGTGGTGGCTTCGGATGGCCACCTCTGGATGACCAAGGTGGCCAGCTCCGCAGCCAAGCCTCGAATTCGTACCACGGCCGAGATGGTCGCCGATGGTCGACGGTTCATGATTCCCCAGGCTGGGCCGCAGGAGACTCCTGCGGTTGATCTACCCCTTGATCCCTACGTACTAGGGGCTTGGCTTGGCGATGGCTCCACGGGTGGTTGCAACATCACCATCGGTGACGCTGACGTTGACGCGATGATGGCCGAGTTTGCCGGCCGAGGGGTGCCACTCCGAGCGTTGAATCGGAATAAGCGTGGGGCGAATCGGTACTCGTTCAGTGAGCGAGTCGGTTTTGGCGAGAGCATGGGAACACCTGCGGCGCGAGCACTTAGGGCGCTTCCGTGCTACCGAGACAAGCACATCCCGGAACCCTACTTGCGTGCGGGAACCGAGCAGCGGGCCGAACTCCTGCGCGGTCTCATGGACACGGATGGCTGTCTGGCCAAGGATGATCTGGCGATCTTCGTTGGCACCGAGCGCCTGGCTCGGGATGTCTTCCGTCTCGCCTCAGCGCTTGGCCTCCGCCCCGGTATCAACTTCCAGGCGGACGAGAGAAGCCGGCACGGCGGAGTCTGGCGCGTGCATTTCATCACCGAGGGCCTCAACCCATTCTCGATGCCCCGCAAGGCGTCTAGGGTGAATGTACGCCAACGACGCGAGTGGATCCCCATCTCCATCGAGGAGGTCGAGTCGGTTCCCGTCAGGTGCATTTCGGTTGATGCCGATGATCACCTGTTCCAGGCTGGCGACGGCATCGTTACCCATAATACACACCACTTCATTGAAGGCAATCAGGGAATTGCCATGTACGAGGTGGTTGACGGTAACGCAACTAAGGGGCAGGGGTCTCGTTACCTGGCGATCACCAACGCCTATCTGCCAGGCGAAGACTCTGTGGCCGAGCGGATGCGGGGGGACTACGAGGCGATCAAGGATCGAGCTGATCGGGATTCGTTCCGGTTCTTCTACGACTCCATCGAGGCTCACGAGTTGGTTCCGATGCATCCGGTTGCCCTCCGCGTAACAATTCCCAAGATCCGCGGGGATGCTTATTGGTTGGATCCCGAGAAGATCCTCGGCTCCATTCGCAAGAAGTCAATCGCCAACAGCCGATCTCGGCGGATGTGGTTAAACCAGGTGGTTAGCTCCGAGGACGCCCTTTGGACCGAAGCCGACTGGCGAATGCTGGAGTCCGACCTCTACCTCAAGCCCGGTGATACGATCACCCTTGGCTTCGATGGTGGTCGCACGGACGACTCCACCGCCCTCATGGCTATCCGCACCTCCGACCTGCTCTCTGTGCCACTCGGCATTTGGGAGAAGGATGGCGAGGACTGGGTGGTCCCCCGCGAGGCGGTGCATTCAGCCATCGCCTCGGCATTCCGCACGTACAACGTGGTGGCCTTCTTCGCCGACGTGAACCTGTGGGAGCACGACATCCTGGAGTGGCACTCGCTCTACGGCGAGAAGCTCAGGGTTAAGGCCGTCGACGCCGGTAACGCAATTGGCTGGGACATGCGCGGGACGCACAACCCGCGGGTCACCCTGGCTCACGAGCGGCTGATGTCAGCGATCATCGAGCGCAAGGTGAAGTGGTCCCTCTCGGTCAACCCCGAGCTAGTCGGCACGATGCGCCGGCACTTCCTCAATGTGTACCGGGAAGAGAATAGCACAGGCGTTCACTTTCGCAAGGTCCGCAAGGACTCACCCCGAAAGATCGACTGTTACGCGGCCTGGGTTGCCGCCTACGAAGCCCTCTACAAATTCCGCACAAAGGCCAAGCCGGAACGCCCGACGAATCAGCTCTGGATGCTCGGCAGATAAGGAGGCGCTACGTGGCGCGCAAGCACCCGCCCCTCGCATACGCCAAGAAGTTGATCAGCACCCTCTACAGCGACGATCCCAAGATGGAT
>JBDHUP010000028.1:0-2900 GCA_039809245.1 Minisyncoccia bacterium | reverse complement strand
GATTTACTGAATGCGGCAATGGCAAGTTTGGACTCTTATGAGAAAGCGAAGAGTGTCAAAATGAACTTCTTCTTTCACGACGACTCCATTCGACATTTAGCTCGTCTCACAAGATTAATCGTAACTATATTATAACCCCCAAGTCCGATTTCGATCGTTTAATTCTAATTTGAATCCTATAAACTTAGTCGATGCCGCGTGGACATGCAGTTTTGATGAGCCAAGAAAACGGACTCGGTCGGACGTGTTTAGCCAGACTCACCGCATTTTTATCAAAAATTAGAGTATAATTAGAGTGTTCTATCTATATAATAACGGTTAAATATGTTACTAATAGATATATAAAATAGTATTATGAATCTCGAATAACAAACGATCAAGCGAAGAGCGAGAAGTTTCTCAAGTCGATTCTCAGACAAGCGTGTTTGATTTCGGGCATCAAAGGCTCGCATACTATGGTCTATATTAAAACCGAGTTTCATTCACCCAAAATTATAGAAAATCTTTGCGCATTTGTCCGAACTGGTAATTAGAATAGAACATTTATAAAAAAAACTCGTAATCTTTAATAAAAATCTAATCGGTTTCTAGGAATATATCCGGAATTATTCGACGAGAAGGAGATTTGGAGTATAGCCAATGAAATAAATCCGGTTATTCCAAATACAAAACGAGTTGAACGAACATCGATTACTTACAACAATTTCATTAGTTCGATTCAAGACCGAGTTCATATAATAATAAGCCTCGAAAGCGGTAATAAAAGTCAGTTTATTAAAAATAAATCAACAAAAAAGCTTAAATTTCCATAAATATAGGTGTAAAAACATTTGATACAATTCGAACGAACCCAACAATCATCAACGAGTTTTACATGGATATTTATAAACCACTGCGAGCCGAAGTGCTTAACTCGATCGCACGCTATTACCTCACGCTTCAGATTGAGGAAAACCGGGTTAAGAAGCTCAACACGAAGAAATACCTCAACCGGTTCGACGACGGCCTCGAGGAGAATCTAACCCCTAAAGAGCTCAATCTATTGAGTAGTTGTATGGTCGATATGCATTGTACGGCTCGAGAAGCCTATTTGAGTGTCTATTCTCGCAATAAGACCTCATCTAGTGGAGTTTTCATGCCGAAACCGTTCACCGTATCCATGTTCCAACAGCTTTCGGTTTATTTCCTCATCTACATGAAGAGGATAAAAGAACAAGAGTCGATAAAGATAGAAAAGTTCGAGCGAGCGTTTAGAAAGTTTGATGAGGTCGCTGAACGTGTGAGAGGCTACGACCGCGAGAGAGAAGAGCTTCTCAGGAAGTTGTCCGATTTGGATCGCAGTTTGAAGGGTTGGGATGAGAGGATCGAGAAACAGAAGGACTCTTATAGGATGGCTGTTGATGAGTGTAAAAAGGAGGAGAAGCTTGTCGATGAGATGGGCGAAACATTGGAGAAGCTCAAATCTGAGGTTATTAAAAAAAATTAACTTTTCAAAAAGTGAATCGACATTAATCGATTTGTAATTTTAGGTTAGTAAAGACGCTCACGACTTTAACAACATGTACAGCCAGCAATTTGAGTTGGCAGTGAAGGCCATCGAATCGCTAAGCACATCTAGTTTCATGGAACTACGATCATATCGATCGCCACCAAAGCGCTTACTAGCAGTTGCCAATACACTCTGTCTAATGTTCCGCGAACCGCCCGGATGGGAATCAGCAAAGCAGCTATTTCTAAGAGAAACTTTCTTCGAAGACCTGGTCTACTACGACAAGCGGCACATGCCTCTGGACATCTTCGAGGCTCTCGAGGCCATTTGCGCCCAGGAGACGTTCACTTACGAGCATATACTCCCAATTAGTCTCGCCGCTGCTCACTTTTGTACCTGGATTCGAACAGTCTTCGAGTTTGCCAAATTCGAGCGCAACATCGGCTACAAGACGCGAGAGATGAAAGAGTTCGAGCAGCTCTATAATCAGCGGCTAATTACACTAGGAGAGAAGCGAATGAACGCCGAGAAGATCTGTCAGATCCTTGAAAAGTAGACATTAATTAAACTTATATTAATTAGAATAACAGTGAGAGTTTAATAATTATTCATTTTAAGATTCTGCGAGAGCCGAGTTGAAGTGCTAAAAGACATGAAACGGGTTCATTTAGAGATCGACAAGTTGAATGAGTGCGAAGAGAAAGCGAAAATGCTGTTGAAGCTGTTCGAAGACGATTGTAAAAACTGGACCTCACAGTACGATAAATCTCGTTCGTTGATTAAATCCTACCGACTTGACGCCTTGTTAACATCAACGTATGTTTGTTACGCTGGAATATTCGATATGGATACAAGGAATCAAGTGATGTCCAAGTGGATAAAGTGTCTGAATCGGTTCAATAAAGAGGCGCCAATACAGAGTTCGACTGCAACAACAACGACAACGACGAAATCGTATCATGGGAAATTCGAGCTCAAGACGCCCATTCAAGAAGAGGACTCGCGATCGAATATAGGCCAATTGACGCGTCTCGATGAAGAGGACAAAACCATTGCTAGTAGATACGTACTCAGAGACGACTATGAGTTCAAGTCGATTGTTATCAACCAGTATGATCAAAAGGAGTCGATTGTACAGCTTAATAAGCTCGCTTCTAAGGATAATCATTTTATTAATAATGCACTATTGTTGAGGGAGTATTGTGTACTTCCGGCTGTTATGAATTGGCCTGTCGTATTCGATCCCGAAAATAACATTATCAAGGTAAATATTAGGGTTGTTAAAGGGTGTTCGAAAAATTCGTTTCGAAGGGTCGAATCCTATTCGTTTATCGAAATTGAATTTCGAAAAATCAAAAAAAATTTCGATAAAAATTCGATCCTTTCGAAAATTTTCTTACAGTTATCGAAA
>JBDHUP010000027.1:0-2915 GCA_039809245.1 Minisyncoccia bacterium | reverse complement strand
CTTCGATGATTAATGGATATTGATAGAAATAAAAACATTTCTATTTATATTGTTGCAAAATAATAAGTGGACTATATCTATACTTAATTATTAATTATCACAATTTATAGAGATTAAACAGTATGTAAAACTCATATTAAACAATTAAGAAATAATTAGATACGTCTTAAACATCTTTTGATAATCCAAATGAAATATAAGACAAGATTATGTGTCCACTGTTAAGATTAGAAACGCACGGATAATTTAAATCACATATAATTGCATATAACACACAAAATACACATAATAAAAGAAAAAATAGATATATAACACACGTATAAACATAGCCAATATATTCGTATGCATGTGTGAAAATCGATAGTTTGCAGATCAATATCTCTTGATAGGAAGGTCACTGCATGAAAAAACTTACATATTCGTGCTCGACGAGATCTATCGATCGGTATATAGGTTGTCTAGAAAATCGAGAAGCCCCTAATCGGAAGTACACCCGAACTTCAATATAGAAGCGGATGAGTCGGACGATGAGTTTGATCTCGACGACCACCCAAAAGTACTTACACTAGAATGCGAGAATTTTTATGTCACGAGTAAATTACCGAGTCTAATTCGAGCACGAGCGGATTTAGAAGTAAAAGATAAAATAATTGAGATTCCGATGTTAATCGATTGCGGAGCCACCTCGTCACTGATTAATCCAGAGGTACTTCCGAAAGAAGAGGCGCGCGCTATCGAAAACTATCTCAAACACGGCACTCAGCCAGATTTTATCGAACTTAAAAAATCGAAGATCAAGATGACGGCAGCAATAGGGAAGAAAGTATCCGACTGCGCCATCGGAACAATAAATTTTTCGATCGGCGAGTGGAACGGCTCACACGAGTTTATTTTCACCGATATTCAGGAAAAAGCGATTCTCCGAATGGATTTTCTACAAAAGTACGGAGCTTTTGTAGATATGAAAAACAGAGTAGTGAAATTGTCCGAGGATAACAGAGATTACGTTGTATACGACCAAAAGATCGGCGAAACTAAACGGAAAGAAAGATTCATAATGAGAATAGACAACGACTTAATTTTGGAACCACGAACCGAAAATTTGGTTAGAATAAAAGTACCAGACGAACAACTTAAGGGAGTAGAACTAGTTTTCGAACCAAGACCACAAACGGAGCAAGAATTTTGCCACGGTATACTCTTCGCAACAAGCGTCGGATCGATGGATAGTAATAATTCTATCGCAGTTAGCGTTTTGAATCTTTCTGACGATAGGTTCAAATTAAGCAAGGACACAGAGATTGGTGTCTTAGAAAGACCATTTAAGATTCTCGAGAAAAGCAAAAAATCCGAGCACGAGAAAAACACGAGTACGAGCAAAGATTGGTCAAAAATAAACATAAACAGTAAATTACACGAGAATGAGAAAACCGCACTAATGGATCTATTGAAAAAGTATGAAAACAATTTTCAATGGTCCGAGTATGATACGGGTCTAACGAATAAAGCTGAACATCGAATTGATACGGGAAATGCAAGACCCATTAAGCAGGCTCAATATAGATTACCACAAGTGGCTCATGAAGAAATAGGAAAACAAGTCAACACCATGTTGGAAAATCAAATAATAGAAGACAGTAGAAGTCCGTGGTCGAGCCCAATACTATTGGTCCAGAAAAAACCAGACGCGGACGGAAAAAGATCATTTCGATTTTGTATCGATTTTCGCAAATTGAATGCAGTAACCGTTAAAGACTGTTATCCACTACCAAGAATTGATGACACAGTTGATGCACTGAGCGGATCGAAATATTTCACCACATTAGATCTCGCTTCAGGGTATTGGCAAGTGCCACTTAGTGAAAAAGACAAAGAAAAGACCGCGTTCAGTGCCAACTCGAGATTATATCAGTTTAAGTTGATGCCATTCGGTTTATCGAACGCGCCAAGTACGTTTCAAAGGCTGATGGACTCAGTCCTTAGAAACTTGACGTGGACATATCTACGTTCTTACGCCAAAATTTATGGTTTTTCAATTCACGCCAGTCAGCCGTGGCTTTATTTTCGATATTCAATCTTGCCATAGCTATCTCTTTATCATTTTGTTGCTCTTTTTCCCAGTCTATTTCAAAATTTAGATCCAAGCTTTTAATTTCTAAGCTTGATATTTTACTCGAGCTCGTGTCTTTTACATTTTCTCGTGCTTCAAAACTATCTCGTGATAAAAAATCAGCCGTGTTGTTTAGTTTACCCGGACAGTATATTATTTCGTAGCCTAGTTCTTGAAGCTTGTTCAAAAGCTTGTATAAACGTCCATTTGGCTTTTATTCTACTTACTATTGTTGCTTTTTATCAATTTAACATTTTTACTTTATTTATCTTTATTTATTTTTACTTATTTCATTTTACTTATTTTTTTTATATAGACCAGAATGGCGATTGCCGATGGTCTCTAAATTCGAAATAAAACTAACTAACTTTATTGTTTACTTTTTTCTCAGTTTAAAGATTATATGATATTATTAACTTTAACAACAAATATTTAAATATAGTAGGTATCGGTAGTTATAATAGTCTATGTTATGTTGGAAAACATTTTATTAATAACAATATGTATTTTTTAGAGAATCGTGTTTTTTACTGTTTACAAAATGTCGACTTGTTTCATTGCGATCGTTATGTTTCTTGTCAGTCTAACACTAGAACAAGTAATCAATTAAAAGCTATTATTCTTTATATTAGGTCTAAAAAAATCGTATTTTTGTAGTTTTGTGGTCTTTTTATTATAATGGCCATTTTTACCGTAAAACTTCAATTAGAATCACATATAAAAATGAACCACCTAGAACCACACGGTGAATCTAATTGTAATATAATGATGTTTTTATAATTAAATAAAATATTCTAAAAGAATA
>JBDHUP010000026.1:0-3139 GCA_039809245.1 Minisyncoccia bacterium | reverse complement strand
ATATTTTATTCCATCATACAGGTCCGACATCAGCGCCAGTAATAGGTAATTCGTCATAATTAATATGAGAAGCCAAAACTTGCATGACTGGCTCTATTCCATATCTACCTTTTAAATCTTTATGCACATAATATTGATCTTTAAATATATCCATTAAATCTTCTATTTGATTAATTATCCTGTTTAAAGATTTTTTATATTCAGACAATCTTTCTCTCAACTCTTTAGTAACAGATTTTTCAAAACCCATATTCCAAGCTAAGATTGTACCTTTTGGATCTATATTCTTTATTAAAAGTTTAACTATTGTCTCTGAAGGATCCGTCTTTTCATTGTGAACATAATCAAAATGTTTTAATTCTCCACCTTTCTTTTCTATATAATGAAGTGAAAATTGGATTGGTATTCTCTGATATGGTCGATACCCATCAAAAATTGGTATTGCTGGAGCATATGTCTCATAATCAAAAAAATATAATGGGTAATTATAACTATTTAAAATTTCTCTAATTCCTTTCTTATTTATTACTTCTTTATTTTTCTGATAAGTGATAATCTGATTTTGTTGTGCTTTTGTAAAAGTATTTATTTCTTCTATATCTTCTATTTTAGTAATACCTGATTTAATTAATTCTTTTAATTTCTTACTAGTAATTCTCGTTAATTCATGTATATTATAATCTGTAATTTCTTGATGAGATAAATGTATTGTCTCACAATGATTTCCTTTACTTAAATAAATACAATCACAACCATTTTTTGGTTCTTCTTTTTGATTAAGATATTTTTTACACTTTTTCATTTCCTCTTCAACTTCGTTTAAAATATTATCTACATTTTCTGTAATGTCTTCTATTTTAAATAATTCTTTAACATTTATTTTTTTATATCTAAAATATTCGTTATTTATATGAACTAAATATTTTTTAGATATTTCTATTCCAGATTTTTCTAAAACAATATTTTGAAAAGCTACATCATTTAAGTGATCATTGTTTATAGAAGTAGAACTCTTTACTTCATATATATTATATTTTTTATTTTTAGTATCAAATACTAAAAAATCACATCTGCAATTAAAACCATTTATTGCAAAAGTTGGTTGATAAATAACTTTTATATTTTTCTTAATTAATTCATCTGAAATTTTTAATTTCTCTTTGAAATCTTTACTTTCAGCTTCTATATCAATAAATCCAGGAAATAACTGTTTTGTATATTCTTCTACTTCATAACCTTGATCAAATATCATTTGTAAACTATCAGGAATTTGTAATTCTTCTAATTCTGGATGATGAAGCTGAAATCAAGCATTTTTAGGACAATTTAAATAAGATATGAAGCGAGATTTAGATATAGATTTCATATATATAATTATTTCAAAACTAAAGATTGTTCTAGATTATTTGTCCAATCTAATTCTATATATACCAATAGATAAAGACATAATTTTTAATAAGTATAAATAATAAACTGTTAATAAATGCTTGACTTAAACTTGTTATAAGTATATACTTATAACATAGTATCGAAAAAGGGGGTCGACCGTTAGGACGATGCCCCTTTTTCATTTTTTATATCAATATGTAGATTTTCTACAAAAGATTTAAAACTATAATTCTTAAATCCATCTTTAAAAGATTCAGTCCCTAAATTCTCTTTTAAGTAATTTACAATTTCTTTTTTATAATTATCCCCTGATACCATATTCTGAGATAATTTTAAATTTTCGGTTTTTAGATTTTTAAAATACTTTAAAAAAGCCATATTTTAAAGTATTATAGCAGATTTTGAGGTTAAAGGAAAGAAAAAATATAAGTTATTAAATCAAACCCCTCAAATCTTTATCTTGAACTACTCTATAATCAACTTTAATACTTTCAAAATGCTTTTTAGCTGATTCTATTTTATTTAATTCACTTTTTTTCAAAACTTCCTCTAATTTTTTATTATCATAAAATTTAGTCTCTCGCACTAGATATAGTTTAGTCTCATCATTAACTTCCAAAACTAAAGCCCAATCAGGATTATATTTTCCAAAAGGTGTTTCCACCACAAATCCTCTTGGTAATTTCGTAAATATTTTTACTCGTCTATCATTATCTAAACTCTCAGCAAATTCTCTTTCTCCACCACTGTCATAATTTATATGATCAGCTACTGAATTTTTTACCTCTAAACTACTTTTTTCATATATTTCCACCAAATCCTCATATAATATTTTGACTTCATAATAATCATCTATCGGAGTATATTTTAACCCTTCTTCTAATAAGATATTATTTTTCTCATCTAAAATAATCAAAATTATATTCCTTATATAATCCTCATAATTTTTAAGAATTAGATCCAGATTTTCTAATTTAGAAAATATTTTATACACGGTATCTCTAGTTATTCCCGCTTCTTTACTTATCCTCTCAATAAAATTATTTATTCTGACTTCATATTTTATCTCACTCCCAAGTTTTTCACCTTGATTTATTACTTCCAATCTATCTTTTTTAGTAAAATATATTAATCCTGTTTCAATCTTTATAACTGGATTATTTAGATTAAGTTGATTTACTTTTTCTACCACTTTTCCAATTAGATTTTCACTCTTAATTTCTAAAGTATATTTTGTTTTTCGACTAATCTTACTCCATAATTCTCTAAATATTTCACTATCAATATTTTTATTTAATTTTACGGTTATTTTCTTTCTAGCATCATTTGGCTTTTGAGAGATCTTGTATTCATCTTCATCCATTTCACTTTGATAAGTATCGCAAAAGTCTCTATAGCTTTCATTCGGGATAATAGTCAAAATATTTATTTTTTTATCATAGATTCTTACTCCGTCTTGATTCACTGGCAATCTTAATCCTCTACCTACTTCTTGTCGTTTTTTCATTATGGATGTAGTCTCCCTCAAAGTACAGATCTGGAAAATATTTGGATTATCCCATCCTTCTTTGAGAGCTGAATGAGAAAATATAAAAGCCACATCTTCACTAAAAGATAACAGTCTGCCTTTATCTTTCATAATAAGGTCATAAGCTTCTTTATCTTTTTTACTATTTCCATTAATGCTATTTTCATATATTAATTGTCCTTTTACTTTTCTGGAAGCAAAATACCCTTTATGTATATCTTT
>JBDHUP010000025.1:0-3364 GCA_039809245.1 Minisyncoccia bacterium | reverse complement strand
ACGATGTGACTTTCTACCTGCGCGAGCTGGCCGCCAGCTACCACAGCTACTACGATGCCGAGCGCATTCTGGTGGACGATGAAACCACCAAGCGCGCGCGCCTGGCGCTCATTGCGGCAACGGCGCAGGTATTGAACAATGGTTTGGCGGTGCTGGGCGTATCGGCCCCCCGCAGAATGTGAGCGGTAACCAACTTATGAAAAACCAACAGCGGGGCGGCACCATCGTCGGATTCATTCTGGGCTTGATCGTGGGCCTGGGCGCGGCCTTGGCCGTGGCCGTGTACGTGACCAAAGTACCAGTGCCTTTTTTGAACAAAGGGGCGGTGCTGGGTGGTGACAGTGATGCGGCCGAAGCCCGCAAAAACCGCGATTGGGATCCCAACGCGCCCTTGTACGGTAAGACACCGGCCAAAGCGGCCTCGGCGTCGGCATCCAGTGCGGCGGCGGATGCCAAGGCCGATGGCAAAACCGATGCCAAGGCGGACGCCAAAACCGACACCAAGCCCGACGGTAAAGCCACTGCCGATGCAGCCAAACCTGCCGCCAGCAAGGCCGAAGGTAAAGACCCGCTGGGCGATTTGGCCAATGCCAAGGCGGCTGCAGCGGGTTCGGTGGAGCCTTTTGATTACTTTGTGCAGGCGGGGGCTTTTCGTAACCAGCAAGAGGCCGATGCCCAACGCGCCAAGCTGGCCATGCTGGGCTGGGAGGCGCGCGTGAGCGAGCGCGAGCAAA
Source organism: Minisyncoccia bacterium (assembly GCA_039809245.1). Lineage (GTDB taxonomy): Bacteria > Patescibacteriota > Minisyncoccia > Phycocordibacterales > UBA9973 > UBA8515. Next base: position 2,630 of record JBDHUP010000025.1, on the reverse strand, counting down.
ATGGTCGCAACGTGTTCCGCGTGCGCATCGGGCCGTTTGGTAAGCGCGACGACGCGGAGCAGATCAAGGAAAAGCTCGCTGGCGCAGGGGTCGATTCGGCCCTGGTGCGCGTGCAGCGCTGAACTTTCACGGTCTGCCGTGCTCCCACCGCAGACCCATTTCCAACAGGAGAACCTTACATGAATCGACGCCGCTTTACCCTCTGCGCTACCACCACCCTGGTGGGGGGTAGCCTGGCCCTGCCCCTGTGGGCGCAAAGCCTGCCCAAAGAGGGCAAAGACTACAACCGTTTGAGCAAGCCCGTGAGCACCGATGCGCCCGCTGGCAAGGTCGAAGTCATTGAGTTCTTTTGGTACAACTGCGGCCACTGCAACACCTTTGAGCCCCTGCTCGAATCCTGGGCCAAAACGGCCGAAGGCAAAGGCATTGTGCTGCGCCGCGTGCCGGTGGCTTTCAACGCCAGTTTTGTGCCGCAGCAAAAGCTTTTTTACGCGCTGCAAGGTCTGGGCAAAGTGGGTGACGTGCATGCGCGGGTGTTCCGCGCTATCCACGTCGAAAAGGTCAATTTGTCCAAAGAGGACGCCATCATGGCCTGGATGGCCAAGCAGCCGGGCGTGGACATGGAGAAATTCAAGGCCATGTACACATCCTTCAACGTCAACACCCAGGTGCAGCGCGCCACGCAGCTGCAAGAGGCCTTCGGGGTGGAAGGCACGCCGTCCATGGGCGTGGCCGGGCGCTTTTATACCGACGGCACCATGGCCGGCAGCCTGCCAGGCATGCTGCAGGTGGTCGATCAGTTGGTGGGTGTGGCCCGCAAGGGGTGAGTCTGCCCGCCGACCTGTCCGGCGGGGCTACAATGCTTGCAAGATTCGTGCCTTAGGGCAACGATGAGCGAGCCTTAAGCATGGGCGCTAATGTCTGACAGGAAAACCGCATGGATATTCGTGATGTGAGCCCCTTGCGCAGCTGGCGGTGGGGGTGTGTGCTGTTGGCCCTGTGGGGCGCCGGTCTGGGTGTGGCCTGGGCGGAGAAAGCCGATCGCAGCAAACCCATGAACATCGAAGCCGATGCCATGCGCCACGATGACCTCAAGCAAGTGAGTGTGTTCACCGGCCGGGTGGTGATGACCAAGGGCAGCATTGTGCTGCGTGGCGCGCGCCTGGAGGTGCACCAGGACAGCGATGGTTACCAATCGGGGACGGTGACGGCGGAGCCCGGCCAGCGGGCGTTTTTCCGCCAGCGGCGTGATGTGGCGCCGGGCGCGCCCGAGGAGTTCATCGAGGGCGAGGGCGAACGCATTGAATACGATGGCCGCAATGACCGCGTGCGTTTTGTGCGCCAGGCCGAATTGCGCCGACTGCGCGCCGGGGTGCTGAGCGATGAGGTGATGGGCTCCATCATCATCTACAACAATTTGACGGATGTGTTCACCGTCGATGGCCCGAAAACGGCCCCAGACGCGGCGGGGGACAGCCCTGCCCCAAGCGGGCGGGTGCGTGCTGTGCTGGCGCCCAAGGACGCCGCTTCTGCGCCTGTGGCCACACCCCCGGCCGAAGGCCAGCCCGCTTTGCGCCCCAGCAATGCGCTGGGTGGTGGTGCGCGGTGAGTGTCAGCACCGTGACCCCGCAGGCCCACGCTACCGAAGCGCACAGCCGCCTGGAGGTGCTTCATCTGGCCAAATCCTACGGCAGCCGCAAGGTGGTCAAGGATGTGTCGCTGACCGTGCAAAAGGGTGAGGTCGTGGGCTTGCTGGGCCCCAACGGTGCGGGCAAGACCACGTCGTTCTACATGATCGTGGGCCTGGTGCGCAGCGATGCGGGTGACATCCTCATCGATGGCCAGTCCGTGGGCCACATGCCGATCCACCGCCGCTCGCGCCTGGGCTTGTCATACCTGCCGCAAGAGGCGTCGATTTTTCGCAAGCTGACAGTGCAGGAAAACGTGCGTGCCGTGCTGGAATTGCAGCGCGATGCGCAGGGGCAGCGCCTGCCCGAGGTGCAGATCGAAGAACGCTTGAGCGCATTGCTACAGGACTTGCGCGTGGAGCATTTGCGCGATTCACCGGCGCTGGCCTTGTCGGGCGGTGAACGCCGCAGGGTGGAGATTGCCCGCGCCCTGGCCACGCAGCCGCGCTTTATTTTGCTGGATGAGCCTTTTGCCGGGATCGACCCCATCGCCGTGATCGAGATCCAGCGCATCATCGGCTTTCTCAAGGAGCGCGGCATCGGCGTGCTCATCACCGACCACAATGTGCGCGAGACGCTGGGCATTTGCGACCACGCCTGCATCATCAGCGATGGGCGCGTGCTGGCCCAGGGTACGCCGTCCGAGATTGTGGCCAATCCCGAGGTGCGGCGCGTGTACCTGGGCGAGCATTTCCGCATGTGAGGCGGATTGCGGTGCATACGCCATGAAGCCCGGCCTTTCACTGCGCGTTTCGCAACACCTGGCGCTCACGCCGCAGTTGCAGCAGTCCATTCGCCTGCTGCAACTGTCCACACAGGAGCTGTTGCAGGAGGTGGAGCAGTGGCTGGATGAGAACCCGTTTTTAGAGCGTGCCAGCGACGACGCCGAGCACGATGATCTGGGCCTGCTTTACGCCAATGCCCCTGCGCAAAATGATCTCG
>JBDHUP010000024.1:0-3374 GCA_039809245.1 Minisyncoccia bacterium | reverse complement strand
TATTTTAGATAGTAATTTTATCTTAAAAGAATTAGTATATAAATTCTTAATTAGGATAATTTAATTAATTAAAAAAATTATTATGGTGTTACTAAAGAAAGACATTAACGACTCATTATTTGTTTAACACTTGCTTTAATATAAAAATTAACAGCAAAATCAAAAAATTTCCTTTTTAGAAGTTTATTTTAAAAATCAAAATAAATTTAATAAAATTTGTAAATTCAACGATAGAATCGAACGAATAAAAATAGAGGTAGTTAATCAAATAAAATAAAATTTGTTAAGTATCTTGGTATTTGTATCAGGGTTAGATTTTAGGATAAAAACATCGATTTTAAATGTTAAAATAATTTGAATAAACTGTACATACTTTCCCTTGTTAAAGCATATTTGCTATTATATTCATATAAACTATTATACTCACTATTGTTCAACATTTGATAATAAGAATACATGTAGTTATGAGTCGGAGCCTTATCTATAGTGATTAACTCACTAATTTCTACTTCTACTACAACATAGTGCTAAACTTACGTCACATTTCTTTATTTGATGTCTGTATTCATTCAAACGTATATTCTAACGTATAAAAAAAAGAAGGATTGTAAAAGAAATTCAAATAAAGTACTATAGAATAGGAAATTTGTAACAATTCAGAATAATGAAAGTAAAAAAAGATGAGTAGCGAAAAAGAAGTAGAAATAGGAGCGATAATAGTATATATATACAGTAAACCTGAATACGAATATGTAAACAAGGTGGTGTCACTTCTGGTGGAGAAACGAGCGAACGTGGAGCACCGAGCCAAGACGGGTCTGACGCCACTAATGGAGGCCGCCTCGGGTGGCTACGTCGAGGTTGCGCGCGTTCTACTAGAACGAGGCGGGGCCGACGTCAACGCCGCTCCTGCGCCTCAGACCAAGGAGACGGCGCTCACTATTGCAGCCGAACGAGGACATTGTAGGTTCGTGCAGTTGCTGCTCGACTACGGTGCCAATATGGAGGCTAAGAACAAGAAAGGTAACCGACAAATATAAATATCTTTAAAGTGGATCGGATTTAAATTAGAAAAATCTCTCAAAGGTTGCACAGCGTTGTGGCTAGCGTGCAACAACGGACACTTCGATGTAGTGACGACACTGACACTGAACCACGCAGACTGCGACGCGACCGACTCGAAACGCGTCTCGTGTCTCATGGCAGCGTTCAAGCGGGGTCACGTTAAGATCTGCAAGTTCCTGGTGAAACACGTGCGGCAGTTCCCGTCCGACCAGGACTGCCAGCGCTACGTCAACTCGATTCTCAGTACTCTGCCGCCATCCACTGCAGCTGTAGCCGCCGCCGCTACAACGGCGAGTAACCAACAGCAGCAACAACAGTCGTCGGAGAAGGACCTGGTGAAACGGTGCCAGCAGTGTATGGAGGTGATCGTACAGGCAAAAGACAAACAGGCGCAGGAGGCCAACCGAAATGCCTCGCTCCTCCTCAAGGAGATCGACGCCGAGAAGTCGAGAGAGCAGTCCAAGAAGGCTGCTGCCCAGAGGAAGCGGGAGAAGCGGAAACTCAAGAAAATGAAGCAGGGTAATAAGGGAGGCCCCGACTCCGGTGAACTCACCAATGAGTCCGCGCCTGCTAACTCGTCCGCTGCTGCTCCGTCTGATGGCAAGACTGATCAACAGCAGAATGAATCCGAGTCCGAGGACGAGGAGGATGAGGGCGATAGAGACGATTTCGCCAAAACTAGTCTTTCAAGTAATACATTTGAGATTATTTTATTATATAAAGTTACAATTGATAGTATTAGTTATTTAAAGTGTCATTATTTTAAAGTAGTTTTAAGTTTTTTATTATCATTTTGTCAGTTGTATTTGTAAAAAAAAGAATTATATTATATTATATAAACTGTTTGTAAAAAATACCATAAAAGTTATCAGTTAAGAATAAAATATAGTCAGTACAAAATATGTAAAAAAAAGATCGTTTAATTAGAAGCCATTATTAATTTTGTTAAACAGACTATATATAAAATGACAAGATATGAAAATATAATAAAATGAATATGTTATTAGATTATATTCATAAGATGCCATTATTATATTTTGGATGATTAGTTCTGATTTTCACTATAAAACAATGGAGAAAAATATAGTACTCTCAAAAAATCCGACTAACTTTAAAATAAAAAAATATTTAGAATAGCAAAAATAACATTATTATAGATATTAAGGTAACAAAATTTAACAATCATAATCCAATCAATCTAAACAATTGCTAGTCTTATTATAATCTCGTCAAACTAATCTCTACGTCTAATATTAAAGCAGCGTCCGAAACCGAAAGCCACCCATCGTCAATGTCATCGTCGAAACCATCTACAACAACAACGACGACGACGACAACGGCGCCACCAACAGTAGTAACAATCTCAACAGCGAACTCATTCGCAACACCGTCAAAGCCATCGCAACAGCAACATCAACCGAGCCGAAAAAGCCCAGCAACCCCACAATCGACCGCAACGCCATCTCAGCATAGTAGTAAACAAGTCGTGTCGTCATCGAGTACTCGAAATAAGACCCAACCGAAAGTGCCATCGACTACTGTTACAACAACAACAACAACGACGACGACACCTCTATCAAAACCAGTAATATCACAACCGCAACAACAACAGCAACAGCAACAACGTTCTCTATCCACTCAACAGCAATCGCAGTCGCAGCAGACTCGGTCCAAATCGCAGAGCAATCAGCAATCGATATCGGCTGCTAGTCATCATTATCATCACAATGTCAACAGTAATGGACCCTCCAAAGGTACTTTTCTAGCTCATATTTATATATTTATATATTTATATATTACCTTATATCATTTAAACAAACAATTATGTAATCCTAGGAGGCGCATTGATAAGCAACTCGGCGCAAAAGCTCAATACAAAGTCGTCAATGAACGCGTCTTCAACAATGACTCTATCGAGTACAGGTAGCGGAGGAAACAATCTCTACAGCAACGCCAAGAAAGGTCAGAAGTTGTCCTATTCGAGCGCCGTCACTAATCAGTCGACGTCTAAGGCAAGAATCAACGATTTGGACGACTTCGACGTGGCGGTTAAGCCAACTACAGCGGTGAGTGTTGCACCAGTGAAGACACCGACTAGTCAGAGGACGGTTAGCTCTACAACAGCGACGAGTAGTGTTACGGCGAGTGGTAATAAGCTCCCAGTGCAGACGAGACCTGTTAAGACCGAGCAGCACTCGTTGGCCGATTTGGACGACTTTGAGCCGCAACAGCCGACGATCACTTCGACGGTGAAAAGTAGTGGTGTAGCATCATCGACTGGGAAGTCAGTTGCGGCGATTAAGATCAAT
>JBDHUP010000023.1:0-3397 GCA_039809245.1 Minisyncoccia bacterium | reverse complement strand
CTCTCCCACCTAATCGTTCGTTCATCTCTTATTCGTTGTGTATCGAATACGAAACCTTGTCGTCTTCGTTGCTTCTACGTACATCATTGAGAAGGTTTCGAGTTAATCATTGATGCTTATCCAACGTTTAAACGTCTTCATTTTGATCTGTTAATCACCTTAATTCAGCTGATTTTCTCATGTCGAAAACGCGTCTAACACCGACATTAACTACATCTCGTTCGTATTCTCTGGCCGTTTCGACAACAACTAATAGTGAACGTAAGTGTGTGTGTCGATAGAGGACGAGATAAATCGATTCGATATAGTAATACGAACGGCATGATTCGTTCTTTTTTCAAAATTTTCGAAAGAGTGAAGTCTTTTTTTTTTTTGTTATTAAAACTACACTATGCCGACTACGGCGAAATTGCATCGTTCAGGTAGATTTTCGAGAGTGTATTTCATTCAAATACATTTTATTTAGAATCATTGGGACCGAATATACAATCTCGGCTCGAAGCACTCGAGGTTGCAATGGGCGTCCGACTAAATCTCGCTAAAAGTCAAGGACGTCAATCGCTCGTCAACAGTAAAAACCGACCGAAAATCAACTTCAATTTTCTATTATTATCGTTCGTTTCTCTAGATCCAAGTCCATCGCCAATGCAACTATCGCCAACAACATCGTCTTCGAAAAAAACCTTAATTTCCACTCGACTCAGTCAAGGTATTCAACGTTCCGCCTCATCCTGCGATGTCGACAATCGTTCCGGCCCAAGCAAACGTCTCAAACCGTCGATACCCAACGAAAATCTCTCTCCATCATCATCATCAACAGCTGCTGCAATCGCAACAATCAAAAAATATCCACCATCGGCTCGTCGACCGTTACTAATCAACACAACTGCCAATCAAACACCTTACCGAAAATCACCACCGATGATTAAACAACGAACATCACCGATGGAAACCTCCTCGCCACGATTGTCACGCGCGTCGACAGCTAGTACAACTAGTTCGAGCTATCGAACGCCAGTCGGCGGAATTTCACCCGCGCCGACAGCATCACCATCTCGACCACCGACAGCGAACGCACGTAAACGAAGCATGTCCGTGTTTGGCGAACAGTTTTCTTCGGAAATTTTGAAATTAAATTTACTCTGGATCGATTTGAACGAACTCGATGAGGATAGTCGATCGGAAGTTATTCTTCAATTTGGTTCTATCGAACATTTTCTTTGTGAACAAAATCTTTTCTTTCATAAACAACAACAACAATTGAAATTAGCAGCTAAACATAAGACGATGATTAATCGATCACATTTACATTTATCTTTGTCGAAGAAGGATCGATTAGAACTTCTCTAACATAAACATTATTTCTTCTTCTTCTTGTTCTTTTAGCCGGTGATCTGGATTCGTCTTATAACATAGAAAATAATCGTTGTTTGTGTGTTCAGAGAGAAAACACGGAATTTTTAGTTACATTTATGTTTACCAAGGTTTAATAATCGAAATTCAATTTCTGTTCTTTCTTTTTCTTTTTCTTTGTCAATAAAGACGTTACTAATTTGCAAATAATTATTAATTAAAATTCGATCAGATTATTGAATTATTTAATCGAATAAATCTCGAAATTCGATTAGATCAATGCATTGAGAGAGAAAATCATTCGCAATATTCCTTTGACAACGATATGAATCGATTGTTTTTCACACTATGTGCTCAACGGATTAATCAGCATCAGAGATCGCATTTTGTTTTCTATTAATCCGATCGGAAAATGCATTCATGCTGTTCGAAAATTGAATTGTGTTCGATTTGTGTGATTAAAGACAAGTAAACAACAACAACAGTAACGCATCATCATCTAATGACTTGTTTTCGCTACTGATTGTCAGTTCATCTTCTCGTTTTTTTCTTCTTCTTCTTCTCCTTCGCATATGTTAATTGTTCAACTCGAAATGCGATCTCATTTCCTTAATACGCCGGAAAGTATAATGATGAGAAGAAAAACATACGAACGAGCGAAAGAGAAAAACGATGTGCTGGCCGTTCATACGTTGTTGTTGTCTTTTAAATATTTATCTTCTCTCGAACAGATGTGTGTGTGTTTGAATTTTGACAAGAAAAAGAGAATCATCTGTGTGCTTTTCATAGTGATGGTCATCACGTTCTCATTTATCTGCTCTTCTCTCTCTCTCTCTCTCTCTCTCTCTCTCTCTTTTTCCTCTCTCGCTTCTTATTAATTTGTCAGAACGAAAGAATCTGAATGGTACAATTGAAGAAGCAAAATTGATGCTCATACTCATTTTTCAATTCTCATTCTAGATTTCATTATCATGACTGGTTTAGCTCGTCGTTTATTAGGCAAAAGTAAGTGCTCGACTTTTTCTGCACAAAAAACGAAACAAAGAAATGGGCGAGATTGAGTTTTAATTATCCTATTTTAACAGCATTGAAACATGCGAAGTTAATTGCAGAACATTTATCTCGCGAGATTTTCACTGGCTGATGTTTGTTTTTGGTCTCTTTTTGATTAAAATTAATCTTAAACATGCGTTTTTGTTCGATATGTACGCATACGTGCATTCGTCATCGATGTAACATCGAAAAAGACAAAAATGAGACCTTCAGTTGACATACATATACACATACACTTTCTTTGCCTCATTCATTTATCCTAGTTGACTGACGTAACTATTCTTTTCTTTCTCTCTCACACACACACACGCCTATCCACTTTCTGTACATCAGATGTATTTCTTCGTAAAAGATTAACAAATAAACTACTAGGTCGTTTTTTTTTTATGAAAATGAACCATCGACGGTCAGATGGTTAATATGCGAGTGATCTCGTTCTTGTTCAGTTGTTGTTTTGTGTATATAAATAGTCGGAGATTTCTCTGAAGTTCGGCTAATTACCAAGAAAAGAATATGCCATGATAGAAAGAAGAAAAAAAAAGTATTCAGACAGATGCATTGTATTTCTTTGGGCTATTTATTATCAAAAGTAAAATTTCATTCTTTCAAGTGCTAAAAAAAGACGAGAATCAACCAGACAGACAGAGTGAATGAGAATGTATTTCTCTTTTCTCCTATTACTCCTGCTGTTCATCATCATCGTCATCATCATCATCACTATTTGATTGACCTCGAAAGAATGAAAACGCATATATGCGTGCATATCGTATGATTATTCATTAATACAGTTTTCATGAATGCAGTCAGGCATCTGATTGAATGAAAGACTGAGTGTGTGTGTGTGCGGCCGAATTCTTGTCTTCAAATGTTTAATTTTAAACAAATATCAATATCCAGAAAACAATTTTTTGCCTACTTGAAAGGTATGAATAAATAAACTAACGTACTTGAAATAACAGTGAATCTCTAGAGATTTATTGTAGTTCGATAG
>JBDHUP010000022.1:0-4022 GCA_039809245.1 Minisyncoccia bacterium | reverse complement strand
CAACAACAACAACTCATGCAACAGCAGCAACAACAACAAATGATGATGCAACAGCGTCAACAAGGCATGCCACCACAGATGATGATGGGCGGTCCAATGGGCCCAGGCCCACAACAGCAACAATTCCACCCGGGAATGAAACCAGGCATGCCACCACAGTACATGGGAGGAGGACCACCACCACCAGGAATGGGCAACCACCAAGGCGGCCCACCCAACAAGATGATGCGTCTCAGCGACCCGAACGAGATGGGCGGCTTCGGAGGTCCACCGCCCGATCAGATGGGCTACGGCATGGGTCCGCCACCTGTACCCCCGCATCAGCAGCAATTCGGCCCGCCGCCTCACATGATGCCCGGAATGCCACCGCCGCCTGGTGCCGACCCTAATATGTTCCAGCCGCAGCAGCAGCCGCCTCAACAGCCACCGCCGCAACCCGCTCCTGCGCCTCCTCCTACCAAGTCTCATAGGAGTAAGAGCAAGCAGAATCGACAGCAGCAGCAGCAACAGCAGCAACAACAGCAACAGGCTATGATGCAACCGCCGCCTCCTGATCATATGATGAATCATAAGCAGCATTTGCAGCAGCAGCAGTTTCAGCCTGGTATGATGGACCAGCAGCAGATGCCACCCGGAATGTTCGATCCTAATAGGCCAGGTTAATATCTATTGCCTTTTTAAAGCTGTATTATCTTTTAAAACTATAATATGAACTTAGAAATTTCACAAAATACTTTTATAATATCGATATTATATTTATAATTTTCTAGGAGAATATATTTACCACTTAAAAATATTATAAAATATATAAAATAGATATTTGGAAGATAATTAGATATAAACTTAAACCAATACAATTCATTGAAAATAATGTAAAAATTTTGTTATGATTAATTAGGAATGATGATGCAACAACGAGGTCCACCAATGGGCCACGACCCGAACCAAGGAATGATGGGCGGACCAGGCCAAATGCACCCTCAGCAGATGCACCAAATGGGAGGCCCAATGTCGAACGGCGGAGGTCCACCACCGCCACAAATGGGCGGCCCACCGAACATGATGCGAGGCATGCCACCACCGCCACACATGGGCGGCCCACCACAGCAGTTCGACATGGGAATGGGTCCTCCTCCACCTCACATGCAGCAGCAGCAGCCGCCGCAGCAGTATCACATGGGTCCGCCACCTCAAGGCCCTCCTCACCACCACATGGGCCCTCCACCGCCTCACGGCCACCCGCACGGACACCACATGGGTCCACCGCCCCCTCACATGCAGCAGCAGATGATGGGCGGCCCGCCTCAGCAGCCGCAGCATTTCGGAGGAGATCAGTTCCAGCCTATGATGGCTCCTCATCCTCAACAGCATCATCCTCACGAGCTAATGGACCCCAATCAGCCTATGATGATGAATCCCGGCGATTTTGGTGGTCCGCCGCCTCCTAATATGAGCATGCCGCCTATGACTCATCATCAGCAGCCGCCTCCAGATTCGCTCGCCTTTTCCGACTTGAACGATCCTCTGTTGCAGTTCGGCGATTAGTCGACTTATAGTTATATATCTGTTTGTTGTTGTTATTAAGTTGTTATGATCGACGATGATCATGTGTATATTTTTTTGTTCGGATCAAATATAATCTCGTGGCCATATATGTTATTATATTATATTATATTATATAGCGGGAGCTTAACTCTAAAAACTAACAAATTATTTTATGTAAAATTCTTTTTTTTATATGACCGATATTTAGTTTATATTTCACTTTTTATGTATTTTGTTTTTTTCTTCTTCTTTTGTTTAATCTCTCGCTTTTACTACTTTACTTGTAAATCTTTTTTTTCTCTGATTTTATTACTATTTTACTGAGGTCTATAAAAAATATTATTTTATGTATATTCATTAAGAATTTCTTGTATTTTTACTATTATTATTATTGTCGAATTTAAAATTTAAAATCAAATGACGGCTTTTAAAATCAGATATTTTTGATGGGTGGTGTTTTTCTTTTCTTAATCTCTAATTTTGTGCGATTTATAATACTCTCTATTATCTCTATATATATGTCTCTTTATAGCACTAATTTATTTAATTATATACGTTTTTTAATATGGAGAAGAGAAAAATTAAAAATTTATATGACAATTTGAATTTTTTTTGTATTATCATATTCTTATCATTATTAATATTATCATTGAATTAATCTCTCTTTTTCTTTTTCTAAAACCTTTTTTAACAAAAACTAAAAAATTTTATTTTATTGAATTACAAAAAAAACAATTTTGTGAAATAAATATATCAATTTCAAGACTTTAAACAAATTTAAGAGTTTTTTGATTGTTTTTGTTTTGTTTTGTTTTAATATATATAGATCTTATAAAGGGTTATATATATGTATCTAATATGTTGCCATAGTCTTGTTAGGAGTAAGTTTTTTTCGTGTATTTTTGTATTATCACATAACATAGAACAATTCAATATGTAATGACTTGTATATAATTATTATCTTCTCTCTCTTTTTCTCTCTCTCGTTTTTTGATAAACTATTTTTAATTTATATACTGTATGTATCAAAGATGTTGTTTATAAAAATATATATACAATTATACATATATTATATCTCTACTTTTATTTTATTATTATTAATATTAAATTTAAACTTCATCACTCTTTTACTTTCAATATTATAATAATAAAAGCAAAAATTCTTTAATCGAGATGTTAAAATAAGAAAAGTATATATATATTTATTTGTTTTTTCTTTGTTGAATAAAAGTTTTTTTATATTATATATTCAAATTAAATTCGAGAAATCTTTTTTAAATGAGAATTTTTATTTAATAAAACGAAAAATTTCAAAATAAATTAGAAAACAAGTCTTTTTATTTTTGATTATTGGTCGATTAATGATTATTAAAATATAGAATTGAGTCTTAACAATTTGAATTTGAAACACTCTTAATGATATAACAACATATTTAAACAGATTCGTATTCTTTACGCCAAGATTCGTATTTATTCTTGTACTGCTTAGCCGATGGTTTCGTCGATGAAAGCACAGATAAGACATCTTCGGTAGTGATTGTATCCAATGAGAGTTGAGCCAATTCGTTCTCTATTAACAATAATAAAAGTTAACTTTTAATAATAATGACCCTCAATAATAAAAGATGAAATGAACCTTCTGCTAAATTTTCCAATATTGAGAAAACTTTTCGAATGCTCTTCATTGCCGACTCTTTACAAACAAGCTTTATATCGGATCCGGAATATCCATCAGTTTGCTTAATATATATAATTGTTAGAAAATTTAAAATTTTAAATATCTAATGCTATAATATTTACTTCGCTAAGCTTTTCGTAGTCTAATTGTGAATTCAAACTCAACCCGTTTTCTTTTATAACATTCGGTGGCAGATAGTTTTCGAACATTTTCTTTCTCGCTTCGTACGTCGGCAAGTCGACGATAATTCGCTTCTCAAGACGTCTCAACATGGCATGATCAAGTTCCCTTAAATAATTTGTTTGTTTCTTTATTAACCAACAGTTAAATACATATTATTAGTAACAAAAACACTACCATGGTATATTTGAAGCGGCTAAAAGAAACACTAGATCGTCGCTCTTGGCCAAACCGTCCATTTGAACAAGCAATTCGGTTTTCATTCGACGACTTCCTTCGTGCTCACTTTATATAGAATATAGCTCTAATACAGACGCTTTAAATAATATTAATAAAATCCTTTTCATACTTTCCGCCTCCTTGTGAGCCTCGAATACTCATTATAGACTCGAGCTCATCAATGAAAATCGTCGACGGTGCATAGAATCTGGCCATTTCAAACAAAACCTTAAATTTTAGAATTATTGAAAGATAATCTTAAATTGAAAACATCTTTATCTTGCTTTAAATATCATACTCTAACTAATTTTTCCGAGTCACCTCTCCATTTACTCACTATTGATGATGCGGATATATTAAAAAATGTCGTCTCACACTCAGTTGCGACTGCTTTAGCTAA
>JBDHUP010000021.1:0-4030 GCA_039809245.1 Minisyncoccia bacterium | reverse complement strand
AATTTGTTTTTGCTCGGCATAAATATCTTCTTTAATGCAGAGCAGCTCGGTAGCCAGGTGAGTGATTTCTTTTTTGTTTTTGATGGAGGGCTCCCGGCCAACAAATTCACTTTTGTAATAACGCAGGTTGTTGTTGGTAAGACCTTCTACTTTTTCACCTTTGGCATTGGTGTACCCTTCTATAACCCGTTTATTACGTTCGTAGGTTACTTCCTCGCAAATATTGTTTTCGTTGTTGGTTGCTAAAATACATTTCCTATTTCCACCATTCTGATTGAGTTCAATAGTTGCTTGAAGAGTAGTTCCAGAGCCAGCAAAAAAATCTAAGATGGTACAGTTATCACCATATAGACTTATAAGAAGTTTAACCAACTCGACGGATTTAGGATAATCAAAGCCGCCATCTGTTCCTAATATATTTTTTAGCTCTTCGGAGCCTGATTTTGTAGAGCCTACATCTGACAAAACAGTTTTAGGGTTTATGACGCCTCTTTCTTTTCTATATTTCAATATTCCACTTGAATTAAAGAAAAATTCCACAACCTTTTGACCTTTGCTATCATATGTTTCTTCACCTGAAAAATATTGCTTCATTTGAGCTTTTTGTGCCCATCCAGCATTCAATGTAACAGGTTCTTTTAGTTTTCCATCCTCACAAATCATGCGGCCAGAAACCAAATACATCTTTTCAGAACCACCCCATTCAGTAAACAATTCGTGACCGTCTGTAGCATCAAATCTGACACCTGCTGGAAATTCAAAATCACTTGCAGGATTTTTCTTTGATATTTTTTTTAACGCAGAATGTTCAATTTCACCATCCCCTCCTTTAAAATTTGAAAGCAATTTTTTATTCTTTGAATAAGCCAAAACATATTCATGTGAACGAACGAAGTGGCCGGCTTGCGTTCCTGTTCCGAGATTCCAAATTAAAACACCAAGGCTATTAGTATTTTTGGGATTTGAATTATGCTTATCGAATAGTTCATCAAGTAGCAATTTCAGTTGTGCTACTTCATTATCGTCAATCGAAACGAACATGATCCCATTCTCAGATAAGAGATTTATTCCAGCTTTAATCCTCTTGCTTATAAAAGAAAGCCACTTTGAATGTCTAAATGAATCTTCTCCATCGACCCATTTGTCATTGTATTTGAATTCTTTTTCTTTCCCAGTGTTATAAGGAGGGTCTATATAAATCACATCCACTTTGCCTTCATGGGTAAATGTGAGGGCTGTTAAAGCATGCAGGTTATCGCCTTCTATTAAAATATGGTTGGGGTATTCTTCTCCATTAATAATTGCATTGTCTTTTACTTCTTTTAATACCGGCAGGTTATCCCGTAGTTGCTCTTCCACATCTTCCGGCTTGTCTTCCCATACCAGGCCGTATTTCTTTTTGGTGTTTACCAGGTTAATAAGGTAGGCCCTTTCTTCATCAGAAATGCCGGGTAGTTGTTTCAGTTTATGTATGAGGTCGGTTTTTTTCATGTTTACTTCCAGATTATTTGTACCATTTGCGCCAATAATTTATGTCTTTCTTCCAGTTCGGCAGGGCCAAAGCTGTCCATTGCCCTTATAGCCAAACCATACCTGTTAATTACTGATTGCAGATCGAGATTTGAATGGTAAGTGTCTTTGTGCAGTGTGGCATTCCAGTACAGGCTTTGGGCATAGGTTTTTAATTTATCCCCGTAAGGCTCATTGCCACTGCTTTGGTTGCTGTTGCCTCTTAGCAATAATAAACCGCCGAGACGGTTTCGTTCCCGTTCAAACACTTCTTCATCATTATTAAAGGCTGCAAGGTTTTCGTCATTATGTGCCAATATATGCTCCACATGATGGCCGTTTACACTTCCGCTGTTACGTACCAGGTTGTCAAAACTCTGCTGCATTTCACTACCGGTTTCTTTAGCAATAAAATGTTCTATACGGGCAAAGAAATAGCGATTGAACCGGGTAGGTAAATCGGCATAACCCACATCTTTAAAATAATTGTAGTTGAAGGTTTCGGTTATAGGCACACCTTTAATATCTGTGAGGGCTGCCAATAAATGCTTTTCAAATATCGCCGCAATTTGAGCTGAAGGAACTTCTCTTATATCGTTGCTTATGGTGTAAATAAGATCAGCAATAATATTGTTTACGTAGGCTTTCTGTAAATGCAGAATGGCAAACATCCTGTCATACTGGTAAGAAATGATCTTTATTTTTTCATCTTCTTCAGCGTCATTCAGCTTACAGACACTGAGAATTAAATTATAGTGGCCGGTTAAATCATTAAGCTGATTGAAATACAAATAAGGATAATCCTTGTTATAGCTAGAACGAAGTGTACGGATGCGGCTGTATAGGTTGGTATAGTAAATGAAATCGTTTTGCAGAAACTTTTTTGTGTTAGCCGCATTGCGGTTCAGTTTAAAATAATCCTCCACTTCACCAACAAAGAGAATACGGTGATAATTACGGAAAGTATATTTTTCTGCTGCGCCTCTTGTAGCTACAATTTTTGAACGGATAAAAGTTTCAAAGAAATTATCAATTTCGTCATTATCGGTTCCTGTATTAGCAACGCCAACAAGGTTAATCTGCTTTTCCCAAATTTCATTCAGCTTCAGTAATTCCAGTTCCTGCTTATCCACTTGCCCGAGCAGTTTTCCTTTCAGTATTTCATGTGGTTTTAACCGTACACCCCTGTCGTTGATCACCTCAAATACCATTGGCACATCGGTTTGCATTACTTCCAGTTTCACTATCTCCAAATTGCGGAGCATATAGTAGATGAATGTATCAAACTGATGCAGCGTTTTTAACTCATTTTCGAGCCATGCTTTGATAAACTTTGTGTTCTCCACCATGTTTTTTGCTGTAACACCTGATTTCACAGGAATCTCAGAAGCCGGTAGGCCATTCAATAAGCCTTCCATTGCAGGTAAATGATTTTGATGCTGGAGCCAAAAGTTTTTCTTTGCACCGGAAGTACCGTAGATGCGGTCTTTAATCCAATCTGTCAACTCACTGTTCAGTGTTTTACCCAGGTGATAAAGCTGAATAAGAATCAGGGTTATGGTAGTAAAGCGTTGCTGCCCATCAACCAAAAATACTTTTCCGCTGATAGTGTTGGTGACATAGGTGTTTAAGAAGTAAAAACCAATGCGTCCACCAGCTAATTCAGGAGCCAGCGAGGGATCAATCTTTTGATAGTCCTGGTTGAACTTATAAAAAATATCATCCAGCAGTCTTTCAACGGGTTCTTTGTTCCACTTATACTGCCGTTGGTAAAAATCAATGTAGTAAGTGGTAGATGAAAATACCTGTTCAATGTTTTGTGGTATAGGTGCTATTGCCATATTCTTACACTATCGTTTTAGTTTTTATCTTCTTCTGTTTCAGTATCTAATATTTCCGGTAAAATGTTTTGTGTTTCAACTGCCGGCAGCAATTCTACATTTCTTAACTGGCGTTGAATTGCCCGGGTTCTGGTGCCTACTACATCATCTAATTGACCAAGACCAGTTTGAATATTTTTCTGCGCTGTCTCCAGTAAGCCTCCAAAGCTTTCAAATTCCTTTTTCACAGAACCCAACACTTTCCAAACCTCACTGCTTCTTTTTTGCAGGGCCAATGTTCGGAAACCCATTTGCAGACTGTTTAAGATTGCCATTAATGTTGTAGGGCCAGCTACGGTAATTTTATATTCATCTCTCAGTTGGTCTACCAACGCACTGCGGCGGATCACCTCGGCATAAATACTTTCAAATGGCAGGAACATGATGGCAAAGTCGGTAGTATTAGGTGGGTCAATATACTTATCCCTTATATCCTTAGCCATTTTACGGATGGTAATTTCCAGACTTTTGGAAGCTGATTCAATATCATCCGGTATAGCATTTTCATATGCATTGATCAGGTTTTCATAAGTGTCTTTGGGAAACTTGGCATCAACAGGCAGATAAACAATCTCTTTTTCATCTTCACTTCGTCCGGGCAGTTTAATGGCAAACTCTACCGATTCAGTGCTTCCCTTTTT
>JBDHUP010000020.1:0-4079 GCA_039809245.1 Minisyncoccia bacterium | reverse complement strand
ACCCTCCGCGACCTTTCCCCCAACGAACGATCGACGCTCGCGACCCGCGCCGCCAACGGCCTGAGGGCGGAGCTGAAGCGGAACAGCGAGGCCTCCCGCAAGAAGTCCCTCCGCGAGCTGTCCGCGATCCACGCCGGCCTCCGCGACGCCCTGGTCCACTACCAGAGCCCCGCGCAGGTGCTCGCGAGGGAAGGCCTCGGGTCGGAGCGCCGCAGCCGCCTCATGGAGCAGGTGGCCGCGTCCGGCCCCGCCGAGCTGGCGAGCCTGGCGTCCTTCGCCGCCGCCACCGGAGACCGCGAGCTCGGGGCCGCGCTGAACGCGCGAGTGTCCAACATGCCGCGGGGCGAACGCCCCTTCTCCCCGCACGACCTGGCAGACGCCCTGGTGGGCGAGGAGTTCCGCTCCGTCCAACTGGCCGCGATGGAGGCGGAACGGCTCGTCCTGGAAGCCGTGACCGCCGACACGGCATTCGAGACGGGCAAGACGAACGGCGACCGCGCGGTGCGGATCGCCATGATGAAGCGCGCCGAGGCCGAGCTGGCCGGCAACCAACCCACCGAGGAGAACAACTGACATGGCCACATTCCTGATCCACGCCGGAGCCGAGCACCTTCGCCGCGCCGACGGCTGCGACACGGGCATCGTCGTCGCCGCCGACGCCACGGCGGCCCGCGCCCGCTACGCGCAGCTCCTGGGCGTCCCGGCCGCCGAGATGAACGGCTGGACCGTGGTCGACCTCGCGACGATGGTCGCACCGGTCGCGATCCAGGGCCGTCCGGTCGGGGCTGCGACCCAGACACAGTGGCCTACGCTGACCCGCGGCGGCAGCCTGTTGGTGGGCGCCTGACATGATGTGGCGCGGCTTCACCGACGCCGGGCTCTCGCCCGACATGACCCTGGGCGAGCTGGAGCAGGAGCTCGCCAAGCTGCTGAAGGGCCGCACGTCGGTCCTGCCCTCGGAGCTCCACCGCGAGCTGACCGGGCTCCGGCACTGCGACGAGTGGTCAGACTTCAGGATGCGGGGACTCCTGGAGATGGTGGGCTTCGAGGACCACGGCGATGGCCTCTACTCCCCCATCCTGCCGGCCCGAGTGACCGATGGTCCGAGGGTCAAGCGGCGCTGAGGACAACGATTGCTTGGCGGATCGGGCTTGGTCTCCTGGGGTCAGCCAAGCAGAGGCCCGATCCTGAGGGGTCGGAGGTCGGGCCAAGCGGCCCCAGGTGAAAGCCTGGGGCCGTTGTCGTTTGGGCCGCTCCCCAGGCCGGTGGATCGCGACATGGTGTGCCGAGCTTGAAGGAGACAGACAGATGGATTGGAGCTTCGTGCCGGGCGTGGACCTCACCCGGTCGCCCGTCGTGACCGAGGTGGAGGGTGGGCGGATGCTCACGTGGCCTGGCTGTCGAGCGTTTCAGCCCAGTGAGGCCCTCGGCAGCGCCGAGGCTAGCTCGGCTATGCCGAACGCTGCCGAAGGCTTCTACGGTGCGCCCCAGGACCCCATTGAGGCACTTCTGGACCGGTTGTGGCCTCAGATCGAGCGATGCACGACGTGCCGCGAGCTCGGCGCGGTCATTCTGGCTGCCGGGGTGGACCCGAAGCTCAAGCACGCACTCGGCCGAGTCGCTCGTGACCGGTTGGGAGCGACGTGGTCGGATTGGACCGTAAGAGACTGCCTCAAGCCCGCACGTCACTCCGAGGAACGGAGCGACGCCAACCGCGAGGGCAGCCGCGTCTTCCGCGCTGCCAATCCCAAATACCAGAACGACTACGAGAAAGCCCGGCGTAAGACGGACCCCTCCTACGCACTGAGCGAGCGGGTTCGCAACCGCATCGCCCATGCCCTCCGAGCGGCCCGGGCGGGGAAGTCTGGAAAGAGCCTCGACCTTCTTGGCTGCACCCCGGCAGACTTCAAGGAACACCTCGAGTCGCTCTGGACTGAGGGCATGGACTGGTCGACCTACGGCAACTTCCCCGGTGGATGGGTGGTCGACCACGTCGTGCCGGTCGCAAGCTTCGACCTGACGACCGAGGAGGGCCAGCGGGCGGCGTTCCACTACCAGAACTGCCAGCCCATGTGGTTCGAGGAGAACGCGACCAAGTCCAGCCACCACGACGGGCGCAGGTGGACCCACTCCCACCACCTCAAGTGACACTTGATCCGCCGGTCCGGGGCACCAACCCCTTGGACCGGTTGGCCGAACGCCTCACCCGTGGTCGCCGAGGCCAATGATGGGTCCGACGGGGGCCGGTCGCGGGCTATCATGCGGGCATGAAGATCGACATCCATGAGTGGGTCTGGACCCACAAGTATCTGGACCGCCCGCGCCGCAACCGGTGGGTGGCGTTCCAAGAGGCCCGTGAGCAGGGCCACGACTTCGACCCCGAGACGCTCCTGGACGCACTCGGGCTCGACTGCGAGGCGTTCGCGGACCTGTTCAAGCACCTCCCGCAGGACGAGAGACGGGCTGCTGCCCGAGCGGAGTCCAAGAGCCGCGGCCTCGGCTTCTCCACGTCGGCGATCAACGAGGCCTTCAGCGGGAACCGCTGGTGATGGCCAACTCGCGATACGGTTGCAGGCAGCACTGCCTGAACTTCCTAGGGCTCCCACCAGAGGAGCGCTTCGAGGCTGCGAAGGCCGCCATGCTCAAGACGGCTGTGTTTCACTGGCCCGACTCTCAGCTCCTCCACTGGTGCCGCGAAGGGTCCCACGTCTCGCACGAGGCCAGGCAGGAGGCGCTCAAGGAGGCGCGGGCTATCGCCCGCGATAGGACAGCAACCTAGCCGCCACGCGGTCCTGGCACTCCCGCAGGTGGCCGGTGAGGTGCTCCCTCGTGACATACCTGAAAGACACGTGCGGGTTGGCGTGGTCGAGTAGGAGCGTGACCGCCTGGAAGTCCACGCCCGCTTCCATGGCGTGGGTGCGATAACTATGTCGCATCATATGTGGGGCGTAGGGGAAGGCCTCCGTCCGCCGGAGCTCCTCGATGTGGCCGCTCCGGGACGTGGGCGAGGCGAACACGAACCTGCCCACCCTCGGCAGCTCGGCCAGGGCCTGGACGACCACGGCGGGCAGCGGGACGGTGAACGACCGGCCCGACTTGGCCTTGGGGACGAACAGCAGGTCCCCGTCGATGTGGGCCCACTCGACCGAGCGGGCGTTGCCCGACCGCAGCCCCGTGAACAGCATCAGCATCCAGCAAGCCCGCCTGGTCCGGTCCTCCATCGCGTCGAGTCCCCGCCAGAGCCCCGGCATCTCCTCCGGCCCCACCGCCCAGTCGCGGGCCCGCTCAGGGTTCATGCGGACGGCCCTCGTCACCGGGTTCGGGGGCAGGTCGAACGTGCGGGCGACGTCGTTCAGCACCAGCTTCAGCACCCGCATGGCCGAGTTCGCCCCGTAGGCCCCCACGTCCCTCGTGAGCCGCTCGTGGAGGGCGCGGACCGTCTCGCGGTCCACCTTGTCGCAGGGCAGCTTGGCGACCGACCTGAGGTTGTTGCGGACCTTGGCCTCATACCACTGGACGGTCGCGGGGCTGAGCTCCGGCCGGCTGGCCAGGTAGCGCCGCAGTCCCTCGGCCACGTTCGGCACTTGGGTCTTGACCTGGCGTGGGTCGATCCCACGCCGAAGCGCCAGACGAACCTTGGTCGCCTCGTCGCGGGCGGTCTTGAGGCTGAGCTCGTCGGTCCGGCCCAGGACGATGGAGACGTATCGCTTGCTCCCGTCGTTGATCCTGCCCACCAGCTTCCAGGAGCAGGAGGTCTTGCCGACGACAAGGCGCAGTCCCGACACCTCCGAGTCATGCAACTGGGTGCCCGGCGGGTGGTCGTCCCTCGCCCGGTTGACCGTGGCTTGGGTCAGCTTCGTGGTCATCTGGCTTCCTCCTCGTGAGGCCCCACGCCAGGCCCGATGCCGGACCTGGCCCTACGGGGCGTGTCGGGAGGATAATGACCGGAAAATAAGGGGTTGGGGACCACGGTCCGGGCCCTACAGGGCCGGACAGGGCGTCCACCGCGATACTTAAACTCCCTGGGGCCTGAGGCCTGTGCGGGTTCGAGTCCCGCCGCCCGCACCAGCGTCGCCGGG
>JBDHUP010000019.1:0-4178 GCA_039809245.1 Minisyncoccia bacterium | reverse complement strand
AGAAGATTAAGCAGTTGAAATCTTAGGGATGGCTCTAGCTACTGATAAACCAGTTGCTTTTGAATCAAAATCCAACATTGAAATAGTGGGATTTGATTGCTCAAAATCATGTGCAGAAAAGGTTTATAAGCAAACAGGAGTGAAGCCACAAGATGTTCAAGTAGTAGAACTCCATGATTGCTTCTCAGCCAATGAACTGATCACTTATGAAGCCCTTGGTCTTTGCCCAGTTGGAAAAGCAGGAGAATTCATTGATAAAGGTGAATTCACATATGGAGGAAAGTACGTTGTTAACCCAAGTGGAGGCTTAATCTCTAAAGGTCATCCCTTGGGAGCAACCGGATTGGCATAAGCTGCTGAAATGTGTTGGTAAGTAAGAGGAATGGCAGGAAAGAGACAAGTTGATAATTGCAAAATAGCTCTCTCTCACAACCTTGGACTTGGGGGAGCTGCAGTTGTAACTCTCTACAAGAAATACATGGATGGTTACCAAAAGAACTTTAGGAAAGATCAAAGTGCAGACCCAGATGTCCTAGAGAAGTTTGAATAACTTGACAACAAAGTAGCAAACCTTTGATTCCCTTAATTTCTTAATTGATTTTAATTTTATTTATGCATTAATATTCATAAACTTATAACGAAAACTTATATTTAAAAACTTAAACATAATTACAAATAGTATGACTTCCACCTTCTTAACCTTTTCTAGTGAGCAGTACTCTTAAAGGATCAAGTTTTGCTAGACAGAGTTTCTAAAACCCTCTACAAGCATCTATGGGTAATTATTTTTAGATTTAATTTATTGGAGAAGGTAGTACAAAGAAAGGAGGGAGAGGAACAATGGGGGCATCCGGGTTCAACCCAATGGGTTCCATGGGAGCAACTTCCTTTGGAGGAACAATGGGACTATCAGGAGCAGTGCCTATGAACTTCAGAGGGCAGGATAAATCAAGAGATCCCACTCTAGGTCAAAATCCTAACTCATCAGTTGAAGATGAGTACATCCAAAACCTTCAATAACAAATTCATTTCATGGAACTTGAACTCAAAATTCTCAAAGAAAAGGTGGTAGAAGATGAGAAAAAATCAGGGATTGGATCCTTGTTTGATGATGAAAAGTCAAGTTTCTAGCATATCAGTCTCCTCAAACAAAAATACCAGAAGATGAGGAGGGACTTCGATAAAAAGATTGAAGAACTTAACAAAGTCAAGTTGGATGTTGTTGGTGCATAATTCATCTTAGACTCCCAAATCAACATCATGCTCACCTAGAATCAAAAGATAGAGGAGATGGGGAAGGAGTATGATAGAGATTTCAAGAAAAAGAATTTTGAATTGGAGAGAAAGTTTAAGGAAATTTCAAAATCGAGGTTTGACCTTGAAAACGATTTGAGAAATACTGAACACGAGTTAAACAGAGAAAGTGATGATAACTATGCTAACAAAATGTCTATTATCAAGGAAAAAGAATTTGATGAAGTCAATGATACAAGACACAAGATTGACTCCACTCTTGAAGAAGAATTGATTCATTAAAAAGACGAAGAAATTAAAAGACTCAAATAAGAAAGAGAACAGGTGGTTCTTAAGGAAAAAGCTAATGAAGAACTTCAAAAGCTGAGAGTTGAGGCTGTTGACTTAGTAGACAAGATTGATGATGGCCATGTAAAGCACGAACTTTTGAATATCTAAGTGAGAGAGCTGGAGGATGCCACATAGTACTTGAATGATAAAAAGGAAGAACTAATAGAGGAGAAAAAGAATGCAGAAATTAAACTAGAGGAATTGTAAAGAGAACTGAAAGCAAAAGAAGAAATTAATGAGAAGAAAATGTAGGCAAAGTTGGCAAGAGATAAAAATCCTGAATGGAAAGAATTAATTGCTAGACAGGAGACTGGAACCCAACACAACAATGAACTCTAATAAAAACTGGAAGATGAAAAGAAGAAATATGACACTCTTTTAGATGAAAAGCTTGAGTTGGATGAGAGACAGAGATTGACAGAAGCTGAAATGGAGTCCATTAAAACTAAATTACATTCCTTTGATGAATAAATTGATGCCTTAAATAAAAAGATTGAAGGCTAAAATGCTACTGTTGATGATTTAAATGCCAAAGTAGAGGAAGGACTGAAGGTTAATAAGATAGAGGATGAAAGAAACAGGAGATTATCTCAGGCTAATGCTGCTTTAAAGGCAAAGCTTGAATTCATTCAGCAGAAATATGACTTCACAAGCAATGTGAAAGGTTTGAGTACAGATGATTTCAAGGCTTTGATGACTTCAAACGACGTGGTAAGTAAAAGATAGATTTAAGACATTAAAAAATTATATAAGGAAATACATTAACTAACTTTATATGTATAGGTCAATTTAACAGTTAAGGACTTTATCGGAAGGCTGGACTCAGTGAAGCAGGAGGTTTTCAGACATATGATGTAATGAGATATGCATTTGGATTAGACTTTGATTATTTAATATTTTTCTTATTACTCCTAGTCACTCTCTTATCTTATTATTAATTATTATTCCTTTCTTCACTCCTCAATTTGGAAAAAGTTGACTTTTTTATTTCAGATTTTGATTTCCTTACAAGCATAATTTTATCACTCTTAACCATTTACTTTTTTTCTTAACTTTTCAACTTTGATATTTAGTTTGGCTTCTTCACTTTTTTCACTGAGGAGGCTGAGCTACGAGTGGATTTTTCTTGGGTGGAAGTTTTTGATTTGCTTCTCACATTGCTCTAAACTGACTTTTCTTCCTCAAGATTGATTATATCCTTTGTTAAATGCCTAGACTTTCCTTTTTGGTGAGATGCAGGCTTTGGGCAAGATTCAATGTTAATTGAAAAATCATCATAGCTACTCTGCAATGCAGAACTGTCCAGAGCTTTATCCATTGGAATGTTAATCTTAAACTTTCCCTTTGAAGTACTGGGCTTAATAGGAGTCATGATCTACTTTGAATCATATTACAGTTTCCTAACACTGGGTCCACCCTTTCTAAAGTTAGTTTTTTGGTAAAAGAGGATGTAGGCCTTTTGAGTGGCAAGCAAGCATTAATCAATATCATCAATAAGTTTGACTGATTCATCATCATATTTATACCAATTGTTGGAATTAGTTGATTTTATAAAGCTATAATAGTGGCCTTTGTGAGCTGAGTATCCTTGGTGCACAATAATAGCGTACAGTTAATATTAATGATCCTACTCTTTTAAAGCAACTTCTTCAAGGAGATAATCGGAATCCAAAGAGAAAAAGGAGGGAAAGTTGAGCGGGGTTTTCAATTTTGTTCCCAACTGAGTAAATCTTTTTAAATGCACTATTAAATTTTTAGGTACTATATTATTAACAAAAAAATGTACAATCCTTCATCCTGAACCTAGTATTGGCCTTACTCAGACTCCCGCAAGACTAACAAAGATACTTATTCTGCATTAATTTGTTTACTTTGTGGCATAGTTTATTGCAATTCGTGGATTTAACTACTATCATTTTATTATTATCCTTAAGTGCTATAGCCTTTTGTTATGCAGCTGTTGGGCACGGAGGTGCTAGCGGATATATTGCAATTTTTGCCTTATTCGGTTTATTATCACCCCAAACCAAATCATTTGTTTTAGTCATGAATTTAATTGTGGCTAGCATTACATTTATACATTATTCAAGAAAAGGATATTTTAATATAAAATATTTTTTGCCTTTTGCTCTAGGGGCTGCACCTATGGCTTATTTTGGAGCTAAGTTAAAAATAGATGCTGCACTGTATCATTATATTTTGGCTGCATTTTTGTTTTTTTCAGTATCTTATCTATTAGGCTTTTTTAATAAGTTTCAGAACTTGTTTCAAACTGAATTTAAAATTTGGAAATCATTAATGATAGGAGCTGTTATTGGTTTCTTCTCCGGAATAGTTGGCGTAGGTGGAGGTATTTTCTTAAGCCCTGTATTACTTATTTTAGGATGGCAAAATTTAAAGCAAACAGCAGCGCTATCGGCCTTGTTTATTGTGGTTAACTCAGCCTCCGGACTATTGGCCATAAAACAATTCGATTCTTTTTTACAACCTATTTTTATTGCTGAGATTTTTACCGTAGCTTTATTCGGTTATTTGGGCGGAAAGTGGGGGGTTAACCTTGAAAACACCGATAAGTTAAAAAAAATGTTAGCCTT
>JBDHUP010000018.1:0-4301 GCA_039809245.1 Minisyncoccia bacterium | reverse complement strand
ATTCTTATTGTAAATTTCAATAAACTACTCTTATTATATTATTCAATTTTTTATTAAGTTTTTATTATTCTCTATTATATTAAACTCTAAGCTCTAATGATTCTCAAATAGTTAATATAATTTCCAAATAAAGAATCGATTAAATACTTTAAAATATGCATAATAAAAGCTTATTAAGATTCAATTAGACATTATTAGATTCAAAATCCCAAAAAATGTGAATTCAAGACAAAATTTGATAATTTATTCTCACTAATGTTAAACCTCTTTTGTTTAAGAATCCGAATCTTCAGAATCACGTTAACATGAGTCCAAACCTGCAACATAATCAGCAACGACAACAACCGTACTACTTTTGAAATATACCATATTTTTGTGTTTAACACGGAATGATGAAATTACTGTTTTTTATTTTTACTTTATTTTTTATCTCTTTACTCTAAACTATATAACTATATATTATAAATATTCGTATTCGTACCATTTTGGTGTTTGTCTTATGTCAGAGAGTATATATATATATATCAAGTATCTAAAGAAATTCATTCATTTATAGACTAAATTTAAGAAAGAAATAATATGACGAAATTGATTGAAAATTTGAAAATTTAAAATTTAAAGAAAATGAATCGATATTATTTATCTACTTACAGTGCATATTGATTTTTAAAATTCTTCTTTTTTCTCTTTTTTTGTTGTTGAATCGGCGTTAATAAACGTTGCTTATCACCAATACTCATTATTATTGATAATTGATAATGTATTTGTGATTTCATTTATGAACAAAATTTAAATCTGGTACTAATTTATTTTTTTTATTTTACTCTTTTTCTTTTTCTTCTTTCTCTTATATCGAAACAAAAATATATTTATGAATATATAAATAAAAAAGTCTTATTTTCTTAAAAAATTGATTTTTCATTTTTAGTTTCTTAATATAATTAAAAATAAATTTTAACTTTTAATACTTTTATTAACAAAAAAAGAGAAAACAATATAATGCTAAAATAGTCAACAATAAATATAAAAAATAAATAAATCTATAACAATCTAAAATCTAAAGATGAGCTTTTGGAAGCAATCGAATATTCATGAGATTTCTCCAATCCATTGTGAGCTTAAAATATAAAAGTTATATAAAAATTTCGATTAACAATCTAAATATTAAAGAATGAGATATTTTTATACCACGTCGTCTTTGGGTTCTTGTGGTCTAAACTCTCCATTTGCCAACAGATCAAGTCCTTCGACCAATGAAGTACTTGGCTTATCGAGCACTATAATAAATCATAATAATTAACACACGAATAAACCAATAGTATGATATAATCAATACTAACCATTGTCATCTAATTTGAGGGTTATTTCTCCAGAATTGTGGTCGAAGCCTAAAACAGTGGCAACTTTGTAACTGGACACTTCAGGTGTGAAATTCGGAGAGATCTCTAGCAACTGAAAAAAAAAGGAAAAATTAGTATCTGAGTTTGATTTAAATATATTGAATATTAAATTACTTGAAAAGCGATTTTATCCTCGGCGTTTGGAACACCACTGAGCGGTTCGAATTTAGTGAAATCGATTTTGGGTGGAGCCACAAACACGTTTTGTTGCTCTTGCAGGAATTGCAGCTGATCATCGGTGGTCTGCTGCTCCTGATCCTGATAAGAAGATGGCTCTTGATATTGAGACGTCGCCGATTCGATTAGCTGCTGTTGCTGCTGAGCCAAGACCTCTTCTTCGTCGATGATTAGCTCTGGCGGATGTTGATCGTCTTGGTCGTATTTGAGGAGGAACTCTTCCGGGTTTGGAGCGTTTAGTTTCGTCTGATTGAAGACTTTTTTAAAGTCCGACATGTCTTTCGGGTTCTAATAAAGTTATACGTTTAGTAGAAGTGGAATTCATTTTAGAATATTACTAACTGCTGCTTACTTGAAGCAAGAAAGCTCGATTATAACTGATAGCGTTCACTTGTTCCTCTTTACTTGGCTGGTAGTACTTATTCCTCTGCTCTTGTTGTTGATTATTGTTAGCTTGTTTTTGGGGCGAGGTTTTAGCCGCCGCAGAAGTCGACGCCTCTTGTTGTTGGTTCTTCTTAGCTACTGGTTTGTTATATTGTTGTTGATTCGTATACTGTTTAGACTTAAGGTTCGGCTGAGGTTTCCTCTCGATTGGTTCGTCTTCCGAGTCCGAGCTAGTGCTACTATCCGAGCTAGCGCTGCTACAACTGCTGCTACTACTACTCGAGTCGGACGACGATGAATCGAATCGGATATGAGTGGCTTAAAGAGCAATTATGTTGATTATATCATAATATAGGATCATATGAGTATAAAAATTGTACCTTTTTTAGACGAGGAAGCATCGGTCTTTGTTGTTTTCGAGTTCGATTTCTCCTCATTGACTTTCTGTGATGTTTGTTTTTGATGTCTCGCTGGCTCGTTTATCTTTCGCTTTTGGTTAGCGGTCTTTTGATTAGACGATTTCTTAGAAGCTACGATCTCTTTCTCGTCCTCCTCGGATTCCGATTCCGATTCGGATTCCGATTCGCTTTCATTTGACGATGAATCACTCTCTTTCATTTTTACGTCATCGTCTTCTTCCTTTTCTTCCTCTCCTTCCTTTTGACTCTTCATGTTCAAGCTGATTTCTATTGTATATTAATCGATTAGTAGTTTGCTTCGCTGTAAATCGTATCGTATTCTAAATTTTACCATTCGGGATTAGCTTCACGTTCATTGAGTTTTTCCAGTCTAATTCGACCTTTGGCTATATTATTATAAAATTGGTTTATTTTATTCGACTTATTTGATCGTTTATTTTAGCCTACCGATTTCTCTTCTTTCTTCTTTTTCTTCTTTTTCTCGCTCACATCATCAGACTGATCCTTGTTGGTTATTTTCAGGTTGATCTCTATTTTAAGGGAAAAATTACGCGTGTTATTTGGTTATTAGATATGAAAATGTTGGATTAGAGGGAAAATGAACCTGATTTGTAATTTGAGTTGAATTTCACAGTGACCTCTTTAGAATTGGAATTGAGCTCAAACACATTACCGATCTTAAGAAGAATACAATTCTATAAATCGAGATAAACGAGATAATAAAGAAGAAATTCCTACCTGAATCATGAAAGTCTGAGTATCAATAGCAACAGTCGGTTTCTCCTTCTCCTCTTCTTTCGTCTTATTCTTCGAGTCGATTGACTTGAGAGATTGAGTCTTTGGCGATTTCGTTTTGGTCACTTGAGACGAATTCGGCTTGATCTCTGAAGACTCCGAAGAAGCCGTCGTGAGCAGTTGTTTGACTTTATTGACGGTCTGTTCCGATTTTTTGCTCGGCACTACCTTTTCCTAGATATTTCATCATTAATTAACATAGATTTTTAGAGATTTCCAATCGGTTAAATGTTACTTTTCGGTCTTGGTTGTTTTTATTCGTCTTAGCTTTGCTTTTGTTCTCGTTGGCCGATCGCATCTCTTCGTCGTCATTCGAACTTGAACTGTCCGAAGAGGATGAGGACGACGACGAACAGCTCGAACTCGATGAGGAACCCGACGAGAATCGAATATGTTTGGGAGCATCTTTTTTTATTAGATACAGATTAGAATCTAGTGATAATTGATACCGAGACATTTATATCTTACTTGAATTGGCCGCTTTGGATGGAGCACTGTTCTTCCACTTGGCCTTAGCATGAGCGTTAACACTCGACGCGATTCGGTTCAAATCGTCGTTCTTCGCCTTCTCCTCTTGCTGCTTCTTAACGACGCTCTTTTGGTCCGGTTTAGCCTCTTGTTTTTGCTGCTGCTGTTGTTGCTGTTTTCCACAGCAGTTGGTCTTCTTGTTCGTATTGCTCTTGTTATATCGGTCGACTTTCTTCACCGTCTCGTAATAGTCGTCGATTACTTGCTCCTCGCTCTCGTCCTCACTCTTGTGGCCGTTAGTCTTCTGCTCGCTCTCCTCTTCTAATTCGTCCTCGTCTTGAAGCTGTTTCAAGTCAAATCCTTAAGAAGATTCATATATTAGCTTAGTTTATATCGAATATTGAATTAATTATTGGTGAATGTTTACCGTCTGGAATTAGCTTGATGTTCATGAGATTTCGCCAATCGACTTTGATCTTAATTAGAATATATGAATTATTTATTAGATGTTATTGATAAATCGTTAATTAAAATGCTCTATTACGATCTCTTCTTCCTTATTCGACTTGTTACTTCGCGGGCTGTCTTCATAGGTCAGCTGTTCGTCGTCTTCGGTTTCCTCGAAAACGATGCTAAACTTGTTCGATCTTTTCAAGAC
>JBDHUP010000017.1:0-4321 GCA_039809245.1 Minisyncoccia bacterium | reverse complement strand
TGAATGGAGTAGTGAAGTTTGGCATGGGATATTATTTCAACAGTCAAATGAATTTGGGATATGAATCAACCTCCATACATAGTAACTGAAGTGTTCACAAGCATGGTAGCTGACATTGCAACAAAGTTAGGCACACCTGTAAGTTCGCATTTTGGGTACGTAGAGGAACTAAATGAAACCTTGATTCAGATGAGTAAAAGCCCGGACAAGTTTAATAAGAAATTCCCTTTAATCTGGCTGATGGAGCCTTTTACTTTGTATGCAGAGCCATTTATTTATGCCCGAATTGATGAGTTGAGAATGTTCATTATGACAGACAGCCGGAAGGAGTGGAAGTCGTACCAGAGAAAGGAAAATACCTTCAAGCCTGTTCTTTATCCGATTAGGGATGAGTTGATTAAACAAATGAGTAACCGTCCTGAATTTTCTAATTATGAGGCAGAAAAGAATTTTAAACTTACCGATCATTATTACTGGGGCGAAGACGGTAAGAATGTTTTGAATGATATCGTTGATACTATATCTGTTCGCTTTCAGAAAGTCCCGGTAAGAAACAACAAAAATTGTGTAACTAATTAAATTTATTAAAAATGGCATATTCACTTTGCGGTAAATCCGTAGCAAACACAGGCGAATTGGCCTGCGACAAAAGCCGTGGGGTACTCAAAAAGCTGTTTATTTTCAATGGCAGCATTGCTGCTGCTGATTATGCAGATGAGGCAACCTTCACGCAAAAGCTGATCGCAAATTCCAAACTTTCTAAAAACGACAGCAATAAACTATTCACGCTGAATGAAGCACAAGACCTTGCAGATGCATCAGAAGCAAATAAGGAAGGCAGCCTGAACCTTGGCTTTAAAACTGTACTCCTTGAGGGCAAACCAGGATACACGATGAAGATATTTGCCGGGGGCGACCTTCTGAAGAGGCTTCGTTCGTTCAATAATCAAACTGTTCGCATCCTGGAACTTGATGCAAATGGGATTGTGTGGGGCACTAAATCTGGCACCAGCTTCCGTGGCTTTCTTGCAAAAATTTTCGTTACCGGAAATAAAATCGCAACGGGCCAAAACGTTGAAGAAGGAGTGGTTACTGTGTCAGTTTCTATTCTCAGCACATCGGAGTACTTCGATAATAATTATTGGAGCGAAACAGTGGGCAATATTGATGACATCCGGGCGCTGAATGATGTGAGCCTTGTTTACAAGAGCAATGCTAGCAATGTATTCAAAATCGGATTGCAGATTATTGGCTCCGACCTCATGGGAGGCTACAACATTTGGGATGATTATGGTTCAGCCATTTCCGCCCTTACCTTCACTGCATTTACAGGTGCTGATTTCGCAAGTTCGTTAGCAGTTACGTCCGTGGCCGCAGATACGGCGCTGGAAGCACTTACCGTTACCTTTGACAGCACCGCATATAATGCGCTTTCGAGTGGTGACAAGATTAAGCTGGTAGGCCCTACTCCGGCAGTTCTCGACGCGGCAGATGTTCTGGACACCGAAATCATCCCTGTGATTCTGACAAAATCATAAGTTATGAAAATAGAAAACGTCAACTTCAATGAAGATTTTTGGCGCGACAAGACAGAATCAGAATTTATCGCGCATGAATCGCACCATGGCCTTAGCAAAGCCAAGCTGAAAGAGGTTTTTGGATTGATGCACCCAAAGGTGCCTGATCCGGAATCAAAACCGGAAACAAAATCCAATCTTTCCAAAAACAAAGATTGATCAATCAAGGCGGCCATAAAAACGCCGCCTTTTTTAACGCTTTATCAGTGCCGTCCATTACATCATTAGCAAGTAAATTCCGCAAAATAGACACTCAAAAAGTGATTGATGATTGCCTGCATGAAACAACCGCTGATTTTGAGAACATTCAACGCGATCAATTGCTATCTGGCAAGGCAAACACAGGAAAGGAAATAGCGCCTCGATACCGGCGCCGGAAGTATGCAGATGCAAAGCATGATATGAATCCATTGCCCGGGTATGGAATACCGGATTTGAAATTGACGGGTTCCTTTCACCGCGGAATTGATGTTAAAGCCGGAAGAGAATCCTTTAATATAATATCGACCGACAAAAAAGCCATAGAATTAGAACAAAAGTATAGCGATATTTTTGGGTTGGGCGGCAAATTCAAATCAGAGTACATAAAAGAAAATTTAGCGCCTGCATTGAAAAAGAAAATAAGTAAATTTACAGGACTGAAATTTCAATAATCATGGCAAGATGTTTAGATTGTCTTGCGAAAAAGACTAAGGTTTATTTTGATGTAGAAAGAGCACGGAATGAAGCAAAAAAACAAGCAGTTCAGAATGAAAAAACATTTGCGCTTTACAAAGAAAAAAACGTCATCGCCTTTGCCGAAATTGAGTCCGTCCAGGCCGGCGGACATACCATTATCGAGTTGGTATCAAAATATCCATGAATTACCCCTTTCCCGGTTTGAAGATTGCCTTCTCAATAACAACCTGAGTGCATTGGTCATTTCTGGATTTCCGCTTCCTGAAACTTTGCAAAAGTCATGGTTGTTCATCATGCAGGAATATTCCGACGCTATCGGCAATTCAGAACATTTATTATACATGAATTTGATGAGAGATGTGGAGATTCTCCGCATTGACCTTGAATGCCTGAACGTATTGGTTACAACACTTAGGAATATTTATTCAAAATACTTTTGTGAACAACTCAATGAAATGGTGAATGCCAATTGCAAATTTGATTGGGAAGACCAGGAAGCATATCAAAAGGATATTGACAGGTGCGAACGGCGCAGTAAGTCATACAAAATCAGGTATGATTTAAAGAAAACAGAATTTGATAAT
The DNA here is from genome assembly GCA_039809245.1 of Minisyncoccia bacterium. Taxonomy (GTDB): domain Bacteria; phylum Patescibacteriota; class Minisyncoccia; order Phycocordibacterales; family UBA9973; genus UBA8515. Next base: position 1,482 of record JBDHUP010000017.1, on the reverse strand, counting down.
TTGCAAAAAAAGATTGAGGCAAAGGATGGTAAAAAGATTGATAAGAATTATTTCACAGGGGTACTCATCATGTTGAGCAGGCATAATAATTACAAAATCACTAAGGAGATAACCGTTAGTGAGTATTGTGAATATATCAGGCAGTTTAATTTATATTGTGAAGAAATGACGAAGGCGGTAAAATAAATTCATTGATATAATTTTTGAGCTTCATCGAGAGCCATTGCAATCAAATGCAGTGGCTTTTTAAATTGTAAAAACCATGGCAGAAGATTTAATAAGTAGGTATATTGACCGGGAAGGCTTTGAAGCAGATACAAAGTTTGCGCGTGCTCAATTGGATTCATTGGAAGCCGTCTTTAAAAAATTAAGGGATAACCGTGAAAATCTCCGCAATATTTCAGGTTCTGCGAGTATTGCAGATGAAATAAAACAAGCGCGGCTTGAAACAGAAAAATTAAAACAAAAAAATCTTGAACTGAATGCAACGCTAAAAGAGCAAAGACTTGAGGCGGCAAAATTACATGCAGAACAGAAAGCTGCTGCGAGCGAGGAAAAGGTAAGAATTGAAAATGAAAAGAAAACGGCAGCAGAAAGAAAGGCGCTTGAAATTGAAAAAAACCGGGCACTGGCAGAACAAAAGAAAAGGCAAGAAGAACTTGCAGAAATAGAAAGGCAAAGGCTTGAAACAGAAAAACAGCGTCATGATTTAGGCACATTTGAAATACCACAAGGGAGTGGGCAATCCGGGCCGGGTAACATTACACGTCCTAACTCACAGCCGTTCATCCCACAAACAGAAAGAGAATCATCAATTCTTTATTTATCGCAATTGCAGGCCGGATTAAAAAGTAATACTGAAGCTCAGAAAGAATTGCAGGCACAATTGAAAGCCGGAACCATTACACAGGCAGAATTTGATAAAGCGATTGTGCAAGCTAAATTAAAAGAGGTAGAATATCGGGAAATAATAAAACAAACAAGTGTTGAAATAAAAGCAAGGGCGGCGGCAGAATTATCGGTAAAAGGCACAATAGACGCTGCACGCGCAGAAAATGCTTTATTAGTAAAACAGAGAGATCAGATACCGGTGGGTGATTTTGCATCTCCTGAAGATATAGAAGCGGTAAAGGAATTGAATGCACAGATTGACCGCAATAATGATCTCATTCAAAAAAATGTAGATGCCCTCGGTCAGCAAAAGATAAATATCGGTAATTATCCGACGGCGTTTGGAAGCGCGTTTAAAACACTAAATAAAGAGCTGGATGATGTGCAATCAAAGATTGCATCCGGCGCCTTTAAAGGCAAGGAATTGGACCAGCTTACACAAAAGTTGAATGCGCTGCAAAGGGCTACCGGATTGACCGGAAAAGAATTTACATCTTCCGCTGCAGAAGCGAAAGCCTACAAAGAATCCGCCATCCAAATAGGCCAGGTATATGGAAAGAATAGCGAAGTATTCAAAACATTTTCAAAACA
>JBDHUP010000016.1:0-5067 GCA_039809245.1 Minisyncoccia bacterium | reverse complement strand
TGCCCGCGCCAGAATAAGCAACTGAAGCGCCGTTAGTTCCTTTCCCCCATAGTACGTATCTCCCAAATTCAACCACAGCGTACCATCGTTCTTCAATACCCGCCATGCTTCGCGGAAGACATTTACCATAACCTGCACAAATTCTTCTGGCGTTTTTTCCATGCCAATCTGGTCGGGGTGCCCATAGTCCCGCAGCGCCCAATATGGTGGGCTGGTTACGATGGTCTGAACAGATTGATCAGCTATGGGCCATGGGGTTACCTTTACGTTGTGTTGATGGATGATGTTCATTTTCCCGCGGTGTTTATTGTAACCGAAACCGTGGCTTGGTAAACCATTTGCCCCATTTCCTGCCCGGCTCTTTTCGTTCATGATGCAATGTTGTATGGCGAATGATTTGAATACACAGCAGGGGGGCGTTCTATCTTGATTTGCTCTTCTTTTAGTATCACACACGGAAGCTTCGCTTTTCCAGGTGGCGCTTTAAGTTTCGCCGGTTCCAGGTCTTGCGTTTTGGTGTAGTACCGTTTATTTAGAAGTTTATCTCGCAACGCTTGTACTTTGTCGTACAGTTCAAGCGGGCACATGTCCCATTCTTTGGCCAGTTGTTCCAAGCTTGGCTTTCTGTAGAGCGCGTTATGCCGAAGCAGCGCGCGTTGTTCAAATGTTAACTGCATCTTCAATTTTTTTTGTTTCTTTTTTAATCTCTCTGATCCTGTGAAGTATTTTGTCCTCTGCTTCTGATATGGACGGAAGCGAAATGAGTTCCTGCATGATAGACCCTGCAGCCATCAGGTCGTCGCTGCTTAGGTCTTTCGCAATGACACTTCTCATTTCTGGTTTGAGCAAGCCCGTTAAATTCCTGCCCATTACAGCCGCCTTTGTTTTACTCGTTGAAAGGATGTTTTTAACACCGCTGTGCTCGCAAAAGACGGTAGCCATTGAAAGGGTGTGCTCCAATACTTTCAGCGTATAAATGGAGAGCGAGTAATATTCAACGAAACAAGCCTCGCGCGATTTTTTAGCTTTCATGCAAATAAATTTCAATCGTGTACAAAATTTTCGCCCGTTCGATCAGTTCGTCTTTGGAAAGCTGATATGAACTGCATAATTCTTTCGTTGCTTCCCAGAGTTCCGTTTTGTTTTCTACCGACAATTTTTCGATCGGTAAAAACCTGTTCCGGGAAATGCCTTCCGAATACACCGTCTTCCAGACCGACCGCATCGAGAGGGTCAACGGAGACAGCACTAGTTTCAGGTGCGCGTCCTTCATCGCCTGGCTGGTGTTCATCAGCCGAACCATGTTACGGGCGTGGTCGTCAAACGTCATCCTTGTGCATTCTGTAGAGCTCGTCAATACCCTGTCTTTTCTTCAGCTCAAACACATTGATGACGACCATCCGTTTGGCGATCTCCCGCTGTGTTTGGCTCATCTCGTCCGGTTCTTCGACCAGGTACTGGGCCGCCTTCCCGATCAGGGCGCGGTACGCTTCCATCTCGATCAGGCCGTCGATCTGCATCCGGTCGTACAGCCAGTGGCTGATGTCTGAAACCTTCAACCCCTTCTGCAGGTAGGTCCGGTAGGCCTTATAGCACTCTTTTGACCAGTTTACGTGAACCGAACCGGATGTATGGAACCCCGCCAGTCCTTCGGATAGGGCCCTTTCGAATCCTGGGCGGCCTTCCTGCCACTTTCGCACCCACTTGTGTAGGGTGGGAAGGTCAATGGCCTTAACCTCTCCGTATTGGCCTGTAATCGCGTTTTTGAAAATCACCTGCAAATCTGCCAGCGTTAATCCCGGGTAACGTGGCGGTAAATCGTTTGCCAGCGCGTTGCCGAAAATCTTGATCTTATCCTCGTCCTGGTACTTCCCGCAGAGCGTAAACAGCTCGACGAGCAGATCGCAGATCGCCGAGCGCAGCTCGTTGAAGTGAATTTCCCGAACTTGCCTTGTGCCGGAAATGGAGATTAGTCCCATCTGTTAGATTTTTTTTCATCGAATACCCATCTGCTTGCACCTGTTTTTTTTCGGTCGATCTTTTGGGTTTTCGCCCAGTTCACGAAGTGGGTAAACACGTCTCCCGGTGATGCGTAGAACTTTTTCCCGGTGAGGTTCTGAACCTTGAACACCTCCCATAAACCGCCAACATCTTCCTCCGTGATGTCGATCTGTTTGGTGATTTTCACGAGCTGAATGATCGACCCGACAACAACCTCCGACGGTTGATCGGTAAACGTTTCGCAGCTCGGGAAGCAGTCTTTCCCTTTTTCCCCCACACCCCCTATATCCCTATCTATATTTCTAATTTCATTTTCATTTTCCATATGTAGAACATATGTTTTACTAGTGTTTTTCATATCTTCCACTAGTGTGTGTTTTTTTGCCCTGTTCTTCCTTCTGCTTTCCGTAAATGCTTCGCGCTTCCTTTTTTCCAGATCAAGTCTTTCGTTGAAGAACAATCCCGATTCATCGGCCTTAAACTTTTTTTTGAGGGTAGGCCATGCCTGGCCAAAGTCCGCTCCCAAAACCGTTTTTATTTCCTCCAACGATAAGCTTCCAGAATTATACTGCGCATGAAGCAGATCCATATAGCATCCTTTCAGGAACCGGGTAAGCGTTGACGTTCCACTGTTCCAGTCGGACCAATACCATAATATTGCCGGGTCTTTGGCCACTACTTTGATTTTATATTTAGGTAAACGCGCCCTACACTGGTCTGCAGCAGCTCCGCGATCTGCTTTGGTTTAACACCTTCTGCATAAAGCAGCTTACATTTTTCTTTCTTTGTGATCTGTTTGGTTAAGATGTGTTCGTACATGATTATAGATTTAAGTGATTGATAACCGGAATACCCATTTTATTGGCATTCTCTATTTCGGACTGCATGCCTGAACTGACGCGCCGGCCTGTCAACCAGACCTCGTCAATCAATCCTGATGAAAGAATAGCCATATCGTTGGCAATGCCACGGGCGCGCTCGCTGGGAACAGTATCATCCATCGACACCACATCTGCGTAGTACGGCACAAACGGAACAATGTCCAGGTATTCGATATTTACCTTCCGAACAATGCGCCGGATGTCCGCGAGATTTCCATCAACATCCCCACTGATGGGGTGCGCTATGTAGGCGATTTTCATTTGCCAAGCGATTGAATGATTTCCAATTCCTTTGGAGACAATTCCCATTCCCATTCCCGTTCCCGTTCCCATTCCCGTTCCCGTTCCCGTTCCCGTTCCCGTTCCCGTTCCCGTTCCCGTTCCTTCTCACATAGCATTTCGGCAGCAGCATCGGAAACCAAGAAACCAGATCCGAACATCGCTTTACCATGCTTTTTTTGTGATTGTAAGCCGCGGCAATGGGCCAGGTGTTTGCCTTCAATCGTTACCGAGATGCCGCTTTCTACGAGTTTTGCGATGCGGCTAACCGTTAATACATTTCCAGGGTAGCGGTATTTCGGCAGTGGATTAGCATTCTTGTGCAGCTCTTTTATTTCCGAGTGCAGATCAGCGGCGCCTATAACACTCTTTTCAAACATATTGGACAGAAAAGACGTCTTCACTTCAGCACCATTGTCGTAGACAACATTCGCGCAAGCGACTATGAAAGCACAATTCAAATCAGAGGAAAAGAGAGTAAGATGCGGCGCGAACAGAAAAAAGGGTACGTCTTTGGAGATGTAGAACTTTACGATCTTTCCGATAATCGAAAACGGCGGGTTATCGATTACAACCGCACCTGCAGGATATTCCACGTCTTCGAAGTCATTACCAGGGAAGAATGGACGAACAATCTTCTTGCCGGTTAAATCAACATTCCTCCTGACATAGCGAACCACCGCATCGTAAACCAATGGAGGTGTGTAACAGTCATCGGTTGTTTTCTTCGCTTCGAACTTATCAACGAACGCGTCGTAATTCGTGAACAAATTCGGTTTTCTATTTGGCTTCCCAACCAGGAAGACATCTTCGTTTCCGAATAAATCCACTTTCTTTAATTCAGCCATCAGAACGGTTTGAAGGAGTACAACTTGCAGTTTACCCGACCTACTTTTGTCCACTTCTCAAACACCGCTCTGGTCTTTCGTATCTCCGACATGCGAGAGTTAAGGAACCCGATGCCCATCTGTCTGGCTTGAATGAAGTGGATCGACTTTCCTCTTTCGAGGTGGTCAACCAACCGTTTTGTTTGCGCCTCGATCGATTCTTGGTTGACGGGTGAATTTGTTTTTATCATGACTTCATAATTTGTAATGCTCGATTATTGCTTCCAGTTCCGCTCTCCCCCACTTCTTCACTTTGTTCCGGGATGATGATTCCAGCAATAGCACCGCCTGTTCGCCATATTTTTTTACAAGTCCATTCCGGTAGTGAATAGCATTCGAATGAAGGAACGTGTTACAGCGGAGGCATTGCCCATTTACATTGGTCTCGTTGAACCGCAATGCAGAATAATGCCCCATGCTGAAATAGTGCCCAGCGTGTTCAACGGATGCCACGCCGCAGGATACGCACAGTCTGGTCTTGTCTCGCTCCCTGATCCACCGGTTAAAGACCGTTTGCGCTTTTGCCAGTAGCTTAGGCAGCGGGAGGCTTGATTTCTTTTTAATGCGAATCATAGGACATTGTTTTAGCCTCTTCTTTGAGCGCTGACAGGCAACTGCGCAATGCTTCTATCTGGTGGGTAATCGTCCGGCTGCACCGTTCGCATATATCGTAGTCGTATTGCTCCTGCTCGATCTTGGCGCTGATATAGTCTCGAGCCAGACTAGGTGCAAAGAATGTTTCATTCGCCACGGATGACGTAATAAGCGTGTTGTAAGCCCTTACCTTCTGCCGGTTGAGTGTCTTCTTTGCCACCGCCATTTGCTCGTTGACAAACGCCAAAGACTTGCAGAGCATACCTATCTGATCAATGAACCAGGCAATAGATTGGGATGCGGTATATTCATCCGAAGTCAGTTGCAGCCATTCCATGCAATCCTCAACCCTCTTTATCTGTAGTTCAGCTTTCATCGCAAAGAAACGGTTACGGATGTAGTGGATGTTTTTGAAGGTGGATACA
>JBDHUP010000015.1:0-5173 GCA_039809245.1 Minisyncoccia bacterium | reverse complement strand
CCGAAACATTTTCGGACAGAAGGAGAACAAGATTGATATAGAGAAGCTTATGAATGACCAGAAGATTCTTCTGATTAATCTTTCGAAAGGAAAAATTGGAGAAGAGAACTCATCCTTCTTTGGAGCGATGTTCTTAACGAAGATCAAGCAAGCGGGGATGGCACGTGCGAAAATGGATGCCGAAGATAGAAAGGATTTCTACTTATATGTGGACGAGTTCCAGAACGTCGTGACCGATACATTTGAGAACTTACTATCAGAAGCTCGTAAGTATGCCATTAACCTTACGATGGCTCACCAGTATGTAGGACAGATTCCTACGAAGGTTGAAGCTGCAGTTCTCGGTAACGTCGGATCTATCATCTCATTCCGTGTTGGAGGTGATGATGCAGTTAAGCTTAAACCAGAGTTCGCGCCGATTTTCGATGTGAAAGATATGATCAACCTTGGGGTCGCCGAATTTTATATCAAAATGACTATAGATGGAGAATCTTATGATCCATTCTCTGCCGAGACTCTTCGAGTACTTCCTCCAACTCATCCTTCATACCGCAAGCGCATAGTTGAGGCTTCTCGTCGCCAGTATGCGATTCCAGCAGGGGAAGCTCAGCGCCTTATCGCAGAAGAAGAGTCTACTATTATCCGCTCTGCTCAGGAAAAAGCTGCTATTACAGGTGGCAAGAACTCAGTTTACGGTGACCAAGCTGAAAAACCTCAAGTAGAGGAAAAAGCTAGCGAACCCTTGATATAAGAGGAGAGAGTGGTACAATTTATATATAGAGGTCGTAGTCTAATATATCCTTATATTTTATGATTTTTATATATACAACGTGCGAGAGCATGGAGGAAGCTGAGAAGCTTGGCTCCTATATCATAGAGTCTAAAATGGGCGCCTGTGTGGATTTCTGGCCTATTAAGTCTTGTTATAATTGGGAGGGAAGTTTCCAGTGTAAATCTCAGGCCATGCTACTTGTGACTACTCTTGAATCTAGACTCGACCCAGTCACGAAGCTTCTAAATGAAAAGCATACATACAGCGTGCCTATGATTGCTGGAGTAGATATACGGAGGATAAATCACGATTATAAAGAATGGATGACTAAAGAAATAGAATAATGAATCCTAAGACAGTATTAATTTTTGGAGTATTTGATGGTATCCATGATGGACATAAAGCCTTTATAGAAGAGGCGGGTAAGGAAGGCGAGCGCTTGGTAGCTATAGTTGCTCGTGATGAAGTTGTAAATAAATTAAAAGGTAAGCTTCCATTGCGAAACGAAGTTGAGAGAATAGAGAAGTTGCTCGAAGTCCCAGATGTGGATCTGGTTCTTCTAGGTGACATTGAAGAGGGAACTTATAATGTAGTGAAAGAAATAAAACCAGATATTATTTTCTTGGGTTATGATCAGCAAGCACTATCTGAGAATATCAATAAAGCGATTAATGAAGGTGTATTACCAAAGATCGAGATAATGTTCGGTCAGTCTCATAAAGGCGAATCTCTTCACTCATCAATTTTAAATAATAAAACAAATGAACTCAGAAACTAGAAACTGCCAAAACTGTAAGAATGATTTCACTATCGAACCAGATGATTTTTCATTCTACGAGAAAATGAAAGTTCCGACGCCGACTTGGTGTCCGGAATGTCGAATGAGGAGAAGATTAGCATGGCGAAACGAACGTAATTTATTTAGAAGGAAAGATGCGTTCACAGGCAAGGATTCTTTTTCTGGAATTCCAGCAGAGTCTAGTATCCAAACATATGAGAACAGTTATTGGTATGGGGATGAATGGGAAGCATTAGATTACGGAGTTGATTACGATTTTTCAAGACCATTTTTCGAGCAATTTCTAGAACTATTTCACAGGGTACCTATTATGGCAAAATCTTCTGCTGGCTTTATGATAAACTCAGATTATTGTAACGAGGCTGGAAGACTAAAGAATGCTTATTTATGCTTCGACGCAGATTTCGTTGAAGACTCAGCATACCTAGTCAAAGTGACTAATACAAAAAACTCTCTCGATTCTCACGAGATTATAGATGACGAACTTTGTTATGAATGTGTCATGGTTTATAAATCATACAAGACATTCTTTTCAGTTGATTGTGAGAATTGTGTAGATGTGTGGTTTAGTAAAGGTTTGCGTGGATGCACTGATTGTTTTGGTTGCGTGAATCTAAAAGGGAAGTCACATTATTTTTTCAATGAACCTTTATCTAAAGAAGAATATGATAAAAAGATAGAAGAATTAAATCTCCGGTCATATGAATCTATTACAGGATTACGTTCTGTTGCTCTGAATTATTGGCAAAAATTCCCAGTGAAATATTACCATGGTATAAGAAATCTAAATTGCACAGGTGATAGGGTAAGTGATTCAAAGAATGTTAAAAATTCTTTTTCAGTTACAGATGGGGAAGATTTACGCTATGTCACTATTAGTGTTTTAAAGGCGGCAAATTCTTATGATAGCACCCAGCTTTTTATGGGTATAGAAAATGCGTATGAGTGTATGACATGTGGTGATGGTGCGTACGGACTTAAGTATTGTTTCAATTCTTTTGGAAATGTTCGTGATTTAGAATATTGTGGCTACTGTTTTGGGGCATCAAGCTGTTTTGGTTGTGTTTCGCTTAAGAAAAAGAAATACTGTATTTTAAATAAACAGTATACAAAAGAGGAGTATGAAGAGCTTGTTCCGAAAATTATACAGCATATGAATGATATGCCGTATAAAGATAAGAATGGAAGAGTATATAAGTATGGAGAATTTTTCCCATTTGAATTTTCCCCCATAGCATATAATGAAAGCTTGGCATATGATTACATGCCGCTTAACAAAGAAGAAGCTATAAAAAATGGGTTAGAGTGGCGTGAACCAAATGCTCGTGAATTCCAAACTACAGTAAAAGGTGTAGATTTGCCTGATTCAATCGATGCTGTATCAGACGATATTTTTAAAGAAATTATTGCTTGTGAATTGTGCAAACGTGCTTATAGGATAGTTCCTATAGAGTTACAATTCTATAAACATATAGGTTTACCATTACCTCATAAGTGTCACAATTGCAGATTCGTTGAAAGATTTAAATTCATTAACCCTCCAAGGCTTTGGCATAGAAATTGTATGAATAAAGGATGCAAAAATGAATTCGAGACTTCATATTCACCAGATCGCCCAGAGATTGTGTATTGTGAAAGTTGCTATCAACAAGAAGTAAATTAATTGTGTATAATGGTGTTATATGGAGAATACTGTAGGATTTTTTAGTGAGTATAAACACATTTCAATAATCATTCATGTGCTGTTTGTCGTCGTGGGTATGGGTGCGGCGCTTATTTCTGATATTTTATTTAATATATATATCCAAAATAAGAAGATTAATATGCATGAGAACAGGACACTGTCTGCGCTCTCTATGATAGTTTGGATTAGCTTGGGTTTTATTGTTCTAAGTGGTATTTCAATATTCCTTTCTGATCCGATGAAGTATGCCTACTCTGTGAAATTCTTGGTGAAGATGACGATAGTAGGAATAATTATTTTCAACGGTTATCTTTTCCAGCGAATTGTTCACCCAGCATTAAGGAAAATCGATTTTAAAGATACAAACACTCACCACAAATATGTTCGCATAAGGAAAATGTCATTTGCTTTTGGAGCTATATCACTAGTCTCGTGGCTAGGAGCTTTCGTTATGGGAATGCTCGGGCATATACCACTATCGTACTTAGAGGCTATCGTAGGGTATGTAGCTATTTGTTTTGGCGGAATACTATTCAGCCAGATAATAGAGTATCGAATGACACACTCAAAAAAATAGTTTCGATAAATATTTTCTTTTTATTCCTATAGTAATTATTGTATTTAAAATTAAAAGATAAAGAGGGAAACCCAGATTTAGAAATGTAAAATCTTTAATAATAAATAAAGTTATTATAGAATTAATATTTCCAGCTAGGTAAGGTCCTACCGTTTCAGTATCACTGTGTTTCCAGCTTTTAAACACAGTAGGCAGCCCAGCGAACAAATCTGCAAAAATTGAAAATAATAAAGAAATAGCTCCATCTTTTGTTGTTATCCAAATAATAATTGCGACAGCAGATAAAACTCCACAACCTATATCGAATTTTGTTATTTTCCAGTAAGCGTTTTTATTAAAGAAAGAAGCAATAACTACTAAAAGTGGACCAAAGCCAGCCATAAATGTAGAAATTAGTAATGATACTGACACTCCAGATTTATAAGCAACATATACGCCTACCATCGGTGCAATTGTCCAGAATATCCAAGATATTCTATTTGGTCTAGTTTTTCCAAGGAAAGTATCTTTTATATAAAAAAATACACCCAAAAATCCAATAAATATAGTTAGATAAGCAAAATATTCAGGAATCATAATTGGTAAATTATAGCATTTAAAAGCTTTATTTTGTATAATAAAAGTAATCTATGGACAACCAAATTCCACACAATCGAGATATAACTTACTTCGGCAAGACGAATTTTCGCAGTACAAATAATATCTTTGGTATTAAACGCAAAGACAGACGTCAGCATATGTACGTGCTCGGAAAGTCCGGAACCGGTAAATCTGTCCTACTCTCTAATCTAATAGTTCAAAATATAAATAATGGGGAAGGAGTCTGTGTGGTGGATCCACACGGTGAACTTGTCGAAGAAATCCTGCATCTTATCCCAGATCACAGAATGAAGGATGTTATTTACTTCAACCCAGCCGATGTAGATTATAACGTCGGTTTCAATGTCATAGCACTCGATGATCCTAAGTATAAGCACTTGGTGGCTTCAGGACTTATGGGAATCTTTACGAAAATATGGGCCAACGCTTGGAGTTCTCGTATGGAGTACATTCTTAACAATGCAATCTTGGCTCTTCTTGACACTCCTGGTACAACTCTCCTAGGTATCCCTCGTCTATTGGTGGACAAGGATTATCGTCAGATGATAATAGGGAACTTGAAAGATCCAGTGGTGAAAGCTTTCTGGGTGCACGAGTATGAACAATGGCGCGAACAATTTAGAAATGAAGCCATCGCTCCGATTCAGAACAAAGTTGGTCAATTCCTTTCAACTTCTATTATTCGTAATGTTGTTGGTCAGTCAAAATCTACCATTGATATTTTCAATATAATGAACGAAG
>JBDHUP010000014.1:0-5284 GCA_039809245.1 Minisyncoccia bacterium | reverse complement strand
CCAATAACAGCGGCTATATTCTTCAACTTTCCTAGCTTCTCAGTACGCGACTTGAGCTGCTCCTGGGTGAGCTGCTCGTTAGGTATGAGGCCAGCTTGCATACCCGGTCGGCCGCCGTTCATGGGTGGTGGTGGCTGCTGATTCGGCGGCATACCCGGTTGTGGCTGCGGTTGCGGGATATGTAGCCGGTGATATTCGATTATCGACCTCGCTGTACCTATAATAAATATTAGAACTTTTTAAATATGGTTTCTCTCATCTCATACATATATATATATTATACACGTGCATAATTTGACAAATCGAATGCATAAATTGCACATAATATATATATATATATATTTTTTAGTATTCGTAACCGTTATATAGGACACGAACCTTTAATGACAGCTTGAGCGGCCTCGTTGGCGAAATTCGTTCGGAAAACGTGAATAACATTGTGAGGATGTGGGGGCATGAAATGTTGAGCGCCGGGTGGTGGCGGACCGTGAAGCTGTTGAGGAGCTCCGTGCGGTCCCGGTGGACCTGGCGGAGGCGGACCTCCGGGATGAAGATGAGGCGGCACGCCGTGTGGATGATGCTGATGTGGAGGTGGTGGTGGCAATTGTTGCTGCTGAGGATGCATTTGCATCGGTGGCATATTTTGTTGCTGCTGTTGTTGTTGAATCTGCATATCGGGCGGCATTTGGCCCATCGGTGGCGGCTGCATCATTTGCTGTTGCGGCTGATTCGGATCTATGCATAGGAGATGCATTTTAGTGTTTTTCATTAGTAGCGCATACAATTTTCCCATTTTTAGATTATATATTTTGAGAATTTTTTAGATTTTTCAGTTGTTATGATAAAATGTGTTATATTAACTAATTAGAGGTGAGAAATTATCGAAAAAAATCTTTAATTAAATTTATATTTATAAATTAGAACTCGAACTGCTATGTTTATGTGAGTTTACCTAATTTTATATAATCTTTTTTAAAACGATAAAATTTCGTTAATTTTCGGAATAAAAAATTATCGATTTTTTTTAAGATTTACTATTTGTTGACGTGTTTATAACAATCAAAAGTGAGATGGGAAATACTAGGTCAATTCTGAAAATGGGTAAATAGAGAATAGTGGGTCTTACCTCCAGGCGGCGGTGGTTGTTGAGGAGTACCAGGCGGATACATGAGCGTACTGGGCGGCCTCGGCTGCTGTTGCTGTTGCTGAATAAACTGTTGTTGACTGGGCGATGGCTGTTGCATGTTGAGCAACTGCTGCTGCGGAGTAGGTGGCTTTCCACCGCCAGCATGCAGCGGTGATTGAATGGGATGCTGTTGAGTTGGAGCTGGCGGAGGAGGCGGCGCTAGAGGTGGCGTACCACCGTTGCCCTGTTGCTGTTGTTGTTGCTGCATGAACGGCGACTGCATGGGTTGGTTCATATACGGTGGCGGCTGTTGGACTTGATTAGTAGGCGACGGTTGTTGCTGCTGTTGCTGGGCTGGAGACGGAGTGGGCTGAAACTGCTGACCACAACCGTTCGGATTATTCGCGGCTGCTGGAGATCGCAGTCCGCTGCCGTTATTGTAGTCGTTCATAACTGACGCTGATTGCACCGATCGAGGCTGGATTATTTGATCGGGCGCCGATGATTGTGACGGTGGTACTGAGCCCGTGTTGTTTCGTGGAGACGGTTTATTTCGATCTTAATTGACATTTTTATTTAGTTAAATTTCAAAAATGTTTGTTTTAATTTATTTCAAGTTCAGTACCTTCAACTCGATCGGCCGAATCGAGGCCTAGATCGCTATTAGCATTATTGGCATCGATAGAACTCCCATTAGGCAACGGTTGCTGTTGCGCCGACTCGGTCTGAGTCGGATCGACGGCGCTCAAGTCGAAGCCGTTCTCGGGCGCATTCGGCGATAGATGATGGTGATGATGATGCGGATGATGATGATGGTGGTGATGGTGATGATTATTAAGATCGATATTATTCGGATCATCGATTTGCGGGAGATGATGCAGAGCAGCGGTGGAAGTCGACTCCGAGTCCGATATGTACTCGAGTCCGGCGCCGAGCTCGTCCAGCTTTCGCTTCTTCGACATCGATTTTCGCTTATCGGTCGAGGGCGAATTCGGCTGCTCCTGTTGTGGCTGAGTCGATGGCGATGGCGGATTTTCGGGCTGCTGTACGCCACTCGGTTGCCCGGTGCCTCCCAACTCCATGACGTTTATCGACGACAAGTCGACGATGCTATTAGAGCTGAGATTGGCCGCCTCGCCACCCACTGATTCATTAAGATCGGGCGGCATTATTTGTGCCGGTGGTTGTTGTTGAGGCGGCTCGATCGGCGGTGGCGGAGTGGCCGCCGTCGAGTTGTTGTCCGTGCCGGCGCCGATGGTCGTTGCCGTCGACGCCGACTCGTCGTAGCTGCTCGGCGCCTGATTTGGCGGCGTCGTTGTTCCCGGTGTCGCCGTCTGTGTCGGATCGACGACCACCACTCGTTGTTCGACTAGATCGTTCATCAAGTCGTCCTCTTTTTAATCTATCTATCTCTCTTTTTATATACTTATCACTCTCTCGTTTTTTCTACTCTCTCTTTTCTCTCTCTATTCTAGGATCAATCGTATCGATTGCTGCTGATTCACATGACTTTGTAGACGTAAGTTATTATGTCGTCGTAGTATAAACATAACATATACATATATAACAACCTCTAATATATATATAAAATATGTCTAAAAGAGATAATGTAATTGTGTCAAATTATATTAAACGTCAAAAATGAAATCGGGAAAATAAACTGTTTAAAATTCAAATAAGTAACATAATAAAGTGCGTATGCGTATATATATACAATGTCTCTCATCTCTCATATTCACATCTAATTGTATGTGTGCAAAGAGATCTTTATTATTAACAACAACTACTAACAAAAATCCAATATAATACAAAAATCGATATATATGTAGAAGTAAATATACATATAAAATATAGAAAAATTGTTTTTTTTTTAGTTTTTTTTTCTAGTAGTAGTCAGGGTGTCGGGTCCCTGGTCTCTCTCTCATTCGTTCGTCGATGATGAACACAAAATATAGTGCATTGACCAATACATAGTATATTAGTCGACGAATAATTCGAATATTCGACGAGTGGAGTTTAATACTCTCGCATATATACAATATATTGAGGGAAAATCTTAGTATTATTACTACTACTACTATTATGATATAGCACAACGAAAATATATATAAAAAAGAAGAAACACAACAAAACAACTGCATAGATTTGTCTGCTGACCGACCGATGATGATGATGAAGATTGAGACGGACCGGACTGGTCCGGACAGGGGAGATATATTATCGACAAGTGAGAGAGAGAGGAATATATATGAGGGGTCGAAACGAATATTGAATATATTAACTATATGTGTGTGTATATAGTGCGCTTGAACATAAACATATACACACAAAATATAGAGCGAGAGAGAAAGGGTATACTATAGTATAGTATAGTACTAGAATGACATATTTATGATGCTGATTCTAAGATGAGGCCAGTGTATGAAGATGAAGATGATGATGATGATGATGAATCGAGGCCTACTACCCTTTCTCTCTGTCTCTCTCTCTCTTTATCTTTCATATATATATTTATAGGTACTCCCTCCCCTGTATATATATATATATATATTTCCCCAATCGCACACACTCATCTTTACTCTCTCTCTCTCTCTTTCTCTATGTAGCTCTATATAGAGAGAAAAGCATCGAACAACAAAAAAATAATCATAATATGAAAGAGAAGAGAGAGAGAGAGAAAAAAAATGAAATATATATTTAATAATTTTACTTATTTATTATTATTAATTATAGTTATAGCAGCCGCAGCAGAAAGTATATATGAATTTTATTTCTCCTCTCTCTCTCTTCTAAGAAAAGAGGATGCATGACGATGATGATGGTGATGATGATGATTATAATAATTCATGATTTGTTCTCTTATTAGTATATATAGTAAATATGCGATTATATTGCTTCGATTATTATTCGTGCGCGCCTAAATATTGACAGTGCGTTCTGTCTGCATCCATCTCTCTCTCGCAGCACACACGGAAAATCGAATTTATCAACTCTCTCTCCCTCCGATGATGCCGTGAAATTTGTCTTAATAAGTTAAATATATATCCATACCTGTAAAGATGATATAAAATAAAAGTACAATTTTTATTCCATCGATATTTGTTTATTATTGGTATATAAATTATATACGATTTAAAAGAGTAAAAGTATTTTATTTTTTTTATTTTATTTTAAACTTTATTATTATTATTATTATTATCATTATTAGAAAAAAACAAAAAAGACAATTTCAATATTATTAATATTAATTTTTAATCATAATATTTAAATTTTGGGATGTTAATAAGATAGAGATAGATATGGTATACCACAAAATAAGTAAGAGATCTATGACTTATTATTTAGATCGAGAAGCAGAAGCAACATCTCACGAATATCTAAGTATTAGAGTATTAGTAAGACGAAATGAAATGAAATATAATGGGGTGGAGTCCCATCATAATATCATAATATGGAAAATCAACATCATCATTCTTTCTCTCTCTCTCTCGACACAACACACACAAACACGCATATATTATTTCAAATTATCATCATACTCATATCGTAGTTGGATTTGAGCCATTTATATTTTAGTGAGAAAAGAGAGAGAGAGAAAAGAAAATAAGAAGCGCCCGCGCGCGCAAAAGAGAGTTATTAAAGCTCGAGATATATAGCAAAACAATAATAAAGAGAAAGAAAAACTATAAAATAAAACAACCGAAACGACTAAAAATCATATATATACCCGGACTCAAATCATCTTCATAATTTTCTAGACACGGCGCAGCGGCGCAATATTTCCATCATCATCATATCGAAAATTAGAATAATTTATGCCTCTCTCTCTATATATATATATTATTGATAAATCGATCTTTCATATTATGTCTTCTACATACGACCTAAATATATACGGCGTATAATTAGCATAAAATAAGATGGTGCTTGCGCGCAGTTTTTCGGCTCGACTCGTCTCGAGAAATTTGACGTTGGGTCATGGTCATTTTTATTTCAATTTTTTTGGTTGTTTTGTTTGGCAGTAGCATCTTTTTTTTCTATATCCATCACTCTCTCTCTATCATATCTTGTTAAAAATATGAAATTGGTTCTAATCATAATAATAACAAGTTTATTCGAACACGCATAAATTACTACTACGATATAGGAAAAATAAAA
>JBDHUP010000013.1:0-5294 GCA_039809245.1 Minisyncoccia bacterium | reverse complement strand
TTTTAATTTTAAATAGAACAATTAATGCATCATGATGATATAGATTTAAATTATGTCATATTTTAAAGAGAATATAGTATTGTTCGAATTAAGCAAACAGCAAAACAAAGGTTTTCTTTTACGATTTTAAAGCGGTTAATTAATAAAATTTAAGTTCAAAGGTATGAAATTTTAATAAAATATGTGATTATATTTTGAGAGATAAGAGTTTAATCTTAATATTTTTTATATAGGCATATCTCAATAATATAACAAGTTTTAAACAATTCAAATTTTGAAAAAAAAAATAAAAAATAGGTTTATATTGCTTATAATATTTATTTATATTTTAGTTTATAATTTTATAATTTAAAAAAAACAAGTAAAATAAAGATAAAAAGTTTAAAAATTAGTTTAAAACATATATTTTGTTAAATTTTATTCAAAAATTTACTAGAAATTCCATCAAAACACAACAGAAAAAAAAGTTTAAAAAAAAACGAGAAAAAAAAGAATCTGACTTTTATTTACAGAAAAGAATGGAAAATTTTTTTTGAAAACTTAATATCTTATTTTAAAATAAATTAGACCAAAATGGCTAAAATTTTGCACGACGATTTATCGAAATTTTCGCTTTACTCTCTTTAAGATTTTTAGTTATATTTTATACAAATAAGAATAATAATATTAATTAATATAATAAAAACAATCGAAAACAATTAATAAAAAGAATTAATTTTTTAAATAAATCCTTAGACTCTCTTAATATTAAATATTGGTATAGAAATATAATAGAAATATGATTTAACAGACCTACATTCATATAAAGCTATTATAAAATAAGATGAAAAAAAAATAAAATAAAAAGCAATAGTAATAATTTAATTGTAATAAAATGGAAATGAATGTGAAATATTAGTAGGCGTCGACATCCTGGTCGATTTCGAGCTGCTCATTTTCATGCTCGTCGTTTTCATGTTCGTTCTCGTAGTTCTCCTCATTATACATGTCAGTCGAGTCGATAGGCTCGTCGTAATTCTCTTCGTCGATGTACTCCTCGTCGTCGAGCTGCTCGAAGCCGTCGTCGTCAGCGACACCGTACTCCTCTTCGTCGTCGTCGGCGGCGTCTCGCTTCCTCTTCTGAGCACTGTGAGTGGGCAGAGAGGAGGAGATTTGGGGGCGACGAACGAGCATGTCCTCGTCGATGAGCTTCTCGTTCGATTTGCACTGCTTGTTGTCAATCACCTGGATCTGTGGGCCGTAGAGTGAGACCATTGAGCTCTTGTCGAGGCCGAGATTCTCGATCACCTTCTGCATGGCCTTCTTGCCGACTAGGATAGGCCCGATGTGGTTGTGAGAGCGTTGATGCTTCTTGACGTCCGACTTCCACTTGGACTTGAACTCACACGAGCAGCAATGATAGGGCTGTTCGTTCGAGTGAACGATCAAGTGGCGACGGAGATCGGAGAGATTGCAGGCGACGTATGGGCACTGTTGGCAGCATAGTGAATGGTTGCTCGACTGCTTAACAACTGGTTTATTAGGTTGCTGTTTCTCGGCTTTCATACTGGACGAGGCCTTTTCCATTAGTCGTCGGTCCGAAGATGAGACTGAGGATATGGACGATGTTGAGGAGCTAGAAGAGGAGGACGAGGATGAAGATGAAGAAGATGAGGATGAGGAAGCCGATGACGGTGGCGTCAGGTTGATTGAGGAGGACTTCTTGCCCGAACCGTTGGTTTGTTGTGGACTCGTGGATGGGACACTCGTGGCTGCTTGAGCCGCTTGATTCACTGCATTCGTGATGGCCGTGTACTGTTGTCGACTCGACGGGTCAATAGCGGGCTTCACGTTGTCGAAGAAGTTAAAGTCCTTGAGATCGGGGAACAACACCTGGTCGGGAATCTCGACGATCTTCGCCGATATGTTGTTCGGGTGCTGCTTCTTGGTGTGCTTCTGAACGTCCCATTTCCAGTTCGAGGCGTACATGCAGGCCGAGCAGCGGTATGGCTTCTCGCGTGCGTGATGACACCTCATGTGTTGGATGATCTCGGAGCGCCAGCGGCCACGGAAGTCGCACCAGTAGCAGAGGAAGTTGCGCGACTCTTTCTCTCCTCCACTTGGGTTCGCGCTACCGCCACTCTCGATCTGCTGCATCTGATGGGATTGTTGATGGGTGGTGGACTGACATGACATCTCGGACTTGTGCTTCTTGCCCATTCGGCTGTCGTGGCTCGACGAGAACGACGACTTTAGAGTGGTCTGAGGCGAGCTTTGTTGGGTATTAGGCGGAGAAAGGATCTGATTAACGGCGGCTAGACAGTCGAGGCTGAGTTTCTGCTGCTGCAGCTGTTGTTGTTGCTGCTGTTGTATGAATACGTTGTTTAGGAGATGTGGTAGCAAGCTAGTTGCTGTGTCGGTGGTTAGAGGCGGCACTTGAGCGGCTGGTGAGCCATTTTGCTGGGCTGCCATTGCTGCCATGGCGCTCATCGCCGCCAAGAATGTGCTCGATGCATCAGAAGTTTGATTGGCCCCAAACGGCTTAGTGAACTGATTAGCGAGAAGAGCGAACGGTGTCTGCTGCGAAGAGGCCGCCGAGGACGGCTGCGACGAGGCTAGCGACGACAAATAGGCCGCGTAGAGTGAGTTGGCGTTCGATGCGGCTGGAGAAGCCGAGGCTGCACCGAAATTGAGCTGTGCTGGTGCTGGTGGAGGCGGAGGCGGCGGTGGAGGTGCTAGTGGACTCGCCGTATAGTTCTGCGACGGTTTACTCGATCCATTCGCTGACATAAACGACTTATTTGAGCTCACCGTTTGCTGTGATGGCTTGATTTGTGACTTTTGTGGTAGTTGTACTAGTTGACTGCTCGATTTGCTCTGCTTAATCGAGTTCGACGACTGTGATTTGTGTACCTTAATAAGAAATAGTATATGTTATAATAACCGAATGACAAAAACAAATAAAGACAAAGAGAGTTTAAATTACCCTATTAACATGATAGTCGATTGGATTGAGATCGTCACTGGGCGAAGGCGAAGGAGATCGGCTATGATTGGAAGCATGAGCCTTGAAGAGCACCATCTCCTCGTCAGATCGTCCCCTCGACGCGTCCTCATCATGTTCATTCGATCGAGATCTCGATCGGTGTTTACCACTCGACGTCATGCCGGCATTACTACCGACACTAGCCACTCCCACACTCCTATCGAGATCGTCATTGACAGGACCACCAACAAGAGTGGATCGAGCGGCATCGCGGTCTCGCTTCTTATACGGGTTACGGAACGACGGATGTGTGCGATCGAAATGCTTAGCGAGATCCCATCTCCACTTGTAAGTCAGCGAACAGATGAGACACTTAAAAGGCCGACTAGTAGAGTGCGAAGCGGCGTGTTTCTGGAGCTCAGTAGGCCATCGGCCAACAAAGTCGCACTTGATGCACTTTAGGGGGTTGTGCGGATCGGATAGGCGCCACTCCTCGTTTTGCTGGGCCACATTGGTGTTGCGCGGCGGCGATTTGGAGCTCAACTCTCGCTGATACTCCTGGTAGTGGCTCGACACAAAGTGCTCGTTTATTTGGTCAACAACGTGGAACTTAGCCGAGCAAACCGAGCAGACAAACAGCTTCTGATTGTACGAGGACGATGAGCCACTCGCTGCCATTGTCACTGGCGACTGCTGCTGCTGAGAGTCGGTTTTAGCGGCCGATTGACGCCGACTGCCCGATGTCATGCTCGTGTTGCCGCTCGACGAACTACGCGCCGAACAGGCCGATGAAGACGATGGTGAACGCGACGACGGCGATCTCGAACTTATTCGGCCGTTATTCGACGCTCTCTTCGATCCCTTCGAGCTCAAATCAGTTGCGTAACCGTTCGTTTTGTTACCACTTATCGATGTCAACGAATTTCGACGATGATGCTGTTTGAGATTGACGCCGCCGTTGATGAAATTGTTCTCTTTCAGATCGTCGCTGCGGGTTTTCATGGATAAATCTAGTGGGATTTCACCCAGTTCCATGCTTCCAGTTGCCTCGTTTCCGGAAGCCACTGGATGCATTTTGGGTGGTGTTATAGAACTCGAGGCAAGTGAGGAGGAGAATGGCGACGAGGAGCCAGAGGAGCACGTCGATGCGGCGATCATCTTCTTGCCACTGCTAGCCGACTTTCCGTTGCTTCCCGTTAATAGAGACGAGCCCGGAAGCATCTCTTGTAACGTGCTGAGTTGCTTCAAATTGAGCGGCTGTTGTTGCTGTTGCTGGTTCAAGTTCAAATACTGTTGAAAGACGCTCAAGTAGTTGGCGAGCTGCTGTGTGTTTGACGAGGAGGCCGCTGGGTCTAGAAGGTTGCTAACTTGTTGTTGAGCTGGCACTACTGGCTTCAACTGTTCCTTTTTCACGACGATCGGCGTCGACGGTGAAGGACTACTCGCTGTTGCTGCAGTCGTCGTTGTGTTTCCTTTAATAGTAGACATCAACATTATAGACGTGTATTAGTAAGTAAAACAGATATAGATTATTATAGAGACCATTTCGGAGCTTGACAGTGACTGGAGCGTCGAGAGGCGGCGGCGTCTCAGTGATATGCTTCTCTTTCCAGTGCTTATTGAGACTCTTACGCCACTTGTACGTGTTGCCGCACAGAGAGCACGCGAACTTAGTGATACCTTCTTCGAGGACCTTTCGGTATCGAGCCGGGTCCACCTCCGAGTTGTAGTGTCTCTTGGCCTTCTCCGGGCTCTGTACGAGCTGCTGCTGCATTCCGCTGCTACTCGACAATCTATTAGCGCCACTGCCACTACCACTTAAATGAGACATTCCTAATTGATGCTGCATGTGTCTCATCCCAAGGTCTGCAGTCGGTGTTGAGCTCGTATTCGGTTTAAATGGATGATACGAAGACGACGACGATTGAGCGTATTTCATTGAGCTGCTTTTATCGAGTTTCACTGGACTCTTGTGGTTTTCTCGGCTTTTTGCCTTTAAAAAAGACAATAGATTAACGTTTTTAGTATTAACATTCAATATTACATGTATTTTAAACATTTAAACAACAAATAATAAAAAAGACATTCAACACAGAAGAAAAAAACAACCAACAATAAACAATAACACACAACAAACATGGATAACAAAACAAAGATAAAAAATATTCGTTTAAAAATTACTGCTCGATTTGAGGACAACAAAATTGAGAATGAAACATCTCAATATTTGTTTTTATAAACATCGAATCCCAATGAAATACTTGAGAATATCTTAGATATAAATAAAATGATAACTTTAACTTTTTCTATCTAATTTATATAAACAGAT
>JBDHUP010000012.1:0-5528 GCA_039809245.1 Minisyncoccia bacterium | reverse complement strand
AATTAAATGCTTTATAATTTTTTAACTTAATTAAATATTTAACTTTTATTATAAAAAGTATAATAAAATAATAAATATTAAAAAGCTTAAATCAATATAAGATCTTTTTTATATATGGATAAATAATCAAAATTTAGGGTTATCATTGAAATATAAGAAAATTTGTGCAATAAATTAGTTAATCATTCTACGGTTTAGAAAATTTGAGTTGAAACCCGTTATTTCCATAGCGCCTGCAATTTCCACTATAGCAAAAATTTTCACGGTCCGTATTTCCAATGAGAATAAAGTGACCACGCTTGAAGACATATACCTCATATCCATATGTACTGCTAGCACTCTGTGGTACTGGTATCTCAATGTGAAAATGTTGGCATTGTTTTAAACTTTGCATGTGCGCACTGTGGACTATCATCACATTGTAATCCGGATGATCTCTCCTAAGATGTCGAACAATCATTTTTATTATTTCTTCTTTAGGTCTATCTTGGGCACATAAGTTCTGTAGATATTCATCCATTTTTAAGAAACAAATTTAAGTTAAAATTCAGATTCAAATTTTTATCAAATCTGTTTATTTACTTTTTCTTTGTTTTTGTTTACCTTTTTCTTTTTCTCTCTTATTTATAAGATACTCTTAAACAAATTTAAGTAAGAAGTTTATATTTTTTCAAGGAAAACTTCTCCCTTTTTCTAATCTAATAATTAAAAAATTAAAAGTGTTCCTTTTTAACAAATTAAAAGTTTCATTTAAATCTCATTTCAATTATAAATCGTTTATTGATAAAAATCATTTAATAATATATGATATAATAATATTTAATAATATATCCTAAGGGTCATAAAATTCGACTCGATTCTCATCTCTCTTATAATTGCCAGCAAAGTGCCAATTAATATAGCCGCCATCGCCAAGTAGAGTAAAATGCCCACGTTTGAAGACATAGATCTCGTAACCATATGTTCCAAACATCATTGGTATCTCAATATGAGTATGTTCGCATTCCTCGAAATCTTTCATATGCGCGCTATGTACTATCATCACATTATATTTGGGATATGATTTCCTTAAATGATGCACAATTTCTTTTGTTGCTACATCTCGAGGAATGTGCTGGTCATTTATCTTGTTTAGATATTCGTTCAGACCAACGTTCAGATTTAGTCCAGATTATTGCATTATTTTAATTATTATGCATTATTTTTTAATTTTTATCGATTATTATTATTTTATTTTTATTTCGTCTGTTGATATTAGTCGGTAGATTTTATACATCCTAAGTTTTCTCTCTTATTTATACCCTCTTTGTTTAAATTGAAAAATGGGGAAGTTTTATAAATTTACTTTTTTATCTGAATGTTTAATTCTCTCTTTTAATTTCTTTATCTATTTTAAATCTAAACAAACCCTTTATTTTAAGGTAACCTAATTTCTGAGTCATACTTAATAATAATGATATTTTTCTTAAAATTATTAAAACTCAAAAAAATGATTGGGTAATACTACATATAGATTTGATTATATAAATATATTAAATTCTCATCGCTTGACATTATCACTAAACCAGTGAATATTAGAATAAAAACTTTTAAAATTAGGCGTTATAATTAATAATTTCGAATTAAGATTTGAATGGAAATACTCATTTTAGTGAACAAATTTATGTGTTCCGAGTGTTCTAGACCTCTTTTTTATTCTGTTTTTATCCGCATTTTTAGTACGTACATAATAAATATATTTAATTGTTTTTTATGTAAAGTTAGAGATAATTGTTTATTGACAAAAATCCTTATAATAGTAATAATAAAAAATCTTATTAAAATAATTACACGCAACCTTTTAAAATATTTATTTGAACAAAAAATGGAAACAGAATAAATAAGTATTTTGAATGATTAAAAATAAACTGCTATATATTGTTAAAAAACTTTTAAATGATAAAATATTTAATGAAAAAAAGAAAAGCTTTAGGTATTAAATTATTTATTTATTATAATTAAAACTTGAAAGATATTAAATCTATGCGGTTAAATGATCAAAATTTAACTAAGAAAAAAGTATATTGGCTATATTTCTGTTTAGAGCTTCTGGGTTATTGGAGATTTTTTTTTTGTTTTTAGGCTTTTATATTTTTTTTTTGTTTTTTTACATTTTGATAAATTTTTTTGTTAATTTTTTACTTTTTTTATTTTTTTTTGTTTTTTTTTCTCTATTTTTTTTATTCTTGACTTATTTTTTTAGGTTTAAATAATGCATAGATTTACTTAATGAGTATAGTAAATAAACTATAATTAATTAAAATAAATATTAAATAAAATAAATATCCAAAAGCTCTCCAAAAATCCAAAAGCCTTAAATCGGCCTAAATAAATCATTTTCATTCGGTCGTAGGCTCATAAAAAATGATTCGTTTCTTATATCTCTTATAATTGCCAGCAAAGTGCCAATTAATATAGCCGCCATCGCCAAGTAGAGTAAAATGTCCTCGTTTGAAGACATAGATCTCGTAGCCATATGTACCAAAGAACAATGGTATCTCAATGTGAGTATGTTTGCATTTCTCGAAATCTTTCATGTGCTTGCTATGCACTACCATCACATTGTAACTGGGATATGATCTTCTTAAATGATGCACGATTTCTTTTGTTGCTACATCTCGAGCAATGCGTTGGCCATTTATCTTGTTTAGATATTCGTTCAGACCTACGTTTAGATTTAGTCCTAGATTGGCATTCAATCGCATTTTGTTTCTATCTAGTCTTGTTTCTCTCTAAAACGTTAAGGTTAAGGTTATTAATTGCTTAATTAAAATTATTATAAATATTTGGCAATAAAGTTTTTTCATATATTTAAAACGGATGTATTTCTGGCTTTTTTTGTTTGTTCGAGTCTATAAGTCTATAAGTAATATCCATATGCTTCTTTGGGCTGCATTTGGGTCGATGA
Organism: Minisyncoccia bacterium; assembly: GCA_039809245.1. Lineage (GTDB taxonomy): Bacteria > Patescibacteriota > Minisyncoccia > Phycocordibacterales > UBA9973 > UBA8515. Next base: position 2,581 of record JBDHUP010000012.1, on the reverse strand, counting down.
ACTCAAATCTGAAATCCTTTTTTGATTCTGGCGTGTATTTTACGAGATAAGTCCAAAAAACTCGAAAATGACCATTATGGATTATCAAGACCAATAAACAAAATAGTCAAATGAAGCCTTAAGTATGGATATTGTGAGAAGGTTTTTGGCTGGTTCAAAGAATTTTAAAAAGTTATTTATTAATAATAAACTAACTTTGAAGTCTTGAATCTATACTAAAATTTGACCAACAACTATCGAGACCATGATAAAACAAATCTACGACATCGATATTACTTATATGCATTTTAGACACGAACAAACAAATAAAGTCAGAAATAGATCCTTTTTAAATATATGATAAAACTTTATTGCCAACCTAATATAAAAAATTCTACTTTTTCTCTTTCTCTTTAAAACTCTCTTTTTGTTCACTACTTATTTTACACCCTTTTTCCCTTTTTATAGAAATTTGCTTCATCATGATGTGCTATATATACTAGAGAGAGCGAGAGAAAGAGAAAAGATTTTTAAAATAGCTTTCGACGCAATAACATAATAAAAAAAGAAGGATATCCTTTTTCTCTGTCATATGACAGAGATGCAAGCATCCCACTATACCAAGATTTTTTTTTGCATTGTACAACTCGCGCGTATATATACCAACTTTTTCAAGTTTTTTATTTTTACTTAAAAGTATTTTAAATTCAATTAAAAGAACATTGCTAATTTATGAATATAAATGTTATTTTTGGAATAATACAAGTATTTATTATAAGATTATAAATTATTTTTAAATTTTATAATAGCAAAAGTTTTGATTTTTTTCTTGTCTTATTTTCTTTATCTTTTTTTCTACTTTTCCTTTTTTTAATTTATTTATTTTATTTTAACTATTTTTATTGCTCCAATTTAATGGAGGTGAAGCAAACAAATAAATAAACAAAAACAAGAATAGTTTAAAATTCATGTTACAAAAATACTTTATTTTAAAAAATACCGTTAATTGAAATAATCCACCAATTATTAATAGAGTTGATTAGATAAAAAAAATTTTAAATAATATATATATATATCTAAAAAAACACAAAAGTATAAATATAATAAAATAATTAAAATAAGTAAAAGCGAATGTTGACAATGATTGCAGCTATGTATATAGTCGATATGATGGACCTTGTATATAGATTGAACCCATCTATATTATTTGTTTAATTGTTTAATCCATATAATCATATAATATTTGTTTAATTTATATTTTATAAATAATAAAATTGTTTTATACCTTTCTAAGGCTTCGGAATCGCAATTATAACAATAATAGCCAAAAAAAGGAAAAATATTATAAGCCATAATCCTTTGTGTTACAAAAATAAAATTGATTACTTTTAATGCTTATAATTTCGCATAATAAATAGTTAATTCTTTTTACCGCAAGTTGCCGATTTTCGACTCACGATTCGAATATTTCTGGTCTCTTTGATCAAGCGTTCATTCATATTTTCCATCTTGTCGCCCATTGAATCAATCAACACTTTTCGTAAAAGATATTATTTATTAAAATATTCTCAATTTGATGATTTCTCATTTTTAAACTGTGCTTTTACCATTTTGTCGATCAACTTCATTTCCGATAGAAGTGGCAATTCTTTTTTGATTTCGGACAATATGCGAGAGTGTGTCAAGACCTCTGTCTTGTTCTTAATTAAATAATAATGATAAGTAATCACATCTTCACACTTTTGAAGATTCAATAGAACAAAATGTTCGATTTTTCTAATTATTAACCTTCTAAAACTCTATTTTGTTGTGTGAGCAGTTGATGTGCACTAACATTTAGCGTCTCGTTTGTCTCAATAGCGGCTGAATTAGCTCCTTCGAAATCGACTAACAGCGCATCTCTACTTCAAATAAATTCATCTATTATTTCTATCCCTTCAAAACTTTAGATTTTCAATAATATGCATTTACCTATTGCTTGAACTCTCATCAGCTAGTTTTTGTTCGAGTTTCTTGTGACTTGTTCTCAGCTGATTTACCATATCAGCTCGACGGTTCTTTTCTGAACGAGTCCTAAAAATAAAACCTCTTAAACTCAATAACCTATTAATGTAATCTTAGAAAAAGTGTTGTTTTTTTTACAAATTCGACGATGACGGATCATCTAAGAATCGGGCTAAGTTATTAATATTCGTATCGAGTTTGCTGAGTTTAGGTCGAATCGAATTGGTTAGCTATATTAAAAATAGACAGTTTAATAGAAAAACTAAAATTAGTGTTTGTTAAAGTTATAAGTCACGTTATTACTTTAATGTAATTAGCACTTGATTTGGGATATTTGGCTCTTTCATTAATGCTTTTCGATATATTTTGGACTTCTTTCTCGATATTATCATGATCGGATAACCTTAATTGAATGACGATTTTTATAAATCAAAACAATAAATTAGAAACTAGTATATTATTTTTACCAATGTTTTGAGCTCTCCATTCTTTTTAAAATCTCACTTAAAAGTATGTCTTCTAAATCGGCATTAATTAAGTTAACTATTAGTTATTTTAGGTTTTTTCGTTTTTCAGTATAAAATTTTGGAATAAAAAA
>JBDHUP010000011.1:0-7076 GCA_039809245.1 Minisyncoccia bacterium | reverse complement strand
GTATCAAACAGATCTCAATGTGACTGAACCTTTATAAAATATCTTCCTATTTATTAACTTATCCTTCCCTGACAATAGTTTCTCGTGTTTTAATACAAATGAATGTTTTTATCTCATGCGATATTCTAAACGAAGAACAAAACCTTTCTTTCTCAGTGGTACTTTACCTGTAATAGAGATATTGCAATCATTTATCCATAGTAATACTAACAAGTAGCGTTCATCAAGGATTCATTCACTTAGCCCCCGACTGAATGTGTAAGTGTGAAAACGTGAAAAGGAACACAACGCAACCCGCTCTTAATATAATATCATTCATATATTCAGATTCTGTTTATGACTCCTGAAAACGATAAATTGTCTAAAATCGACAACATTTCGGCTTTGTTAGTGCAGGCAGACAACTAAAAAACCATTTCCATGATTTTTCTTTTTTTTTTGCATATAGATCTATCATCAGTTTTCAAATAGAAAGAACATTCGTAATGTGCAGATATCATTTGTACCTCACCTTTCGACAAACCCACTTATTGAACTACAGGATACCCGATTCTGTTTCATCAAACTTTATGAGAAACCATTAGATTGCAAAAATACCTACTTTATACTTTCAAAAACTAACGATAGATTCGAGCTCCTCGACCAGGATTACTTACGCTTCAGCAACTATTTCAATGAAATTATGTCATTAAATTGAAATACTGTATATGGCTAGAAGGAAACCAACGAGAAAAGTGTACTGTTTTTCATGGATATTATATCCAACAATTTAATAGATGAAAGTACGTCGCTAATAATTTATTAGAAAAAATTCAAAATCAGTAGAAAATCACAAAAATCAGGAGGTTTCGCAAGTCTGCTCCTCATCCTCTAAGTTCTCTATTCCCTAACCATTAATGTCTTCATCTCAGTATGCCGACTTTGTTTGCAGTATACATAACAATCGGATTTGAATCCTATATTTCTACATTTATTCTTTATGAAAATCGGTTTAACCCTTTGAGTCTCGAATTTTTTTTTGAATATTGGCTTAATAAATGAGTGTATTATGTATTTAGATGATATTTCGAGATAAGTAATTCGATACGTTTATTCAGTTCACTAATGGTATACATATTTCTGATGATACAACAAAAAACAATCTTTCACACATAGAGGCACACTACAGAAAATACAAATCACATTTGTTCTTTTCTCCTCTTCTTTCGTACTACAGTAGGCACATCTACGACGAGTAGAAATAACATTTGGCATGTGGGCCAAAAGTTCTGGTTTTTCAGAATTTTTCGTTTCGCTAACACTGTTTGCTATCCGCATTTTCTTTTGCTGACTCAAAGCTATAGGTCGTCCTACTCTTTTTCTACTAAAAGAATCACCTATCAGTGCGGTACTGATAGATGATATGTATTCAACTGTACTAATATTATCACTAGAGAGACTCTTATAATAAATAAAGGAATTAATCAAAGACATTCCAAGAAAATGGAAAAAGATTCGGATCCAATTTCGTTTTGATTTTCTATCAATGGTATAGTATTTGATCCTTTGATCACACAAATCAACTCCACTCATGTACTTGTTATATTGAACTACTGCTGAAGGACAAGCAATCCGAACCTTAGTTCCATCTTTATTTCCTCGCCTAACTTCCTCTGATATTTCAGGATCGAAATAATTCGATGGTACATAAACTGATTTTTTGTCCATCCATCTCACTACCGCAATTCCATTACATGTCATATATAGATATTCACCTCTTTCAAGATGTTCATCTTTCTTCAGCTCAACTGGGAAGTTTTTTCTATCAGAACGAATTGTGCCGGTAGCACCAATTCGTTTTTGTCTTAGATTGTAAAGTAAAGACAATGAAGTAAAGTAGTTGTCAAAAAAAATTTGGCGGTTTTTTCAGGTTTATTCCGTCTATCAGAGACATAACTACGTGTTCGCCTAGCGCAATAGTTCGCTCTGTTTTCTTTCCTGTGTATATCTCAAAATTATAAACATATCCAGTGGTGGACTCAGCTAGAACCCAAACTTTGTATCCTCTTTTTGTAGGTTTTAGTGGTTGATATTGTTTTATGGAGGATCTACCTTTGAACTTTATCATCGCTTCATCTATCGATAGACATGACCCAGGAGAATAGTTTTTCTGAAAATTTCGTTTCAATATATCAAGAAATTCATGAACTTTGTACAGTTTATTATCTGTAGAAAAGTTTCGATCAGCGCTCCAGTAGTCACGAATTATAGGTAATTTGTGAAATCCCATGATAATCAAAATTCCAATGAATGTGTAAATTTGAGTACGATCAATATGTTTCCAATCTGTTCCATTTTTACCTTGTTCAACAAAACGTTGCTTTCCGTATATATTCGTTTGATTAGTAATTAATTCGATAATATCTGGTGATATGTATTTGTGAAATGCATCGATAGGTTGAACGATACTTTTGTCGAACGCTCGTCCGTTGAAATAGCTGAATGAATTTGAGAACATGGTGTTGTCGGTTTCCCATTCCCATTCATTAATTGAAGTTTGATAGAATTCGTCTACCAACGACTGTTATTATGATACATTTTTTAAAAAGGCAAATTTTTCTGAATATCAATTATCACAGAAAACGTTGGAAATTTAAAGAGCATATAGCGCTATACTTTTCAATATTGTCAATTCACATAGATATCAGGTTAGTTACTCATCAATATCCTTGTTCAACTCAAAAATGCTCAAAAATCTGCATTTTTTTCTGAAAATCCAAAGTTTTTGCTAGGTGGGACTCAAAGGGTTAAATGTAAGCCATCTGATATGACTGAATTGAGTGACAGTCGAAACCGATCATGGCAACATTCTCAATTATACGAGATATTAAACATCACATCGTACAAAAAAAAATGCTGAGCCTATCCTAGATTCAAAACGTTGCACCCATGATCTGTAAGCATTGTAAATAAATAATATGTCTGTGTTTGATTTCATCATAGTCTTCTTTGACAAAGGAGAAGTTTGTTCTTGGCCAAATCAAAAACTCTTGTTCATGAGGATAATGCGATAGAATGGAAATGTCTGATCCACACCGAATGTCTTCTTCAGTTCGATGTGGTTGAGTATTTCCATCGAGCTGAATAATGAGCAGCGTATTACCAAAACATTCTGCATATTCTCGACTTTTGCTCGACGACGTAGACGCTACCAATTTAATATTGTCTTTTTTGAATTGCATTCGTTGTTCATCGTTGAGATTTAAACTCCGATAGACTGTTGAAATGGCACTATCTGAAGTAAAATCTTTTTTTAAAAACAAATGCATGATATGACAGAAAGGAGCATAGGTTTTCAATTTTTCATCACTCATAAATTCGTAATCGCAATAGAAATTATAAATAGATTTGTACCAAAAAGACTCTTTCGTATAGAGATAAACACACGTCTCACCAATTTGTTTGGGAACACGATAATACTCTGCTTTAACGTTGTTGCCGTGATGTTTAACTGCAAGAAGTTGTTTGGCTAGCCATTGAGCTTCGTGTGCTTTGCCAAGTGATGTTCCTACTTTAATAATTCCTGTAGCGGCATCTTCAGTGAGATCTCCCATTGTCTTATTTTTGTTTTCTATTGCTAATCTCCAAAATCGTTTGGGCCAAGGTTCTTGTTGAATGAAGAAAGAATTAGCAAGAACTACTGCATTCCCGAATCTTTTTTCACGAAAGTGAACACTTTTGTGATTTTGATCGAGTTGAAGACGTTTGATTGAAATATCCCGATAAAAAGCATTTGTTCGATATTGAATAAAACGTTGAAAATCGATGATGAAATTCTTGTTAATTTCTACTTTGTTATTGTTTTTATTCTCATTAAATGCATCTTCAATAATTTCGTTTTCGATGTCTGTATAATTCTGCCATTGTTCTTCATGTGTAGATAAAGTCCAACACCATTGAATATTCCGAGGACGTTGAAGAACGGGTGCAATTGACAAATCGGAATTGTTTTCTTCGACACAAATATCTTGATGAGCTTCAATTCGTACAATCATCGATGAAGAAGAACATGCACATCCCATTTTATATTTTTACTTAGCAATGAATAGAACATTAATTTTCTTTTCTTGTCTTGTGATCAAAACAAGGAAAAAAAAACCTTGAACATAATATAGCTTATCCGGAATACGTAAATCCTATTTGCTCTTAAGTAAAGAAGCTTACAATGCAAGTCTTAACTTATAATCAATAAATGTTTAACATCATGGAAACAAGAAAAAAGCATGACATTTCATTGCGAACAAAATTCATCGATAATAAATAATCCTCTAACGAATTCATTGGCATGAAAAAATTCTAAAACATCTCTTCCTATTTTATCTTTTGTGTTGACGTGGGAATACACAAGTTCATGTGATACTATTTTAAAATAGAAATCTTCTCTTGTGAGTTTCATTCATTTCTCATGCCAATTAGCTGATAAATAAAATGTCAAACAAATATGTTATGAAATCCGTATTCGTACTATGATCGGTTGACTGTGAGGCTGTATCTAGCAACCATTATCGTGATTTCCACTCCTGCTAAAGAGTCTCATCAGATGGCTTTGACTTAACATTCGGGAGCTATTAAAATAATTTTGGAAGCACAAATAAACTTGTTGCAGTTGACTTACTAAATTAAAAAAAAAATTTCGCTAAATTGTAATGAATGGTCCGAAATCAAGGAATAAATGTTATACCGACTGATGTGTTATCTATATTATAATGTTCAGTGTGTGTCTGTTCATTTTGTTTCAGGAAATTAAGGACAACAAAAGGTTGAATAGGTATGATAATCGAGTTTTCTATAACATACCAGTATCATAGAAATACTGAATTTCCATAGAATGTTCGAGAACTTTCTGGAACATTTCCCAAAATCATGTTTGCAATAGAAAATAATAAGTTACATCTTTTTCGACTGGGCTTTTAGTAGATTCAAGAATCTTTTATACGACTAGAAAATGGAATGTGCCAGAAGTTTCAGGAACTTTCTCGAACAATTCGTTTTCTGAAATGTTCTCCACATTTCGTTGTTATTCGACAATATCCTAGAAAAATCTAGCATCTTCTATATTGATCATATCAATAGTACGAAATCGAAAGTAAATGAACTTCGAGTCTGCTACAAAACGTTAAACAGCTTATCTTTGTAGCGCCTGGAATTGGAGATCAAAGGAAAATTCGGTCGAAACGCGTCGTGGCATCACAATATGTGAACCTCACCCTCAACACCCTCAACACCCTCAAGAATTCGTGGCACTTGAGTGCAGACGATGTGAATAGATGCAAGTTTTTCTTCATATACACTAAAGAAAAATAATTTCATTAAGTTTTTTCCACTAGAATATTAATTTGATGAAGCCATTATATAGCATAGACATTTTTATTCCGACGAAAGCCTACAAAATCTAGACATGTTAACCGACTATGCTTATATTGTCTGCAATATATAGAATAATGCATCACTAAAATAACATACATATACTTATTTTCTTATCGAACACAATAGTATATATTTCAATTACAATATTAAAATTAGAACAAAGTCGACAAAAAAAAACACATTGAATGATCAAGCTCATTCAATATTAATATTATTCCGATTTCAATCCTCATTTTTACAAATCATTTCAATCTACGATAGTATTATCGTTTGATGATGAGAGACAAGCGACCTTCTACTGTTATCCATGTAACTATTCGACCACCAAAACATAAAATATATCCATCGCGCAAACAGAATGAAGAAAATAAGCATTGGACACCAGGCACGTCTGCTGCAACACAAAATCAATCTTTCATGTCATGGAGGAGTCAAAATTTCGATCAATCATCAAAAGTAAGATATTCATTTGAAGAGTCTCATAATTATTAGATACTATACCGATTAATTGGAAACGGGTTAATCGATCAGAATGAAAACGACTAAAAACCTAATTACATGATGTGATATGCAATGCAATCGACTTTTTTTTAAATTTAATCATTAAGTTACTTTTGTCATTATATTTATCTTTAATTTAATTCAGGTAACAGGTTCATGGTCAAATGAAACGATGGTGCAAGGTATGCAAGAGAAAAGACCGAGTGAAAAGAAACAGTAAATAATTCTTTGGCTTTTTTTCTTAATAATTTTTAAAAATGTTTCATTTAGACATCTTAATCGCATTTGCTGTGGATGTTCAATGCCTGTATGTTTATTGATATCAATACTTTCTATTGCTGCTGTAGGTGCATTAATTGCTGCAATAGTTGTCCCATTATTCGTTTTATCACAAAAGACAACAACAATACCAACAACAACAACAACGACAAGAACAACAACAATACCACCAACAACAACAACGACAACAACAACAACAATACCAACAACAACAACAACGACAACAACAACAACAATACCAACAACAACAACAACGACAAGAACAACAACAATAACAACAACGACAACGACAACGACAAGAACAACAACAACTACAACACCTTCACGTAATATATCAGTTCTTTTTCTATTATAGCTTGATTATTATCGTCAATTGATCTATTAATAATGTAGTTTGATATGAAGCCAATTTTTTCGTCTGCTACAATTTTTTCCGAAAGAATCAATATTTTTTATTTATTTTTCTAAATTATTAAATATTTTATTTAAAAAACATATAGTATTGGTTGAGGATGTTTTATTTGATAAGTAGAGAACGTTTTCATTCATGCTAAGTATGAATACATTTGAAGATGTAAAATAAATTAGATATATAACCTTCTTTTTTTTGGCAGAGCGATTTCCTTGTACTTACAACCACTAGAACGTCAAGAGCAGACTTTTGTTTATACATCTTATTAAGTTTTCAAAGTAGCTGATAATAGATAGGAAAGATCCAAAAAAGTTAAGTACATCAATGAGTTTCACTGTTCATTCTATAGCTGAACTGCAAACAGTCTTCGTTATCAAAAGAGGGTTGAGGGTTATCTTAAAAAATTTTGTATAATGAATATAAATATTTTGGCTTATATTTATCATGAGTAGAACATCCGGACGAACTATGCAAAAAA
>JBDHUP010000010.1:0-13922 GCA_039809245.1 Minisyncoccia bacterium | reverse complement strand
TTTTCCGAAAATTGTACATTAACCGTACAATTCATATCGGGTTTTAGATTATATCCATCATTTTGAATGGGGACACGAAATTTCATAGATTTTGTACTGGCATCAATTACGTTATATATTTTTTCAATTTTACCAATATATGTAATGTTTGGGTATGCTAGTGTATTTACAGTAGCATCATATCCTTCTTTAATTTGAGAAATATTACTTTCATTTACAAAAGCAACTGCCCATATTTCGTTAGTATTGGCAATTGAAAATAAAGCATCCTCTTCATTAGGTCGAAGTAGCTCATTGATAAAAATATTTTTTGTGATAACAAAACCACTCATTGGTGCTAAAACAGAGTATACGGAGTTGCTTTTAATGTTATAAATATTATAAATTTCATTTATTCTTACTAATTCGGCTTTAGCCTTTTCTAGTTCTTTTTCAGCTGCAATGATATCTCTTTCGGAATTTAGTTTTCCTACATACAAGTCTTTGGCTACAGCTAAGTTTTTTTCGGCAATAGCAACGTTATTAATTGCATCTAATTTTTGCTTTTGGAATTCTGCAATTTCGCTACTTTGAATAGTTGCTAAAACATCACCTTGATTTACATAGTCACCCAAACCAGCATTAATTGAAGTTACTAACCCGCCTACGCTAGAAAATACTTGAGCTGTTTTATTGTTATTTGCCTCAATTTTTCCAAAAAATCGGAAATCATTTTTAACATCTTCTTTCTTTACTTCATAAAATTTGCATTTATTCATCATTGAACTACTCATTGTAAATGCTGTACTATTTTCATTAAACACCTTGTTTTTGCAACCAATAAATAATGTGCTAATAAATGTTATAATTATTATGTAAAGTAAATAATAATGTTTATGTATGTATGATGTACTATGTTTCTGATTTGACTTTAATTCAGTATTCATTATTTTTATTTTAAATTTTGATACTTATTTCATGACTCTTATTTCGTTATTAATAAATATCTGTTCCAGTAAGTAGATTAATTTGTTCAGCCGATATAACTAGTTGTGTTTTTATTCGAGTTAATTCGGTAAGCACCTCGTTGTATGCTTCAAAAAAGTCAATAAATTCAACAATTGATACATTCCTTTTTTGAAAATTAGTGGTCATCCCATTTATGGTTATTTCAAAATCTTTATTGTAAAGCGTTTTAGCTTTTTGATATTCGGAAATAGTTTGTGTATAATGAGAAAAAGCATTTTGAATACTACTTGTAATTTCTGTTTGCATAGCCTGTATATTATAATCGACCTCTTTTATTTTGTATTCAGAAGTTTTGATATTGCCTTTATTTCTATCCCAAATAGGCAATGGTATAGTGAACCCAACATTAAATTGATTGTTGAAAGCGCCACCACGTTGGTCGTATGAAGTGAACATGTTAATGTCGGGAATAGCCAAGCGTTTTTGAAATTGTAAGTATTGCTCTGCAAGGGTTTTATTTTGTTGGATAACTAGTAATTCAGGACGATTTTTAGCTGCTACAGATTGAATTTCAGTTAGGGTTTTTATTTGAATGTATTTTTCTACTTCGCTTTCAAGAAAATTAAAATTTATTATTGAAGTAGTTTGTAACAACGTTTGTAAACTACTCTGTGTAGCATAATAATTTTTTAGTAATTCAGCTCGGTCATTACTCAATTTTAAGTAGGCTCCTTTTAGACGCACTACTTCTTTTAAAGGTATATTTCCTTTGTCTGCTTGTGTTTGATACGTCAATAGCAGTGTGTCTAATTGCGATAATTGATAATTATATTTTTGCAATAAAAATTGTTGTTGTCCAACCATAAACAAATCGGTGTGTAAACGGAATTTGAGTTGACGTAATAGCTGTTGAAATTCTAATTCGGCAATGTTGACATTGGTTTTAGCCATTTCAATTTCTAGTTTACGTTTACCACTCAATAAAATTAGCTGCTCTAATTGAAAGCCTTTTTGTCCTGTTTGCCCTATGTGAAATGTTTTGTTGTTATCGGGGTCGTAAGCATTGACGTCTGCTGTAATTAGTGGGTTTGGATAAGTTTTTGCTTGAATTATTTGTGCTTTTTGTGCTTTAATGTTCATTGAAGATGCCAACAGAATTAAGTTGTTTTTCAAAAATATACTATCAGCTTGATGAATACTTATTTTGAGTGTATCTTGAGCTATTCCCAAAGAAATAATAATATAAAACAAAAAACTGAAAATAGCTCTAAATATCATTACACCACTTTATTTATAAGGGCACAAAGGTATTTGCTGCAACCTTAAAAACTCCTTAAAGTGGTTAAAATTTAACTTAATGGAATAGTTATTTTGAATGTGTTGAGTTGTTCCTGCGAATAGTAGGTTATAGTGCCATTATGTAAAGAAATTATCTTATGAACAAATACCAGCCCTAATCCAAAGCCACTTTTCCCTTTACTGTTCTGACCTCTAAAAAAATGCTGAAACAGGAATTGATTTTCTTCCTTTGAGATAGGGTTGCCAATATTTTCAAAAGTAAGTTGAACATACTTTTCGTTAGTTTTTATTTCAATTTTTGCCTTCTTTTCGCTACTATATAGAATCGCATTTTTCATTATATTTAGCAACGCAGATTTTATTAATTGGGCATTGGCGGTAATAATTAATTTATTTTCAGTCTCTGTTTCAGATGCAAAATCAATTAAAAACTGAAAATCAGGATAAATTTTGTGTAATTCTTCAGCCACATCAAAAATTAATTCATCAATTCGAATTTTATTTTGCATTAAAGCAGCACCATCATCAGTTTTTGAAATTTCGAGCAATGCATTAATAATTTCACTTAGGCTTATAGTGTCTTCCATCTGCGTCTGAATAAATAATTTTATTTTTGATATATCATTTTCCTTCTCAATTTTTTCAAAGTTAGATACTAAAATACTTATGGGTGTTTTTAATTCGTGCGAAATATGATGAACAGCATGTTTTTGGAATGAAAAAACTTCGTTCATCCGTTTCATTAGTTTATTGAATTGCAGCGCAAGTGTCGAAACTTCATCTTTTGAATGTGTAATTTCAATTGGTGTATAATTCTCTTCAAAATTATACTTTGTAATTTTTTGTGTTACAAGTGCCAATCGTTCTGTAATCTTTTTTGATAGGAAAAAAGTAATAATAATTATAATTAAAACAATGCTAATAAAGGTTGCAATAAGTATATAACCAAGAAAGTGAAGCTTTTTGTAACCATATTTATCGTATGCTTTACTTATGCCGTAAAATGTTTTCCCTTTATTTTCTACATATGTGCAAACAACATCATACAAACCGTCTTTAGTTTCTATGCAATTATTTTCAGGTGTAAGTTTTGATAAAAGATGTTCCGGAAAATGGATCGGTAAATCATCAACACTCGAATAGATAAGCATTTTGTTACTATTGAATAGTAGCAGCTTTTCATCATATAAATCATGTATAGTAAGTAAATCAATTTCTTTAATCAATTCATCATCGGTATTTTTTATTTGTGATAATAATTCCAATGTTAATTGCATTTTTTGTTTTTGACGCATTTGAAACTCTTCTTCTCTATTTTCAGATGAGATAAGATAAACAAACGTAAACCCTATTGCCGTTATTATGAGCGTAGTAAGTGAAAAATATAGTGTTATGCGATTTCTAATTTTCATTCTTATTCGAAATAGTAACCGTAACCTACTTTTGTTTTGATACTTTGTTTATTGAATGGTTTGTCGAGCTTGTTTCGTAAAAAATTAATGTAAACTTCAATGGTATTTGTATTAGCGTCCAAAATAGTTCCCCAAATTTCTTGTATTAAATCTTTTTTAGAAACTAATTCTCCTTTGTTTTCAATCAATTTTAATAAAATTTGATATTCGCGTGGTGTAAGCGAAATGTGTTGTCCTTTTCTGGTTACGATTTTTGTTTTTGTATCAATTGTAATATCTTCAGTTTTGATTATTGAGTTTTGTTTTAAATTTGAGTTTGTTCGTTTAATGAGTGAATTAATTCGCAGCAAAAGTTCGCGCATATAGAATGGTTTAGTAAGGTAGTCATCAGCACCAAGGTTGTAACCTTGTATCTTATCTTCCAATTCACTAAATGCGGTTAGTATAATTATTGGAGTACTTTTGTTATATTGTCTGAAATCTTTGCAAATTTCAAACCCATTTTTACCTGGGAGATTAATATCTAATATAATACAATCAAATTGTTCATTTCTTAGTGTCCTTTCAGCCAGTGAACCATCAAATAAAGAAATTATATTAAATTTTTCTGATTTTAATGCTTCGCTAATATTTTTGTTAAGTGTTTGGTCATCTTCTATCAACAATATTTTCATATAATAAATTTACTATTTAATTTTTGAGGTTTATTTTTATTAATTTTCAGATTAATACTTTTTAGTTTTAATTAGGTAGTTTTATTCCATAAGGCAAACTCAAAATTATCAGAAAATTATTGTAATAAAAACATTTTTTATTCTAAAGTTTAATATATACCTACTAATTGGACGAATTTATAATAAAGCAAGGATAAATTGACACAATATTAGGATTGATAACAAATTTAATACTATTCTAGTTGCTATTTGTTTTCTATATTTTTATGTATACAATATTAGATAGTAATGCTCGGATTTTAACTATAATTAAACCTTAATAGCTATGTAATATTTTAGTGCATCTATTCAATTAAATCTATTAAAAAGGGTAGTTCCTAAAATATTACCATAATTTATTGTCCGTTGCCTAGTAGTTTACACGATGTTCTGAAACCATTATAATACATCTGTTCTCTTTTTAAAACTGCAAAATACAAAGTTTTGAATAGTATTGAATGGGGTAGTGTGGTCTTCTGTAAAGCATTTCAGTTTTTCAAAATCATTTTTAAATTTATCAGTAAGTGTTTGTTCGGAGTATTGTTTTATCTCAAGTCCGCTACATTTTGTTGGTCCATTTTCTGAGAAGGTTCCAATTACCATAAATCCTGTTACTGATTTTCTTGCTGTATCTAAATATTTATCAATTTGTTCATCGGTTGTTAGAAAATGAAATGTAGCTCTGTCGTGCCAAATATCATAAGTTGCGTTTGGCTCAAATTCATTAATGTTGCTAACAATCCAATTTATTTTTTCAGCCTTATTGCCCAATCTCAATTTTGCTTTTTCAAGTGCTTTTTCTGAGATATCTAATACAGTAATGTTTTCGAATCCATAATTAAGTAAATAATCCACTAATTTACTATCGCCACCACCTATATCAATTAATTTGGCGTCCTTCGGTGGGTTAAAGGAAAGTATTAATTCGAGAGATGTTTTGGGCGTTTCTTGAGTCCAGCTTACTTGGTCGGGATTTTTAGTTTCATATACATTTTCCCAATGGTTTTTTCTATTATCCATACAATGTTTTTTGTGCTAACGAGTTGAAGAATATTTTTTGAACTTTACTTCTACATTTGGGTTTAATAATAATATATTGTTTATAAAATCTTGCTTTTGTTTTGGTGATATAAGTACAGATTCATATTTTCCATACAATAATTCAAGTCTATCAATTGACGCTGCTGGAGAGCTTATAGGATTATTGGTTTCTGAAATTTTTTTTATTGTATTAATATCTATGGTTTTGTTGAATATAAAGCCACTCTTGACTATTAGACTGTTCCCGTTTATTGTATAATTTGTTGTTGCAAAAATATGAATTACAAAAAATATGACTGGCAAAATAATTGCCACACCAATCCAGCTACGTTTTTCCGAAACAAATAAAAACAATACAGTTCCAAATATTAAAATTAGCGGAATAACTAATTCAATTCCTATTTTTGATTTATATACTTTCGTCACTAATACTCTTGTTTTTTGATTGGATGGTGTGCTGTTTTAAGCTAGGATTAATACATTTCGCCTAAACGCACCATTAATTAGCAAAGATAGTAAAATTTGGATGTATTACAAGGTCAATACTGACAACGCTATAATAGAGTATTGCTCAACTTTAGTATTATGGCTTGGCTTGCAGCCGCCACGAAACTCTGGCTGTTAGGTGCTGGCGTCCTTGTCATACGTGTGTTTGTCAATACTTTATATGAGCTTTGATGTCCTTAATTTTGTCGAACAATTTTTCTGTCGGGTTGTGCGTTGTAGTATTTTTTATTTCAGAAGGGAAGGAGATTTTTTTATTTTTTTTGTCTTGGGTTGATGACTTGCAAGCTCTTTGACAACGCTTTGATTTGTGCGTAGGCTTGTGCGGCTTTGGCAATGTGCTTGCAAGTGTGTGGTGATATCCTATGTTGCCTTGTTAAGTGTTAAGGTAAACGTACTGCCTGCTCCAAATTCACTGTCAACGGAAATTTGTCCGCCTTGTGCTTCAACAAATTCTTTGCTGATGGCAAGCCCAAGTCCGGTGCCTGATTTGCTGCTGCCGGGAATCTGAAAGTAACGGTTGAAAAGTTTTGGCAGATATTTGGAGTCAATGCCTTTGCCAAAATCCTGAATAGTAAAAATTATTTTATCTTCTTCTTCATGCGCACTTACCACCACTTTAGAATTTTCGAAAGAGTAGTTGATGGCATTTATCATCAGATTGGTAAGCACCCATGCTGTTTTTTCGCTGTCGGCATTTACTGACGGAAGATTTGCCGGACATTCTACCTGTATCGTTACACCTTTTTGTTCTGCCTGAACTTTTACGGCTTCGGTTGCATAGTGAATTATTTCCTGCGGTTGAGTTGACTGCAAACTCAACTGAATTTTTCCGGCTTCAACTTGTGTCATGTTCAGTAATTCAGCAGTAATTTTCAATAGCCGTTCACTGTCTTCTTTAACGCTTTGTATGAGTTGTTTTTGCTCTGAATTAACCGAGCCGATTTTTTCATTCTCCAAAAGTTCCAAACTCATGAGGATGGATGAAATAGGCGTTTTGAGTTCGTGTGAAACTGTAGCTATGAAATTGGTTTTAGCAAAATCAAGTTCTTTAAAAGGAGTGATGTTCTGAAGAAGAATAACATCTCCAATATGTTTTGATTGTTTTTCGGCAGTTGGTGTAATGGAGATGGGAATAATTTCTTTTTCAAAGTAGCTCTCTTTGTTATCGGCAAAAATTTTGAGCGGCTGTTGAGGTTTGTCTCTGTTATCATTTGGTTTGAGCAAATCCTGAATTAGCGAACGGATTAAATCGTTGTGAATGGCTACGTTTTGAACCTGTTTGCCTGCAATTTCTTCCCTTTTCAATCCTGAAACCTTTAAAGCTTCGTAGTTTACGAAAATAACTTTTCGGTTTTCGTCCAAACCGATAACCGGATTATGCATATTGTTGATGAGTGTTTCAATACGCTGCTTCTCCTGCATCAGTTTTGCGAGATTACTTTTATTGTATTCTTCCAGTTTTTCAGCCATAACATTAAACGAATGTGCAAGTTCACCAAATTCATTATGCTGTTCAAAATGCACCCGCTCCGAGTAGTTTTCATTCGCAATCTGTTTGATACTCATGGTTAATTCCTTAATTGGATTGGCTATCCCCGAAGGCATATTTATCAAAAGAGTAAAGGCAATTACAAAACACAAGGTTCCACTTATCGCAATCCAAAACACAGCTTTTTCGGCTGTAGCTTTGGCAATGCCGCTTTTGCGCTGAATGGCTTCCATGTTTAAGTCCATCACCTTTAACAAACTTTCCCTGATAGATGATTTTATTGATAAACTATCTGCACCTGCTTTAAACTTTTCAAAATTATTTCGTAATTCATTGGTTGCATCAGCCTCACCAATTTCCGTATTGTTTTTCTCTTGTTTGCTTAAGTTTAGTTCAAATTGATTGATGGATGCAGCTGATGGGTTTTCTATTGCCGATAACATATTTCGACAATACTCCAGGCTATTATAGTTGGCAGTCAAAATATTTTCAGTGTCTGCTTTTAGCGCATTAGTATAATATGCTCCTACTATACCCAAAAGAAGTATCATGATAAAGAGCAAGCCTACGCCTAAGGTTAATTTAGTTTTTATTTTCATTTTACGAAAGTATTACAAGGTCAATATCAGATGCCGAAATATTTTTCAACAGCTCATTTAAAATATTAGTTGCCAATATTAATTTCCAAATGGTGACATGAGGTTTTCCAATACAAATAGTGGTAATTTTAAATTTTTGAGCCTGTTCCATCATAGCGATGGGAATATTTTTTTCCTGCACCTGAATTACTTCACCTCCCAGTTCAGTAGCCAATTTGAAATTATTAATGAGATGTCTTTGCTTATCCAGAGCAATTTTAGAGGCACTTTCTGCAGGTGTTTGCACATACAACACAAACCAGTTAGCATTGTAATAACTGGCTAATCGTGCTGTTTTTCTGATTACATTTTTGGCTGTCTTTTCATTGCTACTGATACATGCCATAAATTTTTCGTTGCGCAACGCAATAGTTCTGGGAACTTCAATATCCACTTTTCGCTCTACCTGTGATGCAACTTCCTTTAATGCCAATTGACGCAATTGCAGTATATGCTCCGGCTTGAAAAAGTTTGCAAGCGCTGTTTGTATTTTTTCTACCTGATAAATTTTCCCTTCTTTCAGCCGGGTTATTAACTCATCTGAAGTTAGGTCAATGTTTACCACTTCATCCGCCAGTGCCAATACTTTATCTGGAATTCGTTCAGCCACTTCAACTCCGGTTATGGCTTTTACTTCTTCATTCAAACTTTCAATATGCTGAATGTTTACTGCACTTATCACATTTATTCCTGCATCTAAAATTTCCAATACATCCTGCCATCGTTTTTCATTTTTGCTGCCCTGAATGTTAGTATGAGCCAGTTCATCAACTATCACCACTTCTGGACGCAGACTAATTACTGCCTGCACATCAAGTTCTTCAAGTTCCTTGCCTTTGTAAAAAAGTTTTCTACGTGGAATGAGAACAAGACCCTCTAACAGTGCATGAGTTTCCAATCTGTTATGTGTTTCAATATATCCCAGCTTCACATCAATGCCATTGCGCATGAGGTTGTGCGCCTCCTGCAGCATGCGATAGGTTTTACCCACACCGGCACTCATGCCGATATAGATTTTAAATTTTCCTCTCCTCGATTTTTTGATGAGGTTTAAAAAATCTTCTGCTGATTTTTTTAGCTCTTCCATCAGAATGAAATGGCAAGTGAAGTGGTGATAAAATAGTTATTGTTGCTGGGCTTATCGTTGGGCATAAATATTTTATCCTTACTTGAAAAACCTCTTCCTTCAATTCGCCATAAAATATTATTGTGAATAAGGTAATCCAGGTTAAGAGAATATCCAAAGGTCTGAAAATTGTTTGGTGTTCCGGTTGAAATAATTACGCCACTTGCATCACTATAATACTCGCCTCTTGCTGTAATACTGAATTTATCTGTGGGGGTTACTTTCAAAATCAATATGGGAGCATACCATGTGGTATAAGTGCTGCTGTTTTTAGATTGCTGCTGTGCACCTATGTCAAAGCCGGCAATCATTCCGAATTTTTCATGCAGTTGAAATTGACCATACAAATTATGGAAATAGCGCATTTGCCTTGCTGTATCCGGTTTGTCGCTTCCTATAAATGAACTGCTGTTTAATGTAACTTTTGAATTTGGTTTGTATGTAAGCTGATGACCGAAAGCCGGAAAATTATTTCCATCGGGGCGATAAATTCTTTGCCATCCGTTTAATACCAGACCACTGATAAACCATTTTCCGTTGTCGGTTGTATAGGAAAGTTTTGCACCTGTTTCGTAGTAAGGCGAATTGTCTGCCATAATACTTCTTGTCAAAGTCCAGCAATCTTTACCCACAGCACTTTCAAAACCAATATGCGAAACAAAAACTCCTGCATCAATCCAAAGGTTTTTCTTTTTTGAAATTTTAAAACCGGCATTGGCTTCATAAATATTTTTCATTACACCGGGTTCTGCTGCAAGATTATCATTGCTGTATGTTCCTGCCATTAACGCAATATTGGTGCGAACATTCTCTGTTGCATACGATAGTTTTATCAAAGCAAGATTTACGTTAAACTCGTTGTGTCTGTTGTAAGCATACACAAATGGTTGCCGTATATGGTTTTCGGGGTTTGCAAAATCGTAAGAATAATATGTCTCCAAATACCCGGAGATAGAAAGCGATATTGAAATTTGCCCTATGGGTTTCTGTGGATCATTATTCAAACTATCAATCACTTCCTTTTTCACTTGCTGAACAATGGACTGCCGGTCAGCATCGGATAATGTTGATTGTGCAGAAAGAAATTGAATGATAGAGAAATTGATAATTGCAAACAGTGCAACTGTCTTTGATATAATTTTCATATTTCTTTTTTTATTTAAGATTATCTAAGGCGATGTTAAGCTGAAGCACATTGATGCGCTCCGGCCCGAACATACCAAGCAAGGGTTTTTCAATGTTTGAAAGAATTAGTTGCTGAATATCAGCCTCAGTAATACCACGGGATTTTGCAATTCGTTTTAACTGCACATTGGCGGCTTGCACAGAAATGTGTGGGTCAAGTCCACTACCACTTGCAGTTACTAAGTCAGATGGAATTTCTGATTTTTCAACTCCGGGGTTATGCACTAAAAATGTGTCAATACGGGCTTGCACTTCGGCTAAGTAGTCGGGGTTGGAAGGACCTTTATTGCTGCCTGCACTTCCGGCAGCGTTGTAAGCTACTGCCGAAGGACGGGACCAAAAATATTTATCAGCTGTAAAACTTTGAGCAATGTTGCTGTAAAAAGTTTTTCCGTTTTGGGTTATGATTTCGCCTTTGCCGTTATTAGGTGAAAACTGTGCTACGCCAAAAATTATTAACGAGTAGATGCCACAGAAAAACACAAGGCATACTAAAGTCAATTTAATGGCAGGAAGAATATTTGATTTCATAATTAGTTATTTTTATTTGTTGTAATTGAATGCATTTGACATTTCATTTTGTTTTGAGTTTTTAAATGAATACAGAGACGATTAAGTCAATCAATTTTATTCCTATGAATGGAACTATGATGCCTCCCAGTCCATAGATGAAAAGGTTTCTCCTTAGTAAGGCACTTGCACCAATTGGTTTGTAGGTTACGCCTTTCAGGGCAAGCGGAATGAGTAAAGGAATGATGATGGCGTTAAAAATTACTGCAGATAAAATGGCACTCTCAGGCGAATGCAACTGCATAATATTCAAACCTTGTAATGCCGGGATAGATGCAATAAATAATGCCGGAACGATTGCAAAATACTTTGCCACATCATTGGCAATACTAAATGTAGTTAGTGTGCCTCTTGTCATTAAAAGTTGTTTACCTATTTCCACCACTTCTATAAGCTTGGTTGGGTCGTTATCTAAATCTACCATATTTCCCGCTTCTTTGGCGGCTTGTGTTCCGCTGTTCATAGCTACACCTACATCGGCTTGTGCCAGTGCCGGTGCATCGTTGGTGCCATCGCCCATCATAGCCACTAATCTTCCTTCCCCTTGTTCTTTGCGGATGTAATTCATCTTGTCCTCGGGTTTTGCTTCGGCAATAAAATCATCCACTCCCGCTTTGCTGGCAATGTATTTTGCAGTAAGAGGATTATCGCCTGTTACCATCACCGTTTTAATTCCCATCTTACGCAACCTTTCAAAGCGTTCCTGAATACCCGGTTTAATAATGTCCTGCAATTCTACCACACCAATCACTTTTTCATTTTCGGAAACAACTAAGGGCGTTCCTCCATTGCTTGATATTTCTTTTACTTTTTTCGAAACCTCAGCAGGAAAAACATTGCCTGCTTTTTCACAAATATTTTTAATGGCATCTGAAGCTCCCTTTCTAATTCTCGTGTTTTCAATATCAATTCCGGATGATCTTGTCTCGGCTGTAAATTTTATGAAGCGAGGGTTTTGAATTTTAAAACTGTCCTGTTTCAATCCTGATAATTCAATAATAGATTTTCCTTCAGGGGTTTCATCAGCTATAGAACTCAGGAAAACTGCTTTAATGAAATGTGGTTCAGTAACCCCCGTAGCCGGATAAAAATGTGTGGCCTTGCGATTGCCAATTGTTATGGTTCCTGTTTTATCTAATAGCAACACATCAATATCGCCTGCTGTTTCCACGGCTTTGCCGATTTTGGTAATTACATTGGCTCTTAAAGCCCTGTCCATTCCGGCAATGCCAATGGCTGATAACAGTCCACCTATCGTAGTTGGAATTAAACAAACAAAAAGCGAAATAAATGCAGCGATTGTAATTGGAGTGTTTGCATAATCAGCAAAAGGTTTCAACGTAACACAAACAATAATGAAAACAAGTGTGAAGCCTGCCAACAAAATTGTTAAGGCAATTTCGTTGGGTGTTTTTTGTCGGCTTGCTCCTTCTACCAATGCAATCATTTTATCCAAAAAGCTTTCACCGGGTTGGGTGGTTACCACTACCTGAATTCTATCACTCAAAACTTTTGTTCCTCCGGTAACAGAACTTTTATCGCCACCTGCTTCACGAATTACCGGTGCACTTTCGCCCGTAATCGCACTTTCATCAATGGTTGCAAGCCCTTCCAGAATTTCTCCATCAGTAGGAATAATATCGCCTGCTTCGCAAAAAAATAAATCGCCTTTTTTGAGTTGTGATGATGCTATGATTTCAACTTCATCAGAATGGAATTTTCCTAAAGCAGAAATCTTTTTAGCAGGAGTTTCTTCTCTTGTTTTACGTAAACTGTCTGCTTGTGCTTTTCCTCTTGCCTCGGCAATAGCTTCAGCAAAATTGGCAAAGAGTAAAGTGAGCAGCAGCACAACAAATACAACAAAGTTATAGGCAAACGAACCGTGTCCGCTTGCACCTGTCAATGTCCATAGAGATACGAACAACATTACCAATGTTCCCACCCAAACCGTAAACATTACCGGATTGCGAAACATTTTTACCGGGTTCAGTTTTATGAATGATTGTTTCAGTGCTTCGTTTATTAACTCTTTCTGAAATAAGGATGTGTTTTTTGATTTATTCATGACTTGTGTAGATTAATAGATTGAAAAATATTCAGCAATAGGGCCAAGAGTGAGTGCAGGAAAAAATGCAAGTGCCGCAACAATTGCTATTACTGCAAATACCATTAATCCGAATGTGGCAGTATCTGTTTTTAAGTTCCATTACTTTCGGGTATATATTTTTTACTCCCCAAAATTCCTGCAATAGCAACGGGTCCAACTATAGGTAAGAAGCGGGCAAGAAGCATTACCAGTCCGCAGGCAATATTCCAAAACAAAGTGTTGTCTCCTAATCCTTCAAAACCACTACCGTTGTTGGCTGCTGATGAAGTGAACTCATATAACATTTCGCTGAAGCCGTGAAAACCGGGATTGGCTAACCATCCGGAATATGCTTCCGGATTTCCTGCATAAAGAGAACTCGCAATGGCTGTTGCGCTCAATATTAAAAATGGATGTAGTAGTGCGATGAGCATGGCTATCTTCATTTCTTTTGCTTCAATTTTCTTTCCGAGAAACTCGGGAGTTCTCCCCACCATAAGCCCACTGATAAATACTGCCAGTATGATAAATATGTAGAAGTTGAGTATGCCTACGCCTACACCACCATAAAAACAATTTATCATCATGCCCAGCATTTGGTTCATACCGCTCAGCGGAGTATAACTGTCGTGCATGGAATTAACCGAGCCGGTGGAAATTACTGTGGTAGTAATACTCCAGTAAGCCGATGCCGCAGCACGAATACGCACTTCTTTTCCTTCCATGCTTCCCAGCGGTTGTGCAATACCCATCTCAGCAATTTTGGGATTGCCATTAATTTCAGAAATGACGGTTGGAATGGTGAGCAGTAGAAAACCAAAACTCATTACACCAAAAATCATCCACGATAATTTTCTTCGCTTGATAACAAAACCTAAAGCAAAAATCATTGCAATAGGTATGAGCAT
>JBDHUP010000009.1:0-23877 GCA_039809245.1 Minisyncoccia bacterium | reverse complement strand
GGAACTGCCCAAGCTTGTTAACAAGTGGGATGATAGCATCAGTATCGAACTTCTCTGACCAGTCAGCGAATTCGATAGCCCAGAATCTCTTTACCATGTCATCCTCTATATACTCCACAACTTTCTGACGATAGTTACGGTCTGTAAGCATACTGATCATTCCGCGCATTGTCGCGTGAGGGTAGTCGAGAAGAGCGAGTGTTGTAAAGCGAAAGACGTGCTCCAAACGCGGAGTCCAGTTCGCCCCGAACTGCTTACGCAACACTTCGATAAGGCCTTGGGTCAACTGGTGCTTAAATGTAGGGTCGACATTAGCAAGTGGATTGAAGGATGACGGGAAATCAACATCACCAGGATCAATAATACACACATCCTCGATCCTCTCTTCAGGGATAAACTCTAAGATATCATCGATAAACTCCCCGTGGGGATCGATAATACAGACACCATGACCGTAAGCTATGTCCTGGCGAACCATAAGCTCTTGGATTTTAGATTTACCTACTCCTGACTTCCCTATAATATATAAATGCCTTCGGCGATCTACACGCTTAATACCGAAAACGAACTTCTTTTCTTCAAGAGAAGCGACATAATTTGTGCGCCCTATAAAAGAAACTTCACTAGGATCAGACTGACCAAGTACTGGTAAATCTGGTGGTGGTGGAGCATATTTGATTATTTGAATCTTGTTGGGTTTATTGAGAGCCATATACTAATTTATTGTACCAAATAGATAAAAAAAAGGCATGCTTTTATTGCATGCTTTTAAAACTTAAATGATGTCTTTACTTCAAAACATCAGATTTCTTCAACCTCTTCCAAACACCAAACATAATTATCTTTTTACCCTCAACTTCACATCTCAATGAAACATGAGCAAAGTGTGAGATAATTTCCCTTTGGACCTCATCTAAAATTAAATTAGAATTAGATCCAAACCTTACAAGAAACATATCGTCAAATTGATCAACCGGTAGTTGTACGACATTTACATGTTTTGTTATCTTATTTACTGTTTCTTCAATAGCTCTTGCCATTTTAGGGGTAATAGAAGGTCCTGCTCCTTCACCAATAAAAATTGAGAATGTGTGCTTTACTGTAGTTACTGTTTCGTTCATAACGGGTTATTTTTTTGGTTTTAATAATACAAATTCCATAAGAGTATACCTGAAAAATAGTTAATGTCAACGAGACCTTTATGTAGTATAATATTTGAATACATGAGCAAAAATAAAAAGTCATTAATTGAGGATGGTAACCTGGCTGCGCAGGCAGGAGATTATGTAAAGAAGCTTGGTCCAGGACTCATAACCGGAGCGGCCGATGACGACCCTTCTGGTATTGCGACATACTCACAAACAGGTGCCCAGTATGGGACTAGCTTGTTATGGCTTGCGGCATGGACATTCCCTCTTATGGCAGTAATCCAAGAGATGTGTGCTCGTATCGCTCTGGTCACAGGCCAAGGGCTTGCAGCTAATATAAAACATGCTTTCTCAAGGAAAATCCTCTATGTATGTACTTTACTTCTTCTAGTAGCAAATACACTCAATATAGGGGCAGATCTGGGAGCTATGGCAAAAGCAGTGCAACTCTTATCACCTAACTTATCATTTGTATTTTTAGTGATATTTATAGGTGTGATTAGCTTAACCCTACAAGTCTTCATCCCATACAAGAAGTATGCAAAGTATCTTAAATGGCTAGTTATTACACTATTCTCTTACATAGCTACTGGATTAATAATCCATATGGATTGGCAAGCCTTACTGCATGATGGCATCATTCCTCATATAACTTTTTCTAAAACACAAATACTCCTAATAACTGGAATACTAGGAACAACAATCTCTCCTTATTTATTCTTCTGGCAAACTTCGCAAGAGGTCGAAGAAGAAATATCAGAAGGTAAAGTAACAGTGCACGCACGTCGAGGTACAAATGACAAAGAAATTAGAAAGATGCGAGTAGATGTGTGGACTGGGATGTTCCTTTCAAACTTAGTGATGTTCTTCATCATTGCAGTCTGTGCGAACACGCTATTTGCAAATGGAATCACAAATATAGGAACAGCAAGCGATGCAGCCTTAGCCCTAAAGCCACTTGCTGGCTCATGGGCAACATTATTATTTTCAATAGGAATCATTGGAACTGGGATGCTAGCTATACCTATACTTGCAGGATCTACTTCATATGCCATATCAGAAAGTTTTGGATGGAAAGAAGGGCTTTATCGTAAATTAAATGAGGCAAAAGCTTTCTATGCAGTTATTATGATATCTATAGCTATTGGTATAATTATAAACTTCCTAGGTATACACCCGATCAAAGCTCTTATCTATTCAGCAATAGCTAATGGTATAGTAGCCCCTGTTGTACTCATATTTATCGTCTACATAAGTGGCCACAAGCAAATAATGGGTCGCTACAAGAACTCTGGTCTAAATAATGTTGTAGGATGGCTAGTAACAATACTTATGGGTATTACAGCTATAGCAGCTATATATTCTCTATTCTAATCCTCTTGCAAAAAAATAATAATACGGTAAGATGGATTAACTGGGCCCTTAGCTCATCTGGTAGAGCACCTCATTTGCAATGAGGGGGTGGCAGGTTCGAGTCCTGTAGGGTCCACAAATCATAAAATAAACCCGCTTTAAGCGGGTTTATTTTATGATTAATTATTCTTCTTTCTTCGGAGCTGCTGGATTTGTTTCAAAAGGTATTAGTGGAGGAATTCCAAGATTAAGATCTGGACACATTATGTTGTTAACAGCAGTCTGAGTTGTAACATAGAATATTCCAGTTGGACCATTGAATCCCCATGGGCTCAATATTTTATCAGAGTGTTTAGTCTGGAACTTCTTAACCCAAGCTTCTGTAGTCTTACCATACTTACCATCTTCTTTTATTCCTGCCTTCATATAATCATTCAAGAATTTTTGAATCTTCTTAACTGTATCCACGTCATTCTTGTATCCTCTTCGGACAAATTTATCTACATAGATTCCACATGAAGTCTCCGCACCGAGAACTTTCCCTAGTATCTTGCCACCTCCTCCTCCGCCACCACCAGTTGGACCTGAGAAATTATTTACAATAGGATTTGTTTCATCATTATCTTCAGCATTTGAGCATCCTGGATCTGCTGGATAATCTATCTTGCCATCATTATCATTATCTATACCATCTGAACATGCAGGCAAATCAATCTGAACATTTGTAGGTTCAAAATCATATGTCTCAGTGTGAGTATTTAAACCTGTCTTTACTGCCATAATGAATTTATCAACACTACCTACAAACGCTGACCAGTTACTACCAGCTTTGAATCCAACTGCACCTAACGTTCCATGTATTGCTCCGTTTGGAAGCGCTGCAAGAACTTCTGCCCATGTACATGGATCAGCTTGAGTACAGCCTGTATTGCTTGCAATAGTGCCATTACTAAACCACCAGTTACCAGTTCCAGTTCCAGCTGCATCATTTAATGCATCCCATTCTTGCCATACTCCTGTAGAAACAGTTTGTGTGTAATAAGGTTCATAAACTAATCTTCCTTGCCAACCAAGATTTAGATCTGTCGAGTCAGTATCGATATTTAATTGTAGAGATAATGCAGTAGCTGGATCTCCAGAAACACGGTATGTACTGTATTTTAGAGATTTAATACTTGATAGAGGTGTTCCAGAATATGCAGTTCCAAAGTACTCACCTTGTGTATTATTACTTAAAACTAGTTGAGCACTACCATCACCTAGAGGTGCTGTATCAGGACCATTAACAAATGAACCAGTAGTACTTGGCGCATCAGTTTGATCATTTATAAATGCCCAACCATTCATATCTGCATCTTTCACTACAGTTGTATGTGAAGTTGTTGTTTCTTCGTCACCACCACCGTTAGTTGTTTTATTATAAGCAACACAATGTGCTACACCACCCGCTGGTACAAATGTTAGTTCCTGATTGTCGTTATTATTTGGGTTTGTATCACCATCACCTTCACAGTAAAGGCCGAGTAAGTTTGTTCCATCAGTTTCTTTAATCAGATATCGTCCTGTAGCTGGAACTGGGCCGATTGTAAGTTTTCCATCATTGCCTGTTACTCCACCTGAAGTAAGTGATTCGCTAAGCTCAGGATATGGTCCATTTGCATCTGTTTGAGTCCCGTGAACATATCCAAATTCTGTACCTGCTAAAGGAGTACATCCTTCTGGTACTGTCTTTCCTACTCCATTTACACTTCGCACAACAGAAGTATTAGCTGGGCAAACATATTTAGTTATTTCTAATGAACCAGTAGTAGGCTCAGAATCTCCTCCACATTTATGATTCCAAACAATTACATATACATTTCCATCTATAACAAAACTTGGCTTATCTAGAGTCTTTGGTGCATTCATAGCTTCCTCTTTAGTAGTACCACTACTATATCCAACTAACTCATAAGCTGGGTGATTTTCAGCATCACAACTCTCACCAACTAAGTTAGTATCTAGATTCTCCCAAGTAGAATATGTTCCTCCTCCGTGTTCCCAAGCTGTAGCTTCATAAGGAATATCTCCATCTGAATGGTCATCCTCGTTACCGCCCCACCATCCTACAGGACTAAGTGTATAAGTATTTACGTCTCGATTATTGAACATTGGGAAAGTAGCTCCATCAGTATTTTCTGCTGTAGCCTGTTCCCCATTTACAAATTTAAATATATGTATAAAGCCATCCTTCTTTGTAGGTGGAGTTATGCATTCATCATTATGAACTGTTAATTTAAATAGAAGTCCTGCTGGATTATTTGCTGGATCAGCATTTTCACCAATTTCTTTGTTAGTAACTTTTATTTCAAGAGTATTTGCTCCAGTAACAAGGAGTGAGCTAACATCATAAGAATCTTGTGTTGCTAGCTGGAAGTTATTATTATCAAACACTACAGGAACAGTCGTACCATTTACTTTCACTGTATAGCTATTATCTGCAGCTATATCTAAAGTTCCGCTTGTAGGAGTGCCTACTATGTTAAATGTCTTAGTAAATGTCTTCGTTAGATCTGCATCATTTGTTGGAGATTCAACTGGATTAGTCGCCCAAATCCATGTTGCACCTGGTATAGAAGCTGTCCATGCTGGGTGTATGTATGAAAGAGCAACTGCTGCCCCGTCTTCATCTGTAGTTGTAGTATCACTTACAATTTCTTGTGATGCATCTTCGTTACATTGTGGTGCAGGATTTGGATTACATTTTAGAGATACATTATCAAGGTATCCTCCAAAGCTTGTATCTGTACCAGTATCTTTGAATTCAATAGTTGTAGAAGTAGACGTTGCAACAAAACTTCGTGTCTCTATACCCCATAGTGTGTTTAAGAGTGATGTGCCGTCGTTTGATAAGACTGCTCCTAGAACATTACCACCTGCTTTAACTTCTATCTTATTGTCGTCAGCATTACGGCCTGGACGAGCAGAATAAGAGAAGTTTAAGTCATAAGTTTTACCTATTATAGTAGGAACAGTTTGAGCAATTGTAACTGGGTGATCACCATCAAGTTCTGCATGTTGATTACCTCCTGCTGGATCACCTGCTACATGGTTCTGAATTTCTAGACCTAGTCTTCCGTCAGTTTGTGGGTTAGTCCAAGATACTAACCATTTAAGAAGTGGGTTTGAATCTGCAATTATATCCCATGTGCCGAAGCTAAGAGCTGGAGCTTCGAAGTCTCCGTTTTCAAGTAGATTAACTTCTGGGTTACATTGTTGTGGTTCTTCATGAGAAGTAGCAACATTCCAAGCTATACAATAATGATGAGTGCCTGGAGTAGTTATTACATTGCCTTCATTATCATGTAGTCCTTCGTAGTTATCATAATTATAGAAATAGCTATCGCAATAGAATTCTGCGCTAGGACTTGATTCGTTATTCGCTTCAGAATCAAAAGGTATGTAGCCTTCTTTCTGAACTTCTGCAAGATGAACTTCTGTTACACCATCGAGTGGTACATTTACAGTAGTAGTACCGTCTTCTCCTGTTGGGCCAAATTCTGTATATCCATCTTTTACTCCGATAAATGTATCACTAGGCGCAGTTGTGCTTTGATCACCGTATTGGAAACTCCATCCACTTTGTGGGTGACAATTTGGATGATTTTCTAACCATGTAGTTGCAGTGTTTTCATCGATCTTACTTGGTCTACCATTTACTCCAGTATTTGCAGTACCCCAGTTCGGAAGATCTGCTTCACTATCACAAACAATCTTAGTAGCTGTAACTGCTAGAGTTGGTGAATCTTCATGCTGAGAAAGAGCATTAAAGCCGACACAGTGATATGTATGACCAGCTTCGACTGGACTTATAAAATCATAGTTATCATAGTTTAAAACATCATTACTACAATAAAATTCAGCAGATACATCTGATGAAGATCCAGAAAAAGGAACGTAGCCGTCTTTCATTTCTTCGCGAACCCAAACTGAATATGGTGCAGGAATTTCCGCTGTAGATGTAAACGTAGTCCAAGGAGTTGAAGCTGATTCTACATTGTCACCTGGATTAGAAGCATCATTTGGAGCCCATTGGAAAGTCCATGGTTCTAAATGACAATTATTTGAGTGTGCTGCTACGTAGTCTGTAGCAGTTGATGATGTTATATCTGGTCCTCCTGCCCCCCAGTTTGGAAGGTCTGATTCTGAATTACAAACTACTTTACTTGCAGAGATGGTAGCTGTTGTAGGCTCTGGGTCGTGTGATGGAGCATTGTCTTTACACCATTTATCAGCTTTTTTGTCTTTATTATCATTATCAGGTTTACCATCCTTTGTAGGTCCACCGTATGTGAAATCACCGTGACCTAAGTAAGTCTGTAGTGCATCACTATCTATTTGAATGGCATTCCAAGGGTTCTGCTCTGATGAAGTTGCATGACAAACATTTACCTTGCCGTGCTCATGATGTTCTTCTTCATCATCATGATTTGAATTATTGTTACTATTTAGTTGTGGAGTTTGTTGCTCTTCTTGCTTATTGTCGTCTTGTTTATTCTCATCCTGTTTCTTGTCTTCGTTTTTATTTTTATCTTGATTATCATTTTGCTGATTCTCTGACTGATTTTGATTATCATTATTACCCTCAGCGAAAACCATAGCAACTGAAGAATTGAAGCTAATGAAACTTACTAATAGAAATACCGTAACCAACTTTCTAAAATTTTTCATAATAAATATAATAAACTAACTAATTAATAAAAATTAAACAAACATAGAGCAGATTTTGCCATTTAGTAATAAATACTGACTAAATGTAAGTTATTACGTATTCTACTTGATTCCCAAGATATGTCAATAAAAAATTTGGTGGATAAGATGTGTATAAAAATACGCTTACCTTCTTAAATTTCTAAGTAAAAAAGCTTGTTATAAATATTGATTTATTTATATAAACAAGACAGATAACTATTATAAGTAAGAGTATTCCGTAGATAATATTCTTAAGATGCTCTCTTCTGATCTCAATAATTGTCATAAGAGAAAGGGCAACTATTATTAGCATAATTAATACTTTGTATATCCAACTTGTATACAAAGGAGCCATGAACATAAACTTCTGTGACCATGAAGAATAACGAGGAGCTCTATGAGCTGACGCAGCTTCAACATCTTCACCTACTGTTGTGTTATTCTTAACAGCAATAAATTCCTGGGTGTCAGTTATAGTTTCTAAATTATTTTCTTCTATAGTAGTAGAATCACCTTTTACGACAGTAGAATTATCAACTACTTTCTTAGAAATATCTTCCTTGGGTTTTTGAGCTACTGCAACTGTCTTTGGTTTAGGTTCCACTGAAGGAGTAACTACAGGCTCAGGTGCAATAGTAGATAGTGCTGGTTTGCCAAACATTTGAACAACATAAGTCGTAGGATGACCCTGATACATGCCATCAAAAGTAGCTATACCAATCTCTGTAAAATGACTGCTTAGGATATTAGCTTTGTGTGTTGGTGAGTTAAGCCATGCATTTTCAACATCATTTGATTCAGTGAAATCAATAGCTAGATTCTCTCCTGCATATGTAAAAGTATATCCAGCCTTATCAAACCAGTACCAAGGACTAATCCCAGTAGGACTTGTATGGGCAAAATACCCTAAGCTTGCCATATTCTCGGCTTTCAACTTAGCAGCATTATCTAGTACTGGATTACGAGTCAGAGTAAGCTCATTATTTGATACGCGTGCATTATTAGTCAGATCTACTAGCACTGCTGGAAGTACCGTAGCAGTCATATCTGTATTTTTGATATATATTGTTGTCCCAGCTGAAACAACAAGTAAAACTATAACGGTAATAGAAATAGTTATAACTGAGGCTTCGCGTAAAAAGTGCGGCTTATAGTCGTTGTGGATGTGAGGAATAAATAGCTTTTTGAGTGTTTTTATAACCATATTAACTGTGTAAAATTATACCATAAAACTAAAAATATGCAATATCAACTCCTTGTCATAGCAAGGGATAAAACATGGTCTAAAAATTCAGGCATAGTAGCCCCTACTGCATGTAGAGCTTTCGGAGTTAGGGATTCATCAGTAAGACCTGGTAGTGTGTTTACTTCGAGTGCATATATCCCCTTCTTTGGATGAACAATAAAATCACTCCTTGAATAATGACTAAGATTTAATCCACTATGTATAAGTGAAGCAAGATTTTGTAGTTCTTCTTTCTCTTCGTTTGTAAAATTACCTGGACAAACCTCTTCAGAAATTCCAGAATATTTCGCATCATAATCAAAAAACGTTTTATGCTTCGGTACACGAATTTCAATCGGTGGTAATGTGTAAATATTTTTACCACGGTAACCTTCTATAGCTCCGACTGTCGCTTCCTTACCTTTTATCATTTCTTCTATTAAGAAGCTTGTGCCATTATTTATTCCCTCAACTAAAGTATCTACGAGTTCAGGAAAAGTTTTGCATATTTTTACTCCGAAAGACGAACCACTAGAGATGGGCTTCACTACCCATGGAGCTCCGAACTTCTGCCATACACTCCGAGCCTTCTGTTGAGCAACTTTCTCTACTGGTGAATTAAGGTCTAACTCTGATATATCTATAATCAAAAAATTAGGAGTCTTTATACCAAGTCTTGAAAACTGTTCTTTAGCTAGAACTTTGTTATAACCTACAGCTGAAGGAAACGGGCCACTCCCAGTATAAGGTATACGCCAATGTTCAAGGATTTGCTGAACTTTACCATCTTCACCAAAATCACCATGGAGAGCATTAAAAATAACATCTACCTTTTTAGAAACATCTTCCATATTTGTAGGTACACCATTTACATGCCAAGCTCCATTCTTATCTATTAGTATATCTATCGGTTTGTATTTATGGCTCATCTTCTCGCTTCTTAGATGCGAAAGAACATTCGCGCCTGTATTGAGCGACACATCATACTCAGAACTTGGACCTCCACGTATTACTCCAACTCGAATCATATATTTATAGTATATAGCCTATAACAACTAGCGTCTAGCGTAATTTTTCTTAGATTTGCTAAAATTAATGATTTGTTGTAAAGTAATGATTAATTTTTGAACCATTAAAACTTAAAGCTATGCCTAGTAATTTTAAAATTGAATCAGTACTTAAACACATGGAGGAAGATCAGAATTGGCCAAATGAGTACCGTCAACCTCCTACTAAATTTTTGTATGCATTCCTGAAAGCTATATTAGGGATCATGCCGGATAAAAAGTTATCTTGTTCACACAAGAGAGCTTTTTATGAAATGTATGAATACACCGGGCCAGAAAGTACGGTCTTTATTTTCGAAAAAGAGGGAAACATATATTCCCTTAAGATTTACCTTCAAAAATACGGCCACCAAATTTTGAAAAGGATTACGGTTATAATGAAAACTATACCGGTAAAAACCTTTTAATCATTACCTTTAACAATGAAAAAGGTGATCAAATAAAAGTACGTACCAATAAAAAATTTGAGGACATTCTTACCCTCAATCCATTTAAAAATTATGGTAAATTTATCGGTTACCCGTTCGAAGAAAAAAATGAATTTGCTGCATTTTTCTGGGAATCATATAAAGATATGATGGGAACGCCAACTTTTGGAAAAAGCAGACTATTAAAGAGTAGTGAGCACAAGAAAATCCTAAAAACCCTTCTTAAAAAAGGGTTTTTATTTTAGAAAATTCTTACTTCTTTTTTGCTTGTGAAATGCTATCCCAAAGCGGTGCGCTTCGCTGTTGGCAAGAAGTATAAACTTTTTGTGATTTTTAATTATAGATTCGTCCCCTATTATAGCTTTGGCTTTATGTCTATCATCTTTAACGACAGCTACTATGGGAATATCAAATTGGTATCTATTTAAGACTCTCTTTGCTACATTAACCTGAGCAGTACTTCCATCCACAACTACCAGAGAAGGTAAACCCCACTCTATGTGTCTGAACCTTCTAGAGAGAACTTCTTCAAGAGCTCCGGTATCGTTACTGCCAATCTGAGTCTTTATTATGAATTTCTTATATTCTTGCTTGGCAACTTCCCCATTTTCAATTACTGTAATCACTCCCACCATATTCTTACCAGACATATGAGCTATATCGTAAGCTTCAATTCTAAATGAATTAGCCACATTCCTTATCTTAGCCAAATCATCTTTTATTAAAGCTATATCATTTATGTGTTCTAGGGCAAA
Organism: Minisyncoccia bacterium; assembly: GCA_039809245.1. GTDB lineage: Bacteria > Patescibacteriota > Minisyncoccia > Phycocordibacterales > UBA9973 > UBA8515. The sequence continues at coordinate 13,170 of JBDHUP010000009.1, read as the reverse complement.
AATTCTTTTCTTAATCTCCCCTGCTTTTTCAAATTCTTTATTCTTTGCAAAAACCATCATCTCTTTCTTTAGATTTAAAATAATCTTTTTCTTTTTTCCTTGGAAAAATAGTTTAAGGTTATTTATGTTTCTTTTATAAGCAATTTTTACTTCACCGCTTCCAGTATCTGGAGTTAGCCCAAGTTGTCGATAAAATTCAAAGTTGTCACGCTTGGCTGACTGAGCATCTATGTATGGGAATATACGACGAACTATTTTCATAGCATCGCGAAGTTGTAGTCCGTTCGGGAACGGACCAAATGTGGCTTGATACTTCTTACTCTCTATTTCTTTCTTTACATTCCTACCGCGAACTACTAGGACTTTTGGTAATTCTTCTTTTGTAATACAAACATAGTTAAAGCTTTTATTGTCTTTCTCTTTTGTATTATATTTCGGCTGATGCTTCTTTATGAGTTCAGCTTCTAGGATAAGTGCCTCTAGAACACTATCAGTTTCCTGCCATTTTAAGTTAGTCGCTTGAACTGTCATATCAAGTATGACTGGGCCTCGTGTAGCGATAAGATCTTTGCCGAAATAACTATTTGCTCGAGAGCGAAGAGATGTGGCTTTGCCAATATATAAAATAGTCTTCCCTTTATAAAAAAAGTAAACTCCTGGCTTATCGGGAATCTTAAGTTTTTTTACATAAGAGAGTTTCATATTTTTTATTTCCTCTTTAGAACTTTCTTTAGATACTTACCAGTGTAACTGCCTGGTGTATTTGCCACTTCTTCTGGAGTACCGCGAGCGACAATTTTACCACCCCCGACTCCCCCTTCAGGACCAATATCTATAAGATAATCAGAACACTTAATGATATCCATATTGTGTTCAATAAGTACCACAGTATTACCTTTGTTTACTAATTTATTTAAAACTTCTAAAAGTTTTGCTACATCATCGTAGTGAAGTCCGACTGTCGGCTCATCTAGAAGATAAATAGTTTTTTCTAAGTGTGGACGGTAAAGCTCTGAAGAAATTTTCACACGTTGAGCTTCCCCACCAGAGAGAGTAGTTGCAGACTGACCAAGCTTAACATAACCAAGGCCTACATCCATAAGAGTTTTAAGTCTGTCATATACATTTGGAATTTCTTCGAAGAAAACAATTGCTTCTTCGATAGACATCTGGAGGACATCATAAATATTCTTCTTATTATATTTCACAGTCAGAGTTTCTTTATCGAACCTTTTCCCACCACAGACATCGCAAGTCACATACACGGTCGGTAAGAAATGCATTTCGACTGCTATCTCTCCATTTCCTTCACAAGCTTCACAACGACCACCTTTGACATTAAAAGAGAATCTATTTGACTTCCAACCACGTAGTCGAGCATCCTCACTTGCCGCAAACAAATCACGAATGTGAGTAAAAGCTCCTGTGTAAGTAGCTATATTTGATCGAGGTGTACGACCAATTGGAGACTGGTCTATAAGGATTGCACGTGAGAGGTATTCTGTACCAGTAAATGACGCACAGTTGTAAACTTTCGCACTTCTGTATTTCCTCTCATACTTTGTCTGCAAATTCTTATGTAATATCTCATACATGAAAGAACTCTTGCCAGAGCCTGAGACTCCAGTAATAGTAACCATTTTACCCAGAGGAATTTCAGCATTTAAGTTGTCTATATTGAAAACTTTCCCTCCAACAATTTTCAGTGAACCTTTCTCACTTGTCCTACGCTTTTCTGGTATTTCAATTCGTGCTTCATTACGAAGATATGAAAGAGTACGAGATTTTGATGGATTTGTTTTCGCATCAAGAAGTGGCGCTAGGTAGTCAGCGATTATTACTTGTCCTCCGTGAACTCCAGCTTTCGGACCAATATCTACGATGTAATCAGATGCATAGATAGTATCTTCATCGTGCTCTACTACAAGGATAGTATTCCCAAGGTCACGAAGATCTTCGAGTGTTTTAATAAGGCGCTCGTTATCGCGCTGATGTAGACCAATAGTAGGTTCATCGAGCACATATAGAGCACCAACAAGGCGTGAACCAAGCTGTGAAGCAAGACGGATACGCTGTGCTTCCCCACCTGAGAGAGTGTTCGCTTTTCGATCAAGAGAAAGATACTCGAGTCCTACGTTCAGTAAGAATTGGAGTCGAGCTTCTATTTCTTTAATGACAACTTTTGAAATTTCTTTCTCTTGCTCATTTAATTCAAGTTCTATGAAATAATTAGCAACTTGCTGGATAGAAAGAGCGGTAATTTTTACTATATTGATACCTTTAGTTTTACCCAAGAATACATTGAGCGCTTCTACGCGTAGACGAGCTCCACCACAAGTATCGCAAGGTTCATCACCACCGAAATATTTTGATCCTAAGCCATTACAATCAGGACACGCACCATATGGAGAGTTGAAAGAGAAAAGTCTTGGCTCGACTTCAGGGAATGAATATCCATCACGAGGACAAGCAAACTTTGAAGACATTAAGAACTCTTCATCAGCTATAGCAATAGTCACAAGACCGTCTGATTCGATAAGTGCCCGCTCAATAGCCTCAGACAATCTCATCCGTGCATCGTCTGGAGCATCCTTGAATTCATGTATCTGGAATGAGTCGACTAGTACATCGATATCGTGCTTCTTAGTTTTACTTATATCTATACGCTCACGAAGATTGCGAGTTTCTCCATCCATACGAACTTTTGAAAAACCTTTATTTAGTAAATCATAAAGTAGCTGATAGTACTCACCTTTTCGGCCTCGGACAACTGGAGAGTAAATAGTTATTGGGGTCTCATCCCATTCGACTCCGAGAACCTTTTTACTACTTTTACCTGTTGGTTTCTTATGAGCTTTTATTTTCTTTAAAACGAAGTTCATTATCTCCTCATTGGAGAGCTTCTTTATCTCATCTCCACATTCTGGACAGTGTGGTCGGCCAATACGTGCGTAAAGCACACGAAGATAATCGTAGATCTCTGTAATAGTTGCCACTGTTGAGCGTGGGTTGTTTGAACGAGACTTCTGATCGATAGATATCGCCGGAGAAAGTCCACTAATCTCATCGACATCTGGCTTCGGCATTTGGTTTAAGAATTGCCGAGCATAAGCCGAAAGACTCTCCACATAACGACGCTGACCCTCTGCAAAGATAGTATCGAAAGCAAGAGATGATTTACCTGAGCCTGACATGCCAGTAATAACCACCATCTTATTGCGTGGCATCTCAACATCTATATTCTTCAGATTATGGGTGCGAGCTCCCTTAACTATGATTTTATCGTGTGTGTCTTTCTTCATAACGTATACGACACCCACCAAGTAAGTCTATGGGGGTGTATCAATATTTAACTATTCCCAATATATCATATAGTTCTAAATTTGACGATATATAATTATTTCTCCATTCTCCTTTTAAGTACCATTATTTCATCGCGAAGTATTGCTGCCGTTTCAAAATCGAGAGTTTTCACGGCGCTGTTCATTTCTTTCTCTTTCATTTTTATAATCTTCTCATAGACCATTAGGTTGCGTTCATCATCGGAAATGAGCAGATTCTTTACTGAATCTTTTTCAGTTTTACCTTTCTTGTTTTTATCTTTTATAAATGCTTTCTTGAATAGCTCTACATCAAGATCAAGTTCAGCATTTACTGCCTTCTCGTGTTTATTCTCAAGCTCTTCGGTAATATCTTTAATTCTTTTTATAATAGTTTTCGGAGTTATACCGTGCTTTTTATTGTAAGCAACTTGGATAGCACGTCTACGATTTGTCTCCCCTATGGCACGCTCAAGTGAACCAGTCATAACATCGGCATAAAGCAACACTTTTCCTTCTACATTTCGAGCAGCACGACCGATAGTCTGAATAAGAGAAGTTTCAGACCTAAGGAAACCTTCTTTGTCAGCATCTAGAATTCCGATCAGCGCGACTTCTGGCAAATCTAAACCTTCACGAAGAAGGTTTACTCCTACAAGGACGTCCATATCGCCTTTTCGAAAGGCTGTAAGTATTTGAATACGCTCGATTGTCTTTATCTCACTGTGAAGATACTCGGCTTTAATTCCTTTTTCTTTCAGATATATAGATAAATCTTCCGCCATTCTCTTAGTTAGAGTCGTAGCAAGGACTCGAAAACCTTTCTTGATAGTTTTCTCTGCTTCTACTATGAAGTCTTGAATTTGGCCTGGATAGTGAGACTGTGGAGAAAGGTTTTTTGATGGTCTGGCCGAACCGGAGGTGAGGAGATCCGAGGACCTCGAAAAACCTTTTTCCGCAGTCGAGCTTGCTGAAACTGGTCGTACAATAACTTCAGGATCAATCAACCCTGTCGGACGAATAATCTGCTCGACTATTTGTTCGCTCACTTCACGTTCAAGTTTCGATGGTGTAGCTGACACATAGACTACCTGGCCTATACGCTCTTCGAACTCAGGATACTTGAGAGGTCGATTATCTTTCGCAGAAGGTAGACGAAAGCCGAACTCGACAAGAGTACTCTTACGAGATGCATCACCGGCATACATTCCGTTTAGTTGTGGAAGTGTCACGTGAGATTCATCGATAATGGTTAGGAAATCAAGGTCACCATCTTTTGTTTTAGGGAAATATGAAAGCAAGGTCTCTGGAGCTTCACCTTCTTTTTTACCAGAGAGATGGCGAGAGTAGTTCTCAATACCATTACAATAACCAATCTCGCGGATCATAGCGAGGTCGTATGTGGTACGCCTTTTGATACGCTCAGCTTCAAGAAGTTTGCCTTCCTTTTCAAAATGCTTGAGCTGTGAAGCAAGCTCTGCTTTAATATTCTTCACTGCTCTTTCAACCTGATCTTTCTCGGTTATGAAATGCTTGGTTGGAAATAAGAAAATATTCTCTTCTTCTTTTATTATATGTGAAGACACTGGATCAACTTTCGCGATGCGAGATATTTTCCCATCTGCAAATTCTATTTGGTAAACGAAAGTTTCCGACACTGGCATGACTTCAACTTTCGCTCCTATAGAGCGGAACTGACCAGAGTTTATATCGGCGTTGGTGCGCTCAAAATGCACTTCGATAAGCTTCTTCATAAGTGTGGTGCGGTCCATCTTCATACCTGTCGCAAGCTTTAGATTTACCTTCTCGTATTCTTCAGGAGAACCCAATCCATAAATGCAGGAAACTGAAGCGACAATAATAACATCACGACGAGTAAGGAGAGCTTGGGTTGTCGCGTGGCGAAGACGGTCGATCTCTTTATTGATCTGGGCATCCTTCTCGATGTATGTATCTGTCACAGGCATGTAGGCCTCTGGCTGATAGTAATCGTAGTAGGACACGAAGTAGTGCACCGCAGCATCTGGGAAGAATTCGCGGAACTCTTGCGCAAGCTGAGCGGCAAGAGTCTTGTTATGAGCGATAACAAGCGTAGGCTTATTCCACTCTTCTATGACATTGGCCATTGTGAAAGTCTTTCCTGTACCAGTTGCTCCCAAAAGCGTCTGCTTTTGCATTCCCTTCTTTAGACCTTTGAGCAACTCCGAAATAGCCTTCGGCTGATCCCCATCAGGCTTATACTCACTATGCAATTTAAAAACTTTATTTGCCATGTATTTTATACAATACGCTATTTTTGAAAATAAAAAAAGCTGCAATATAAAATTGCAGCTTTTAACTTTTAAACGCTTACTTAGATGTTTCAGTTCGGCGTTTTTCCGACAAGTAAAAGAACTAGATAATTTGATCGATATCAATCAAATTAAAATAATGAAAATATATAAGCTAAATGTATTTACGTGTCCTTATTTTTCCCAGTACAGATAAGTACTTCGGCGGACTTGATAAATATTTTAAACTTATTTGTGGAGTATAGAGTAATACACCTATTTATGCAAACATTATCAGTTATTCAACTTAGCGCACTTAATTATTTATTGACAAATACAAATATTTATGATATTATTAAGGAAATATTTAAAAACAAAAAAAATAAATACAATGAAAAATTCCAGCAAAACCAGCAAATTTGTATTGGTCATGATGACCATATTCCTGTTTTATTTCGGATATTATCTTGTTAATGATATTTATTGTAAAATCAGCCAGCCGGGTATATTGAGTAAGGCAATTGTGCCTTACATCATATGTGGGTACATATGGACAGGCACGTCTCTATCCTGTATTTTTGCCGTCTTCTTCAAAGAACAGAGGTATATGATGCCGGTTGTAACTTCATTTTTTGCAGCTTTGATTTTTGTTATTGTATATATCCTGGGGACAATTTACCGAAAAATAAGCGGAAATGTTCAAGATTTTAATATAATAACTCTTGCTTCAATAATTGGGGTTGTTATCTTTATTTTGGCATTATTTTTTCTCTTCTTCATCTTAGTAAGAAAATCGAAGAAGAACTGGCTGAATCCCAATAAACTAGCGTCTGGGACAAGATTTTAAAGGGTTACCTAAAAGGTAACTCTTTATTTTTTATATATACCTAAAAATTCTTTTTTAAATTCAAAAAATTTGTCATTTAAAATCGCTTCGCGCATTTGGGAGACAAGGTTGGTTATGAAATACACATTATGGATAGATGAGAGTGTAGCAGCTTCCATTTCTTTCGCACGGAAAAGATGGGATACATATGCACGAGTGTAGTTAACACAAGTATAACATTTGCACCCTTCGTCGATAGGTGTGAAATCATTTACAAATTGCGCATTGAGCATATTAATCTTGCCATTCTTTGTAAACAAAGTTCCATTACGAGCGATGCGAGTCGGTCCTACGCAATCGAAAAGATCTACCCCATTCTCCACTCCCATAAACAAATCTTCCGGTTCCCCTATCCCTAGCAAGTGACGAGGTTTATCTTCTGGCAAGATTTCATTGACCCATTTCACGGCTGTGCTCATATCTTCTTTAGCAAACGATCCCCCAATACCAAACCCATCAAAATCCATTGCTCCGATAACTTCGGCTGATTTCTTTCTTAATATTTCTGATCGCCCACCTTGGACTATTCCAAAAAGCGCCTGAGGAGCTCGTAATAAAAAATTACTTTCTTCGACATGCGCTACCTTATCTTCATTTACCATATTCAGGCTCGAGTGCGAGTCGTGAGAAAGTATATTTTTCTTTGCGAGCGATTTCTCCTGCTCCAGTTCTTGATGTCTCGCTAAGCTTCTTTTGGCCCACGCGTGTGTACGAGAAAGGGCTTCATCTTGATACACATCACTCTCAGTTGGTGAAGTACATTCATCGAATGCAAATATAATATCGGCACCTAGGTTGTGTTGAATCTCAATCGATCTTTCTGGGGTTATGTAGTGCATTGATCCATCTAAGTGAGATTTAAAAGACACTCCATCATTACTCACTTTCGCGAGTGGAATAATACTGTCTATGGAACGCTCTGGTATTAGAAAATTTGGATCAGTGACAGTGGTAACTTTTGATATCTCTTTACCATAAGCCGCACCAAGCGAAAATACTTGGAAGCCTCCAGAATCAGTCATAGTCGGACCACTCCAATTCATAAACTTATGCAATCCTCCAGCATCACGAATAAGCTCATCGCCAGGCTGAAGATACAGATGGTAAGTATTAGCAAGGACAACTTGGGCTCCAAGTTCCTTCACTTGTTCTGGAGTAAGAGCTTTGACTGTTGCTTTCGTGCCCACAACTACAAAGGCTGGAGTATGTATGTCTCCATGTGGAGTACTTAAATTGCCTGCCCTACCTAAAGAGCCTTCCAGCTTTTTTTCTATTTTAAAATTAAATGAAGACATCTAGTTTACCTTCACTTCTACCCACTTTAGACTTTGAATATTTACTGGGGAATGAAGTATTATTTTCTTAACTGGATCATTCGGAGTAGAGATGACTGCATCAATAAGAGCAATCACTTCAGAATGTATACCTGGAAAAACAACAGCTGATCCATTATCAGATAATAAATCAATTGGGATCGTCATCTCGAAGTTACCACCTCCGCGACCTAGTAATTCAACGCTGGCGTTCGAACCATCGAGAATACCTTCGGTTATTTGTCCGGGATTTGAATAGAGCATCACAAGCGAAGTGTTCTCGTAGACCTTATCAACCTTACCAATAGGAACATCCACTCCAGCATATACACGCATACCTTCTGCTATGCCATTATTTAGACCAACATCGATAATGATAGTGTCATATGGAGATTTATTTGGGCGAGTTAAGATGCTTGAGATTACAAATTTACCTTTCTGTTCTAAGCGGCCTAGTAATTCCTTCAGCTGATCGTTTTCTGTCTTTAAAATTTTATAATCAACCATAGACAAAGCAAGGTTTGCATTCTCATTCTTAAGATTCTCATTCTCTTTATAAACAGAGGCTTTTGTGCGCACTAGATACCCAACAGAGTTTATACTACTCTTTATATTATTTTCAGTTTTCCATAGAGGATTACCTATCGAAGTAAATATCTTACCTGACCAAGTTAAAACTCCAAGAGTAGCTAAAACTATAAAGACCACACATATTGTTATAGTTCTTATGAGTGCTTTCTTTTTCTTTATTTGTTTTTTATCTCGGAACTGATATATCATCTGTGTTTACTAAAACTTCTTCAAATGATTCAAAATCATCTAGGATTACCCCTGTACCACGAGCAACAGCAGTTAGAGGATCTTCAGCTATATAGATAGGAATTTTCAAAGAATTATAGAGCAAAGTATCTAATCCTCTAAGTAATGCTCCACCGCCAGATAGAACTAGCCCACGGTGCATAATGTCAGAAAGTAACTCAGGTGGAGTAGTTTCCAATACTTCTTTTATCCCATCTACAAGACTCATAACAGAAGACATTATAGCTTCACGGACATCTGAATCTGTTACTACTACTTGCCTAGGTAAACCAGTAACCAAATCTCGACCTCTAACTTCTGCCTCCATTGGTTGACCCTCTATGACAGAACCTATAGCAATTTTTACATTTTCAGCTGTTCTTTCCCCTATCAATAATTTAAATTCATCTTTCATATAGTTTGCAATATTACTATTTAGAAGATCTCCAGCAATTTTCAAATTTTTTGATCGTACGACTCCAGAGAGAGATATAACAGCCACATCAGTAGTCCCGCCACCGATATCGACAATAACTGAACCAACGGCATCTTTAACTGGAAGTCTAATACCGACAGCAGCCGACATCGGTTCTTCGATAATATAAACCTCACGAGCCCCAGCAGACCTAGCCGCATCTTCTACTGCCCTTATTTCAACATTGGTAATACCGGTAGGAACTCCGACAAGAACTCTTGGTCTAATGAATTTCTTTGATATTTTTTCAGTTTTACCTATTAAGTAAGAAAGCATTTCTTCAGTAACTTCAAAATCTGAAATAACCCCATCAACGATAGGTCGAACAGCCCGTACATGACCAGGAGTTCTACCGAGCATTTGTTTTGCTTCAGCTCCTACTGCCACTATTTGACCAGTCTTCTGGTTTACAACTACAACAGAAGGTTCGTTGATAACGATACCGTGACCTTTCAAATACACCAGCGTGTTGGCTGTCCCAAGGTCGATACCTATATCGTTCGAAAACATTTTGTAAAATTTTTTAAACATTTTTTAATTCATCAAACAGTTGATCTTGGTTTACGATTTTACCACTCTCCTCTGATCTTTTCTTAAGTTCATAACCATCAGAAGACAAACTACGCTTTGAAATAACAACACGATATGGAATACCAATAAGGTCCGAGTCAGCAAACTTCTCTCCAGCACTTATATCGTGACGATCATCGTAAAGTACTTCAATTCCCTTACCTGTTAAAAATTCATAAAGCTTATCTGATTCTTTGCGAACTTCTTCTTCCTCGCCTAGAGAAAGAAGATGAACTTTAAAAGGAGCTACAGATTCAGGCCATATTAAGCCTTTATCATCTGAAAATATTTCAGCAAGAACCCCCATTGTTCTACTAATACCTATACCATAACAGCCAGAAATTATAGATTTATCTTCTCCCTTCTCATCTTTATAATAAACATCTAAAGCATCAGTATATTTACTCTCTAATGGGAAAATATTACCGACTTCTATAGATCTTTTTTCTACAAGCTTTTCTTTATCTAAACCTAGTTTTTTTAAATTTTTATCAGTATAAATTTCTTTATTAACTGCAATATTTTTTTCTTCATCTAGATAAATTGTATCTTCTCCTACACTAGAAATAGTTTGAAATTCATCTGAAAACTTCTTAGTAAAAATTCCACCATCTGCATAAGTGCGATATGTTATATGACCAATTCCTAATCTTTTATATATCCTATGATATGCTTTTGCTACATTTTCATATATTTCCAGATGCTCTTCTTCTGTTCTAGCAAAAGAATACATATCTTTCATTATAAATTCTCGACCTCGTAATATTCCTGATTTTGCACGAAGTTCATTTCTAAACTTATTTTGAATTTGATAAACAGAAAAAGGTAAATCTCTATAAGATGAGACGTAACCAGAAATAACATCTACAATTGGTTCTTCGTGAGTCAGACCTACACCAAGCTCTTCCCCGTTTCTTAATTTTGTTTTAAACCAGTTATCAACTTTTTTATCATCCCATCGGTCAGTTTTTTCCCATATATCTTTTGATTGAAGGGTCGTCATGTATAGCTCTTGACCTCCAATAGCATTCATTTCCTCTCTTACTATATTTTTTATCTTTTCTAAGACTCTCACCCCAAGTGGCAAGAAGGCATAGACTCCTGCCATTTCTTTATGAATAAACCCTGCTTTTATTAAAAGTTCAGCATTTAAGGCTACCTCATCTGCTGGTGATTCCTTTTGCGTTTTAGTGAATAGTTGTGATTGCTTCATATTCCCTCATACTACCTTAAAATTAACCCTTGGTCAAAAAAGAGGGCTTGCAGAATAATGGTTTTTCTGGTACTATGGTTGGACGTTCCGTGAGGGATTTTTTAATTTATCTAAGTTAAAATTTAACCTTGTAAACAAGCTGAGATGCTTAAAAACGGAGCTTCTGTCCCGAAGACAGATTTATAATTAATCCGCCACTAGGCGGAATGTAAAATATGAGTACACAAAATACAAAAGTGGAAGAAATGTTCAAAAGAGGTGCGCATTATGGATATTCTAAGAGTCGCCGTCATCCATCAACAACTCCATATATTTTCGCTACGAAAAATGGTGTTGATATTATAAATATAGAAAAGACATACGATTTGTTCGAGAAAGCTATGGAACAAATTACTAAGTATGCAAGTGCAGGAAAAGTTATACTTTTCGTTGGAACTAAAGCAGAAGCTCGACAACCGGTTATAGAAACAGCTTTAGCTCTAAATATGCCTTATGTATCAGAGAGATGGGTTGGAGGCTCACTTACAAATTTACCTGAAATAAAAAAGCGAATTTCAAAACTCCTTGATCTACGAGATCAAAAAGAAAAAGGTGGTCTTGATAAATACACAAAAAAGGAAAAGTTGCTTATAGATCGTGAAATGGAAGATATGACAAAGAACTTCCAAGGGTTAACTTCTATAACAAAAGTTCCTGATGTAATGTTCGTTATTGACCCAAAGAAAGAGCACATAGCTGTAACAGAAGCTCATAAGATGAACATCCCAGTAATCGGATTACTAAATACTGATTGCAACCTAAAACAAGTAGAATACCCGGTTATTGCAAACGATGCATCAGTTTCTAGTATCAGTTTCTTCCTTGAAGAAGCAAAAAATGCATATCAAAATGGTTCAAAAGGAGAGAAATAAAAATTATTAAATTTTCAAAACATATTATGTCTATTAAAATCACAGCAGAATTAGTAAAAGAATTAAGAGATAGCACTGGTGTTTCAGTCATGCAATGCAAAAATGCACTCGAAGAAGCAGGTGGCGATATGGAAAAGGCTCTAATTATATTGAAAAAGAAGTCTAGCTCTATCGCTATGAAAAAGGCAGATCGTGAAGCCCACGAAGGTGTTATAGCTGTTGCTGAAGGTAATAATAAGACTATAATTCTTAGCTTAAACTGTGAGACTGATTTCGTGGCAAAGAATGAAGATTTTGTTAACCTTGCTAATAACCTTGCTAATATTGCCCTTACAGAAGGAATAAGTTCAATGAAAGACAAATCAGTAGACATGATCAACCAGATTATTCAGAAAGTTGGAGAGAAGATTGAGCTTGGCAATGTAGAAGAAATAAGTGGAGAAGTTATTGGATCATATGTTCATGGAGGTAAGAGTGCTGTTGTTGTATCGCTTAAAGGTGGGACTCAAGCTCTCGCAAAAGATATAGCAATGCATATAGCTGCTATGAAACCTGCTTTTACTACTCGTGATGAAATCACAGAAGAAGATAAAGCAAAAGTTGTAGAAGTTTTTGAGAAGGAAGTCGCAGAGTCAGACAAGCCTGAAGATATTAAAAAGAAAATGCTAGAAGGAAAAATTACTACATACTTCAAAGAGCAGACACTAATGGACCAACCTTTTATCAAGAATCCAGATCAAACTGTCTCTGCTCTTCTTGCACAAAACAATGCAACATTGGTACAATTCGTTGGTGAGGCTATAAAGTAAAAATGATTATTTCTATTACAATTTTTTTCTTAGCGATTATACTCGCGTTCGGAATGATTACATTTCGAGCGTGGGAGATTCGTACAATGAGAATTAAGGAGGAAAATATAGAGTCAAAAATACCAGAAATATCATTTAGACACGTGGAGAAAAGTATGCTATATTTGACCAAGCGAGTTATTCAAGGGGTTGTCCTTGTTATAGCTAAGCAGTGGTTTATAGCAACAACAAAGACAAAGAAGTTCGTAACAGATAAATGGCCGAAAGTAAGCAATTACTTTAAGAAAAGGGAGTCGATCACTAATACTGTTCAAAAACCTTCATTTTTCCAGAAAGCATTAATCGAATCAAAATTTAAGATTAAGAGGATAAAAGAAAAGGTTAAGAGGGAGCATGGAGAAGAAGATAGTGTTATTTAGTTTTTAATTAGTGCCGCTTTAGCTCAGTTGGTAGAGCAACGCTTTTGTAAAGCGAAGGTCCTCAGTTCGAGTCTGAGAAGCGGCTCCAATAAACAAAAAGTCTACATTGTATGTAGACTTTTTGTTTATTGGAGTGTCTTTTAAAATCTGCTCGAACCTATTTCATTAAAAATTCATAAATGTATT
>JBDHUP010000008.1:0-24717 GCA_039809245.1 Minisyncoccia bacterium | reverse complement strand
CATAACTAATACTATTTTGACAAATAAACTAATTACTTTATACTTTTATATATGGAAACAGAACCAAAAAAGGGCCCTGGAGTAATAGTCATATTGATTATTATATTAGTTATTATCATTATAATTGCACTACTTGCACGAGGAAGCCAAAAATCTAACTATAACTTAAACGGTTATAACACAACTGTTCAACAAGATACTTCAGAATTACCAACATCTACAACGACAACTACTACTACGACTACCACAACAACACAAGAAGATACCACAACAGCAACAAATCAGGCTCCTATCATAACTCTATTCGGTGATAACCCTTATCAGATATTCCATCCAGGTATTATCCCTTCATGCGAATCTCCAGACAAGTGCCCACCTAGAACTGACTTCTATTCAGAACCTGGCTATAAAGCAGTAGATAGAGAGGATGGTGATATTACCTCAAAAGTAAGAATAACAGAGGGGCCACGCACATCACAAGGTAATGGCCCTTGCAGTACTTATAATATAAAATATACAGTTACTGACTCGAAGGGTAAAACCGCCACAGCCACAAGAGTCGTAAATGAGTGCAATGGTTTATAAAAAGAAACCCCATCAACTAAAAGCTGATGGGGTTTTAATTCGTCTAAGCCGGGAAAAATCCAAAGTAAGCTGCGAAAAAATTCAAAGTTAGATGACTAATGAACATGAGTATCCAATTCCTGAACTTTATGTACATAATATTAAAAAAGAAACCACCAATAAAACATATTGCTATAAATTTTAGAGAAAACATTATATGCATTTCAGTAAAAAATATAGTTGTTAGTATTACTAGTGTCCAAAATGATTGAACATCTTTTTCTCCGTTAATATCTAGTATTTCTTCTAACTTCCTTAATAGAAAGAAGTTATACGAGAATACCTGCAGTAAGCAAATTGGACCTATAAGGCTTTTAAATGTTGTGTTATAGATTAGATCTTCATTTAATTTAAGCCCCAATATTTCTTTCGCTGTATAGAGAAACACGATTCCTGATAATGTGAAAACAAGGTAAGCTAGGTATGTAAACTTTTTCACTTCTAAATCCCAGCTATGCCAGTTCCATCCACCAAAAAACATTATAAGGAAACATGCCAAACAGCATATAGTAAGCATTATAAGATTTATCGCTGTTATAACAGGGAAAAACATCGAATATGCATATATGCCTATTGGGGGTAAAATAAATATGATGAATAATAACAAAACATCTTTTTTCTTATTTTGAAGAGCAGTATATATCTTTTCCATAGCAGTAAGTTTTTCAGGTTAAAGTTTTAGTTTAATTTATTAAACCACTTATAACAAAAAACATCAACATAGTAATGTTGATGTTTTTTGTTCCTATACTAACCTTGTTTCTTCAGCCATTCTATCATCTTCTTGAAAGTCCCTGGTCCGGCTTCCCCATCGGCTGTTAACCCTTGATCTTTCTGGAAGTTGGTAACCCGAGTCTTCATAGCTGCACCATAATCATTATCAATCTTGTTTGAGGTATTAAAGTAAAGATTTAAGAATTTCTGAACTGTTCCTACCCTAGTACCGACAGATTTAAGCTTCATATATACACCCGCATCTATAAGCTTTTGTAATTCATTTATCAGACTCTGGTTCTTATATGTTGTTACGCTAGTAGTTGAAGTCTTTGGCTGTTCTACCACTGGAGCTTCTTCTGTATTTGGATTTATCGGAGTTTCATCTACTTGAGGTTGGAGTTCAGCTAACTCTTTCTTTAGGTCTTTATTTTCTTTTTTCAGTTCTTCGTTTTCCTGCTTTAGTTGACTCACCTCTTCACTAGCTAAATGCTCAGGCCCTGACTGAAGCGTCGAGACAGCCCAATAGCCAATGACCCCTGTGATAACTACCACAACAATAAAAAATAGTGCAAACTTTAATTTCTCCATATATAACTATTCTAACAAAATCTAGAGATAACACAATATAAAAAATAAAGTTGTAGTATAATACCTAATTATGAACAAGAAGAAAGTTAGTAATATAGTACATAAACTCCCAGAAGATTTTAAAAAAGCTATTTCCTATAACGGAAAAGCAAAAATAGTTTGGGAGGATATCACTCCACTGGCACGTAATGAATGGATCTGCTGGGTTACATCTGGAAAGAAAATTGAGACAAGAAATATCCGCATCAAAAAAGCTATATCAAAACTCAAAGGAGGAATGCGTAGACCTTGTTGCTGGGCAGGATGTCCTCATCGTAAATAATACGTTGTTTGCATATCAGACCAATTAACATATAATTAATAGACATATGTCTATTCAATCACACAAACGTCACCACTTGATATACAAGATGCGTTGGCATATGCTCGTAACTATAATTTTAGTTATTATGCCGGTGATATTTTTTCTATTTTTTGCAAAAGTTACAAGTATAACAACAGCACAACTATTTACAGATATAGGAGTATCTCTAGCTCGGATGACTATAGCTTTTCTGATATCTATATTACTTGGTTGGAGTTTAGCTGTGATTTTTTATAAAGGCAAAGCATCGGTTGTGGCGCTACCAGTGTTTGATGTGCTTCAGAGTGTCCCTACATTTGCAGCGCTTCCTCTTGCTGTGATGTACTGGGGTAAAAGTACTGGAACAGTAGTATTTTTCCTAGTAGTTGCTATGATTTGGCCAATACTTTTTAGCATTATTAGTTCATTGAAGTTGATAAAAAATGAGTATCATGAGGCAATTACTATATATGGACTGAAGGGGTGGAAGCGTATCAAGTATTTTATCTTTCCTGCTTCAGTGCCAGGTCTTGTCACAGGGGCTATTGTCGGACTTGGGGAAGCGTGGGAGGCTATAATTGCTACTGAGATAATAATAAACATTCGGAGTGGGTTGGGCCCATTTTTTCAAACTTTTGCTGATAATCCTAAAATTACACTTTTCGGTATCCTTGGCCTTCTTATGATAATCTTTTCAATTAATAAAATTTTACTCCTTCCTTTACTTGAGCGTAGCCATTCGCTTGTAGAAGAATAATATATGAGCACGATAATTACACAAAAAAATATCAGTAAAATATTTAAAGATTTTAAAGGTCATAAATTTCAAGCTCTTCATGACATTAACTTAACTATCGAAGAAGGTGAATTTTTTATACTACTTGGTCCGTCAGGTTGCGGTAAGTCTACATTACTTCGTATTATGAGCCATCTTGAGTCTGATTTTAAGGGTACACAAGAATATCGCAGTGATATAAGAAGGGAAGACATGGCTTTTGTATTTCAACAATTCGCACTTTTACCTTGGTTAACTGTTGAGCAAAATGTAAGTATTGGTCTTGAGGCTCGAGGTGAATTAACAAAAGAAAATAAGAAAGAAATTGCTGAGTTACTTAAATCGCTTGGTCTTGAAAAATTTGCCCATGAATATCCTAAGGGCCTCTCAGGTGGTATGAAGCAACGTGTAGGTATAGCTCGTGCACTTGCTGTTAATCCAAAAATTATGTTTTTAGATGAGCCATTCTCTGCCCTCGATTCATTTAATGCCAAAACTCTTCGTGCTGACCTTATAAAGATTTGGAAAGAGAGAAAAATGACGGTAGTTATGGTTACTCACAATATAGAAGAAGCACTTGAGCTCGGTGATCGGATTGGAATAATGTCTTCTCGCCCTGGTACTCTTGGTGAAATAGTTGTAAATACTTTACCTCGTCCACGCGAGCTTCGCAGTAAAGAGTTTTTTGATATGGAAGATAAACTCACATCTTTAGTAAAAATTTAAGATAGTACATTTGAATAGCAATAAAAAAGGCCAGATAAATATCTAGCCAATCTATACAGTAACCTTCAGAGCAAAGGTTTTGACTACCGTAGATAATCTTTTATTTGGTAACGCAATGATTAATTTTTATTGACCTTCATAATCCTTTTTTCTCCAGTTCTGATAAATTCATTCGGCGTAGTGTAACCTTCAATTTGGGTTATTTTGACCCTATCTGCGGTTCCGTCTATGTAATGAAATATCATTTCTTGTTTTTCATCATCGTATTCCACTTTGTATCTCGCCTTATTTCGTGACTTACACATTAGAGTAAAAGCGTTATCAATAAAATCATCAAATTCCTCTGAAGTGTCGACTTCTGTTACAAAAGTTATCATTTTTTTGGAATTTAAAAGTTTAACTGTTTTCTTTACAATAGATTATATAAAACCCATTGTCAATAAACACTTTTTACGTTTACACACCATCTCAACAATTATTTTAGATATTTACTGGCCACGCTCAATGCGAAAGAAGGTAATATAAAACAAACACTGATTAATAATAGTTGATGTAATCTTTGGTTTATTAAAGTAGAACCATTGCCATCTGGTCCTCCAACTAAGATTAGTAAAATTCCTATAACCCCAAAAGCTATTGATGAATAAATAAAGACACGTGTAGCTATTTTTTGCATAACTTTAATATATCAATTAAAGAATTTAATGTAAATAATGTATTTGAGTATCTATTTTAGGCAAATAAAAAAGCGGACTATTTGTTGAATAGTCCGCCAATCAATTAACCCTGTAATTATTTCTTAATAAAGTCTTAAGACTATCACGTCATAATCATCATTTTTGAGCTGTAATCCATGGTTGTTATGGAGATATTTTGGATGGCCAACCAGCTCTATACATTGCAAACCATCTTTTTCTCTTTCGAAAATGATCGCCATTTGTTTGCTACCATTTAGCTTCCCAGGGTATTGGCCGATAATTTGACCCGCTTCATTAAGAACGAATTCCTCCAACGTTGCATACACTGGAAGAAAATCCAATGTCGGTAAAAGTTCTTTTGCTTTAGACAATAACATCTCTAAGGATGGCGGTGATTCTTCTACCGGCATTTGGTTCAATACAATTGGTTTTATCGGGTTATGTTTACAATGTAAATGAAACCCGTAATACTTTTTCTGTCCCATGCTTTTTATTTTTCGAGGGTTATTAAAAGAATGTAATTAAAATTACATTATAACAATATTTAATTTTTGTCAATTAATGCCTAGAATGTTTGAATGTTTAGTTTAATGGATTTTCCCCACGTATAACTCTAATTAAAAATAGAATAACAGCCACTACTAGAAGGATGTGAATGAATCCTCCTAAAACATGGAAACCAATAAAACCTAAAACCCACAAAATCAACAAGATAACCGCGATCGTTGTAATCATATGATAAAAATATATAATTAATTAGTGTTTCCGACGAAACAATGTAATACATTAAGTATATACCTATTATAATAAATAGCTAATTAAAGAACTAAGAGGATGTTCGAATGAGTTCGAGGTAATAAAAAAGCGGGCCTGTTTTATAACAGTCCGCTTTAGATTATAAAAATTTTTTACATCACCTAGTAATGTAATATAAAACCACAAAAACATTCAAACGAGAAGTCGAGAGAACAAGAATCATCTGTTATAACCCTTAAATCATACTCACACCCAAAGCAATATTTGTATAATTCCTTAAAAAATGAAGGATAAAGATCTAATCTTAGTCGATCCTTCTTTTCATTTAATAAAGGAAATTGCGGTTTTTTGTAGTAAATATCTGCTGGCAGATATTCTTCTCTTTTTTCTACTTCTGGGTGATTGGGTACACTGATATAACAATCCCTAAAAGGTCTGTTATATCTTATCAAAAAGTTACAAAGCCCCTGAAAGGCTAGATCCCTCTCTGGGTCTTTGTTGTAGAAACACTCCTTAGCTATTAGTAGTTTTCTTTTTACTAAATAGCCTTTGTTGCTATCAATAAATGCTTCATTTACTTCGAAAAATTTTGAAAGGTTTATGCTTGGACTTTTTGCTTTATTGAATTCAACAGGTACTGGGCTACAAAATATCTTATCCCATAAAATAGAATCAGATACAAACTCGAAATCAAACTCTGGGTTTAAAAAGATGTTTTTCATAATTGTAGTTTTTAGTGAGTTATTAAATTTTTAAGCTTTTTATAAGGCTAACATATTCACATATTTATTAAAAGATATGCATTATATTTTTAAAATACAATTTAAAAATCACCTTATTTCTAAAGTGATTTTTCTGGCTCCGAACATGGGACGATGTTCGAATAGAAATAATACAATCTAATCCCCATTAATAATTCTTATTTTATTGAAATTCTTATTAGATAAACCTTTAATTTCAAGGTTCTCCCATATAAATTTATTATGTTCAAGTTGTGATGGTGAGTAGATATATTCCACATACTCATCTCCAGTTTTCTTCAAAACACCTGCACCCGTCTGAAACTTAACTACAGAAGTTTTAGTAGTTCCTAGTGGTATACTCGTTCTATCGCCAAAAGGAGTACAACATATAAGTATCTTGTCAGGAGCTTTATGAGCTGGTCGTCTTTTACTTACACTCATATAGGCATCGTGTAAAAGTTGGTTTTCCTGGTGATTAACTTTTTCTCCTGGTTTTAATTTTATATTGAAATCTATCATTTCAATTTGTCTTGGAGTTAGTTGAGGTAGTCCTTTCTTTTTTAATTCTTCTATATTTTTATTAAGGTCGGCAAGGAATTCTTCTTTTGATGCATATCTTTCACCTACTGGATTAAAAGTATACTTAAAATTTTTAGGCAAGTAAGGTTGGATAAAAGCTATTAAATCTCTAAAAGTTTTCTTGTACTTTTCAGTATCTTCTTCTGATGTATTATTCATCAGCTTCAAAATTACATCATCTCCACAGAACTCAAACCATACCCCTGGCTCATACACATCTGTTATCGGTTTTAGCCAATATGCATAATAAACCATTGCAAAAAGTTCAGCCCAATCTGGTTCGGGACTTTCTTCCAATCTCCATAATTTATATGAACCATAAGGAAGGGCAATTTTTATTGGCTCGTTGTTTTGAATATTGAGTTCTATGGCTTTGCGAACCATATCATTTGCTATAGGATTTACGCTGTATTTCCTAAATTTTTTAGACATTATGGTGGCAAAGATAAAATCAGCAAGATTGCCTTCTTGTTTAACCTTTTTATCTTTGATACCTTTTAATCTTTGTTCAATATATTCTTTTGCTGTCATTGAGATGTGGGTAGGAGTTGAACCTACGATTACCCCTTGCGGGAGTATGCCTTACCGTTTGGCTACCACATCGAATCTAGTGTATCACAAAAATCTTTAGGTTCGAACTTCTACTAAGGTAGGAAAAATAACCATTGAAATATATGGCTAGAAATTTTGCTCCGAACATGGGAGGATGTTCGAATAGTAATACTCACCCATAAATAAGAAAACCTGCCGAAACAGATTTTCTGTTGGCAGGTTAAATTTACTTGTTCTTAATTTCAGCGCTCAATTGATCAACAGTTTCACTCAGTTGATCAACAGTTTCACTCAGTTCTCTTGTGAGCTGCATCCATTTTTCATTCGTTTCTTCATCTATAGGAAGAATTTTATATACATTTCTTCGGATTTCTATTTCCCTCTTAAAACGTTCCTCCATTTGGTCGATTAGCATTCCCTGAATCTCTGGATCATTTGCCACTGGGAATCCTTCGGGAATTTTACCTTCCCGCATTTCTTTGATTTTTTGCTCGTACTCTTTTTCATCCCTTGTAATATCTATATTACCGATGACTTTTGTGTAAAAGGCGGCATAATTCTCGCCGAGCTTCAATAAATCATTTTTTATCGAAGATATTTTATCAATGAGATTTTGACTTTGCATAAACTGGTTTTTATTGGTTACCACAAAAGGGAACTTTTTCTCTCCTGAGGAAACAAATAAAATACTATTTGTGTTCGATAATAACATAGTATTTAATTTTAGTCAATGCTTTGCTCCCCGGGTAGGGATCGAACCTACGACCAATCGATTAACAGTCGATTGCTCTACCGCTGAGCTACCGGGGAATTTAAGTATTATTTGAAAATTCAAATAACCCATATATGCTAGCAAAAAATGACTAAAAAAGCAAAAGAAAACCCTCCTTAGAAAGGAGGGTTTTCTTTATTAGATTAATGATGCACTGTGTGAACTTCATGATGAGTAGTATTACCTCTTCCCAGCATACGAGCAATTATAATTATTACTAGTATTAAGAAGATTAC
Organism: Minisyncoccia bacterium; assembly: GCA_039809245.1. Classification (GTDB taxonomy): domain Bacteria; phylum Patescibacteriota; class Minisyncoccia; order Phycocordibacterales; family UBA9973; genus UBA8515. Next base: position 16,608 of record JBDHUP010000008.1, on the reverse strand, counting down.
TATCAGCCATTGCCATATTGAACTTGGCATGAAGCTTCCTGAACCTTTTAATGATAATGCTGTTAATTGATTACTATTATCGTAATAACCATAAGGATAGTTAGGATTCTGTTGATCAGAATATACAGTATTACTTGTTGCTGTACTCTTGTTTGTATTTGTTGCTACAACTGTTTTCTTTGTAGTTGTTGTAGAAACTGTTTTCACAGGAGTAGGAGCTGGTTGTTCAACTATAGTAGGATAAGCTGTTGTAGTATGAACTACTCCATTGCTATTTGCTGTGTGTGGCTGTGTCGGTGTCCAAGTTGGTAATTCTGTAAATTGTGGGTTTACATAATAACTAGGCTGTGGAGGCGCATACATATCATATGTATAAGGCACATACGCAAGAGCACTATGAGCACTAACAAGCAAAATCGCTAATGTTCCAAAGGCTATTAGGTTTTTTATTGTTTTATTTTTCATGAGAGTATTATAGCATATATAGACCATATTTGTCAAGTACCCTACTATACCCTAAATAATGCCTAAAAATAAGGATAACTTGGTAATTTATACTTTTTTGCAACTAAAGAGTATAATTAAACGTATTAAATATTATAAATCATATATGAACAATCCATTTCAAAATGCAATGCTCCAGCTAGATAGAGCAACTAAGGTTAAACCTTTCAGTGAGGAATTTCTCTCAAGATTACATCAACCTAATCGTGAAATAAAAATATCAATCCCAGTAACTATGGATGATGGATCTTTAAAAATATTTGAAGGTTATAGAGTTCAATATAACAATGCACGTGGTCCATACAAAGGTGGTATACGCTATCACCCAGATACAGACATAGAAGAAGTGAAAGCTCTAGCCTTCTGGATGGCGCTTAAGTGTGCTGTCGCAAATATTCCAATGGGTGGAGGCAAGGGTGGTATCACCGTTAATACAAAACAACTTTCAAAAAACGAACTCGAGAAGCTCTCACGTGGTTGGATTAAACTTATGGCTCCTGTCATAGGACCACAAGTTGATGTCCCCGCCCCCGATGTAAATACAACACCCGAGATAATGGCTTGGATGGTAGATGAATACTCAAAAATAACTGGCGATAAAACAAATGCAGTTATCACAGGTAAACCAATAGAAGTTGGAGGCTCAGAGGGTCGTGGTCCTGCTACAGGACTTGGTGGTTTCTATGTATTTGACTCTATAAGGCAGAAAATGGCTATGCCAGACTCATGTAAAATAGTAATCCAAGGATTTGGAAATGTCGGTGGAAATGCTGCAGAAATACTCTCGAAGCATGGTCATGTCATAATTGGTATTTCTGATTCAAAAGGAGCTATCTGGAAAGAAGATGGTATAGACATAGAACTTCTAAATAAATACAAAAAAGAAAATGGCCAGATCTCTGGATTTCCAGCATCAAAATCTATCTCAAACGATGAATTACTTTTACTTGAGTGTGATGTACTCATCCCAGCAGCACTTGAAAACCAAATCACAGATAAAAATGCAAAAGATATAAAAGCGAAGCTTATCGTAGAACTTGCTAATGGTCCTACGACTCCAGAAGCAGATGATATATTATATTCTCGTAACATTCCTGTTATACCAGATATCCTGGCAAATGCTGGAGGGGTTACCGTTTCTACTTTCGAATGGGAGCAAAATATTAAAGGAGAACACTGGAGCGAAGAGGAAGTTTTTAAAAAATTAAAGAAAATAATGGACGAAGAAACAGATATCATATTCAAGCGTTCAGGAGAGTTGAAAACCGATATTCGTCGAACAGCATTCATAGTCGCCTTAGAGAGAATAGAACAAGCCACAAAATAAAATATGCAAAAGAAAACAATTAAAAGCACCCTTATCTCTGTTTTCCACAAGGATGGATTAGATGAGATTATAAAACTCTTAAACAACCAAAATGTTAAGATCTATTCAACTGGTGGAACTTCCAAATTCATTAAGGAGCTTGGAGTGCCAGTTACTGAGGTAGAAGAACTTACTGGCTTCCCTTCTATTTTTGATGGCCGTGTGAAAACACTTCACCCAGCAATCGCCGGTGGAATACTTAAAATCCGTGGCAATGATGTGCACGAAGAAGAAGCAAGGAAACACAGTATCCCAGAGATAGATCTTGTCATAGTAGATCTATACCCATTCGAGGAGACACTTGCTTCTGGAGCTTCCGATGAAGATATCATTGAGAAAATTGATATTGGTGGAGTAGCCCTTATACGTGCAGCTGCCAAGAACTTCAATAACGTAGTGATTATTCCCTCAAAAAACCAATACTCATTATTCCAAAAAATAATGGAGCGTGGCGATGGTACAACACTAGATGAAAGGAAATCTTTTGCCGGCAATGCTTTTGAAGTTACCAGCCTCTATGACACAGCTATACGTGGATACTTCCAAGGTAGTGCATTGCGTTATGGTGAGAATCCACATCAAAGTGGGATGTTCATAGGAGATATGAGTAAAGCCTTTGAAATACTCCAAGGTAAAGAACTCTCATATAACAACCTCCTTGATGCTGATGCGGCAATACGCCTGGTAAAAGATTTCACAATTCCCTGCTTTGCCATACTCAAGCACACTAATGCTTGTGGCTGCGCAACTGGAGAAGGAAGTACTTTAGATTTACTGAAGAAAGCTTACACTGCTGACCCAGTTTCTTCATTCGGTGGCATATTGGTAACCAACCAAGAAGTAAGCGAAGAAGTGGCTAAGTATTTAGTTGAAGAGATTAAGCTTTTCTTTGAAATACTTATTGCTCCTTCGTTTACACCAGAAGCTTTAGCCATTCTAAAAAAGAAGGAAGACATCCGAGTGTTAAACCTCAAAAATTTCGATCTGCCTAAAAAAGAAATCCGCACTTGTCTTACAGGCCTCCTTATACAGGATCGCGATAACCAGAAAGACGGCAAGGATAATTTTACTGTGGTAACAGAAAGAAAGCCGACTGAAGCTGAAGTGAGTGATATGATAGTTGGAGCTATAATCAGTAAACATTTGAAATCCAACTGTGTGGTAATAGTTAAAGATGGTTCAATGGTTACAATGGGGGCAGGACAAGTATCTCGTGTAGATGCACTCAAGAATGCTTTAGATAAAGCAAAAGGTTTCGGACTTGAAGTATCAGGTGGAATCCTTGCCTCAGAAGCTTTTCTTCCCTTCCCTGATTGTGTTGAAATCGCAGGTAAAGCTGGAGTTACAGCTGTAATCCAACCTGGAGGATCAAAGAAGGACCAGCTATCGATAGACAAGGCCAATGAACTTGGTATGGCTATGGTCACTACAGGTTTCCGCCATTTTAAGCATTAAAATTTATCCATCAAAAAAGCTCTTCAATCAAGAGCTTTTTTTCTTATATTTTTGTTATAATCAGGCCTATGGCCAACAAATCTAAAAAGAAATCTGTAAGACTTTTACCACACATAAAACCAGAAAAGTATGAATTAACTCTTAAGCCTGATTTAGAGAGTTTTACTTTTTCAGGTAAAGAAGTTATAAGTATCACTATAGATAAGGCTACAAAAGAGATAACTCTTCACTCTAAAGATATAAAGATAGACACAGTTGAACTAATCCAAAATAAAAAAGCACAATTTGCTCAGAAAATTTTATATGATAAAAAATCAGAGACTGCTACGTTTACTTTCAAACATCCAATCACAAAAGGTAAAGCTAAATTATCAATAGTTTTCGAAGGTATTATAAGTGATAATCTACGGGGTTTTTATAGGAGTAGATATACATTAAATGGCAAAGAAAAGCATTTGGCTACAACGCAGTTCGAATCGACAGATGCCAGACGAGCTTTCCCTTGCTTTGATGAACCAGCTCAAAAGGCGATTTTCAACGTTTCACTTATAATCCCGGGAAATCATACAGCAATATCAAACACCCTGCCGACTAGTGTAAAAGAACATGAAGGCGGATATAAAATTATAGAGTTTGCTTCTACTCCCCGTATGTCTACATACTTACTTGCATTCATTATCGGAGAATTTGAATACGTAGAAAGATACACAAAAGATAAAGTCCAAGTCAGAGTATTCACAACAGAAGGTAAAAAAGAACAGGCAAGATTTGCTCTTGATGTCGCGATAAAGTCACTGGAGTTTTATAATAAATATTTCGATATTCCTTATCCGCTTAAAAATTTAGATATGATTGCAATCCCAGACTTTGAATCAGGAGCTATGGAAAACTGGGGTGCCATTACATACAGAGAAACAGCTCTACTAGTAGATGAAAAGAACTCTTCCCTTTCTAATAAGCAATGGGTGGCTATAGTTATAGCTCATGAGATAGCTCATCAATGGTTCGGTAACTTGGTCACCATGGAGTGGTGGACAGATTTATGGCTTAATGAAGGTTTTGCTTCCTATATGGAGAATCTTTGCGCTGACCATATGTTCCCAGAATGGCACCTATGGGATCTATATCTCTCAGACAGATACGCCGCAGCACTGAGGCTAGACGCTCTTGCAAATTCTCACCCAATCGAAGTAGAAGTTCACCACCCAGATGAAATTAGTGAAATATTTGATATGGTCTCATATGCAAAAGGTTCTGCGGTAATACGCCAACTAGCCGAATATATAGGCCATGATAATTTCCGCGATGGACTACGTCACTATCTAAAAAAGCATAGTTATAAAAATACAAACACAGTAGATCTTTGGAATGCGTTTGAATATGTAAGCAAAAAACCAGTTAAAAAAATAATGGAATCTTGGACAAAGAAAACTGGTTACCCGCTGGTTACACTTTCGCATGGTAAAAAGGGCTACACAGCTCACCAAGAAAGATTCTTCTCTAGTAGGATATCAGCTAAAGCAAGCAAGGAGAAAACTATTTGGCAAATTCCATTTAAGTATGAAAGTAATAATGAAGTCTTAAAAGTTCTATCAACCAAGAAGTCGATTCCTCTAATTGGATCTTCAATAGGTAAAGTAAATAAAGATGAGGGTTCATTTATGAGAACCCGCTATGACAGTGCAACACTTCTAAGATTAAAAGAAGAAGTGAAGGATAATAAACTGGGAGTTAAAGATAGACTCGGATTAATAAGAGACTTATTTGCCTTAGCTGAGGGAGGATATATTCCGACAACAGATGCCCTAGAATTCTCCCTGTCATATAAAAACGAGAAAGAGTATATTGTCTGGTCTGAAATGGCTAGTGGTATAAACAGAGTTTATAATTTAATTTCAAATGAGCCATTTAAGGAAAAGTATAGAGAGTATGCAAGATCGCTATTCTCACCGCTTGCTGAGCGTATGACATTTGAGAAACATAAAGGTGAACACCATTCCGATACATTCCTACGAAGTTTGGCTCTTTCTCATGCAGCAAACTATGGTGATGAAAAAATAATTAAAAAAGCCAAAAGTTTATTTACAAATAGGAACAAGAACCCAATTCATTCTGATATTAGAACTGTTGTATATAGTATCGTAGCTTCAAATGGAGGAGAGAAAGAATGGAACCAGTTTAAAAAGCTATATATAAGCGAACAACTACACGAAGAAAAGGATCGTTTTGGTAGAGCTCTAACTTCATTTAAAAATAGAACCTTACTGGCAAAAACTTTAACATTTATACTATCAAAAGACGTTCGCAACCAAGATGCTCCTTTCATGATCGGCGCTGTATGGTTAAATACGCAAGGCCGAGACTTAACATGGCTATTCGTAAAACATAACTGGAAAACAATACTTACTAGATACGGTGAAGGTGGCTTTATCTCAAGACTACTCTCTCCTCTAGGTAGCCATATAAAAATAAAAGATGCTATTGATGCTAAGAAATTCTTTAAAAAGAATTTAGCTCCAGGAGCAGATAGGACACTCGAGCAAGCCTATGAACGCATCTATTCGAATACTGCTTGGCTTGCATCTGATAAATCAGCTATTAAAAAGTGGCTGGAGAAGAATTATAAGAAGTAGTATAATCAGTTTATGAATATACACCCGGTTTTTGTCCATTTCCCTATTGCTCTACTAACGGTATACGCTATCGCTGAATTAATAAGATTTAAAAAATTAACACAAGTTTCTTATTTTTTCTATGTAAAAGCAATTCTTGTAATATCTGGTACACTATCTGCTTTTCTTGCTCTTAACACTGGCGAAGGTGCTGAGAACTTAGTTGATCATAGTTTACGACCACTCATAGAAATGCATGCGACTTTTGCATCTGCTTCTACTTGGATTTTTGGAATTATATCCGCTCTATATTTAATATCTTGGATAAGTAAATCAGAATTGAATCAAAAAATTCAAACAAGTAGTATTGGTAATTATTGGAATAAAGTTGTTACATTGGTGAATCAAATCCTAAATAGTAGCTTTATGATATTGTTGGCCTTATTGGGACTTATGGTAATTACTATCACTGGTGCCTTAGGTGGAGCGATCGTCTATGGACCTAATGTTGATCCAATAGTAAACTTTATCTATCATTTATTCTTTTAATTAATAAAAGTCTTTCTATGAAGCACGCTTACGCCGTGCTTTTTTATTGCTTCATAGTGAGCTTTGGTGCCATAGCCTACGTGATTCTCGAATCCATATTCTGGATGTTCTTCTCCGTATTTACTCATAAGCGTATCGCGAGAAACCTTTGCGACAATCGAAGCACAAGATATCACAGAGTGAAGTTCATCCCCTTTTATAATTGTTTCTTGATTTATAAATTCTTCTGGTGCTTTGAGCCCTCCATCTAAATAAACAAAAACTTCTTTTGGATCTTTTACAACTTTTTTCAATGATGATTCAAGGGCTTTCTTTATCGATCTGACAATCCCAACTTTATCTATCCATTCAGCATTAACCATTGAAACAGCAAAATCACAATTACCTTTCTCTTTCTCTAATTTCAAATATTCAAACCATTTTTCTCTTTGCTTTTTTGTTAATTTCTTAGAATCACGAAGTGGTGTATCTATAGATATAGAATCAAAAAATTCTAGCTTACAGATAAATGCGCCTACAGCCACAGGCCCTGCAATCGGACCTCTTCCCACTTCATCAATTCCAACAATATATCGGCCATTTTTAGTATTTTTGTCCATATAGAGCTATCATACCTCATTTGCTATACTAGGGAAATGAATTCCAAGTTTATCCATCTCCATACCCATTCCCATTACTCTCTACTCGATGGGCTGACAAAAATTGAACAAATGGTAAAAATAGCTAAGGAGGCTAAAATGTCGGCTATGGCTCTTACTGATCACGGGAACATGTATGGTTCTATTGATTTCTATAAAGAATGCAAGAAGGCTGGGATTAAACCTATCATAGGCTGTGAAGTCTACGTTGCAGAGAGAAGGATGGTAGATAAAGAGCCTGGTGTAGATAATAAACGTTATCACTTAATCTTGCTTGCAAAAAATGTTCAAGGTTATAAAAATTTGATGAGAATAGTAACCGAAGCTAACCTTAAAGGCTACTATTACAAACCTAGGGTGGATATGGAATTACTAAGACAATTCAGTGATGGTATCATCGCGCTATCTGGATGTATGGGGGGTAAGCTATCAAGAGCAATACTCTCCGGTAATGAAGATAGAGTTGAGGAGTTGGTAAAAGAACATATAGACATCTTTGGTAAAGAAAATTATTTCATTGAGATCCAAGCACACCCTCATATAGAAAGAGATAAAGAATTGAGAGAAAAGCTTGTTGAGCTTGCTAAAAAACATGGTCTTACATATGTAACTACTCAAGATTCACATTATCCATGTCGCGATGATCATGAAGCCCATCATACCCTTCTTCAAGTAAATACTGGAGCAGATGGTAAAGATTCTAGCAAATTTGAATTCTCCGATGACGATTTCTCTCTTATCGATGAGAAAACAGCCCTAGAATACTTTAAAGATTTCCCGGAAGCTGTAACTAATACTTCTATAGTTAGTGATATGTGCGAAGATTATGATCTTGAGCTAGGCAAAGCTTACTTCCCGGACTTCCCTATTGCATCAGGAACAACAGCCGACAAAGTATTAAGAGATTTAGCTTATAAAGGATTTGAATTTCGAGGTTTACCACAATCAAAAGAATACCTAGATAGATTAGAATATGAACTTGGAATAATTAAGCAGAAAAAGTATCCTACTTACTTCCTTGTAGTTGGTGACTTACTTCGTCATGCCCGCGAGAACGGCATACTGACAAACATCAGAGGTTCTGTTGCAGGATCGCTGACAACTTACTTACTCGGAGTTACTAATGTCGACCCACTTGAATATAAACTTCCATTTGAAAGATTCCTAAACCCTGAGCGTCCATCTCTACCTGATATCGATATGGACTTTGCCGATAATCGTCGTGACGAAATAATCGCTTATGCAAAAGAAAAGTACGGAGAAGATAAAGTGGCCCAAGTCGGTACTTTTGGAACGATGATGGCTAAAGGTTCAGTCCGCGATGTTGCAAGGGCTCTAGGATACCCATACACCGTAGGTGATCGTATATCTAGTATGATTCCACTTGGTTCGCAAGGTATGCCAATGACTATTGATCACGCTATGGAGATAGTCCCAGAACTCAAAGATGCTTATGATAAAGAAAAGGATACTAAAAGAATTATAGATCTGGCAAAGAAAATGGAAGGGTGTGTTCGCCACATATCAGTTCATGCTGCTGGTGTCGTTATCGCCCCTAAACCACTTTATGAATTCTCACCTGTTCAGTTTGATCCAAAAGGAGGAAACATCATAACTCAATACGACATGTACAGTATTGAAGATGCTGGACTACCAAAATTCGATTTCCTAGGTATAAGAAACCTAGCAATACTTGCTGATGCTGTAAAACTTGTAAAAAATATCCATAATGTAAATATAGATTTAGATAAAATTCCCCTCGATGATAAAAAGACATTCCAAATGCTAGCACGCGGTGAAACTATGGGACTTTTCCAGTTAAACGGCTCAGGTATCACCCACTACCTAAAAGAACTTCGAGCAACTACAATCCATGATATTAACGCTATGGTGGCATTGTATCGTCCTGGACCTATGCAATTCATTCCACTTTACATAGAGCGTAAGCATAATGAAAAACTTGTTAAGTATATGGATCCTGCTCTTGAACCAATCTTAAAACAAACTTACGGGGTTCTAGTTTATCAAGACGACCTACTTCTTATAGCTATTAATATTGCTGGTTATAGCTGGGGTGAAGCTGATAAATTCCGAAAAGCTGTCGGAAAGAAAATCCCAGAAGAAATGGCGAAACAAAAAGATAAATTCATAAATGGTGCTGTAGAGCATAGTAAGTGGCCATTAAAGAAAGCTACTCAATTGTGGGACCAGATTGAGCCTTTCGCAGCATATGGATTCAATAAAGCTCATTCTGCAAGTTATGGACGTGTAGCATACCAAACAGCATACATGAAGGCCAATTACCCTGTAGAATACATGACCGCGATTATGACAGCTGAGTCGGGAGATATAGAAAAAGTTGCTGAAATTGTTCACGAATGCGAAAAGATGGGTATTACTGTTCTACCACCAAACGTAAATGATAGTTATGGAGGGTTCACAGTCATTACAGGTTCTGATAAAAAAGATAATAGAACTATACGATTTGGATTATATACTATAAAGAATCTTGGTTCAGATATAGCTGATTCTATAATAAATGAACGTAAAGCTGGTGGAAAATTTAAATCTCTCGCTGATTTCTTTGAAAGAATAAACCATAAAAACTTAAACAAGAAATCAGTAGAAGCTTTAGCAAAATCTGGTGCTATGGATGATTTTGGTGACAGAAATGCTATTATTGGAAATTTAGAAACATTACTTGCTTTTAATAAAGAATCACGCGGTACTGCTAATCAAGACTCCCTATTTGGTTCTATTGGTGGGATAGAAGCTAAACTTGTACTACAACCTCAAACAGAAGCGACACAAAAAGAGAAGCTGGTATGGGAGAAAGATTTGCTTGGTTTATATATATCTGGACACCCTCTTGATTCCTATAAAGAGAAAATTGAAAAATTTGGAACACTAGTAAAAAAGATAAAAGAAGAGACCAAAGTAGGAATGCCTGTAACAGTTGCCGCCATTATAGACACAGTTAAAATTGTAACTACTAAAACAAATAGCCAGATGGCTTTTATAAGTATTTCTGATTTTTCAGGTACTATCGAAGCTGTAGTCTTCTCTAAACTTTATGAATCTATAAAAGAGACTCTAATAAGTGACACTATTGTTGCCCTCCAGGGTAAAGTATCTGAGCGAAATGGAGAAAAGAGCTTAATGATTGAGAGCTTAAAGAAAATATAAATAAAAATCCCCCATTTGGGGGATTTTTATTAAACTATTTCTTCACTATCATCTATCATTTTCATAACTTTCGTTACTTTTTGAACGTATGTAGGAATAACAGAGTTATATTTTCTAAGTATCTGTGGAGTGGTCATTTTATCATGATAATAACTTGAACTATTACCACCAATCTTCATTGAGACAACGTCGATAGATTCATCAATTGATTTAAAATCAATTTTACATGAACCATAACCCAAGACACTATTATCAGCATTCTTACAAGCTTGCTTACCAGCATTTGATTCGATAACTGATATAGCCGCAAGTAATCTGTAATCAATATTATTCTTTTCTGCTGCTTCTACGAATTTCATTCCATATCCTTCGAGTGGAGCGTTTCGTGACGCAAAGAATTTATCTATGGCTTCTGCATGCTTTTTACGAGTCTCTGCTTCTTGCGTTGTTATCGCAGGAGCTTCAACCGTAGATGTATTCTGACTAATAATTGCAATCGGACTTGGTAGTGGGCTTACTCCAATAAGTGGTGTAGCAACAGCAAGCATTGGAACAGCGACTATTGATTGCAATAAATGTCTTATTTTGTATTTATTCATATTTAGCGGTTACGGTCCGCCAAACGCCACAGTTGTGGTTCTATCTTAATCCAATCTGCTTTCGCAGATATCTGGGTTAAAATAAAAAGCCCTTATATATCATCAACTGATAACATACTTGGACGTCCCAGTATAGTATCACAAAGGTCTATAAAAGTCAATAGTTACACCATAGTTTATGGTACCGTCAAATGAAAAATACCCTTACCATATAAGGGTATTTTTCATTTGACTAGTTGACAAGATAGGGTATTTTATTGTCTAATTAGCCTTAAAAATCGGCTTATCCTGGTATTTTTGACAAAAATTGAGTTTATCCTATAAAAAGCCTTATTTTTAAGGCTTTTTATATAATTTTACTTACCATGACAGTTTTTATACTTCTTTCCAGAACCACAGTAGCATGGATCATTTCTTCCTATTTTTGGATCCTTTTTTGCTTGACTGAAGCTAGTTCCCCCTTGATTTGGGACATTACTACTATCATCTGGAGCACTCAATATAAGCTCAGGTTGTGACTCTTGGGTCATGGTTGGCTGATTTTCTGAAACTTGATCACTCATAGTCTTAATAAGTGAGACAACTTGCTCACGGAACATAGCTTCCATTTCCTTAAACAAACGTAAGCCTTCTTTCTTGTACTCTATTAGTGGTTCTCTTTGGCCGTAAGCTCTCAAGTTGACTGATGACCTGGTATACTCCATTGTCTCAAGATGCTCAACCCAGAGAGTATCTGTAGTATAGAGGGCTATACGACGAACAGTCTCAAAGAAGGCTGCATCCCCGACTGCGGCACGCTTTTTTGTAACTACGTCACTTAACTCTCCGTATTCTTCTGAGAGGTCCTTTAAGAACTTCTCTATAGATTCAAAGTCCCCAGTCAGCATTTGGCGCCTTCGTTCATAGACAACCTTACGCTGGTGGTTCATGACATTATCATATTCTAAGGTATGTTTACGAGCATCAAAGTGAAATCCTTCTATCTTGGCCTGAGCATTCTCTAAGGTTTTTGAGATAAAACTATTTTTTATAGGCTGATCCTCTGGAATACCGAAACGCCCCATCATAGACTTTATGCGATCTGAACCGAATATCCTCATTAGATCATCCTCTAAGGAAACATAAAACGCTGTCTCTCCTGGATCGCCCTGACGACCTGAACGACCACGAAGCTGATTGTCTATTCTACGTGCTTCATGACGTTCGGTTCCAAGAACAAATAAACCTCCGAGGGTTTTCACCTCTTCATAATGTTTATGGTCAAAAGGAACTCCTCCTAACTTAATATCGACTCCACGACCGGCCATATTTGTCGCGACTGTTACAGCTCCTTTGCGTCCAGCATTGGCAATAATTTCACCTTCCCTTTCATGATTCTTGGCATTGAGAACTGTATGAGGAACACCTGCTTGTGTTAAGTAAGCAGAAAGAAGTTCATTCTTATCGATAGAAACTGTACCTATCAAGACTGGTTGTCCACGATCGTGGAGCTCTTTAACCTTACTAGCTATTGCTTCTAATTTACCTTTTTCTGTTTGGTAGATTAGATCGGTGTGATCTTTTCTATTTATAGGCCTGTGAGTAGGTATGACAATCACATTAAGATTGTAAACCTTTAAGAATTCCTCCTTTGAAGTTTCAGCGGTACCTGTCATTCCAGATAGCTTGTCATAGAAGCGGAAATAGTTTTGGAAAGTGATAGAAGCGACAGCGCGAGTTTCTTTCTCTATCTTTACACCTTCTTTAGCTTCAATAGCCTGGTGTAAACCTTCACTCCAACGTCTACCTGGTTGCATTCTTCCTGTGAAAGCGTCCACTATAATAACCTCTCCATCTTTGACCACATAATCCTTATTAACTTCATACAAAGCTCGGGCCCTGACTGCTGTTTCAAGATGGTGGACATACTTAATACCCTTCTGGGTGTATATATCAGAGATACCTAGTAAACCTTCAGCTTTTGTTATACCAGAATCGGTTAAAGATATAGCTTTTAGCTTCTCATCTACAGTATAGTCTTCCTCTTTCTTTAGCTGCTTAGATATATCAGCAAAAGTATAGTATAGATCTTCAGAATCTTCAGCTGCAGAAGAGATAATGAGCGGAGTTCTAGACTCATCTATAAGGATAGAGTCCACCTCGTCAACAATGGCAAATGCATGGCCACGCTGAACAATATCCCCGACATTGTTCACTAAGTTATCACGAAGGAAATCGAAACCAAATTCATTATTTGTTCCATAGGTAATATCAGCATCATAGGCTGCCTTTCGAGAAGAGGGACGAAGAAATTCATATTGAACTTTAAACGCAGTTAAGTCATCAGACTCGAGACCTTCTTTATCTTGGTGAGAAGGATCAAAAACAAATGAAGTATTCTGAGAATTAACAACTCCGACACTCATACCAAGCAAAGCAAAAATCGGGCCCATCCACACAGCATCACGGCGAGAGAGATAATCATTAACAGTAACAATGTGCACCCCTTTCTCAGTTAGAGCATTTAGATAAGCCGGTAGAGTTGCCACCAAAGTCTTTCCTTCTCCTGTGCGCATCTCTGCGATGTTTCTATTATGCATTGCGATACCTCCAATAATCTGAACGTCGTAATGGCGTTCATTTCGAATACGGAAAGCAGCTTCACGAACAAGCGCAAAGGCTTCTGGAAGAAGATCATCTAGGCTTTCCCCACCTGCTAACCTAGTCTTAAATTCGGTTGTTTTTTTGGAAAAATCAGAGTCTGAAAGGTCTTTCATCCTAGATTCAAGGTCATTTATCTTGGAAATAAGGGGTTTCCACTTCTTTATCTGCCTATCATTCTCATTCCCCACTATACTTTGAAATATACTCATAGTCTGGGTATTTTAGCATAAAAAGAAAATCCCCGATAGAGAGGGGATTTTCTTTTTATAAGAATAAGAACTAATTAGATCTTCTTTTTCTTTGAAGCCTTTTTCTTAGTAGCTTTTTTTGCTGGTTTCTTAGCTACCTTTTTCTTAGCTTTCTTTTTTGCTGCCATATATTTAAAAAATTTATTATTTTTAAAAGATGTATGATTTCACGACCTTACAAAAATTTATAAAAAATATTTTGTAAAAAAATTAATCACACTCATACATATATTATCTTACATATAAATACTAACTGCAATACATTTTACATAAAAAGTGTGGATAACTTTTTATTTTTATTTTTTAAAAAATAATTTATAAAAAAGTTTTTCTGAAAATTAAAAACAAAATTACTTATTGTATCCCCCTTGCGGAAGTCGACAGACTGAGCAGAGAAAATTCTCAGTAGAGAATTATTCGTGGTGAGACAAGAAGTGATTTTGTGAAAATTAAAAATACCCACAAATGAAAAACACCTTGCTTTGGACAAAGTGTTTTTCATATATTTGGTTTGTATTCTATAAGCCGAATTCTGTATCACTTTTGCAAGTGACGATAGATATTTATCTAGGCCAAGCGTTACCGATTGGCTCAAGCGACTCTTCCACACTAGGGCGGACACGGTCTTGCACACACGTAAGGATTTAGCCGTTTCACCCCTATAGTTACCTATAGGATTCATCCTTATTACTAAGGATGTTCCGCCTTTTCAAGCTAAGAACGTCTCTGCTCGCACCTCTACCATTGCCGGCGACGGGCGTTACCCGCTACGCTTGCTCAATTAAATGAACTATGTGTTCGGACTTTCCTCACTCTGACCGAAATCAGAGCGCATCTATCCAAATACAAACCGAAAACAGTATATCAGAATGCCTCAAACTTGACAATCGTCACTTATTTTGCTATACTCTTCTTGTGAGTAAAGGATTCCGATAATATTAAAAACAATTGCCTGACAAAGCTCCCTCGAGAAATCGTGGGGGTTTTGTTTTTATCTATATATAAGATATAATTACTTTCGTAGCCGTTGTGTTCTCTAGTCAGCGGCTGCACTCACATAGGCAATTGTGTTGGAGTTTAGCACCCGCTGACTTGAGCACATAATCAAAAAACACCTCCGATAAAGGGGTGTTTTTTGATTATGTAAAAAAATATCGTCTTGCAATTTAGCAAAACGATATTTTTATAAAGTAAACTATCTTTATAAAATTTTCTTCTCTGACAGAACAGATATAGTTTTTTTATCTGCTAATTCAGCTGTTGAGTATGATGGAAGTTTAAATTGGCGCTCCCTTTCGTAGAAAACAAGCATAGCAACTGCTGTAGGTTCGCCAACTAATACTTTTAACCCATCAAATGAATCTAATCCTTTATGCCTTAAAAGATTTGCTGCTTTTAATAAATTTTCAATTGTATTCATAATCTATTGTTTAGGTTTAAAATAATTTATTTAAATAATACCATTAAAATTTTTAACTGTCAATCTAAACAAAAAGCACCTCACGTGAGGTACTTTTTGTATTTGTAATAAAAATAGATTTGCAATATAACTAAGAGTCAGAATAAAATATCTTTTCATTTGTTCCGTTCTACAGGTCTTTCCCTTGTTGTCATATCTCTTTTAGGACGTAAGATAAATGTCCATTTTGTGCTCAATTGAGGCACAAAATATCGACTCAATAAGATCGAATGTATTTATAAATAAGATACATGATCGGTTTCAAATTGAATTATTCCACGAACAGCTTCCGCTACCCGTGCCTTGTTACGACTTATTCCCTGTCACCGAGCTTACTGTAGGCCCTCCGTGTGGAGAGATTTCGAGTACTCCCGGCTCCCTTGAATTGACGGGCGGTGAGTACAAGACTTGAGAACGTATTCACCGCGGTATATCTGACCCGCGATTACTAGTAATTCCAACTTCATGGGGTCGAGTTGCAGCCCCCAATCCGAACTGGCGCAATTTTTATAGGATTCGCTCAGGGTTACCCCGTCGCTGCCCGTTGTAATTGCGATTGTATTATGTGTGTAGCCCAAGGTATCAAGGGACATGCTGACCTGGCGTCATCCTCTCCTTCCTCCCCGACCGAAACTTTCGAAAAAATAAATTCTCAAAAACTTGGGTCGGGGCAGTCTCGTGTGACACTTGTAACACACGACGAGGGTTGCGTTCGTTACCCCACTTAAGGGAACAATTCAAACCACGAACTGACGACGGCCATGCATCACCTGTCAACTAGTCTTGCGAGGGCCCCGGTTTCTCGGGGCTTTCACGTTGATTTCTAACCTTGGTAAGGTTCTTCGTTTATCGTCGAATTAAACCACATAATCCACTACTTGTGCAAGTCCCCGTCTATTCCTTTGAGTTTTAGCCTTGCGGCCGTACTTCCCAGGCGGATCTCTTAACGCGTTAGCTACGTCTCTCAGAGGGTCGATACTCCGAAAGACTAGAGATCATCGTTTAGGGCGTGGACTACTGGGGTATCTAATCCCATTCGCTACCCACGCTTTCGTGCTTGAGTGTCAGATGTGTGCCAGTGAATTGCCTTCGCTTTTGGTGTTCCCCATGATATCAACGGATTTCACCCCTACACCATGAGTTCCATTCACCCCTCACACTCTCAAGTTGTGCCGTTTCGCTCGCAGTTCTTGGGTTAAGCCCAAGGATTTGACAAACGACTAACACAACCACCTACGCACCCTTTACGCCCAATAATTCCGGATAACGCTCGGGGCTCTCGTATTACCGCTCCTGCTGGCACGAGATTAGGAGCCCCTTATTCATGAGGTACAGTCAATAAACTTCTT
>JBDHUP010000007.1:0-37691 GCA_039809245.1 Minisyncoccia bacterium | reverse complement strand
TACTCGGCAGTCCAGCGGGCGCTAGAGCCGACACACCAGAGGTCAGTTCACTCCGGTCCTCTCGTACTAGGAGCAAATCTTCTCAAGAATCAACGCCTGCAGTAGATAGGAGACCAACCTGTCTCACGCATCTATGTTTTACTTCCAAAATTTCGAGCGTGCAAAATTTCAGAACCACAATTACTTGTGGGATCGGACTGTAACATCATCTTTTAGAGATGGTTCACATTCAGTCTCTACGGGTATTATAAATAATTTCCCTCGGTATTGTCCTTTACTTTCGTAAATAGGATTTCACCGATATAAGTGAACTTCATATACAACATCTCTGTTGTATACCGCCGTGATGCACATACTGTGCATTATGGTCTTAATCTCAGATAAAAACAGTTAGAAAAAACTTTCGTTCTTTCTTGTTCCTCAATTGGTTCAAACTGTCAAAACCACAAATATTTTTGTGACCTTAACGGTTTGAACCCAGCTCGCGTACCTTTTTAATTAGCGAACAGCTAAACCCTTGGCAGCTTCTCCACCACCAGGATAAGGTGAGCCGACATCGAGGTGCCGAACTCCGCCGTCGATATGAACTCTTAGGCGGAACTAGCCTGTTATCCCTAGAGTAGCTTTTATCCGTTAATCTTCATCCGCATCTAATGCGAAATGTCGGTTCACTATGTTCTACTTTCGTATCTGCTCGACAAGTACGTCTTACAGTTAAGCCAGCTTGTGCCATTACACTATCGGCACGGTTTCCATTCGCGCCTAGCTAACCTTAATAAACTCCTCCGTTACTCTTTAGGAGGATACCGCCCCAGTAAAACTACCCACCAGATACTGTCTCTCTCCGTTTTTGCCGTAGAGATTAGAACATATAGTCACAAAAATTGGTATTTCACTGACGAGTAGATCCCAACCGAAATCGGAAACATCAAACCTCTCCCAACTATGCTACGTAGTGTAATCATATGCTCAATATCAAGCTGCAGTAAAGCTTCTAGGGTCTTTTCGTCTATCTGCAGGTAACCGGCATCTTCACCGGTATTGTATTTTCACCGAGCAGGTCTTCGAGACAGTTCTCCAGTCATTACGCCATTCGTGCGCGTCGGAACTTACCCGACAAGGTACTTCGCTCTTCTGTACCCCTAAGAAGGACTCTATCTTCATCCTCTCTAAAGAGTAGGATGCTTGACGTTGGTCTCTCGTTAATCAAGTATGGACTACTGATACATTACTGCACCAATAGGTAGCTTAAAATGGTTCCTGAAATATTCTTATTAATTGTTTATCGTTTTCTATAACATGTCCTAGTCCGTTTTACATTCGAACACAGTATAAATACTTTGCTCAAATGCAAAACCTTAGGACCGTTATAGTTACGGCCGACATTCACCAGGGCTTATATCAGCCAGCATTACAACCGAAGTCATAACACCACCGATAGTTGACCTTCTGGCATTGGTCAGGCGTCACCCCCTATACATCCTCTTGCGAGTTCGCAGGGAGCTGTGTTTTTGATAAACAGTTGCCAGAGATACTTTCGCTGCGGCCGATCTTAATAAATTAAGAACGGCAAGCCTTATTCCAAAGTTACGGCTGCTTTTTTGCCGAGTTCCTTGAAGACCTCTCACTCGTTCGCCTTGGTCTACTCGACCTGATTACCTGTGTCGGTTTACGGTACGGATTCTATTGTATTAACCTTAGATACTTTTCTTGGAAGCGTGCTTTATAAAATCTACATGGGCGAACCCACACATTTCTGCTCTGCTTGGATGGTCCACACTAAAGTGGTCTCTCCCGGATTTTCCTGGAAGACATCCTGACAGCACAAACTCAAATCCAATAATGAGCTTTATATACTACACTCCGTCCTATCATCGAATACAACAGAAGTCATGGAATATTAACCATGTGCCCATCGGGTGCGGCTTTCGCCATCCCCTTAGGACCGACTAACCCTTGGATGATCACCATTGCCAAGGAAACCTTAATCTTTCGGCGGGAAGGGATCTCACCTTCCTTGCGGTTACTTGTGCCAACATTCTTACTTCCACACGCTCCAGAATGGGTCACCCCTTTTCCTTCGCAGCTGAGTGGAATACTCTCCTACCGCTCCCGATTTTAAAAAAACGGAAGCCCTCAATTTCGGTACTACGCTTAGCCCCGATTATTTTCGGTGCGAAATCTCTTAGTGAGTGAGCTGTTACGCTTTCTTTAAATGATGGCTGCTTCTAAGCCAACATCCTCACTGTCAGAGAAATTTCACCTCCTTGTTTTGCACTTAGCGTAAATTTTGGGACCTTAATTAGAGATCTGGGCTGTTTCCCTTTTGGCTGATGGAGCTTCGCCCCCATAGCCTAACTGCTGTGTTATGACTCTTGGTATTCGGAGTTTGATAGGTGTCGCGAGATTGCTCCCTGTCGAAACCTTCCAGTGCTCTACCCCCAAGAGGAACACACAACGCTAGCCCTAAAGCTATTTCGGAGAGAACCAGCTATTACCAGGTTCGATTAGCTTTTCACTCCTTACCACAAGTCATCCGAGACTATTGCACGGGTCACCGGTTCGGACCTCCCCCCATTTTTCAACGGGGTTCATCCTGCTCATGGCAAGCTCACCTGGCTTCGGGTCTTATCTAAACTACATTAATTGTTCGCGCTATTAACACTCGGTTTCCCTAAGGCTCCACTGTTCTAACAGCTTAGCCTGCAGCATAGATAAACTCGTTGGCTCATTCTTCAATAGGCACGCCGTGACGGACATAAATGCCCGCTCCGACTCCTTGTAAGTATATGGTTTCAGGTCTATTTCACTCCCCTCATCGGGGTTCTTTTCACCTTTCCCTCACGGTACTAGTTCACTATCGATCTAAAAAAGTATTTAGCCTTGCCAGTTAGTTCTGGCGGATTCGCTCAAGCTATTCGTGTCTTGAGTTACTCAAGAATGACAATCAAGAAGATGTGAGATTTTCGATCACCGGGCTATCACCGTCTACGGCACTCCTTTCCAGAAGTTTAATCTAACAACACATTTTGTAACTTCTCTAGATAAATCTACATTGTCACCTTACAACCCCGTCCAATCACACAAACTACGATTTCAAAAATCATAAACTGTGTGATAGGACGGTTTGGGCTTTTTCCTTTTCGCTCGCCGCTACTCAGAAAATAAATATTTTTCTCTTTTCCTCCAGGTACTGAAATGTTTTACTTCTCTGGGTATGCTCCGTTCACTTATAATTAGTGAAGGTACTTACGGTTTACGTAAGTGGGTTTCCCCATTCAGAAATTTCCGGATCAAAGGTTGCTAGGCACCTCCCCGAAACGTATCGCCGCCATGCTACGTCTTTCATCGCCTTTTTTAGTCTAGGCATCCGCCATATACTCTTAATTTCCTATTAGGAAATCTGAAAACCATCTTCATCAATCTTTCGAAAGAATCAGACAATGCATATACCCTCGGGAACCGCTTCCTCTGATATATGTACATCTTTTTATTGTTGCGTTCTGTTTCTCGTTCGATTCAAAAGACCCTTAAAAATAAAGGATAACAGTGAACGAGAACAGCATTCAGTTTTCAAATATCATATCGATGCCTAAATAAAAAATCCACCTTTCGGCGGACAAAGTAAAACCAGTAGAGGTTTAGCTTCTCCGCAGTTTTGGATGATTTTTGTTCATTAACATCGTGGGTGTATTTTATACTAAGGAGATATATAAGTCAAGTATTTATTACAAGGCTATAATTCATATAAAAACCCCTCAATTTTGAGGGGTTTTTATATGAATTATTAGTCGTTTCGACTATTATTTCATTTCCATATTGCTTGATACTTTATCAACAGCACGAGATGCTGCCTCTTTACCACCAAGACCAAATGCAAGACCAAATCCAATAGCAAGAGCTGCTACTAGACCAGTGAATAGAATTTGCATGAAAGCAGAAGCGATACCAAGTTCAGATAGCGCAATGATGAATGCGAATGTCCATATTGCATACTTTGTAACTGACCCAACCATTTTTGCTCCACGAACATTTGCTGCTTGAGCAGATGCTTGAACAAGCTTTTGAACTGTATCAGCGATAACTGTAGCAATAATAAGAACTAGTGATGCGATTATTACTTTTGGTAAGTAGAATAATACAGCTTCACGTAGGAAATCATTTACTTGTGTAAGACCCATGATCTCAAGTGAAGTCATAAGGAACACGATAATGATAAACCACTTTACAAGACCTCCGATGAATCCACCGACATTTAACTTCATTCCAGCACGATTCATAAGATCTGTAGCACCAGCACTTTCAAAAAGTTTGTTAAGCTTAAGAGCATCAACAACCTGGCCAATTGCTTTACCAACAATTGATCCGACAACCCAACCAATTATGAAGATGATGATTGCACCCAATAGACTAGGCACGAAGCTAATGAATCCAGACCATAAATTTAGTAAAGAATCACTAAACACTCCTCCCCAAGTTTGTATAGACATCATATTAGATTTGTTTGTAAATAAATAATAAAGGTACCTTACAAAGCTTCGACCCTTTCAAGTACTAATACCATTATATCAAAAAATAGCCCTGTGGGGCTATTTCTTCGAAATGTATGTGGATAACTGACCATTATCTATAAGCTTCTCGTGGGGAAGATCTATAATATCGCATACCAATTTATCGTACATATCTAGGCGATATTTAAACTCATTTGAGTCAAAAATAACGTAATCAAGCTCTTTCCCAATCTCTGCTTCGAGGCCTTTTACTATCTGCTGGAGAATATTTTTCTTTAATTTATCACCTACAATAAGCAAGTCAGCACGACTCTCTCTATCCCCTATAAACACACCTGATACTATCATGAGCTTAATCTTCCCTACCTGTTTAAACTTCTGGATTAAATCCTCTTGAAGCAGTAAATCAGGATCTATAAGCAAATCACTAATAGGCTCTAAGTATTTAAATGTTTTATCTAGATGCCAAGCTGGAATCTTCTTCTTTGCACCACGGGAACCTTCCCTAGTAATAGTCTTATTCCTTATGAAGCCCATAGCTCCAAGTGCATTCAACTCCTTACGAACGTTTGACCTAGTTACCCTGCTTCGACTCATAATATCTGAAATTTCAAAAGCAGTTTCACTATTGAGCAAGAAAAGCCTCATAATCTTGACTCGAGCCTGTCCGCCAAAGAGTTTTGCTAGTGTTTCCATATAGCACACAGTATACGCCATCAAAAAACACCCTGCAAGGGGTGTTTTTTGAGAGTAACAAATATTACTTAAGAGTAACCTTGTCACAAGTCTTTTCCTACTGGAAAAGCTCGCGACCCCGCCTCACTCGCCTCCGCGAGTTCTGGCTCTAAAGTAACTCTATTTAAGAGTTACTTTAGCTCCTGCTTCCTCTAATTTCTTCTTGAATTCTTCAGCTTCAGCTTTCTTCATACCATCTTTTAGTACTGAAGGAGCGCCATCAACTAAATCTTTCGCTTCTTTCAAACCTAGAGTAAGGACTTCTTTAACTACTTTCATAACTGCAATCTTCTGCTCACCACTAGCTGTAAGCTCTACTGTGAAAGCATCTTTTGCTTCTGCGCCAGCATCAGCAGCACCGCCTGCGGCAGGACCAGCTGTAGCAACAGCAGCAGCTGAAACTCCGAATTTCGCTTCTAAAACTTTTACTAGTTCGTGCAAATCAATAACTGACATTCCTTCAATTGAAGCAACGAGGTCTTTGAACTTTGCAGGAACTTCTACTTTTGTTTCTTCCATAATAATTTATGCGTAGCAAATTATTTTATTTCTGAATGGTCTGGTGACTTCCCCCGAGGACCTGAAGAAAGAATATAATTTGCGTAGCGTTTTTAAAAATAATAATTAACTTGTTTTTGTTTGTGCTATTTGATCAAGCACGACTGCCATACGCTGTATCGGTGAATTGATAAGATTAACAAACATTCCTCGAAGAGTTTGTAGAGGTGGTATTGTAGCAATGGACATCATCTCACTTGCATTCATATACTTCCCTTCAAAGACTCCTCCAACTATTGAAATATTTTCTTTGTGACTTTTCGCAAAAGAGAATACTCCGCGAGCTGGTGCGAGTAGATCTTCGCCGTATGCGATAGCAATCTGGCCAGGCATTTCAGGTAGATCACCTGTGATACCTTGAGTATCTAGTGCACGCTTTAGTAATGTTTTCTTTGAAACAACATAACCTACTCCATCCTTCTGTAAATCACGTCTTAGTGTGTTCACATCAGCAACGGTAAGCTTATCGAATTTCACAAATACAACAGACTGTGCAGTTTTTAGTGACTTCTCAATCCCAGCCACTAATTCTTTCTTCTTATCTAATGTAATTGGCATAATATTTTGACTTAAATTAAAAATCGACCTAAACGGCCGTATCCAAATCTATAAAGATTTTTGAGATACCTCGGAAGGACTTATGGGTGCCTTCTGTCTACGGCGTATGAAAAGATAATAGCAAATAAGCTAAATTTGTCAATAAAAAAGCGCACAAGCAAAAGCTTGCGCGCCATTCACATTGCATCCCTGTCGGATGCTTTCTTTTAGATAACAAAATTGAGAACAATCAGAAAAGCAGTCCTGCCTTTGGGGGAGGGCAATGCCTTATTCCACAATCGATCAAAATTTTACTGAAGTCTACATCTTCACATGTTTTTACATGTTCAATGAAGACCATGTTTACTACTTTCCCTTCTTGTTTTTTAAAAACTTTTTCTTGAGGTTCTTCAACCTCTTGTTTAGCTACATTTTCCAATGTTAAAAATTTTTTGGGTTAGAAAATTAATACCAGATCTTTCCTTTGTGCCAGATTTTATCATAGTTTACTGGCTCTGAAACATTCGTTTCTTTCTTTGTAATCGATGATGGCGGGTGGCTAAATGTTGTCATGTTCGTTTCTGGGGTAATAACTTTAAGCATACCGTTTGAACTTAATAAATCTGATTGCAATAATTGATTACTCTGTGTCTGCATAGAACAAATAATTTAATGGTTTATTAAAATAGATTCACAATAGGATAGCAAGATTATCCTTATAAGTCAAGGAGTTATACTTTCTTTATTGATTTGTACTTGGCTTTTTAACTGGAGTTTTCTGAGGAGAATTGATTTCAGGTTTAATAGGCTTTACTGTTTCCACAGTTATAGGGCTGGCAGTTTGATCGATGTCTTTATCTTTAAATGAATCTACAACCACTAGGGATATGAGCCCTAGGATTATCATTCCACAGAAGCCTATAATAACCTTTAGTAAATGCTTGCTGAACATGCTTTTAGTATAGCATATATACTATCGTAAAATAAAAATCCTCAACATATGTTGAGGATTTTTATTTTTAACCTTATTTTATTGCGCGTTTAGCTTTCCTAGTGTAATAGGACCTACTTTCCCATCAACAGCAATTCCAACTTGTGCTTGGAATAGCTTTACAGCTGCTGCTGTCTTTGCTCCAAGTTTGCCATCTACAGTTAAAGTAGCTGATAGTTTAGACCCGAGGATTCTGTTTAAGGCTGCTTGGATACCAGCTACGTCAGAAGTTGAGGAAATAGTTCCCGCACATCCTGCGTTTTTCGCCACAGTACAGTCATATACTGGCGGTAGTGGAGTAACGACACCACTATTACCAGAACATTTTGCTCCAGTAGTTGTATCATACATTGCTCCATATCCACACCCATTAGAACTCACTGGTGGCATTGTAGTCGGAGTAGAGCATTTTGCACCAGTCTTTGTATTGTACATAACTCCTAGACCACATACATCAGTTGTAGATGTAAAGCCTCCTGAGGTACTAAACCCTGCACATTTAGCACCTGTCGTCATACTATACGGACTTCCCGCTTTACACCCATAAGCATCATATGGATAAACCATCACGATTGGCGGTGTAATAGCCACTCCATTAATTGAACATGATTCGCCTGTCTCTGGACTATAAACTGTCCCTACGCCCAAATCACAGCCAACAGGAAGCACTCCTAAAGCTGGTGGATTCATAACGACATCGGCGCAAGCTGCACCTGTGATAGTGTTATACATTGCACCTGAAGCACAGCCATCGACAGTAGTACTACCTGCACTTGTCATCATAGCTTCTACCCTATTGATAGAAAGGAAGCCAAAGAAAGCCAAAGTTGCCACAACCGACCCTACTAGAATTTTGTTTTTTAATATTTTCATAACAAATAGATTAATTTAAATTAATAATAACTAACATATATATTATAACAAATATATAGAGTAATAGTTAAATCGAAAATTCACAAAAACAAAAAGCCACCCAATTGGGTGGCTTTTTGTGGTTCGCAGTTTTCCTTCTGTTTAGATAAAGCTTAAGATACTAAACTGTCCAAACCATTATTGATTTAGGTATTGGAAAGCAGTCTGGTAACTTGCTGAAGGGTTTAGCGTAGAAACAGCTGGGCCCGCAGTCAAAGCACTATCTGTCCATGTCTTGAATTGTTTCAAAGCAACACGGTAGTATCCAGCTGTAGAACCATAGCTACTTGCAGATAGTCCTGTAACTGTAACTGTAACTGTGAAATGCTTAGTAGAACCAGAATCAAGACGGTAGCCAATGCCTTCAACCAGAGCGTCTGATGTAGACATAACTGCACTACCAATCATTACAGCAACACCTGCTGAACCTGCAACAGTAGCATCATTTCCTCCATTATCTTGTACTGTAAACGCAAGTCCGTTTTGAGCAGACACAGTAGCAGCAGACTCTGTAGTTTGACCAACATATAGTGTATTACCAAATGATGTCACACTAACAGGAATTGAATATGTTACTGATTCAATTAGACCACCAGTACTTGTTGTGTTTGACAATACAGCAGTTCCCATAACAACATTAACGCCATTTTCACGTAATGTCATAAGGTTACCAATTGCTGAACCATAACGGTATGATGTACTAAGTTGATCACCGTTTACGTCTTGAATTGAAAGCTTACTTACATTAATAGCATTTGCATTTGTTAGAGAAGCTGTAAGAGTAACTCCATCAGAGTATGATCCAGCTGTCTTAGATTTAAGATCTACAACAACACTAAATTCTGCGGTTGTACCTGCAGCAATTTTGTTGCTAGGAGATGATAAATTAATGAAACTGTAGTCACAAACTCCAGCTGCTCCACATGTTCCAGTACCAGCACTACCATCTAATGTGTCCAAAACGTTTGAACCTTGCATTAGTTTGATTGTGTTGATCATAGCAGAGCTACCTGATGTAGTAGAAGTAACAGAAATAGGAACTCTTCGTACTGTCAAATCAGAGTTTGTAGCTTTGATTGTAAAGTTAAGCAAAGTTACACCATTTGTTGCAGCTGTGTTACTAACGGCAACAACTGTCGCAGCAGGGTTTGAAGCAGAAAGATTTATATCTGCTTTAACTCCATTTGCTGAGAATTTACCAAGTGTAAATCCAACATCTGATCCCCATGATAAAACTGTTGAAGCTGAAGGAACGTTACCAGCTCCTGCATTGTATGTATCATATGATCCATCTGGTGATGAAGCACTAAGACCTCCGTCTGGGAATACAATTGCCCAGTTAGCAGATCCAGGTGTTGAAACATCTCCTGTATCAAGTGAACCATTAACATTTACAGATACATAGAAGTGACCAATCTGATCTTGTGCAATATTTGCATTAAGACCTGAGAAGTTGAATGTGTATGTATCATCTGATGATGAACGGTCAGCTTGAGCAACTGACATAGTTGCTAACTTTGTTGATCCAAACCATAGTGAAGCACCAGATATGTACTTAGCAAGACTAACTGATGAACCAGCTGTGTCAGTATTTTTCATTAATACTCGAACACGAGTAACATTTTGTGAAGCTAGACGAGCAGTTGCACGAAAGCCAGCAACGACTTTATCTTGTTCTGATTCATAAACTGTTGAAACACGGTTTGTTGAATCAGAAGCTATATCAGAAAGGTAACCATTTGTACCACTGTTAACTGTTGTTGTACCACCTGAGCAAGGTTGACCAGTTGTTGAACTGAACAATGCTCCTGCTGCACAACCTGGAACTGTTGATGTTGATGAACATGGTTGACCAGTTGTTGAACTAAAGCCTGTAGCTGAAGTACAACCTGCTGGGTAAGTCATAGACGTACCATCATTTGCTGCCATAGCTGCTTTAGTCATAGGACCGACAACACCATCAGCTGTTAAGCTGTGATTTGACTGCCAAGCCATAACTTTAGCTTTTGTGTTAGGACCGAACTTTCCGTCAGCTGTTGCTCCGACTACTGTCTGAACATTCATTACAGCTTGACCTGTACTACCTACTTTCAAAGTTGTTGAACCGAAATCTGCAAGTGTAAATGCAGATGCTGATGATGTAACTACTAGAGCTAAAGCAACAGCGAATGTTCCGATCAAAAGCTTGAAAGCGTTTAATTTTTTAAACATAATTTTTATTAATTGTACGCACGTTTAGATTAATTTCGACTAATCCCTAGATACTACTAATAATAATATTGTATCTAAAGAAAAAATTAATGTGTGTGCATAATCTTGTTTATGATTGATCTCTATCAATCAACATAAACTTTTTACTTCTAAATAATTTTCATTTCACTCTCGCCTCTCTATCAAAGTGGGAGATAAAATAATTATCATTTAGATACCGTAAACATGAATGAATGTGTTAAATAAATAAATTTATTTAACAAACCATATCTGCCTTGTCGACAGGGCCGATATCACACTTTTGTATTCTCCTCTATCAAAAGAAAAACGAAAAGCGGATGTGCGACCAATGAAGATGAACTACTAAATCATCAATAATAATTGCAAAAGCAATCGTTACAAATAATTCAGTGCTATTACTCTCTTGGTATTAGAAGGTAATAGTATTCTTTTTTCAATGATCGCCCCCTCATTTATATGACGAATCACACAAATTGGGGATTTCACATATTAGCATATCTAGTGAAAATACACCAGTGCTAACACGTATTAACATTATATACTATAGGTGTGTAAATATGCAACAATATATGGCTATATGTGGATAACCTAGAGGGTTATACAGCCTGGTACCTACTCCAGCGCTTCTCCCCTATTTTACGTAATTGGCCTTTAGAGACTAGTGAGTTAAGCTCCCTTTGAATAGTCTTCTCAGAACAGTCAGTAAAGACGACTGAGACGTCCTTTATAGAGAGTCCAGATTGATCGCTCGGTGTACTTTTTATAAAGGACAAAATCTTACGACTTCTTTCCTTTTTATCCTCTGCATTATAAGTATTTTTATTTAGTCCTTTATTACTTGATATATTTAATAAAGACTTGTCGTATTGGGTAATAGTAGGATATGTCCTTTTGATTATCTGTCCTTTATAGTCAAAAGTGTCCTTTATAGATTCCTTAGCTGGAGTATGATTAGTTGAAGGTCTTTCAACTTCAAACATTTTGTCGTTTAGAGTGAAAGAGAAGTGAGTATCCTTTGACTGGTATGATCTTAACTCTTCGATAAGATTTCTGAACTCTCTATTTAGAATAGAACCGTTCATTTCTGATATAAAACCGATAGTACAAGCTATGTCTATAAATGAAAGTAGCTCTGTAATTCGAGATAAAGATTTTGATAGTTGAACCCCTTTATCTATAGGAGAAAGGTTTGAAAGCTTAAACATATCGGACAACAGCTCAACCCCTAATAATCTAAGTTTCCCTTTTAGAGCATCGTCCACATCCATACAATCAGTAACCATATATAAGGCTGTTACGAGCTTCTCTGTCTTTTTATTGGCGAAATCATAAATAGGCTTATGTATCAAGGCATTACTACTAGAGACATTAGGATGTCCGTATGAATCGATGGTTGTCTTTTTGTTGTCTTTTTGATTATCCATGTGTCTTTTTTGCCTAATTTATAACTATTTATGTCTTTAATATGTCCATTATATACCCAAAAAAATGTAATGCAAATAATGTCTAAATTATACCTATTCTATAATCTACAAATCTAGGATATTTCTATAAAAATTTAATAATTATTTAGTTTAGTTTTATAAATAAATTTAATTAAATTACTAACAATTAATATGATATAATTAAAGAATATTATGGCAAAAAAAGATATTGAGGAAGAAGATGATGACGATACTGTGAGAAGCCGCAAGCGTGGTAAGAAAGGTGGTAAAAAATCTACAAAAGTTGAACTCAAGGATGAGACTCGGCATAGCATTTGGGGTATCGGAATACTCGTCTTAGGTGTCTTTATAGTGCTATCTATCTTTAATCTGGCAGGCGTAGCTGGCGAATTCTTCTACTCTTCTTTTAGTGCCTTCTTCGGCTTTGGATACTACTTATTACCTATCCTACTTGCAGTAGTCGGTATATCTTTTATTAGGAAAGGTAGGCCTCAAATCGCTCGGCTTCATACTATTACTTCTATCGCTGTCCTACTAACATCACTTGCAATAATGGACATTGCGAGTAACGGAGCTGGTGAATCAAAGAGTATACTTTTGGGTGGTTACCTAGGTAGTATTGTCGCTTGGCCATTCGTGAAGTTATTTGGAATATACGCTGGCATACTACTACTTGGAACATTGTTAATTGTTTCTCTTATAGTTTTGTTTGATGAAAAGCCAGACCTTATGAACATTTGGAACAAAATCCGAGCATTTTTCGGAAGAGATATTACTTTACCTTCACTCAGAAACAATAAAGATGATGAGATAGATGAAGAGGAAGTTAACACAGAGCCTGAAGAAGAGAAAGGAGGTACTCTCATTGGATATGATGAGACTCCAGTTGAAGAACAGGAAGAAGAAATCTTCTCAGCCAAAAAGAAGTTCAAGACTGCCTATGTCCCTCCCCCACTAACCTTACTTGAGAAAGATAAAGGTAAGCCAAATGTAGGAGACTTGAAAGGCAATATGAACATCATTCAGCGTACACTTATGAACTTCGGAATATCTGTAGAGATGGATGAAGTGACCATAGGACCAACAGTCACCAGATATGCTCTTAAGCCTGCACAAGGTGTAAAGCTCTCACGCATCGTCGGACTACAGAACGATCTTGCCCTTGCTCTTGCTGCCCACCCTATTCGTATTGAAGCCCCTATCCCAGGTAAGTCACTAGTGGGTATCGAAATCCCTAACAAAGTAAAATCGACAGTTGGACTAGCCACACTCCTATCAGATGATAAATTCCAGAATTCACCAAAGCCACTGACAGTCGCACTTGGTCGTGGACTCTCTGGTAAAGCTGTCTTTGGTAACTTGGCAAAGATGCCTCACGCTCTTATTGCCGGAACAACTGGGTCTGGTAAGTCAGTAACTATCCACTCAGTCATTACTTCCCTACTTTATCGCAATGGACCAGAAGATATGAGATTAATCATGGTGGATCCAAAGCGAGTTGAATTAACTTTGTATAACAAAATACCCCACTTACTCACTCCAGTTATCACTGACCCAAAGAAGACGATCCTTGCGCTTAAATGGGCAGCAAAAGAAATGGATAGAAGATACGACATCCTTCAGAATGAATCAGTCCGAGATATAGAATCATATCATTCGACAGTTTACAAAGGTGGAAAGGGTGATGCTGAGCGCATGCCATACATCGTCATTATTATTGATGAGTTGGCTGATATTATGCAGGCTTACCCAAGAGAACTCGAAAGCGCTATAGTCAGACTCGCCCAGATGTCACGTGCTGTGGGTATCCACTTAATCCTATCTACTCAGCGCCCTTCAGTAAACGTCATAACTGGTCTTATTAAAGCCAACGTCCCTACTAGAGTCGCTCTACAAGTCTCATCACAGATAGATTCACGCACAATCCTAGATGCCGGCGGTGCAGAGAAGCTTCTAGGTGCTGGAGATATGCTCTACGCTTCTGGTGAAATGTCACAGCCAGAGCGCTTACAGAGTGCCTTTATCTCTGAGGAAGAAGTTAAAAAAGTGGTAGAATATCTAAAGAAGGCCTATATAGACGAACTACCAGATACAATAGAACTTTCAGGCTCAATAGAAAAAGGAAACAATCTTTTCAACGACAGCATCGGAGGAGATGACGGTGATGATGATCTTTATGAAGATGCAAGACAGACAGTAATAGAAGCCGGTAAAGCTTCAACGTCTTATCTACAACGTAAACTTGGCATAGGATACGCTCGTGCAGCCAGACTTATAGATATGCTAGAAGAGCGTGGAGTCGTCAGTGCTGGTAATGGAGCAAAGCCAAGAGATGTAATAGAAAAACCAGTGGATAACACTGAAGGAATGTAGAATATGAAAAAAGTAAAAAACAAAAGTACAAAATGGTGGATTGGAGTAGTGTTATGTACAGCACTGTTCCTTGTTATTGGAGTATTCTCATATTTAAAGATGGATTTCTTGTGGAAAGGAGTCCAGATAACAGCCAGCGTTAACCGCAACAATACATCCCCTATTATCCAAGTCAAAGGTAATGCGAAGAATGCTGTGTACTTAAGTCTAAACGGACGTGAGATATTTATTGATAAAGATGGATCATTCAGCGAGCCACTTGCCCTATTACCGGGTCTTTCTGTTGTGACTATAAATGCACAAGATAAGTTCGGTAAATCAAAAGAGAAGAAGTTTGAAGTTATGTACGAGCAGTCTACAGGCGCAGTCGCCTTAGGTGATGTTGTTATTAATACTAATTAGTTATTAACAGGTATTTTATTGACTGTGAACGACCGTTCACTTATAATTACAAAATATGCAAAAGAAAGCAAAAAAAGAAGCAAAGGTAAATGGAGGCGCAATAGAAGATACTATTAAATCTATTCAGACAAAATTCGGTGAAGGGGCAATTATGAAGTTTGGAGATTCTCCAAAAGTAGACATCGATGTCATCCCTACTGGGTCTATAGGCCTTGATATGGCGCTAGGTATCGGTGGAGTCCCACGTGGACGTATGATAGAGATATTCGGTCCAGAATCCTCTGGTAAGACTACTCTTGCTCTTCATATAGTCGCTGAAGCTCAGAAGAAAGGTGGTGTATGCGCATACATAGATGCTGAGCATGCGATGGATCCAGAGTATACCAAGAAGCTAGGCGTAAATATCAAAGACCTTCTCATATCCCAACCAGATAATGGCGAGCAAGCACTCGAGATAACTGAGAGCCTAATACGATCTGGAAAGATTGATGTAATAGTTATAGACTCAGTAGCTGCCCTTACCCCTCGCGATGAGATAGAGGGAGATATGGGTCAATCACACGTCGGTAAACAGGCTCGACTTATGTCGCAAGCGCTCCGTAAACTTACCGCGATAGTCGCGCGTTCAAAAACTGTCGTTATATTCATAAACCAGATTCGTATGCAGATAGGTGTTATGTTTGGTAATCCTGAGACTACCCCAGGAGGAAAAGCTCTTAAATTCTATACTTCTATCCGCCTTGATATTCGTCGTATCGCTCAGATTAAAAAAGGTGAAGAGGTCGTCGGAAGTCGTACTCGTGTAAAAGTTGTGAAGAACAAAGTCGCTGCTCCATTCAAGCAAACTGAGTTCGATATACTCTACGGTGAAGGTATATCACGCGAAGGTGAAATAATGGCACTCGGTGAGAAGCTAGGAATAATAAGTAAATCAAGCGGAGCTATATTCACCTACTTGGGCACTGCAAAAGCTCGCGAAAAGGGCCCAGTAGAGGAAGTAAAACTTGGCCGAGGCTATGATGCCGCTCGAACATTCCTCCGTGATAACAAAAAGATATCTGATGAAATACTAAAAGAAGTCCGTGGCCGCTTTGACGAAATCCAAGTCGCCACAGCTGGAGAATAATTACAAATAAAAAACGCACTGTGTCACCACAGTGCGTTTTTGATAAGTTATACCTTAACTTATAAATTTATGCTCCTAATCATCGGTATTATTATTTCAAGGGAACATACCGATAAACCTAAAAGCAAACTAACTATCCCCCAACCTAAACCTGCATCAGTTTTCATTGTCATGATAAATATTTGGCAGATCATTGCATAAGATAAAGACTTTAATACAAAATTAAGATGGGATAATAAATTAAAATCTTTTATTTTATCTAACACAAGTTTCTGAAAAACATAACAAAGTAATGCAATAAATGCTGCTGGTATTATTAACGGCAAATACTTTTGTTTTCCAATCAAAAATACATACAAAGAATTACTTTTATAAATAGAAAAGAATAAGAAATAATTCCCTGTTAGTAACAATGTGAGTGCAACAAAAATAATTCCAGCAATAATTTTTAACTTATTTACTCTTTTATTTTTATCTATTATAGGGTAAATATCTGGACCCATGCTATTTGGCGGCCAAGAAAGATATAGTGTAGATACACTCAAACATAAGACCAACCCCCACTTTAGATAAGATGGTTCAATTCCATTAAAAGGAATATACCATATCAACCAGGCAGAAAAAATTGCAGTTAGAACCATAACAAGAGCTGCCCATGTTCCTTGTACTTTTACAAAATTTTGGTTCATAAAATACAGGAAAATTAAAGCTACTGCTACAGTTACACATTTTATCCAGAAATCAAAATCTATACTCAGTTTGGATTTCTGAAGAGCCAGGCTTGCAATGTTTTCTCCATGGTGGAAGGAAAGATAGTAAAAAAACGCTACAACAAGCGTTAATACTACAGTTAATCGCTTTGTTAAAGTATTCATAATTAAGAGTTTATGTTAGAAAATGTGAATGTCCAAATTAAGCTCATTATGTATTTTTTTATTAAAATGTCAATAAAAAATGGCACCTGTAAAAGATACCATTTTAGAAAGACTCTTTGGTGTTATTATTAATCAATATCATAATCACCTTCCCCTTCCACTGTTAATTTATACAAAAAACGTGCGATGAAATAAGCAAGGCCGATACTTAATAACCAAAAAGATGTGCTGGAGTGGAATCCGCCAAAAATATACCTGGCAACAGTAAGCGATGCCATAAATATTTCTACAAGAAATATCTTGCTCCAGAAGTCACTTTGTATTTTTATTTCTTCATATTTTCTTGAGAAAAAAACCATAGAAAAAACCAAAGTGGCAATTGCAGCTACTGTTACAACTGGCTGATCGATAGTCGTAATACGATAACCCACAATAGTTAGAGAGTTTGTTGGATTGAATGAAATAATCCATATTATTACTACAACTAATGATAGTAACAACAAGGTTAATTTTGCTTTCATTGTTTATATTTTAAAGGTCAATAAATCGAAATACCATTATTAAGCTGATTATGTATTTTTTCACTAAAATGTCAACAACTTGAAAAAGCTTAAGATATAAGCTAGAATGGCTTCATGTTAGAATACAGCGATATAAGAACAGGGAAAATCATTATTTATGAAGGTGAACCTTGTGAGGTTATGGACAACCATGTTGCCCGCACTCAGCAACGAAAGCCTCAAAACCAAGTTAAATTAAAAAGTTTACTATCTGGCCGTACATGGAATACGGTTTTCCACGCTTCAGACAAAGCTGATGAAGCAGATATTAATAAAAAGGAAGTCAAATTCCTATACGCTAATAAAGGAGAGTACTGGTTCTCAGATCCAGAAAACCCGAAAGATAGATTCAAAATTGATGAGAAGATTATCGGCGACTCAGCTAAATACTTAAAAGAAAATGAAATCGTTGAGGCTATAGTTTGGGATGACGATGATGAAGAGAGAATTATAAATATCAAACTTCCAGTAAAAATGGAATTCGTTATCAAAGATGCTCCGCCTTCAATCAGAGGCAATACTGCCAACGGTGGAGGCAAGGTAGTCACACTTGAGAATGGTGTGAACATTAACGTCCCCTTCTTCTTAAACGCTGGAGATAAAATCAGAGTCAATACTGAAACCGGTGAATATGTAGAGCGAGTCTCTGAATAAAATAAAACCCCTTATAAGGGGTTTTATTTTTCCATACTCTTTAGAATTTCTAAATACAAGTCTTCCACTATCTTCTGCTGAGCGCGACCTGTAGTCACATAGTGATCGAGTCCTGGAGCTGCGTTGACCTCTATAACCCAGTATTTAAGAGGTTTGTTTCTTATATCGCCTTCTATCATTAGATCTACCCCACAGAGTCTTAAACCCATATCTTTGGTCAATCTCACAGCTATCTTCTTAAATAGAGGGTTCACGACACTCGTGACATCTACTGAATCCCCTCCTTGTGAAAGATTGGCATTATCGAGCAAGAAAACAATCTCTCTTTTTTTAGGAACTGATTTTAAATTTAATCCTTGCCTCTTTAATTTATTTCTTATTCTTTGGTCTTTAATGTCTACCTTAATATCGCGTTTTATTTTATTAAAAATCTTTTTCTTTTTTGAGAGTAATTTCTCTATTGAAAGTTTACCATCGCCAGTTACAGAAAGTGGTATGCGTTCATAGGCAGATATAATATTCTCATCTAAAACTACTAATCTATAGTCCCTACCTTTAACAACTCTCTGCACTAGGGCGACTTTGTCATTCTGAAACACAAACCTCATTGCTCTATAAAATTCTTCTTTATTTGAAACTATAGCTACTCCCACTCCCTGACTTCCATTATTAGGCTTTACTATCACAGGGAAGCCTAGCTTCTGTGCATATTTATATCCTGCATCTATGCCTTGGTTTGATTTTATAGCTTCTGCCCATTTCTTTGAATAGAAAGTTTTGCCTTCTATAGTCGGGTAACCCATCTTCTCCATAAAGAAATTCGCATAGTCTTTATCTCGAGCTACATCAGAAGATCCTATAGAATTTACATCTACTGTGTTGTATCTGGTGTATGTCCTTTTACCACTTTTGAAGGTTACCTGCCCTACTACTCCCCACTTAGGCTCCATAACCACAGTCGCCCCTATTTTTGGAGCAACCTTTTTTAAAATATTACCAAGTAGTGGTGATTTATTTTTCTTCTTCATATCAAAATAAAAATCCCTCCGATTTAAATCGAAGAGATTTTTATTATTAACCTTCTATGGTAATTCCGGCTGAGCGAGCACTACCTTCAACGATTTTCATTGCACCTTCTATGTCTTTCGCATTTAAGTCTGGCATCTTCTTCTCGGCTATTTCTTTAACTTGAGCCTTTGTGATTTTACCCACTTTTGAAGTGTTTGGCTTACCTGATCCTTTCTCAATTCCTGCAGCTTTGAGTATTAGTCCTGCTACTGGAGGAGTCTTGACCTTTATATCGTAAGTGCGGTCTTCGTAAACTGATATCACGCATCCTACTGTCTCACCTGCCATAGATTGTGTCATAGCATTGAACTTCTGACAGAACTCTGCGATGTTAACTCCAGCCTGACCTAGTGCAGGTCCAAGTGGTGGCGCAGGGGTTGCCTTTGCGGCTGGTATTTGTAATTTTACTTTTTTTGTTATTTTTTTTGCTGCCATATATTTGTTTGATTAATCTCGTGAGAAGCACGGTTTATAAACCGAACACGGACCCATCTATTATACTTATAACTTCTTTATCTGCAAGAAATCAAGTTCAACTGGTGTCTCACGGCCGAACATTGAAACAAGCACTTTAACCTTACCACGCTCCTGGTCAATATCGCTAACCTTTCCTTCAAGTTCTTTGAAGGGACCATCAGTGATACGAACAATCTCGTCAATCTCCACATCCATCTGGTGCTTATCAACTCCGTTGGCTTTCTCCATTCTACCGAACAGATCATCTACTTCCTGCTTGTTAAGTGGCACTGGGTTAACACCTGCACCTACGAATCCTGTAACACGAGGTGTGTTACGAACCACATACCATGAGTTGTCATCTACGATCATATCCACAAGTACATAACCTGGGTAAACTTTCTCTTCAACTTCAGCACGCTTACCTCCTTTGATTTTTATTTTCTTCTCAGTAGGAACAATCACACTGAAAATCTTATCATTCATTCCTAGTGAATCGATACGCTGTTTTAGGTTACGCATCACTGCATTCTCATATCCTGCATATGTATGTATTGCGTACCAATTTCTTTCTCCTCTTAGTTCTTGTTTTGCCATAATAAAATATAATTATCGTGATATTAACCACTCTAAACCACTTGAAAATAGGTAATCAAATAAGCCAAGATAATATGCCACAAATAAAGACACTATCAATACTGCTATTGTAGCGTATAGTGTCTGTTTGCGAGTAGGCCATGTTACATTACCTGCCTCAGCTTTTACTTCTTTTAAATATTCAATCATTTTACTCATATATAATATTGGGATTTCTTACTCTTATTAAAAACCACCCCGGAGGGCTTATGGGATTATAGTACCTTTTTATATTAGTAAAGTCAATAAAAGAAAAGCCCTCTTACAGAGGGCTTTTCTTTCTTATCTATTTTATCTCGTATGTGATAGTCACACTTGAAGTTACCTTATTCTCTCCTTTTGGTAGTTCTGGAGCAGGTGCTGATCCAGCAGCATTTGTTGTCATCATATCTTTAGCTGCATACATCATCGGATAACCTGATCCACCTTCTGAAAAGCTAACTATCTTACCAAGTCTGACGTGTAAATCCTTAGCTAAAACTTTTGCTTTAGCACGAGCATCATCGATAGCTTGACTGCGAGCTTCTTCAGTGTAAGTATCCTCATCATCTATAGAGAATGTAGGGCCACTGATATTTGATATACCTAGATTTGCAAGTCCTGTACGAACTTCATTTGCATTATCAACTTCGCGAACTTTCACAGTTATAGATTGTGTAGCAGTATAGCCAGTAATCTTTGGATCTCTTTGAGGACATGGGTATGTAAAGCAAGCAGTCGTCTCATAAGAATATTTTGGATTTACTCCTCCGTATTCAGATTTAATATCTTTATCTTCTATACCTTGTGTTTTTAAGTACTCAAGCGTTTTAGTAATACTTTCATTTAAAAGATTTTGAGCTTCCTTTGTTGTTGAAGCATCTTTTGAAAGATTTATGTATAAAGATGCAATATCTGATACTGCCATAACTTCCCCACTTCCTGAAACTGTAATAGTAGCTGGAGCCTGTGTACCTTGGCCAATATATGCACTTGAACGAATCTCATTAATAACGAGCACGATAACGAATATTGATAATAGACCAGCAAGACCTGTAACTGACTTAATAAATTTTTTGTTTGTAAAAAGTGTTTCCATATAGCTATTATAGCATACCTACCTACTTCTCAAAAATAGCTTGACAAATAAGGCTATAATGATACA
The DNA here is from genome assembly GCA_039809245.1 of Minisyncoccia bacterium. GTDB lineage: Bacteria > Patescibacteriota > Minisyncoccia > Phycocordibacterales > UBA9973 > UBA8515. The sequence continues at coordinate 16,476 of JBDHUP010000007.1, read as the reverse complement.
ATGAGGGTTAATTTAGTTCTCTATTCCTAACTCTTAAAATTTAAAGCTTATGATTTTAGGATTTTCATTACTCGCAATTTTTGGTGTAATTATTGTATATATTGCTTACAATACGACACTATCCAGCATGATCAATTCTTCCTGGGAGGAATCAATAAAGCAGCAAAGATCTGCTTTAAAAATATACCGACCAGACATTTGTTCAAACGGAGTCGCCCCCATCATTGGCTGGCGAAAATTTAAATAATTGTAATTCACAAAAAAGGCTGTTCAGTATTGAACGGCTTTTTTATTTATTCATCACATCGCTTGTGATAACTCCATCGGCCATTGTGATAGTTCTGTGAGCAAGCTTGGCGTACTCTGGCTCATGAGTTACCATCACTATTGTCTGCCCTTCTTTGTTTAAATCTATAAATGTTTTTATAACTTGTTCTGAAGTTTCAGAATCGAGGTTAGCAGTCGGCTCGTCAGCAAATATGACTTTCGGATTGTGAGCAATAGCACGCGCTATAGAGACACGTTGCTGTTGTCCCCCAGATAATTGGCTCGGTAAATTATTCATACGATCAAGTAGTCCTACTTTCTCTAGAGCTTTCATCGCTTTCTCATTTGCGACTTTTGTACTATAACCTTGCATAAGCAATGGAAGAACTGTGTTCTCAAGCGCAGAGAGCGATGGAAGTATCGCATAATCTTGGAATATATATCCAAGGTCGTTAAGTCTAGTGTGAGTACGCTTTTTTTCTGATGCAGGCACTAGGTCTTCCCCATCAATAATAGCTCCACCAGATGTCGGAATATCTAAAAGTCCAAGTTGATATAATAGCGTAGATTTACCTGACCCAGACTTACCGGTAATAGTTACAAACTGACCTTGTGGTACAACAAAAGAGATATCATTCAAGGCGATAATTTTTTGATCTCCACTTTTGAAAATTTTTACAAGATTTTTTGCTTCTATCATATATTTATCTTCCTAGTATCGCACTAAGAGTATTCTGTTTAATAACTATCTGAGCTGGTATATAGCCTGCTATAATTGTCGCAAGAAGTAATATGCCAGCTCGAATAAGCGTCCCTCCAATAGTTGCAACTAGAATACCATCTGAGAACGGAAAATCGAGTGGATGCGCCACAAATGATGGCTGTATCACAAGGAATATCAGAAGCATACCTATGATGATACCTCCGAGTGCGTAGATACAAGCTTGATACATATATGAGTACAATATGGCCCTCTTATTTATACCAATGCCTTTTAATATACCGATAAATCTGCGACGAGTAATAGCATTAACGAAGATCACAATAAATATTGTAATAGAAGCGACAACAAGCCCGATACCAGAAATTACAGATCCGAGTATCGCAAATGTTGCTTTAATGTCTTTAAGGAATTTAGGAAAGGCTTCTTCTGCAGTTTGAATACGTGCGTACTCTCCTACTCCAGAGGCAAGAAGGAAATTCTTCGCTGCTATTGGATCAGTGCCAGGTTGTAGCTGGATAGCAATAGTTCCAGCATTTAAATCATTGCGTCCTAGAAGTTTACGAACTTCAGAATCGAGAGCCACAATTGAAGTATCAAAATCATCAACTTTACTCTTTATAATTCCTTTAACAAAGTATTCTTTCGAAGAATCGCCAGCTGTTACCTTTACCCTAGAACCAATAGAGACATTCTTAAGAGTTTGAAATCCTGGGGCTTCAATAGGAGTGAATTCATATAAAAGGTTCTTACCTATCAAGATGCTATCTTGATCTAAGTTGTTTAGATATGAACCTCGAGTAACGAACTTAGAAATACCAGAGAACTTCTCTTCTTGAGCAGGGTCAATACCAAGTAGTGATCCACCGGCTCCGTCGCGTTTGTCTCCCGGGGCTACGGTCTCTCGATAGTTTGACTCTACTCGAACAGAACCAGAATATCTAACTGTATGGTTTTTATACCCAGGAATTGTTTTAACAATATCAACTACAACAGGAGTCTGCTCGATCGCACCTTTGTTTAAGAATGGAGATATTACCAAGTCGCCGATCGCATACTTCTTCTGAGCATCTTCTGAGCCTTGTATAAGACCAACTAAAATACCAGAAACGACAATTAAATTCAAAAAAGTGAGGGTCATAACAAGAACTATAAGCCCAGTGGTCCAAATATTGGCACGCTCAATATCACGCTTGGCTAAAAACCATCCGACTTTAATATTTCGAGAAAATGAATCTTCACTTTTATTTTTATATCTCATTATTTAGAAACAATAGCTATAGAATCCCCATCTACTAAACCTCGCGTAATTTCAATTAAGTTTCCGTCACCTGTTAACCCTGTCCCTACTTCTACTTCTTTGTATTTGTTTTTCTTTTTATCAGTTACAAAGTTAACATAATAATTAGAATCTTTCATTGTAATAGCTGCTTTCGGAATAACTAGTACGTGAGACTTCTCTGCTGTCGTAATAGATATGTCTGCATTCATACCAGAACGTATAGAACTATCTAATGATTCGATTGAGGACTTAACTTTGTAGTTAACAATGCCATCTGTTGTTGTTGCTCCTGGATCGATATGAACAATTCTCCCATCAAAGACACGACTAGGGCCAAAAGCATCGAATGTCATAGTTACTTTTTGACCCAGCTTAACGTTAGCAATGCTTGATTCGTTTATCTTTGCTTCTATGTATAGATTAGAAACGTCTTGCAAGGTTATCACAGGCTTTTGAACTTCTGATAACTCTCCAAGTTTAATATCTACATTTGTAACTGTTCCGTCACTTGGTGCTCTTATAACAGTATCCTCATATTTAGCTTGGGCTGCTTGCAACTGACCTTCAGCAGATGTAATCTCTGCTCTTGCAAGATCAAGATCAGAACCAGATGCTCGTGACTTTTTTAAATTCAAATCAGTAAGAGCCTGTTCAATAGAAGACTCAGATTGCGCCAAAGCTTGCTGATAAGCACTATAGTTCGCTAGATAGTCTGGGGCCTTTGTATTTGGTATGTTTATAACCCATTCAGATACATCTGGATCTACAGTCTTTGCGAAAGTTATATACAAACCAGAATTACCAATTGGTTGTGGCGTAGTAGTCGTAACAACTCCATTTCCTGTAACAAGACCAGAGACATTAAATCCAGAGCCCCCATTCGTAGCAAGATATGTCTTTATATTTATTACTCCTTCTTTATTAAGACTATAAGTTCCACTTATAGTAGGAGCAGAATAATCTTTTGTTCCACTTAATGGAAGTGCTTGTGGTGTAGAGTTTAGAAGTTTATCATAAGCATTCTTAACCAGTGTCTCTTGAGTTTTTTTCGTTTGATCAAAAACAACTTGAGCAAGAGCAACTTCGCCACCTTCTGTAATCTTTTTGTATTTCGCTTGAGCTACTGCTAGAGCACCGCGCGCTTGTGTAAGAGATGCAAGGACCGAGCCTTGATCAATCGTAGCTAGGATATCACCTTTTTTTACAACATCACCAACTTTAACTCTAAGTGATTTAACAATACCAGTAGAGTTAAAAGATAAATCTAGATCTGTATTTGAAGTAACTTGCCCTGTAGCAAGAACTGTCTGCTTTAAATCTATATATCTGGCATTATCAGTAACGATATTAATAGATGTGCTTGCTGGCTTTAACGCGTACGACAAGATAATAATAACAATAATTAATATTGCCCATGTACGCTTCTTCTTGTAGTATTTTTTTACAAAATCTAAAAATTTATCTTTCTTGCTTTTCATATATTACTGTACTGATACAAGCTCTACATCAAATACTAGATCAGCATTTGCTGGTATACCTGAACCTGGAGGTGGAGTCGCTCCATACGCTTGTGCAGCAGGAATAACTAAACGACGAGTACCTCCGACTTTCATACCTGGAATACCATCTGTCCAACCCTTTATAACACCTGATAATGGAAATGTGATTGGTGTTGTTCCAAAATCTTTTGAACTCTGGAACACTTCGCCAGTTGCTGCTACTGCTCCAGTATAATGGACACTAACTGTCGCACCAGCTTTTACTTCTTCCCCTGTTCCAACAACTAGATCAATCTTCTCTAATTTTGAAACATTAGAGACTGGCTTGAAATTTGGTAATAATCTTTTATTTGTATTGTTTGTATCCATAGATTTTTCTTCTGTTTTATTATCTGGTAATTGAGTTTCCCCTCCTGGTAATGATTCTTCGGTAGTAACATTTTGATCAATTTTACTCTCTGAAGCAACTTTAGTTTTATACATTAGTGCATAGACAACTAAGCCCACAACAATGAGGACGATAACGAAAGAAACAATAACATTTGTATTTCCTTTTTGATTTTCCATATTCTAAAATTTAACTAATATTTTTTAATTATAGCACTTTACTAAAACATTTAAAAATCCTCTTTTCAGAGGATTTTTAAATGTTTATTTTCTGGATTCAATGATTGTAGTTGCGACGTTTTGAGGAACGATGTCGTAACGTAGGAATTCCATAGTGAATCCTGCACGGCCTTCAGTCATAGAACGAAGAGTTGTCATATATCCGAACATTTCAGATAGAGGCACCACAGCACGAACTGCTTGGTTCATACCACGAGCTTCCATTCCTTCGATAATTCCACGCTTTGATGACAAGCTTCCTGTTACATCTCCCATGAATTTATCTGGAGTTATAACTTCCACTTGCATCATAGGCTCTAGGATTACAGGCTTTGCCATTTTACATGCATCTTGGATCGCCATAGAAGCAGCAATCTTGAACGCCATTTCGTTTGAGTCTACATCGTGATAACTTCCGTCGTATAGATCAACTGAGACATTCTCAAGCTTGAACCCTGCAAGAACTCCACGATCGAGACCTTCTTTGAATCCTTTTTCACAAGCTGGGATGTATTCCTGTGGAATAGCACCTCCCTTAATAGTGTTAATGAATTCAAATCCTTTCTCACGCTTCACGTTCTTTGGAAGATCGTTTACATCGACAGTTTGATCCATAGGCTTAATCTTAATTTTCACGTGACCATAGTTTCCTCGGCCTCCTGACTGCTTGATGTACTTACCTTCTACTTGAGCCTCGCCTGTAATAGTCTCACGGTATGCCACTTGAGGTTTACCGACATTTGTCTCCACTGCAAACTCACGCTTCATACGATCAACAATAATTTCAAGGTGAAGTTCTCCCATTCCGGCGATTATAGTTTCATTTGTTTCTGCATCAGTAGATACTTTGAAAGTTGGATCTTCTTGTGCAAGACGATTAAGAGCCATACCCATTTTCTCTTGGTCGGCCTTTGTCTTTGGCTCAACGCGAAGGTTAATAACCGGCTCTGGGAAGACAATACGATAAAGCTCGATTGGCTTCTCTTCATCACAAAGTGTATCTGAAGTAATAGTATCTTTAAGACCTACAGCTGCTGCAATCTCACCAGCGAAAACTTTCTTCACTTCTTCACGTTCATTAGCATGCATTCGAAGAATACGTCCGATTCTCTCTTTGTTGCGAGTGCGTGGGTTGTAAACATAGCTTCCAGCAGTAACTGTTCCTGAATAAACACGGAAGAATATAATCTGTCCGACGAATGGATCAGTAGCCACCTTGAAAGCAAGCGCTGAGAATGGTTCTGCATCAGATGCTTTACGATCCATAACTTCTTCGGTCTCTGGGTTAATACCTTGGATTGGTGGGATGTCTAGAGGGCTTGGAAGGTAGTCAACAACAGCGTCGAGTACTAGCTGGACACCCTTGTTCTTAAGAGCACTTCCTGCAAATACTGGAAATATTTCATTTGCAATAACACCCTTTCTCATAAGAGCCTTTAGTGTATCTAGATCTGGAATCTTACCTTCAAGGTAGTCATTCATCACTTGGTCATCTTGCTCGACAATCTTCTCGATAAGCTCTGCATGGTATTTCTCTGCTTCAGCTTTTAAGTTTTCTGGGATTTCTTTCTCTACTACTTGATTACCCATTTGGCCTTCGAAGTAGTATGCCTTCATGCGAAGAAGGTCGATGACTCCTTCATGGTTTTCTTCAAGTCCTATTGGAATCTGAGCACGGATTGCTTTCTTTGTAAGTCTCTCGTGGATAGTCTTGTATGAATGCTCAAATGAAGCACCAGTACGGTCAAGCTTGTTGATGAAACAGATACGAGGAACATTTGCCTCGTCAGCATAGCGCCAGTTAGTCTCTGATTGTGGTTCTACTCCAGCAACTCCGTCGAATACAACTACAGCTCCGTCGAGAACACGGAGTGAACGCTTCACTTCCACAGTAAAGTCGATGTGACCTGGGGTATCGATAATATTGAAACGATGTTTTTTAGTTTTATCAGTTAGAGCATATGTAGGAGTCCAGAAACATGTAACAGCCGCTGATGTGATAGTAATACCACGTTCACGCTCCTGTTCCATCCAGTCGGTTGTAGTCTCACCATCGTGAACTTCACCTATTTTGTGTGACACACCTGTATAAAAAAGCACACGCTCAGTCGTCGTAGTTTTACCTGCATCAATGTGGGCAATAATCCCAATATTTCGAACTTTCTCTAGTGGATAATCTCTTTCCATATATATAATTTACCTAATAAAAATAAAAAGACACGAGTGTCTATGTCCATAGAATATACAATATATGGCCTAATTTTGCAAATAAAAAATCCCTGCTATACACAGGGATTTTACAAAGGTTTTTGGGATTATCAAACAGTAACCTGATGTTCAATTTCTTCAATAATCACAATCTTTTTTGGGAATGTTTTCTTAAGTATCTTTTGGTTGGCTTCATTTAGATTATCAGCAATAAATATGAACTGATGACTTCGATTTTGAAGAAAGATTTGTTTCCCTTCAATTTTCGCTTCTTCAAGATTATTTACATCTAATTTTCTTTTTTCAGAATTACCCCAAATTGGATTTACCTCTTTAGCGTAATTGTAAGAAGATGTCCCACTTAGTGTTGGTAGTATTACAAAATAATTTTTCATGACATTTAGTTTTTAAGAGTTTAAGTTTAACTTAAAATTACTCTTTTCTAACTATTTGTCAATAATACAAAACTCCTTACAGGAGCAGTACACCTTTTGGATACTTTATTTCATTCTTCATAAAGATATCTCAAAAGATCTTGCATTTTGGGTCCCAACCCAAAAATCACCCCTTTCGGGGAGTTTTGAGGATTTATGTAAATTAGATTACCAAGCGAAATGGGCGAATGCTTTGTTGGCTTCAGCCATCTTGTGAGTATCATCACGCTTCTTGATAGCAGATCCTTCATTCTTTGAAGCAAGTATCAATTCTTCAGCAAGCTTCTGGTGTATAGGTGCGCCTTTCTTATCGCGAGCAGCTAATATTATCCAGCGCATAGCAAGAGCTTGGCGTCGCTCAGGGCGAACTTCACGAGGAACTTGGTAGTTTGCACCACCGATACGACGTGAACGAACTTCTACCATAGGACCAGCATTCTTTAGAGCTGTATCGAATATTTCAAGTGGGTTTGGGTTTCCAGTCTTTTCTTTGATAACATCAAAAGCCATATAGACAGCTTTACGAGCAGTCTCCTTCTTGCCGTGAACCATGATGTTGTTTATAAACTTACCCAACTTTTGAGAATTATAAACTATATCAGCTTCTACAATATTTCGGTTTTTTATTTTTCTTCGCATATTTTATTTAGATTACTTCTTTGCCGCTTCCTTCTTTGGAGTCTTTGCTCCGTATAGACTTCGTGACTGGCGACGCTTATCTACTCCTGTCGCATCAAGACGTCCACGAACTATGTGGTAACGTACTCCGATCAAGTCTTTCACACGTCCACCGCGGATCATAACTACTGAGTGCTCTTGTAGTGTGTGTCCTTCACCTGGAATATATGCAGTAACTTCCATTCCGTTTGTAAGACGAACACGAGCGATTTTTCGAAGAGCTGAGTTAGGCTTCTTTGGAGTAGTAGTAGATACTTTAGTACAAACACCACGCTTAAAAGGAGCCGGGTAGAAAACTGGCTTGTTTTTAATAGAATTAAAACCGCGTGCAAGAGCTACGGCTTTTGATTTTCTTTTTACTGTTTTACGGCTCTTTCGAACCAATTGATTGATTGTGGGCATATTGAAACTAAAAAAGTCGCCAATGGACTAGTCAGAACACTTTACTATAGCAGGGATAAAAAAGCAAGTCCTGTATGGATATTGATAATATTATCTAAAAGCCTTTATTGTAAGCCTGTTAATAGAGTAAAAGCCTTAAATATTAAAGGTGAGAAATAGCTCCACAAGAATATGATAAAGAAAAGGAGTAGGAACATCCCCCACTTTTCGAGGAAGTTCTGAACTTGGTACAACTTGTTTGGAATTATAGAAAATAAAATCTTTGATCCATCAAGCGGAGGAATAGGAATAAGGTTAAACAAAGCAAGGACTAGATTAGTAAAAACTATCATAGTGCTTATTTTATAAAATGGATGAATAGTTAGCGGATCAGCTGAATACGCTGGCAGACCTAAAGTAGTTGAGTAACGAATCAAAAGCCCAAAAATTATAGCAATAAGAATGTTCGCAATAATACCAGCGATAGCCACTATGAAAGTCCCACGTCTGCGATTCTTTAAATTATTCGGGTTATATGGCACAGGCCTGGCCCAACCGATAACAAACCCTGCTTGTGAGAGGATTAATAATAAAGGTAGTATAACTGACCCAAATGGGTCTAGATGTTTTAGTGGATTAAGCGTTAGGCGACCACTCATACGAGCTGTATTATCGCCAAGAAGATACGCACTGTATCCATGAGCGAATTCATGAACGACCACAGACATAATAAGCACTAAAACATAGAATATTCCATCGATAGCTTGCATAGGTATGTTTAATATGATAGCATACTCCCATCTATGGCAAAAGTTTGCGCGATAACTAAAAAGGGTTCGAAAATGGCTGGAGGTTACTCTAACGTTGTTCGTGCTACTAAATTCAACCCTACAGGTATGGTTCGCAAGTATCCAAACCTTCAGAAGAAGCGTGTATATGTACCTGAGCTCAAGAAATACTTCCCTCTTACAATTTCTACTCAAGCAATCAAAACTATCAATAAGCACGGTGCTTATACAGTCCTAAAGAAAGCCGGAATCATAAAATAAAATCCTCACAATAGTGAGGATTTTATTTTATGATACTCACTCCATCAGTTTTAAATATTATTGTTCCCTTGTCATAAGTCGCTATATATGGAATACGTAGCTTACTTAGTAAATCTAGAACCTCTTTGTTGGGGTGACCATATCGATTATGTAGACCGGCAGATATTATAGCGGTATCGGGAGCAACCTTCTCGAGCCAAAGTTCACTAGATGAAGTCTTTGAACCATGGTGACCAAGCTTTAATACTTGAGAGTGGAGTGTTTCGGGGCTTTCATTTTGCATAATAAGATTCTCAGTGTATTTAGTAGCATCCCCTGTAAGCATGAATGATTCATTGCCGTATACTAACTTCCCTACTATAGAGCCATCGTTAGTCTCTTTCCATTTTGATACATCTCGATCGGGAAATAAAATATCAAAATAAATATTCCTATCAGGATCAAGTAGTACATGCATTCCTCGGCGAGCAATAATTTCTTCTACGTTATTTTTCTTTATGACATCTTTCAAATGCTTGAATGTCTGCGTGTCAGATGAAGCTCCATTTAATATAACTCTTGGGACATTGTACTGCTCAACAACCGACGCAAGCCCTCCTATATGATCAGCATCGGCATGAGTTGCAACCACTAGATCAATAGACCTATCTCCAAATGGCATAACCTGTGCTAGGCGTGACAGGACAACATCATTTGGACCACCATCTATAAGCATCTGCTTACCGTTTGGAGCCTCAATGTAGATAGAATCGCCTTGACCAATATCGAGAAAAGCTACTTTTAAATAGGTATTTTGAGTTACCTCACTGCTGGAAACCCTATACCAAATACCTCCTGCTATGACAAAGATTAAAATAATTAAGAAATATGGGAGATATCTTCGAAAACGTTCCATGTTATAATACTTATATTATCATTTTTAACTAACAAGCAAATCTTATCAATAAAAAAGTTCTCGGATCTCCTCGCTAAATTCTTTTGGAAGCTCGGCCAGACATTTTTTCTTGAAAAGTTTTGCTTTTAATACTCTATGGAAAAATTCACAGAAAAAAAATTTAATATTCCTGAATTAAAAGGAATAAGTACTAAGAATATAGAAGAACACTTAAAACTATATGCTGGATATGTAAAAAATGCTAATTTAATTATGGAAAAAATGGCAACCCTTGATACTGAAAAGGATCCCTACATTGTAGGAGAACTCTTCCGCAGGTTTAGCTTTGAGTACAATGGCATGCGCAACCATGAAGTATACTTCTCTTCTTTTGAAAATGGTGCTAAACCATTCAACCCTGAGGGTGAACTAGGAAAGATATTGCTAGGACTTTTTGGTACATACGAGAAATTTGTAAAAGAATTCACAGGACTTGCACTCACTCGTGGAATAGGATGGGCAGTACTTTGGTACGACAAAAGTGAGAATAAAATTCTTGCTTCATGGGTAGACGAACAACACCTAGGGCAACTAAACGGATGTAAAATGATACTCGCTATCGATATGTGGGAGCATGCCTTCGTGTATGATTATCCAACAAGTGAGAAGAAAAAATATGTGGAAGCCTTTTTCGATAATCTAAATTGGGAAGTTATAGAAGAAAACTTTAATAAAGCGAAATAAGAAAAGCTCGTCTGTACACAGACGAGCTTTTTGTTAACTCACATAAAAAATTCAAATAAAAATTAAGTTTCCCCTAAAAAGAGGCGTCTTGTTGACCTTTAATAAAATAGTACTACTCTCAAAAAATCAGTCAAGGTTTCTTCTTGAACACCCACCAGAGAATAATTGCATAAAAAATTATTACAATAAATATCGGAAACGACTTTATAGTAACACTTGCAAACGGGAGTGAGGCGAAAAAGTAAATCACAGAAAGAATATATAGAAGTAGGAGGTGAGCAATGTAGGCAAATGGTAAAGCTACAACTGGTGAGATAAATCCTAAAATTCCAACAAGAAAACTAAACAACATTGTTATAGGTATTAACGGCAATATTAGAATATTGGCCGGAAGTGAAACAATCGAAAGGATACCTGTGGAATGTAGGAGTACAGGAAGCACAGCAATAGTCGCTGCAAGTGTAGTGGCGATGACGTCTCGAAGTCCGAATCTTGATGGGATAAACTTTATCCATATTTCTGTTTTAGGAGTTATGAAAAGTACTCCAAAGGTAGCTATAAATGACAACTGGAAGGATATATCAACTAAAACTCTAGGATCATAAGCAATCATTAAAAGCCCAGCTATCACAAGGGCTCGTCCTGCATCGTATGTACGACCGGTCATCCGGGCAAAGAGCGCTATGACTGCCATAATACCTGCGCGAATCGCTGTAGAAGATGCTCCAGCAAGTAATACGAAGAGAATTATAAGCACTACTCCAAATACAATACTAATAGTCTCTGCTAAGAATACTCCAAGTATTTTCATAGTATTCTCAGCGACTATTGTCACGTTGTACCCTGAGAGCGCTATGATATGAATCGTGCCAGTAGATATAAATTCATCTTTCGTATCATTGTCAAAACCTCCTCTTGCGCCAAGTATCAGACCGTTAGCTAGATCGCTCTCGGGTGGAGATATAACTCTATTAATATTTCTCATAAATGAATCACGGAGTTTATAGAGCCACGATTGGACAAGCCAGCCATTATCATGAGAAATTATTTCGACTTCGGCATTTTTAATAATAAAATAGACATCTTGGTTTGCAAGATATCTCTTATAATTAAATTCTTTACCTGAAGTTGTGATGAAATTCTCTGGAGTATCTAGAGTTCCATTTACTTTAATTAAATCACCATATGATACTTCTATATCTTTTGAAGTTACGACTAAGATATTCGATTCTTGATTCTTTGGCTTAACTATAAGCCTCTGATTGCTTAGCCTTATATCTGGAGCCTCAACAACTTCCCCTTCTACACTGACACTCTTCCCCACTGCACTACTAAATGGAGACGGCTTCGGCAAGAAAAAATAAAATCGTATGACCGCTATACCAATTAGAATTAATATTATACTAATTTCCTTTTTGCTTAGACGCATAAGTCGTTGCAATTTCATCTGCACGTTCATTGTGCACATGACCATCATGACCTTTTACTTTCTGCCAAGATAACACTCCTTTAAAATCTCGAACTTGTTTAATTAATTCTTGCCATAAATCTTTATTTAAAACTGCTTTCTTGTTTGAAGTCTTCCAGCCATTCTTCTCCCAGTTGTGTATCCAAGTAGTTACCCCTCCTAGTACGTAAGTAGAATCTGCACAAATAGCAACGGTATCTTTGGGATAATTTTTAATTATGTATTTAAGGGATTCTATAACAGCTATAAGCTCCATTCGGTTATTGGTCGTATCTTTATCATATCCACCGATCTCAGCAATAGTTTTACCACCTTCTATAACAACGGCTCCCCATCCCCCAGGACCAGGATTTCCAAGCGATGACCCATCTGTATATATCTCAATATTTTTCATATTTATATTATATCAACAATTCGTAAACGTAGCTCTGTGCGGCCGGCGAAGGTACTTTTCTCGAATGTTGCGATGAGATTTATGCGTTCCCCTGCTGTAAGTGTTCTTCCGAAGCTATCACGAGTTTTGAAGAAGGCTATTGCTTTGACTGGTCTACCACGACTATTAGTAAAAAGTAGTTCTAAATGGTTTTTCTCTTTTCCAAATTCTTTTATTGAAGTGATAGCGATATCAACAAACTTAAACATTGGTTTAGGATTCCCTACTCCATATGGAGCAAGGCGTTCTATAACCGAGTAATTTTCATTTGTAACATCGTCGAGAGTTATAGTTGCGTCTATATCTAAATCTTCTTTGCTTTCTTTCTTATCTGTAATGCCATTAAAAACAGTTAACAATCTCTCTTCTAGAAAGTGAACCTCTTCATGAGAAACAGAAAATCCTCCAGCACTAGTGTGCCCTCCAAACTCAAGCAGGCTATTCTCTGGAAGCTGTGTCATTATCTCTACCAAGTTTACACCTCCCCAGACACGACAAGAGCCACGGATAATTTCACTCCCTTCAGAGCCCCAGACAAATGCTGGCTTTTTATACTCTTCGGCTACTTTCGAAGCGACAAGTCCAAGTATTCCCACTCGCCAAGAAGGATTACCTATAACTATCACAGATTTCTCTTCCCTTTTACTTAATGTCTTCTTCACATCTTTCATGATGTGAGCCACCATTAATTTACGCTCATCGTTTATTTTCGCCAGATGATCAGCTAAGGTTTTTGCTTCAACAACATCTAGAGTTGAGAGAACTTTAAATGCATCCATAGGGCTACCCATTCGAGATGCAGCATTGAGTCTAGGAGCTAAAGTAAAAGTTACATCCTCTTCGGTCATCTTATTTGTATCCACTCCAGCTTTGCGGAAAAGTTCAGCGAGCCCTGGGCGACGGGCTTTCTGTAAAACTTTTAGACCATAGTAAGCAAGGACTCTATTCTCATCGAGAAGTGGCACTTGATCTGCAAGCGTAGCTAAACCTGCCATATCGAGCAACCACTTCTCCCAACCATCACTTATGTTAAAGTATTCACCATACTTTTTGATCAAAGCTTGAGCAAGTTTGAAAGCTAAGCCGGCCCCACAGAGCATTTTATCTGGATATTTGCATCCATCTTGTTTTGGATTAATAATTGCAAAAGCTCGTGGCACAGAATCTTGAGGTAAGTGGTGGTCTGTGATAATAACGTCTATTCCAGCACTCTGTGCTTGAGCAACTTCATCTACCGCCGTAATACCTAAATCAAAAGTGATTAGCAATTTAACTTCAGTATTAATAAACTCTTCTATTGCATCCCTATGGAGTCCATAGCCTTCATCGTGGCGATCTGGAATATAAATATAAAAATTCTCATAGCCAATCTTAGTAAAAAAATCGTGCATTATAACTGCCGCTGGTATACCATCACAATCATAATCACTATAAATAACTATCTTTTCTTTAGCTTCTACTGCTTCATATATGCGCACAACTGCCTTTTCCATATCTTTCATTAGATATGGATCGTAAAGATGCTCTTCATATGAAGGATTTAAGAATTTATCTCTATCTTCTATTTTAATTCCACGGTTTTCGAGTAAAATCTCTAGGAGTTCATCAGGTTTCGGCATTTTATGATTGTAACATAAAATGTAGAGCTACTTTAAAACTTTAATTCCGGGGAGTGTGCCTTTAGCTAGGAAGTCAAGAGTAGCGCCGCCACCGGTTGAAACGAATCCGAGTTTATCTTCAAGTTTTAGTTTTGAGATATATGCAACTGTGTCTCCTCCTCCAATAATACTGTGAGCTTTTGATTTAGCTATTAGTTTAAGTACGGCTTTTGTCGCGCCATCAGATGATGCATCAAACTTACCTAGTGGACCATTCCAAAGTATGAACTTTGCTTTCTCTATTAGTCCTTTAAGTAGCTCTACACTATCAGGCCCAATATCTACGATATTCTCATCTTTTTCGACATCGTTTGGTTTTGTAAAGTGGTGAGTATTCCCTTTTAATACTTCCACATCAACAGGAAGCAATAAGTTCTTATGCTTTGCAAGTGATTGTATTTGAAAGTCCCCATCTTCAACTAGTGATGTACCAACTTCAAAACCTTTAGCTTTAAAGAAGTCGTTAGCCAAAGCTCCTGAAATAAAGACATTATCCGCATCACGTAGAAACTTCTTGACAAGAGGTATTTTTGTTTCAAATTTTGCGCCACCAAGGATAAAGAGGAATGGATGAGTAGGGTTGAAAGCTTGCGAAAGTTGTTTCACTTCTTCTTCTAGTTGGAACCCTGCATATCCATCTAAGTACTTGGTAATACCTATAATTGAAGCGTATGGTCTATGAGATTCAGGGAATGCATCATTTACAAATACTTCTCCATATCTTGATAAAGCTCTAGCAAATGATGGAGAATTGTTTTTTTCTCCAGTTTCAGTTCGTAAATTTTCAAGTAACATTACAGTACCCTTTTTTGAATTTTTTATTATTTCCTCTGTCTCATCTGAAAATATAGATGTCTCGACAAAAAAAGCTTCAGGTATATATTTCTTAAGACTAGATATAACAAGTTTCAAACTCATGGAACCATCTTTACCAAAATGAGAAATAAGTATTACAATAGCTCCTTTTTTTTGTAAATATAAGATAGTTGGTACTGTCTTTTTAATACGAAAATCATCAAGCACTTTGCCATTTTTCATAGGGACGTTAAAATCGACACGTACTAGAACCCGCTTCCCCGATAAACTCTCTATATCTTTTATTGATTTCATAATTATTTTATAGCACTCGCGATTCTGATAATGCTTGCGAAGTTCTTCGGATCAAGACTAGCTTTACCTGGAAGTAATCCATCTGCTCCAATTTGTAAGAATGACTCGGCATTATCTTTATTCACAGAACCACCATAAAGGATTCGAACTTGATCTATGACTCCTTTGCCGAACATATCAGCAAGGACCTTACGAATAAATATTTTCATCTCTTCAAAATCATGTGGTGTAGCGTCATGACGATTCTCTGTTGATGAAAGTGCCCAAACTGGTTCGTAGGCTATAACCACATTTTTAACCTGACTTTTTGACAATCCTGCAAGGCACGCAGTTATTTGTTCTTTGATAGTAGCTAAATAGAAACCATCGTGCCCTCGAGTAGACTCTCCTACGCATAGAATAGGAGTCATTTTTGATTTTACGACTGAGAGAAGCTTTTTATTTACAATTTCGTTTGTCTCTCCAAACGATCTGCGCTCAGAGTGACCAACAATAACATAACTTACTCCAATACTACCAAGCATTGGACCGGAAATTTCACCAGTGTAAGCTCCTTTTGGTTCATAGAATATATCTTGAGCTCCTAAAGATATCTTTTTTATTTTTAGCTTTTTTAAATTAGACAGATACACAAAAGGCGGACATACTACAATGTCTACATTCTTAATATCCTTTATAGCTATACTTATATTTTTTAAAAGTGTTCCAGCCTCTTTATCTGACTGAGGATTCATCTTCCAGTTACCAACTATAAGCTTCTTTGACATGCCTCTAGTATACCATAAAACCTTATGTTATTGGGTTTCCTTCCAACTTGAAACATTCCAACTTCCAGACGGGCCACTAGAGAAATTTGAGTTCGCAAGTCCACTATCATAAGTAATAACAGCGTTATTACTAAGATTTACACTATAACCTGTTAGAGATCTGGCTCCGGCATTATTACTGACGTTTATTGTTCCATTTGCAGCATATAGTATAACAGCTCCAGCATTATTTTGAAGGTTAATAGCTCCAGATGAATTTGATGTAGTTAATATCATCACATAACTTCCTGATGTTCC
>JBDHUP010000006.1:0-38851 GCA_039809245.1 Minisyncoccia bacterium | reverse complement strand
CTATCTACTGCAGGCGTTGATTCTTGAGAAGAGTTGCTCCTAGTACGAGAGGACCGGAGTGAACTGACCTCTGGTGTGTCGGCTCTAGCGCCCGCTGGACTGCCGAGTAGCTATGTCGGGAATGGATAACCTCTGAAAGCATCTAAGAGGGAAGCCAGCTTCAAGATGAGGAATCGTTTGAGAAACCTAAGAGATGATTAGGTTGATAGGCACTAGGTGTACGCACAGTAATGTGTTGAGCCAAGGTGTACTAATCGTTCGATTCCTATTAGGAAATGTGGAAATCATATTGTTGCGTTTACAGCATTCAGTTTTCAGGTATTATATAAATATCTGTTTTTTGAATTTTTTGTTCTGGTGATTTGGTAATGGGGTCACACCCGATCACATTCCGAACTCGGAAGTTAAGCCCATCTACGCCGATGATACTCTTTACGGGGAAAGTAGGTTGTCGCCAGAACAAAGAATTTAAACCAAAATTCCGCTCCACATTAGGGCGGATTTTTGTTATGATAGGTTATATATGTCATGGGCATCACGTAGACAATCTCAATACATTCTAGGGCTCCTAGTCTTTCTTGGTTTAATTGCACTTATTATTGCTTGGCCTTATATAACTAAGAAGCCAACATGTTTTGATGGTAAGCAGAATGGAGGGGAGAGCGGAGTAGATTGTGGAGGAGCTTGCCAGAGAATATGTTCTGCTGAAGTGGCCGAGCCTATCATTTTATGGAAGAGAGCTTTCCCTGTAAGTAATAGTAATTATAATTTGGTAGCTTTTGTAGAGAATCGTAACAAAGCTGCAGCTGTCGCTATGGCTTCTTATGAGTTTAGAATCTATGATACGAATAATCTTTTGATTGGGCGACGAGAGGGCACAACTTTTATTCCACCTAACCAGCAGTTTGCAGTTTTTGAATCTAGATTTGATGCTGGTTTAAGTGAAGTAAAAAGTGTTCAATTCGAATTCACTTCACCAATGGTTTGGATAAAGAAAGAGCCGACAATTCAAACGCTTCCAATATATATTGATAATATATTATATGGAGAGGACAAAACATCTCCTACACTAACAGCTCGTATTAATAATGATTCAGTTTACGATCTACCAGCTTTTGATGTTATAACTATTCTCTATGGAGCTGATCATAACGCTGTTAATGCTTCAAAGACTCATAAAGATGGTTTGAATAGCAATGCAAATACTCCTATCTTATTTACATGGCCTCTACCATTTAATCAAGACCCAGTTACACAAGACGTTCTAATTCAGATTAATCCGTTTACTACTCCATTCTAAATATGAAATTTCGTCTCCCACAAATTGATTGGTTGTTGTTTCTTTTCATATTACCTGTTTTAGGGGCTGGTCTCGTAACAATGAAATCTTTTACCGAAGCGACGCCATTCTATAGTCATCAATTACTATGGATAGGTATTTCTTTTTTAGCAATGTTTATTCTATCCTACTTTGACTTCCGCTTCTTGAAGCGCACAGATGTTCTTGTTGTGTTATTTTTTATTTTTTCAGGCTTATTGTTATTACTATTTATAGTAGGACATATATCAAATGGGGCACAGAGTTGGTTTTCTTTTGGTGGATTTTCTTTCCAGCCATCTGACATGATGAAGCTTGTAGTTATATTATTACTTGCGAAATATTTTTCTCGTAGACATGTAGAAATAAATAACTTCAAGCACATTATCATCTCAGGGCTCTATGCGCTAATTCCATTCCTTCTGGTGTTTTTACAACCTGATTTTGGTGGTGCTATGATAATCTTTTTTATCTGGATGGGAATGACTCTTGTATCTGGAATTTCAAAAAGATATTTACTCATTGTCCTTGGAATGGGCGCTATTACTTTCGTGATGCTTTGGAGTTTTGTTTTTCAACCATATCAGAAGGCTCGTATAATCAACTTCGTCCAACCTCTCTCGAATCTTCAAGGATCAGGTTATAATGTTTACCAATCAACTATAGCTGTTGGAAGTGGGCAAATCTTTGGTAAAGGTGTTGGTTTTGGAACTCAATCAAGATTGAAATTCTTACCAGAGTATCAGACTGACTTTATTTTCGCTGCATTTGCTGAAGAATGGGGTTTTGTTGGAGTAATATTGTTATTTATTTTACTTGGATTGATTATATGGAGAATACTACATATCGCAATGCTTGGAGCGACTAATTTTGAAATACTTTTTGGTATTGGTCTTGCTGTTTATTTTATGAGTCATTTTATTGTTAATATAGGAATGAATATTGGTATAATGCCTGTAACGGGGATAACACTACCTTTCATGAGTTATGGAGGTTCACATTTATTAACTGAATTCATCGGGCTCGGAATATTGATGGGAATGAATCGATACAGAAGGGTGGCCCACCGTGATGATATGCGTAATGAGTTTTTAGGAATATGATTATTGACGGAAGAAAAATTAGAAATGAAATACTTAAAGAAGTTAAAGAAGGAGTCCGAACTCTTTCTTTTGTTCCTGTTTTTTGTGACGTCTTAGTTGGAGATGATCCAGTGTCTACCCAATATGTGAGGATGAAAGGCAATACCGCACAGTCTGTCGGTATAAAGTTTCGTGAAGCAATTTTTCCAGAATCAATCACAACAGAGGAGCTTATCGCTGAAATTAATAAATTAAATAGCATTCCACATATGTGTGGAGTTATTGTTCAGCTACCATTACCTGCGCATATAGATAAACAAGCAGTTCTAAATTCTATAAAACCTTTAATAGATGTAGATTGTTTAGGAGAAGTAGCTGGGCAGAAATTCTATACAGATAGTAGCATAATTGGTTTTCCGACAGCAGTAGCTTGTATGAAGGTTCTAGATTCAACAGGCATAGATCTCTTAAATAAAAAGATTGTCGTTTTAGGGAAAGGAGCTCTGGTTGGAAGACCAGTGGCTCACTTGTTAAAATCAAGAGGAATATCTATAAGTGTTATAGATAGTAAAACCGAAAACCCAGAAGAACTTATGAAAGAGGCTGATGTTGTTATTTCTGGCATAGGTCGTGGTAAATTCATAACTGGAGATAAAATTAAACAAGGAGCAGTCATTATCGATGCTGGAACATCTGAAGACAATGGCTCGGTTATAGGAGATGTTGATCTTGATTCGGTTATTCCTGTTGCTTCATGCGTTTCCCCAACTCCAGGTGGAGTAGGGCCTGTAACAGTGGCTGTATTATTAAATAATGTTTTAAACGTAGCTCAACAATTTAAGTAATGTATACAATTTTTTTTACATCGATTAATAATATTTCCAAGAACTTTTTTTTCAGTAAGTTTGCCATCTTCTTGCATCAGTATACTTATCCTATATTGGCTTTAGTTATAATTGCCTCTATATTAATAGCTCGTCGTAAATTCTACACTTTTTCTCTTTTGTTTTTAAGTGGCGTACTTTCTTGGCTTGTAGCAGGATTTTTAAAAATATTAATTCATGTTCCAAGACCTATGATAGGGATGGGCATTACACCACTTATTGATCAATTTGGTTATTCTTTTCCTTCTCAACATGCAACAGTTTTCTCTGCTATTGCTATTAGTATGTTTCTGGTTAATAAGAAATTAGGTATTGCTTTATCAATACTTGCTTTTATTATTGGTATTTCTAGAATTGTGTTAGGAGTACATTATCCTATAGATGTTTTTGGAGGTTTTTGTTTAGGATCAATAATTGCATTTGTTATAACTCGTTTTTTTAAGAAGATATGAATGTACTACATACTATAATACTAGGAATAGTAGAAGGAGTGACAGAATTTTTACCTATTTCTTCAACTGCTCATCTTGAGATTACACAGCAACTTCTACATATTACTCAAAGTGATTTTGTAAAAAGCTTCAATATTATTATCCAACTTGGAGCTATATTTGCAGTTGTCATACTTTATTTAAAAAAAATACTATCTTCCTATAAATATTTTATTAACATATGCATAGCTTTCATTCCTACAGGCATTATTGGTTTTATTCTATATAAAATAATAAAATCTTTTCTTCTTGGAAATGTTTACATAGCTTCTGCTATGCTTATATTAGGTGGAATAGTTATTATTTTATATGAGCGCAAACAAAGTAATAAACTAGAAGTTGTTTCTACTAAGACCATAGAATCTCTTTCAATAAAAGAGTTACTCATATTAGGTTGTGTCCAAGCTCTTGCTGTAGTACCGGGAGTTTCTCGTTCTGGAGCTGTGATTATTGGAGGAAGAGTTCTCGGATTATCAAATGTTGTAATTACTGAATTTTCTTTTCTTTTAGCTATTCCTACCATGCTTGCAGCAGTGGCATATGACATTCTTAAATCAGGACTATCATTCTCAAAAGGCGAATGGGGTATTATTACTTTAGGATTCATTGTTTCATTTGTTGTAGCTATTTTACTTGTAAAATGGCTTATAAAATACATTAAAACTCACTCTTTTGAGGTATTTGGCTGGTATCGTGTAATTATAGGGGCTATTATACTTATATTTTTTATACGATAATTTATAGCTTGCTTTTTAAGATAAAAGCCTATAGAATAACCCTATTATGTGGAAAACAAGAATTACAGCATTACTTATACTCTTGCTAGGCGTGGGGGTTGGTTTTTTTGTTTATAAATCAGAGATGGCTCATAGGAAGCTAGACCAAGGAGTTGAAGCTCATGGTATAGCCAAATATCCTTTTAGACTAGGACTTGATCTTTCTGGTGGTACTCATTTGGTTTATCATGCCGATGTTTCTAAAGTTGCATCAAGTGAAGTTAAAGATTCAATGAGTGCTCTTCGTGATGTTATTGAACGTCGTGTAAATATATTCGGGATTTCAGAACCTTCTGTAACTGTTCAAGATGGTGGATTTTCAAATGCCGGTGAAGAGCGATTGATAGTAGATCTTCCAGGGGTTACAGATGTATCAAAAGCTGTAACAATGATTGGACAGACTCCACTTCTTGAATTTAAAACTATGAGTACTGACCCAAGTGCCCCACAAGAACTTACTGTTGATAAAGATGGTAACGCTACTCCTTTGAAAATTCCGGATCCATATGTTGCAACAGAATTGACTGGACGATATTTAGAAAAAGCTATACTTGAGTTTAATCAAACTACAGGTGAGCCGGTAGTATCACTTCAATTTAATCCCGAAGGTTCAGCATTGTTTGAAAAGATTACACGAGCAAATATAGGTAAACCAGTTGCAATATTCTTAGATGGTGAGCCAATTTCAATCCCAACTGTTAACGAAGCTATTACTGGAGGTAAAGCTCAAATATCTGGAAACTTTAAACCAGAAGAAGCAAAAACATTAGTTGGACGCCTAAATTCTGGAGCGCTTCCTGTTCCTATTAGTTTGATTTCAACACAGACAATAGGTCCATCACTTGGAGCGCAAGCTACAGCAGCTGGAGTAAAAGCAGCACTGATTGGATTCATTGCTATCGCTCTATTCTTACTACTTTGGTACCGTTTACCAGGATTGGTTGCTGTGATTGCTTTGTATATATATGTAGCTATAATGCTTGCACTATTCAAACTTTTCCCAGTTACACTAACTGCAGCTGGTATAGCTGGATTCATAATATCTATAGGTATTGCTGTTGATGCCAACGTTCTTATCTTTGAGCGTATCAAAGAAGAACTTCGTTCTGGTCACACAATCGCTGAAGCTATAAGACATGGATTCTCTCGCGCATGGTTCTCTATTCGTGATTCAAACACATCAAGTATTATTACAGCTTTAATTTTATTTTGGTTTGGGACAACTTTGATTAAAGGTTTCGCCCTTACATTCTTAATCGGTGTGATAGTATCTATGTTCTCTGCTATATCTATCACAAGATTATTCCTTCTAACACTTAATATTACAAAGACTTCAAAGTTTACAAACTTCTTATTCGGGTCGGGATTTAGTTCAGCAAAAGCGCAAAAATAATATATGTTCGTAATCAAACACAAAAAAATATTCGTTCTCGTATCAATGGTTTTGATAGTTCTTTCAATTACCTCAATAAGTATCTTTGGTCTTAAACTTGGTATTGATTTTAAAGGAGGCTCACTTACTGAAATTGAATATACAGGAGCACGTCCAGAGCAATCAGTTATTGATAAAGAGCTAGCTACTCTTGAATTAGGTGAGACAATAATTCAACCAACAGGGGATACTGGATACAGTATCAAGACTCGAGCAGTTACTGAAGAGGAGCGTGCAGCCATGATGAAAGCTCTAGGGAAAGATGCTACAGAGAAAAGCTTCACCTCTATTGGGCCGTCTGTTGGAGCTGAACTTGTAAGAAAATCTATACTCTCATTTATTCTCGTATCTCTAGGTATTATATTCTTTATTGCATTTTCATTCCGTAAGGTTTCAAAACCAGTTTCTTCTTGGAAGTATGGTTTGATAGCTATCATTACTCTTATTCATGACATTATAATTCCAGTTGGAGTATTTGCGTTCCTAAGTCACCTATACGGTACAGAAGTTGATACACTTTTTGTGGTAGCAATACTTACCATCTTAGGTCTTTCAGTTTCGGACACAATTGTTGTCTTTGATCGTATTCGTGAGAATATCCGCGTAGGACACTTTAAAACTTTCGAAGAGACAGTTGGGAATAGTCTAAGCCAAGTTTTCACTAGATCTATCGCGACTTCATCTACTGTTATTATTGTTTTACTTGCTCTTGTATTCTTTGGTCCAACAAGCACAAAAGTCTTCGCTATGATGCTTACAGCTGGTATGTTCTTGGGAACATATTCATCTATCTTCCTTGCTTCACCACTCCTAGTGTTCTCAAACAACCTAAAGAAAAAAGCCAAATAACCATTATTGACAAGCCAAAAAGCTCCTGGTATTCTAGGGGCTTTTTTGTTATAATATAAACATGTATTAGTTAATCTTTTTAAATTTATGTACATATTTTTAGGTATTATTGTTGTAGTTATTTTATATTTTGTTGTGAAGTACAATGGCTTCATAACACTTAAAAACCGCGCAGAAGAAGCATGGGCAGATATTGATGTTCAACTTAAGCGTCGTTATGACCTTATCCCAAACTTAGTAAACACTGTGAAAGGCTATGCTACTCATGAGTCCACTGCCTTTGAGAAGGTCACACAAGCGCGTGCAGCTGCGATTAGTGCGGGCACACCAGCTCAGAAAGGTGAAGCTGAGAATATGCTCTCTGGCACTCTTAAGTCTCTTTTTGCGATATCTGAAGCTTATCCAGAATTAAAAGCTAATACTAACTTCCTAGAACTTCAGAGAGAGCTATCTGATACTGAAAATAAAATTCAAGCAGCTCGAAGATTCTACAATGGCAATGTTCGTGACTTCAATACCGGCATACAAGTATTCCCTGGTAATATGATTGCTGGAATGTTCCACTTCAGTAAAATGGACTTCTTCCAATTAGAAGAGGGTAGTGAACAAAGAGAACCAGTACAAGTTAAGTTTTAAAAATATATGAAAGGTAAAGCAATCATTGTAATATTGTTTTTACTCGCCCTAATAATATTAGTGCCTATTATCTTTAGACCTAAAGACGCAGTTGCTCCAGTTAAAGAAGTTGATACTCAAAACAAAGAAGAAGTTGTCGACAATACTATAGTAACTAAAACAGAGATAGAGGGAAGTAAAGAAGATTTAGTTTCTTTTTCAATTGCGCCAGGGCAGGAAGTTTCTGGAATTATGAAAATAACTGGAGTGCTTAGTGGTGGATATTTCTTTGAAGGAAATCTACCAGTTTCTATTCTCGATGAAAATAAAAATCTTACTTCATATGGCCCTGGCCATGGACAAGCTACTACAGACTGGATGACAAAAGGAGAAGTTTCTTTCGCGATAGATTTTGATTTTAACAAGATTCCAAAAGGAAATTACTATATTAAGCTTATGCAAGATGACCCTTCTGGTGGAGAGAGTGGTAAACCGATTAAATCAATATTAATTCCAATTATAATTAAATAATATGCAAAGTAAGTTTTTCAGTTCAAAATTAAATACAGCTTTACTTCTTATTTTGATAATTCTAATGATTATTGCTCTTAGATGGATGTATCAAGACAAGACAAAATATTTTCCAGTTCCTCAGGATAGTTTAAATGAGAAAGATTTAGAATTTTTCGATAATATTAGTGTTCCAACTCCTAACCTAAATGAAATGATGGGAGCTGACGGTTCACTATTAGGAAATTCATGGGCAAAATCACCATCTGATTTTGGGACAGTAATTTTATATCCACTAGATTGGCAAATTACTCCTCAGTATTATGCGTCTGCTGCAATGCAAGCAAGAGGAGAGGAATCTTTGGTTGGCTACGGTTTTATGTTGCCATCGACAGCCATAGTCACTTGGGGAGGTGCACAAGGAGGTTGTTCAGAAGGTGAGTTTGGGCGATTCATATATGGAGTATCTAATTTAACTTGTATGAAAGGTTATAGGACGTCAATAGGCATGCAAAGTGCTAGAAGTGTTTTATCAACTAAAGATTTGAATTTGTTTGGGGATTTTGTTTTAAAAAATAAATAAATGGCAACTTTATACACTCAACAATCGAAGAATGTAACAAAAACTTGGATTCTAATGTCGAGTTTTTTAATTATTGTTATTGGACTTGGTTTTATATTCGCTCGCATATATGGCAACCCAAATATTCTTTATGTATTTGTCGCTTTCTCAATAATTATGAATATTATCGGTTATTGGCGTTCAGATAAAATTGCACTTTCTATTGCAGGGGCGAAGCCAGCAACACGAGAGCAGTATTTTGATTTATATACAGTAGTTGAGAACTTATCTATTACTGCAGGTCTACCAATGCCAAAGATTTATGTTATTCCAGATCCAGCTCCAAATGCATTTGCAACAGGTCGTGATAAGAATCATGCAGTAGTTGCTGTGACTACAGGCTTACTAGCTATAATGAATAAAACTGAACTTGAGGGTGTTATAGCTCATGAGCTATCACATATAGGCAACCGCGATATGCTCGTCTCTACTGTTGCAGTAGTTCTAGTTGGATTTATAGCTATAGCATCGGATATGTTAATGAGGATGACATTTTATGGCAGTCGTCGTGATAATGATGAGAAGGGTGGAGGGGTTCTAATTTTAGTAGGAATAGTTTTATCTATACTTGCGCCTATACTTGCCTCATTAATACAGCTTGCCATATCAAGGAAAAGGGAATACTTAGCTGATGCTTCAGGAGCATTACTTACTCGCTATCCGGAAGGACTTGCTTCGGCGCTTGAGAAGATAGGTCAGTATAATAAACCTATGATTCGTAAATCTACAGCGATTGCCCATTTATATATCGCTAATCCATTTGGAAGTAAAAAGTTCAGCAACCTTTTCTCGACACACCCACCAGTCGAAGAGCGTATTAAGATCCTTCGAGGAATGTAATGGTAAAAAAAGTAAACAAAATAAAAATTAACAAAAGAAAGCTTAGGAAACTAGAACCAACTAAAAATCCATTTCAATCTCTTGTACGATCTATAATTTTCCAACAGCTATCTGGCAAGGCGGCAACTTCTATACTTAATAAATTTGTATTACTTTTTAAACCTAAAAAATTCCCAAAACCAGAAGATGTCTTAAAGCTCACAGATGCGCAATTTAAAAGTGCTGGTGTATCAGCCCAGAAAGCTTCATATCTGCGTGATCTATCTTTGAAGTTTATAGATGGAACCATAAATCCTAAAAAATTCTCTAAAATGTCAGATTCTGAGATAGAAGAGCATTTAATCAGAGCTAAAGGGGTAGGGGTCTGGACGGCTCATATGTTCCTTATATTTGCTTTAAATCGCCCAGATATACTGCCTACAGGTGATTTAGCTATACGTAAAGGCTTTATGAAGGCTTTTACCTTGCGGAGTATGCCTTCTCACGATAAGATGGTGTCACTTGCCAAAGCACATGCTGGTGAGCGTACATATTTGTCATTGCACCTATGGGGAATCATGGATGATGAGAAATAAGCAATGGAGAGGTCGCATAGTGGTCTAGTGCACTGCCTTGGAAAGGCAGCAAGGTGTTAAAGCCTTCGGGAGTTCGAATCTCCCTCTCTCCGCAAATATGCTATAATATACTTATATGGAAACAACTAACAAATTTAAGTTTTTAGGGTGGGCAATAATTATTTTCTCTGTGCTTATCTCAGTAGCATTCTTTTTGTCTGCGCAAGATTTCTCTAAACAAGGTTCTTATGTCGAAGTAAAAGGTCTGTCTGAAAAAATAGTTAAAGCTGATACTGCTATTTGGACGATGAGTTTTGAGGCGAAATCAAATAATATTGATGGACTTTATTCTGATATAGAGAAAAATATTACAACAATCAAAGAATTTTTAATAGACAAAGGTTTTGAAAGCTCAGAGATTAATGTTGCTCCTGTAAATATATATCAGGACACATACAAAGAAGCAGTATTTAGATATAATTCTATTAATCAAATATCAGTCTATACTAAGAAAGTTGATCTTGCTAAATCAACATCAAATGAGACACTGCTTTTAGTAAAAAAAGGGGTGGTTCTAAATCAGAATAGTATTTCATTTGAATTCTCTGATATAAACAGTATAAAACCTGAAATGCTAGCTGATGCTATAAAGAATGCACGTGAGACAGCTGCACAATTTGCCACTAACTCAGGTTCTTCTGTTGGCAGTGTGACTCGTGGAAATCAGGGAGTTTTCGATATAACAGAGAAAGATCCTGGTTCTCCTGAATATAAAAAGATTCGTTTAGTTTCTACCTTACGATTCCTACTGAAGTAAGTTATCATTTTAGTCTTTAATTATCTATGGCTAAATCAAACAAAAAAGGTTACAAGGATAATATCGAAAAACTAACTATTGGAAATCAAAACTTTCGAAAGGTTCTTTATACAGGAGAACATAGCCAACTTGTCCTAATGAATCTTATACCAGGCGAAGAGATAGGTTTAGAAGTCCATAATGATACAGATCAATTCTTTCGTTTTGAAAAAGGGGAAGGGAAGGTAATAATAGATGAGAATGAATACTTAGTCAATGATGGTGATGCGGTTATTGTCCCAGCTGGAGCAAAACACAATGTAATAAATACTTCATTAAGTGAACCACTTAAACTTTATACTATCTATTCTCCTGCTCACCATAAAGATGGGGTGGTTAGGGCTACAAAAAAAGATGCAATAGAAAACGAAGAAGAATTTGACGGTATTACTACAGAATAAGTAATGAAATTATATATTGCCATTATTGCCTCTATTTTAGCTATTATCGGGAATGTCCCATATCTAATAGACGTATTTAAAAAGAAAGTAGAACCTCATGCCTACACATGGTTTATCTGGTCTATTGTTTCTTGTGTAATATTTTTTGGACAAGTTGCAAAAGGTGCTGGGATAGGGGCACTTCCGACGGCAGCCTCAGAGATATTTACTATTCTTATCTTTTTCTTTTCATTAAAGAATGGTTTCAAACATGTTAAGAAAGTTGACCATATATTCCTAGCAGCAGCTTTACTAGGATTAATACCCTGGGCTCTTACCAAAGATCCTACTATTTCTGTAATCATTGTTGTAGCTATAGACTTAATTGCTTTTGTTCCAACGTTAAGAAAGACGTATAAAAACCCAGAAACTGAAACTCCAATCTTATATAGCATGAATGTACTCAGGCACATACTGATGCTTTTCTCACTCCAGGCTTACAACATAGCCACAATGCTACATTCATTTTCAATGATAATTACCAATACTATTATGACGATATTTATACTTAAAAAGCCTAAAAACGTCAATTTGTGATTAATCGAAATTTATCATAGAATACTAGTATGATTTCTAGAATATATATTACCCCTAAAGAAAAAGACAGTAGAGAGACTATATTTAAGGAATCTTTTAACAAGCTAGATATAAAGGGTCATGTAAGTCATGTCGCTCTAGCAGATTCATATACAATAAATGCAGATATTTCTAAGGATTCTCTTATAGATGCGGCTCGCGCACTCACAAATGAAACAATAGAAAACTCCACAATTAATACGTTGCCACCTGTTGGCGACTTTTCTTTTATTTGCGAGATAGGTTATATGCCTGGAGTTACTGATAATGTTGGTCATACAGCAGAGGAAGAAATTGCAGATCTTTTGCATTATAAATGGAAAAGTGGTGAGGCTATTTATACATCAAAACTTTTTTTCGTTTCTGGAAAACTTTCTCTTATTGATATGAAGACAATTGCGTTGTCACTACACAATCCATTAATAGAACGGTTTAATATTATTGACGCAAAGGAAATAAAGAAAAATACTATACAAACAATTGTCCCAAATGTAGTACTTCCAAAGAAAGTTCCTGTTGTAAAAGTATCTCTTGAAGTTTCTGATGAAGAATTAATAAAAATAGGTAAAGAAGGAATACTCGACCCCGATGGTACTCGTCGTGGCCCACTTGCTCTTGATCTTGAGTCTATGAAAATAATTAAAGATTATTTTAAGAAATTAAAAAGAAGTCCTACTGATATAGAGCTTGAATCACTAGCTCAGACTTGGAGCGAGCATTGTAAGCATACTATATTTGCAAATTCTATAGATGATATTAAAGACGGTTTGTATAAGACTTATATTAAAGGTGCCACAAATAAGATAAGGAGAGAAAAGGGTAAAAATGATTTCTGCATCTCTGTTTTTTCCGATAATGCTGGAGCGATTGAGTTTGATAAAGATTATATGGTTACTCATAAAGTAGAAACTCACAATAGCCCATCAGCTCTTGATCCGTTTGGTGGGGCGATCACTGGTATTGTCGGAGTTAATCGCGACACTATAGGATTTGGGCTTGGAGCTAAACCAGTCGCAAATACTTACGGATTTTGTTTTGGATATCCTGATGATACGAGACCACTTTTCCGAGATAAGACGTTAAAACAAAAAATGTTACCACCTAAACGTATTATTGATGGCGTTATAAGAGGAGTGAATGTTGGAGGTAATTGTTCTGGAATTCCTACAGTGTCTGGGTTTGTACGATACGATGAACGTTTTCGAGCTAAACCACTCGTCTTTGTTGGCACAGTTGGATTACTCCCTAAGAAAATAAATAATAAACCTGCTCACCAGAAAGGTGCAATAGAAGGAGACTATATTGTTATTATTGGTGGTAAGGTTGGAGCTGATGGTATACATGGAGCGACATTTTCATCTGTCGTTATGGATTCATCATCGCCGGCAACAGCAGTGCAGATAGGCGACCCGATAACTCAAAAGAAATTAAGTGATGCTATAGTTAAAGAAGCTCGTGATAGAAATCTATATACAAGTATTACAGATAACGGAGCTGGGGGGATTTCCTGTTCAGTGGCTGAAATGGCTAAAGAATGTGGTGGTTGTATTGTCGATATAGAAAAAGTTCCTCTTAAATATCCTGGTCTTACGCCATGGCAGATATGGATTTCAGAATCCCAAGAACGTATGACTCTGTCTGTACCAAAAAGTAAATGGAAAGAATTTAACTCACTTATGGAATCTCGAGGAGTGCTCGCGGTAATAATAGGAGAGTTCACTAGTGAGAAGAATTGTATTGTTCGTCAAAACGGGAAAGAAATTATGAATATACCACTTTCTTTCCTACATGATGGATTACCAGAGAGACAGTTATATTCAAAAAAAGAAGAAGTTTTAAACAAGACTCCCAAAGTTCCATCTGGTGCTTCTAGAACACCTCAGCTTCTAAAGTTAATTCAAAATCCAAACATCAGTTCATTTAAATGGATATCACAGCAATATGATCACGAAGTTCAAGCTGGGTCTGTCGTCAAACCTCTCTCAGGTAGAGGTCTTATAAATACAAATGCCCAAGTATTTAGGCCACTACTTACATCAAATAAGGGGGTAGTATTATCTACTGGTGAATGTCCATCATATTCTGATATAGACACTTATCATATGTCTGCTTGTGCTATTGATACAGCAATTAGAAACGCAATATCTGTTGGCGGTTCATTAGATAACCTAGCTATACTTGATAACACTTGTTGGTGTTCTTCATATGATCCGATTCGTCTAGGGCAACTTGTTGATGCAATGAAAGCTTGCTATGACTACGCCATTGGATATGGAACTCCATATATTTCAGGGAAGGATAGTATGTTTAATGATTTTAAAGGTTATGATGAAAAAGGTAATCAGGTGTCGATTTCTATTCCACCAACTCTTCTTATCTCAACTATAGGAGTTATTCCAGATATAAATAAAGTTGTGACGCCAGAATTTAAAATTTCAGAAGATTTAATATATGTCTTAGGTGATACAAATGATGAACTTGGGGCATCAGAATATTATAAAATGCTAGCGAATGACGATCTAACAAAGATAGGAATGAATGTCCCAAAAGTAGACTTTAATAAAAATACGAAAACATATAAAGCCCTAGAGAAAGCTATAAAGAGTGAAATCATCGCATCATCTCTTTCTATTGTCTCTGGAGGTCTTGCTACTGCGCTTGCGAAAGCTTCTGTCGGTGGAATGTTTGGTATAAATACTAACTTGAAAAAACTTAAAGGCAATGCTAAAAACATTGACGCAAAACTTTTCTCTGAAACCCAAGGCAGAATTCTTGTGTCAATTACAAAGAAAAACCAGAAATCATTCGAAAAAATAGTAAAAGGAATTTCATTTTCATTGATCGGTAGTGTTTCTAGTAATGATAAATTTATGATTGCAGATGGTAAAGATAAGGTGGTTGAAACAAGTGTTAAAAAACTTGCTACTGCTTATAATAGTTTCTCTGAAAGAATGAAATAATATGAAAATAAATAAACCAAAAGTTATAATAATGTCAGGCTATGGACTCAATTGTGAAGAGGAGACAAAATTCGCATTTGAAGCAGTAGGTGCTAAAGCAGATATAGTTCATATTAATGATCTTATTAAAGAACCAAAATTACTCTCTAAATATCAGATCTTAGTTTTTCCAGGAGGGTTCTCATACGGGGATGATACTGGTAGTGGTAAAGCTTATGCAAATAAAATGAAGAACCACTTAGATAAAGAACTAAAAGAATTTGTGGAAAGAGATACTCTAATTATAGGAATATGTAATGGTTTCCAGATTATTACAAACTTAGGTCTACTTCCAGGAGGGCTTGTTCATAATAGTGGGGGAGTTTATCTTGACCGGTGGGTAGATTTGGAAGTTAAAGGTAAGAGTCCATGGCTCACTGGTATAAAAAAAATATCAGTTCCAATCGCTCACGGCGAAGGACGATATATTATAGATAATAAAAAGTATACACAGATGAAGAAGGATAAAGAAATTGCATTTGTATATACAAAAGGCGATATATGTAAATTCCAGAATTTGAAAGCAAATCCAAATGGAGCAATGCACGATATTGCTGGAGTTTTGGCATATAAAGGACGAGTATTTGGTCTCATGCCGCATCCAGAGAGAGCAATGTTTTTCCACCATAGGCCAGATTTTCAACTTAGGAAAGAAATGTTAAAAAGAAAAAATAAAAAAATACCAACAGAAGGAGAAGGTCTACAAATATTCAAAAACGCAGTTAACTATTTTAAAAAATGAAAAATCAATTAAATGAAAAATGTGCAATATTTGGAGTTTTTGGAGATTCAGAGATTGCTTCAAGGCAGACTTATTTTGGATTATTTGCTCTACAGCATAGAGGGCAAGAGTATTCAGGTATAGCTTCTACTGATGGCACAGATATTTTTTCTTTTAAAGGTCAAGGACTTGTAACTCAGGTGTATACAGAAGAAACTCTGAAGGAGCTTACTGGCTTTTGTGCCATTGGGCATAATCGATATTCTACTTCTCACGGAGGAGGTCCAGAACATGCCCAACCAATAATTATAAATAATATTGCTTTTGCTCATAATGGGAATCTTCCGAGTGTGAAAGCACTCATAGACTTTTTGGAAGGTAAGAATATAGAAGCTGGGGATCTTTCTGATTCAGAACTTATGGCTGAAGCTATTGGAGTATACGTTAAAGAAGGATTGTCACTACCTGAGGCAATAGAGAAAGCATACCCACTTTTCACTGGGGCATTTTCTTGTGTCGCATTATCAAAAGATTCTCTAGTAGCCTTTCGGGATCCATGTGGTATTAGACCTCTTGTTATAGGTAAAAGAAAAGATAAAATATTCTTTGCTTCGGAAACATGCGCCCTTCAAACTGTCGGAGCAGACTTCTTAAGGGAAGTGGAACCAGGAGAGATGGTTGTAGTCAACAAAGATGGAATGGAAAGTAAGATTTTAGAAAAGCGAGCACCAAAATTTGATATATTTGAATTTGTATATTTTGCACGTTCAGATTCAGTTATGTTAGAAAAATCTGTTTATGAAGTTCGTAAAAACTTTGGGAAAATACTTGCTCAGGAATATAAATTAGATATTGATATTATCATACCTGTTCCAGAAACCGCTATACCTTCTGCTATAGGATATTCACAAGAAACTGGTATTCCATTCGAGATGGCACTAGCGAAGAATCGGTATATACATAGAACCTTTATAGAACCTTTACAAGACAATAGAGACACAAAAGTGAAGATGAAGCTTTTACCACTAACTAGTGTTATCTCTGGTAAACGTGTTGGAGTAATAGATGATTCAATAGTTCGTGGTACAACTAGTCGACAGATTGTCAAAATGCTTTTTGAAGCTGGGGCAAGAGAGGTACACTTTCTTGTTGGTTCGCCACCAGTTAAATTTCCAGATTTTTATGGTATAGATACACCAATGCAAAAAGATTTAATAGGTTCTCAAAAAACCATAAAAGAGATTTGCGAATTCCTTGGAGCTACATCACTTTCTTATTTATCTATAGATGGAATGGTTAAAGCAACAGGATTACCTAAAGAAAGATTTTCATTATCAGCCTTTGATGGAGTTTACCCGATTGATCTTTTTGATCGTACTAGTGAGTTTACTATGGATGTTCCTAAAGATTAGATTTTGAAAGCATTTCTGCTACACTTAAATATATGAGAATTGCATTATTTATATCAGGTGGAGGAACGACAATGGAAGCTATAATAAAGGCTTGTCATAAAGGCGAGATAAATAATGTTATTCCTGCTTTAATTATTGCTAGTAGTGAAGATGCAGGAGGTATTAAGAAAGCTTTAAATTTAGGGATTCCCAAGGAAGATATTGTCGTTATGAGCCCAAAATCATTTAAGAATAGAAATGAATTTGGAGAAGCTCTAATAAAAGAGTGTAAAACACGACAGGTAGATTTTATTGGTCAGTATGGTTGGCTTGTTAAAACACCTGATAATGTATGTAAAGAGTATGAAGGAATGATTATAAACCAGCATCCAGGTCCACTTGATAATGGAAGACCAGATTTCGGAGGAAAAGGTATGTATGGCATGCGTGTACACAAGGCTCGACTTGAGTTTGTTCGTCGAGTCGATCATGATTTCTGGACTGAAGCGACAGCCCATCGAGTAACACCTGTGTTCGACGAAGGTAAAATTATTAAAACAAAACAAGTCCCAATATTTAAAAATGATACAGCAGAATCATTACAAGCACGAGTTCTACCTATTGAACATGAAGTTCAAATAGAAGTTCTTAAAGATTTTGCTAATAATAAAGTCGTAGAATTCACTCGTGATGAACCGCTTATATTATATGGAGAAGAAGATATTTTAGAAGAATGTAAAAGATTAGCAATAGAAAAATACCCAAATGGTTAAAAAACTAAAAATTTTAATAATAGGTGGAGGGGGAAGAGAACATGCTGTGGGATGGAAAGTTGCTCAGTCAGAAAGAGCTGTTGAGATATTCTTTGCCCCTGGAAATGCGGGGACACTTTCGCTAGGTATGAATGTAGACATAAAGGCTACTGACATAGAAGGGCTACTTTCATTTGCGAAAAAGGAAGGGATAGATTTAACTCTTGCTTTGCCAGATGATCCACTATCACTTGGGATAGTCGATATATTTCGCGAGAATGGACTTAGAATATTTGGTCCAACAAAAGCCGCAAGTAAACTTGAGTCATCTAAAGCTTTCGCTAAGAATTTTATGCATGATCATAATTTACCGACAGCGATATTTAAAACATTTACTGATTATACGGATGCAAAGAGTTACATAAGTAGACAACAATTTCCTATCGTTATAAAGGCAAGCGGACTTGCACTAGGTAAAGGGGTTATCATAGCAGGTAATCTAAAGGAAGCAAATAAAGCTCTTGAAGATATACTAGTGAAGAAAGTATTTGGTGAAGCAGGTGATGAAGTTGTTATCGAAGAGTTTATGGCAGGTGTTGAGATATCAACTCATGCATTCTCAGATGGATTAACTTTCAAATTTTTTCCAGTATCTCAAGACCACAAACGCGCAGGAGAAGGGGACACTGGTTTAAATACTGGAGGCATGGGAACTATTACACCACTTCCATTTGTAGATGAGGATTTAATTAATGAAATTAAATCAAAAATTGTCGCCCCTACACTAGAAGCTATGAATAAAGAAGGAGTTCCATTTGAAGGAGTACTTTATCCTGGGTTAATGCTTACTATTGCTGGGCCAAAAATCCTCGAATATAATGCTCGTTTTGGAGATCCAGAAACACAAATATATATGAGATTACTTGAGACAGATTTACTCGATATCATAGATGCATGTATTGATAAAAAATTATCTGGGATTGATATAAAGTGGAGTGATAAGGCGAGTTGCAATATAGTCCTTGCTTCTGGTGGATATCCAAATGCTTATGAAAAAGGTAAAAAAATTACTGGAGTAGAAGAAGCAGAACTAGATCAGAATATTAAAGTTTTCCATGCTGGAACCGCTATGAAAGATGGTTCACTTGTGACTAATGGGGGCAGAGTACTCGGGGTTAGTGCTGTAGCTGATACCTTAGAGGAGGCATTAAGAATTGCATATGGAGCTATATCAAAGATTTCATTTGAAGGCATGCAATATAGACGTGATATTGGTCAGAAGGCTTTAGGGTTGCAAAAGTAGCCTAATTACGGTAGTCTCAAAGTAAGTTAATCTAAATTAAAAAACTTTAAACATATTAAGCATGAAAGAGTTTACACGACCATCAACCATAGAAGGCATGATTGCTTTCTTTGGCACGAACTATTTTTCACCGAAAAAAAATATGAGTACTCAACCGGTTAAAAATTCACAGAACATGGTTTTAATAAAACCTTCAAGTACTGATGAAATACTTCTTTTTGTAAAAGAGACGGAATCAGTTACCACTGAAATGTTAAATGATAAATTAAACAGCGCTTATTCTTTCGTCGAGGATTCAGATAACGGAGAAGGCTGGGATGATCATAGGAACAAATGATCATTAATCGAATAATAGAGAGACGGTAATGCCGGCTCTTTTTTTATTGCAGAAACGATGCTAAAGTTAAAATATGAAAAAACGAATCGGGATAGTAGGGGGAGGGCAACTTGGGAGGATGCTTATACAAGCAGCTCATAAGCTTGGCTTTTTGGTGACAGTTCTTGATCCTACTCCAAATTCTCCAGCAGGAAAGATTGCTGATGCGGAAATAATAGGAAGCTTTAAAGACGAAGATAAGATATTCGAGCTTGCAGAAGTTTCTGATTTTATTACTTTTGAGATAGAGTCTGCAAATGCTGAAGCTCTAGAGGAGTTAATCTCTCGTGGAGCGATAGTCAATCCAGAACCCAAAGTACTAAAAATAATTAAAGATAAGTTTAATCAAAAAGTCTTCTTAAGAGATCATGAAGTTCCGGTTGCAGATTTTGCAATTATAGATAGTATTGATGATTGTTTGAAACAAGCTGAAATATTTGGATATCCATTCTTACTCAAAGCACGCTTTGATGCATATGACGGAAGAGGGAACTTTGTAATAAAAAGCAAAGACGATATAAATCTAGCATTTGAAAAATTATCAAAAAGTTCTTTGTATGCTGAAAAATTTGTACCGTTTATGAAAGAATTGTCTGTAGTTTCAGCTCGTGGAATGAGTGGAGATATCATTTCTTTCCCTGTAGTTGAGACAATACATAAAAATAATATTTGCCACATTGTTCGCTCTCCAGCTCCTGTCTCACATGAGGTTATTTTAAAAGCTAAAGAACTTGCTGAGAAAGTATTAGATCTACTAGGGGGAGTTGGAGTTTTCGCCATTGAAATGTTCCTTGCTGAGAATGGTGAATTACTTGTAAATGAGATTGCCCCTAGAGTTCATAATTCTGGTCACCATACCATTGAGGCCTTCAATATGTCCCAATTTGAAGCCCATATTAGAGCCATTACTGGGATGCCATTAGTCGAGCCAGAAGCTAC
Organism: Minisyncoccia bacterium; assembly: GCA_039809245.1. Taxonomy (GTDB): domain Bacteria; phylum Patescibacteriota; class Minisyncoccia; order Phycocordibacterales; family UBA9973; genus UBA8515. Next base: position 18,525 of record JBDHUP010000006.1, on the reverse strand, counting down.
TTCTCGCGCCTCTGTAATGGTTAATATCCTTGGTGAGAGAGAAGGAGAAGCTATGCTAGATTCGGGTTTTAAGGGTGATTTTGAGTCCGGGACGACTATTCACATATATGGTAAAATGGAGACACGTAGAGAGCGCAAAATGGGTCATATAACAGTGTTAGCAGACACACTTGAAGAGGCAGAGAATAGAGCACTAGAGGTTCGTAAAAGTCTTGAAATTTAAATATTACGCAAATTATATTATGAAAAAAATACAAATTGGAATAATAATGGGGTCAGACTCAGATCTACCAGTTATGCAGGATACAGCAAGTGTCCTTGAGGATTTTGGAGTCTCATATGAGATAACAGTTGTATCTGCTCACAGAACTCCAGATGTACTTTTCGAATATGCAAAGAAAGCTATGGCACGCGGAATAAAGATTATTATCGCCGGTGCTGGTGGAGCAGCTCACTTACCTGGGATGACTGCTTCGATGACATCACTTCCTGTAATAGGCGTACCAATAAAAACAAAAACAATGGACGGAATAGATTCTCTTCTATCAATTGCTCAAATGCCTCCTGGAGTACCAGTTGCGACAGTTGCTGTGAATGGTGCAAAAAATGCTGGTTTACTCGCGGTAGAAATTCTAGGATTGGCCAGTAAAAAACTTCAGAGTAAAATGACTGATTATAAAAAGAAAATGAATATAGAAGTTAAAAGTAAAGCAAAGAAATTAAAAACAAAAGGATATAAAAAATATTATGCCTGATCTATACACACAATCAGGAGTAAATATTGATGCTGGTAACGAATCAGTTTCTTTAATTAAAAAAGATGTGGCTTCTACTCATACAAAAGAAGTTCTAACTGGGATTGGAAGTTTTGGAAGTTTATATGACATAGGAGAAGTTTTGAAGGATTATAATCATCCAGTACTTGTCCAGAGTATTGATGGAGTTGGTACAAAGTTATCAGTGGCTCGCATGATGAATAAATACGATACCGTAGGTGAGGACATAGTGAACCATTGTTGTGATGATCTACTTGCTATGGGGGCAAAATCTCTAACATTTCTAGATTATGTAGCTCACGATAAGTTAGATCCAAAAGTTATGGAAGCTATGGTAGGAGGTATGGCAAAAGCTTGCCGAGAGAACGGTATATCTTTAATAGGAGGAGAAACAGCTGAGATGCCAGGAGTATACGCAAGCGGTGAGCATGATATAGCAGGTTGTATAACTGGAGTAGTTGAGAAAAATAAAATCATTACAGGTGAGAAAATAGAAGAAGGCGATATTGTACTCGGTTTTCCTTCAAGTGGATTACATACTAATGGATTTTCTTTGGCTCGTAAACTTTTATTTACAACTGCATGTCACAAGGTAGATGATATTGTGGAGGAACTCGGGATGACTGTAGGGGAGGCTCTTATGAAAGTGCATGCGAACTATTCTAGGCCAGTTCTTGCTATGATCAATAAAGGGATAGATATAAGAGGCATTGCTCATATAACAGGAGGAGGATTTATCGAAAATATCCCAAGAATTTTACCAGAGAGCTTAGATGTTGAAATTACCAAGGGAAGCTTTCCCATACCTCCGATATTTTCATATTTGCAAAAGATAGGTGATGTTTCTGAACTAGAAATGTATAGAGTCTTTAATATGGGCATAGGACTTGTATTAATAGTTCCAGAAAACGAAAAAGAAAAAATAAATGGTGTTTTAAAAGATTTTCCAGATTTTAAGATTTTTGAAATTGGAAAGATTATAAAAGGAAATAAGAAAGTTGTTTTAAAATAATATGGACATAGAAATCATAAAACAACATATAGGAGATGTAATTACTGAAACTAACCTTGAAGGGATTGGAGAGAAGAAAGTAGGCAAGGTTCGTGATATTTACATTGGCGAGAAAAATATAACTCTCGTCGCGACAGATAGACACTCCTCTTTCGATAGAATCATTGCTTATATTCCTTTTAAAGGTGAAGTACTTAACCAAATCAGTGCTTTCTGGTTTGAAAATACAAAAGATATAATAGAAAACCATGTTATTAGTGTTTCAGACCCAAACGTTCTTGTTGCTAAGAAATGTAAACCATTACCGGTTGAGTGTGTAATGCGTGGGTATATAACAGGGGTGACAGGTACATCGCTTTGGACTCATTACAAAGATGGTAAAAGAGATTTTGGAAATTTTACTCTACCTGAAGGAATTAAGAAGAATCAGAAGTTACCAGAACCTCTTTTTACTCCGACAACAAAGTCAGACGAACATGATAGGCCTATAACCCCATCTGAAATAGTATCTGAGGGTTTACTTTCCCAAGAAATGTGTGATAAAGTTGAAAAGATGTCGAAAGCTCTATTTGCTCGTGGTCAGGAGATTGCACTATCTAAAGGACTTATTCTTGTAGATACAAAGTATGAATTTGGATTAGATGATAATGATAATTTGATATTAATCGATGAGATACATACTCCAGATTCATCAAGGTACTGGAAGGCTGATAGTTACCAAGCACGCTTTGAAAAAGGGGAAGAACCAGAGTATTTTGATAAAGAATTTTTGCGATTATGGTTTAAAGATAATTGCGATCCATATAATGATCCTGTTTTACCTGATGCTCCATCTGACTTGGTCGCAGAACTATCTCGCAGGTATATAGAGATATATGAAACTATAACCGGTAAAGTTTTCAACCATGACTTTAGTCAACCAATTGTCGAACGTATTAGGAATAATCTAACTATAAAATAATGAGCGGTAATTCTATAAATCCACTAGACGGAAGATACTTTGATAAGACGAGAGCACTCGCGTCTTATTTTTCTGAATCGGCTTTGATGAAGTATAGAGTAATGGTTGAATGTGAGTTTCTAATCTGCTTATCAGAATCAAAATTGACAGATCTTAGAAAGTTTACACCAAACGAAGTTAAAAAATTACGATCCATATATGAAGCTTTTAATGATACTTCGTATAAGAAAATTAAATCATATGAGAAAATTACTAATCATGATGTTAAAGCAGTCGAATATTTTATAAAAGATAACTTAAAGAATACTAGCCTAAAGAATATAATTGAATGGGTCCACTTTGGCTTAACTTCAGAAGATACTAATAACTGTTCATATGCACTAATATTATCTGATTCACTAGATAAAGTGATAATTCCCGAGATTAAAAAGATAACCTTAGAATTAAATAGTTTAGCAAAAAGTTATAAAGCCCTTCCTATGCTTGCTCGTACTCATGGACAATCTGCCTCACCTACGACTTTTGGTAAAGAGATGAAAGTCTTTGCCTCTAGGCTTGAGAAAATTATAGATAGATTAAAATCAACTAGAATTGAAGCTAAAATTAATGGAGCAACTGGTAACTATAATGCTTTTGTGGCAGCTTATCCGAAATCTGATTGGATAAAATTCAGCAAGAAATATATTGATAATCTAAATAAAGGTAGAAATCAAAAATTAGAAACAAATCTTATAACAACTCAAATAGAAAGTCATGATAGTTATGTATTAATTTTCGATACTTTACGCCTGATTAATACAATTTTAATTGATTTTAATCAAGATATGTGGAGGTATATATCTGATGGTTGGATTGGACAGAAAACAAAAGCTGGAGAGGTTGGCTCGTCTACTATGCCTCACAAGGTTAACCCTATTGATTTTGAAAATAGTGAGGGTAATTTAGGCATAGCAAATGCATTATTCTCATTCTTTTCAAGTAAGCTTCCAATTTCTAGGTTGCAACGTGATTTATCAGATTCAACGGTAGAGAGGTCTTTTGGGACAGCATTTGGACATTCATTTTTAGCTCATACTTCTCTATTGAAGGGTTTAAGCAAGATTAACGTAAATTATGTTAAAATAAATGAAGATTTGTTAGCGCATCCAGAAGTTATAGCAGAGGGTATTCAAACAATTCTAAGAAGGGAGGGATACCCTATACCTTATGAAGCTTTAAAAGAACTAACACGAGGCAAACAAATCAAAATGGAAGATTTTAAAGTTTTTATAAATAGTTTAAAGGTTTCTGAGAAAATAAAATTAGAACTTAAGAAGTGTACACCCCTTACTTATACTGGTATTGCTTCTAGGTTGGTAAAAAATTAAAATGAAAAAAGATAAAAAGAAAATAGTAATACTGGGCGGGGGTTTTGGAGGCCTATATACATATAAAAGTTTATATAGATATTTTAAGCACGACGAGGTAGATATTACTATAGTAAATAGGACTAACTACTTTATTTTTACCCCTCTTCTTCATGAAGTCGCAACAGGTGGAATAGCTCATCACCAGGTTGTTGAATCTATTAGGCAGATAATATATAAAACAAATGATAAATTGCATGTAGCGGAGCTTTTATCTATAGATTGCAAAAATCATATAGTAAAAACAAGTATAGATGAAATACCTTATGATATTTTGGTTGTTGCCCTAGGAGCTACTACAAACTTTTTCAATGCGCCAGGGGCAGAAGAGCACAGTATGGTACTTAAAGATTTGCACGATGCTATAAAGTTACGTACCACATTGATAGAATCATTTGAAAAAGCTTCTGAGATTACCGATCAAGATAAAAGACGTAAAGAATTATCATTTGCTGTTGTTGGAGGTGGTCCAACAGGGGTTGAACTTGTGACTGAGATTGCTGAATTCATAAATGATACTTTCTTAAAATACTACCACGGCCTTATTAAATGCGAAGACGTGTCGCTATATCTTATAAATCGTGATACTGAAGTTCTAGGACCATTCCATAAATCATTACGTGAAAACGCTCTCAAGGTTATAAAAGAAAGTGGGGTTAAAGTTATGTTAAGTACTGGGGTTAAGGAAGTTAAAGCAGAAGGTGTAGTTCTTCTTGATGATTCTGTCTTACCAGTAAATCATGTTATTTGGACAGCTGGAGTAAAACCAAATGCTCCAATGTTCACTCATCCAGTACCTCTTGATAACTGGGGCCGTATAATTGTCAATTCTTCACTGCAGATAGATGGCTGCCCCAATGTTTTTGTCATTGGTGATATCGCAAGCTTAGCAGGATTAGATGGTAAACCATTACCGATGCTTGCTCAAGTCGCAGTTAACCAAGGAATGCACACAGGCGAGAATATTCGTAGATTTATAGATGGACAAAGCTTGTTACCATTTAAATACAAATCAAAAGGTGGCTTAGTTTCTCTTGGTCAATGGCGGGCCATAGCCGATATCTATGGGATAAGATTCAAAGGTCCGTTCGCGTGGTTTATCTGGCGTACTACATATCTTTTCAAATTCTTATCTAGCTCAAAGAGAGCAAAGATTGTAGTTGATTGGACTGTTAACATTTTCTATCCTCGTGATATAACGAAAGCTTAATATTATGCATCAAGGAAATGTATGGGATCGTGAATACAAGAATCCAAAGCTTGTGACTAAAAATGATGGTCCACAAGCAGATACTCTGCGCTTTTTAAAATTTTTGAAAAAAGAAGAGAAATATATAGTTGAAAATAGAAAAGTCCTTGATCTAGGTTGTGGGACAGGACGTAACTCAAATTACTTAGCCGAGAAAGGTAATAATGTTATAGGAATAGAAATATCAAAAACTGCACTTGGAATTGCAAAATCTCGTGCACAAGATCTTGGACTAAGTGTTGATTATAGATTAGGGGATATAGGGGAAGAGTATAATATAGACTCAGATAGCATAGATATAATAATAGATGTAACTTCTTCGAACTCTCTAAATGAAAATGGAAGAGCGGTTTATCTTAGCGAGTCTAATCGGGTGCTGAAGCCTGGGGGCTATATGTTTGTTAGAGCTCTCTGTAAGGATGGTAATAAGAATGTAAAAAATCTGCTAAAAGATAGCCCTGGTAAAGAAAAAGATACTTATATAATAAAAGAAATCGGTCTAACAGAGAGGGTATTTAGTAAAGAAGATTTTATTAAAATATATAGTCAGTACTTCAGAATTCTAAAGCTGGAGAAAAAGACAGGTTACACAACATTTAATAACCGTATTTATAAGCGTGACTATTGGTTAGCCTATATGCAGAAATAGTTTGACATGTATGGTATACTTTACATATGGATAAAGAAGAATTAAAAAAGAAATTAACGCCGGAGGAGTATCATGTAACTCAAGAAAAGGGAACTGAAGCTCCATTCTCTGGCAAATATTACAAAGAAACTGCAGATGGAACTTATAAGTGTAAGGTTTGTGGTAACCCTTTATTTTCATCTGAGGCAAAATATCATTCAGATATGCCAGGACTTGCTGGGTGGCCTAGCTTCGATGAATCTATTCCTGGATCAGTAGAATATGTCGAAGATAATAGTATGGGTATGCACCGCACTGAAGTAGTATGTGCAAAATGTAAATCGCATTTAGGTCATATATTCGACGATATGGAAGCAAAAACAGGAAAACATTTCTGCATGAATTCATGTTCTCTTGATTTGGAAAAGAAGTAAAAATTTGGTATAATATACTTGTTCGAGTTTCATTATCAATTAATATATAAAAAATATTTATGAGTGAAGAAGAAACAAAGACTTGCGATAATTGTGAAGCATGTGCAGGAGGATGCACAATGCATGAAGGAGCAGAGGCTCCAATGGCAGAAGGTGAAGAAGCTGCTGCTTAGTTTACATATTAAAATCCCCGCTATGCGGGGATTTTAATATGCTGTATTATATCTAAATGGCTCAGATTAAAAACAAACAAGAAATACTTAAAATTAGAAAAGCTTGTCAGATTACAGACTTAATATTTAAAAAGATTACAAAGAATTTTTGCTTCAAAACTGAAATTGAACTTAATGATTTTATCCTATCTGAAATTAAAAAAAGAGGATTAAAACCAAGTTTTCCACCAATAGTAACTTCAGATAAAAGAGCTGGAAATGAGATTCACCCAAAATCTACTAATGGTAAGCTTAAGGGTTTTATTATAATTGATTTTGGTGTGACTTACGAGAAGTATATGTCAGATATGACAAGGACTATTTATGTAGGTAAGCCCACAAAAGAAGAAAGAGACATATATAATATAATTTTAAAATCAGAGGAATTAGGCATAAATATTGCATCATCAGGTATTCATTGTGCAGATGTAGATGAAATTGTTCGCGATTCGCTAGGTAAATATAAGAAGTATTTTATACATATGTTAGGGCATGGTGTAGGTACTAAAATACACGAAAATCCGAGAATATACTACAAGCTTACAAAGCCAGTCTTAAAAGAGGGTATGGTTATAACAATAGAACCTGGTATATATATTAAAAATAGACTTGGAATAAGGATTGAGGATACGTGCATCATTACAAAGAAAAGCTGTAAACCACTAACTAAATCACCTAAAGAGCTTATTGTGTTAAAATAGCACTATATGAATATAGGAGTATTTGATTCTGGACTTGGGGGTTTATGGATACTTAAGTATCTTGAGAGAGAATTACCAAATTGTAATTTTATATATTTTGCTGATCAAGCCCATATCCCATACGGAAATCATACTCCCAATGAAATATTAAAATTTTCTGAAGATATAGCTGAATTTTTAATATCAAAAAATTGTAAAATCATAGTCATAGCTTGTAATACTGCAACATCAGCGGCTATAAGCACACTCCGTGAAAAGTATGTAGATATAATTTTTGTAGGGATAGAGCCAGCTATAAAGCCAGCTGGAGAGTTATCAAAGACTGGTCATATAGGTGTGCTTGCTACTAAAGTTACAGCAGAAGGTCAGAAACTAGAAGATAATATTCAAAAATTTGCTAGTAATTTAGAAGTCCATACGGTTATAGGTTATGAACTAGTCGAACTTGTCGAAGGTGGTAAAGCTGACACAGATGAGTCGGAAGAACTTTTGAGAGAGTATTTAGAACCATTGTTAGAAAAAAATATAGATCAATTAGTCCTAGGTTGTACTCATTATACATTTTTAATAAATAATATTAAGAAAATAGTGGGTGATAAAGTAAATATTATTGATCCAGCTCCTGCTATTGCAAAGAGAGTTAAACAGGTGGTAGAAGATAAACAAGTTTTAAATAATAGTGTTGAAAAAGGATCTACTATTTTGTACTCAAGTTCTGGTTCTGAAAAGTTGAGAGATTTCTATAGTAAAATGTAAAAAGAAAACCCTATACAGGGTTTTCTTTTTTTAGGATATTTATCTAGTTAGATGATGTTACATGTACATCAGAAGAGTAGGCATTGTTGTTAGCGGCGTCGTATGCTCTAACTTTTAATGTATATGATCTACTCCTTCCAGATGGGACTGACCAGTTACATGTATATGGAGCAGTAGTGTCTGTACACTTAGATGAACCATTTACATAGAAGATTACCTTCTTTACTCCCACATTATCACTAGCATCTGCAGTGATTACAGTTCTTTGGTTTCTAGTCACTATTGATCCTTCGGTAGGGCTAGTTACTGATGAAGTTGGGGGAGTTGTATCTGCTGGACCACTAGCTGTTTCAGCGTAGAAACATTGCTTTAGAGTACCATATACTGGATCACCAAACACATCATCACTACACATTACAGGACCAGCAACAGTTAGATAGTTATAAGTATTATTAGCACCATATCTTACTTGTTTAGTACCTGAGAAGTTACAAGGATCTCCTTGTTCTGCACAGTATACCCAACTTATAGTAGAAGGGTATGCGACAGATACACTAACTGTATCTGTGCTTGTAACACTTAGACTATCAGTAACTGCTAGTTGGAAAGTCGATATTCCTGAAGTGACACCAGTTATATTTGTTGTAGCACTAGATGGAGAAGAGATTGATCCTAGACCAGATAATTTTGTCCAAGCATAAGTTACAGGTGTGTGAGTAGCTGTACTAGTACCACTAAGTGTAGTTGAAGTAGCTGGGAACTCAATTATTTTATCTGGACCAGCATTTACTGTAAATAAATCTTGACCGATTTCTCTATAGTAACATGATTTATTTTGTCCTACTGCTGGATCACCGAAGACTGAATTGTTACATTCAACAGGACCAGGAAGAGTCTGTGAATAGAAAGTAGTACCTACTCCATACTCGACTTCTTTTGTACCAGTATAGCTACATGTTTCGTATTCGTTTGCACAGAATACCCAACTGTTACCAGAAGTATTACTTACCGTCACTGATATAGCCGTAGAAGTAGCTGTATTTGGTGTAGGGCTTGCTCCATCAAATGCTTTAGCTGTAAGTGAGTAAGTTCCATTTGCTACTGTTGTTGTATCCCACGATACTTGCCATGGAGAAGTAGTATCAAGTTATTCTCTAAACTCCTATGTAGTCTTTTCATACGCATATTATTTTAATTTTTAAGCTTATAATTAATATTACTTAATTATACAATCTGAGGTTGATTTGTCTATTAAAGTGGGGATAATTAAATATTATTTTTCTCCAATTTGTTGACGCCACATAGCAGCATATAAACCCTTCTGATCAATGAGTTTTTGATGGGAACCACTCTCTATAATAGAACCCTTTTCAAGTACATATATGCGATCAGCATGCATAACAGTAGATAATCTGTGAGCAATAAGGACTGTGATATGTTCTTTTGCCTCAGCAATGGATTGAACTGTTTTTGAAATTTCTTCTTCAGTAATAGAATCTAGAGATGAAGTTGCTTCATCAAAAACTAGTAATTTTGGTTTACGTAATAACGCTCTAGCAATAGAAAGGCGTTGCTTTTCTCCACCTGAAACTTTTACTCCACCTTCTCCTATAACTGTGTCTAATCCTTTTTCGGCGCGAGCAAGAAGTGATTGGCAAGCTGATTTTTCTAACGCTTCCATGCACATAGCATCAGTAGCGTTTGGGTTTACGAATAGAAGATTTTCACGGATAGTACCAGCAAAAAGCTGAGTATCTTGAGTGACAAAGCCTATCTGTGAGCGGACCGTCTCAATATCTATTTCAGAATTTGGAATATTGTTGTAGTGTATTTCTCCACGCAGTGGCTTATAAAGTCCAACAACTAATTTGACGAGCGTAGTTTTACCAGATCCAGAAGGGCCAACGAAAGCAATAGTTTCTCCACGATGAGCTTCAAATGATACTCCGCCTAACGCTTCAGTCGTACCAGATTGATGTTTAAATGCTACCTCCTTAAATGATAAAGATTCAATTGCGCTTACTGATTTTGCATTTTTTGGTTTTTCTTCGATTGGTGATTCCAAAATTTTCTTAAAGTTATCAAGTGAAGCTTGGCTTTCTCTATATGTGCCGATGATAGTTCCTAGATCTTGAAGTGGTCCAAAAAGGAAGAATGAGTATATCCAAAGAGAAAAGAATTCACCAAACGTAATTTTTTGCACAAATATTAGGTAGAGCATTATAAAAAGTATAGTTGTTCGTACGAAGTTCACGATTGTGCCTTGGACGAAGGCCAAGCTTCTTACGTATTTCACTTTTTTTAATTCGAGCTCAAGTATTTTCTCTGTCGTACCATTTAATCTATTAATTTCTTGAGTGGAAAGGCCGAGACTCTTCACGAGTTCAATATTGCGAAGGGATTCTGTTGTAGATCCTGCCAACGCTGCAGTTTCCGCGAATATTTTTGTTTGAACTTTTTTAATTTTTCTAGAGAGTATTAATGATACTCCACCGATAAGTGGAATTGTAAGTAGGTATAGTGGTGCTATTGCCCAGTATATATTTATAGAGTAGATCATAACGAAAACAAAGCCGACAAGCGTTGTGAAGATAACATTTATAACAGAAGTGATTAGAAGTTGAGTGTCAGTACGAACTTTTTGAATTTTACCCAGAGTTTCTCCACTTCGCTCATCTTCAAATTGAGAATATGGAAGCTCTAATGAATGTTTAATTCCATCAGAATACATTTTAGCCCCTATCTTTTGTGTAATGGTGTTTACATAAAAATCTTGGAAATTTTTCGCAACTCTAGATACAAATGCAGCTCCAACCGCAAGGCCAAGTAGCAATCCTACTCCACGGACGAATTGATGGAATGTATATTGATCGAACTTTGTAGCATAACCGTCAATAACATGGCGGAAGATTAGTGGATCAAGTAAAGAAAAAACCTGGTTTATAGTTGCTAAGAATAATGTTAAAAGGAGGATTTTCCAGTAATTTTTGAGATATGAATAAAGTATTTGCATTGATAGATTATAGCGTATTTTGTCTTTTTATCTAGTACTCTAGTATAATGGGTTTATGGAAACTAAATCTTTCGATGAAGCCTATAAATTACTTAATAATGCTCAGAAAGAGGCGGTTGATACTATTGATGGACCAGTTATGGTTGTCGCAGGTCCTGGGACAGGGAAGACTCAAGTGCTTGCGCTTCGCATTGCTAATATACTAATTAAGACAGATATCGGAGCAAATGGAATTCTCTGCCTTACATTTACTAATTCTGGAGTTTCTGCGATGCGTGAGAGACTAAAGAAATACATAGATAATGCTGCGAATGAGGTACAGGTCTCTACATTCCATAGTTTCGCTCAGAAGATAGTCGAGAAAAATTTTCAAATACTCGACATGGATCAAATGCCTCAAATTCTAGATGAGCAAGATTCTGTCATTTTGTTTGATGAAATATTACATAATAATGAATGGGAATATTTAAGGCCTCGCAATAATCCATCGCAATACTTTCATGACCTAAAATCATTAATATCACTTTTGAAGCGTGAATCTATAAGTTCAGAAGAATTCGGTAAAACTATTGATAAAGAGATTAAAATTATTGAAAATGATCCGAGCAATATTTCAAGTCGAGGTGAGAGTAAAGGGAAACTTAAAAAAGAAGTAGAAAAGAAAATAGAATCACTAAATAAATCCAAAGAAGCGGTTAAATTCTATTCTATATATGAAGAACAAAAGAAAGAAAAAGGTTATATGGATTATGATGATGTACTTTCATATGCGCTAGAGATTATAAAATTATCAGATGATGTAGCATCACAGATACGAGAGGAGAGTCAGTACATACTTATTGATGAACATCAGGATTCAAGTGGTGTCCAAAATGCTCTATTAAAAGCTATTTGGAGCGAGACAGAAAGGCCGAATATTTTTGTGGTAGGAGATGATCGCCAGCTTATATATGGGTTTGGTGGCGCTTCTGTATCATATTTTGAGGAATTTAAACATACTTTTGGTAAGGCTCATTTAATAACTTTGGTTGAGAATTATCGTTCAACCCAAAACATTCTAAATACAGCAGATGTGCTTTTGAAAAGTGATTTGGCCACTGGATCTCTGAAAAGTAACACTAAAGATTTATATAATTTAGAATTGTATCCTTGTGAATATGAAAGAGATGAAATACTCTTAGCTGGGAAACTCTTTAAAGAACATATCGATAAAGGAATTGAACCTTCGAGTTGTGCCTTACTTCTACCTAAAAATAGAAATGTACGATCAGCAGTTCGAATACTTCGTGATCAAGGATTACCGGTATCGGTAGGAAATAATAATTCATTCTTTGATTTTGAAGAGACGTATGTGCTTAAAAATATTCTGAAAATTATCGCTGATCCATATGATACTAATGCTTTAGGTGAAATTTTGTTTAATTCGATTTCAAATATTACACCAATCGAAGCTCATAAATTCCTGCGTAGTATTAAAACTCGTGATCTAACACTTAACGATTTAATAGCTTACACAGCAAATGAAAGTAATGATTTATTTTCAGATTCAAATGGTATACGAGTTCTCGGCAAAAAAATAGAATCATGGATGAATATATATAAAAGTTCAGATATCTACTCACTGATTCAAACAGTAGGTACTGAATACTTTATAGATAAATCAAAAGAGCATAGTGACCTCATTCGTAACACTGAAGTGATTAGAACTTATCTTCACTTAGCGGTAGCACAGCTTGAAAAAAATCCACACACTAAACTTAAAGATTTCCTAGAATATCTTGATAGACTAGAATCATACAATCATCATGTTCCACTTGCGACAATTGGTAGTGATACTGGTGTAAATGTAATGACTCTCCATGGATCAAAAGGTCTGGAGTATGAAGTAGTCCACATTGCCCATATGAATGAAAATACCCTTATGAATGGGCGTCGCAGAGGATTTACACTTCCAGAATCAATTGAAAATATAGCAGAAAGTAAGGATGAATTAACAGCTAAACGAGAGCTCTATGTTGCTATAACTCGTGCGAAGAAATTCTGTAGTTTGTCTTTCGCACAGGAATCACTGACTGGTGCATCGCTTGAAGTAGCACATATTGTTGCAGAAATTCCCGATACTCATTTAGTTCAAAAATCTTTAGAAGATTCGATTACAATAATTACAAAAGATAATCCACTTGCTTATATTGAAAGTAATAAAACGGAAGACAGTGTTGGAATAAAAGAACTCACAAAAATAATATCTAAAGAATACACAGACAAGAATGTGTCAGTAACATTGTTGAATAATTTTTTCGAGTGCCCTTGGAAATGGTATTTCAATAGTTTCCTACAGCTTCCAACTCCAAAGACAGAGAGTTTAATACTTGGGAGTGTGGTTCACACTGGGATTGAGAAAATTCTGAAAGATAAAATAAAAGTAACTCCTAAGATTCTTGAAAAAATTATTAACGATGCCCTCGATAAAGAACTCGTAAGTGAAAAGTTGCTTAGGGCTCGTGTACAGAAAAATGCACAGACTATTTTAAATAATTGGATAAAGAATTATCTACCACATATTCACAAGAGTTATATGACGGAGCGTTCTGTTTCTTATAATGATAAGAATTTACCCCACTTAAAAATGTACGGTAAAATTGATCTAACTGAAAATTACGATGATGGAATTGTGGTGACTGATTTTAAAACTGGAAGTGGAAAGACAAAAGGAGTTATAGAAAAACGTGATGAAGAGGGAAGACTCAGTTCGCTTCTTCGTCAGCTTGCGATGTATTCATACCTTTTAACTGGGCAGAAAGTATCAAACTCGAAATTACTTTTCCTCGAAGAAGATCATAAAGATAAAAATGCAGTCTATAGTACAAGTATTGGTAATGAAGAAATAGATCTGCTTGTGCGGGATATAAAGGAATACGACGAAGCTCTAAAAAGTGGTTCTTGGGTATCAAGAGAGTGTCACTTCAAGCCATACGGTACTGATTCTACAGAGTGTGAATATTGTGCTAAATCAAAAATCTATAAAAAGTAAAATTTTTGAAAAAAGCATATAAAATGCTATATTTTACCTATGCCTAAAGGAAGTTTACATCCACTTACAATATTACAACAGGAAGCATATGAAGTATTTTCGAAGCTTGGATTTGAGATAGCTACAGGCCCTGAGCTTGAGACTCTTTGGTACAACTTTGATGCATTAAATGTACCGAAAGATCACCCAGCGCGTGATATGCAGGATACTTTCTATGTGAAAGGAAAACCTGATGAAGTACTAAGAACGCACGCAACAAATGTCACCGCTCGTACACTTGAGCGCGCCGCAAAAGAGGGAATAAAAGAGATTGCTTCTATTTCAATTGGGAAAGTTTTCAGAAATGAAGCTACTGATGTCACTCATGAAATGCAATTCTTCCAGATTGATGGATGTATGGTAGGTGAGAATGTAAATCTTGCGAATATGAAAGCAGTTCTCATTGAATTTTATAAAAAAGCTCTTGGTCCTGATGTGGAGATAGAATTTCGTCCAAGTTTTTTCCCATTCACTGAACCATCAGTGGAAGTACACGCGAAGTTTAACGGTAAGTGGCTCGAGATGATGGGTGGAGGAATGATTCATCCGAATGTTTTGAAAAACGCAGGACTTGATCCAGAGCATGTGCAAGGTTTTGCTTTTGGTGGTGGACTTGATCGCATTGCAATGATTCGCTGGAACATTCCAGACGTCCGACTTTTTTACCAAGGAGATTTACGCCTGAATCAATTTTAATCTATGAAAATTTCTTACAATTGGTTAAAAGCATATGTGCCGGAACTCCCAGATCCTGAAAAGCTTGCTGATCTTTTCACTTATCACATCTGTGAAGTTGAAAGTATGGAGAAGTTAGAAAGCGAGGATTACCTTTTCGATCTAGGTATTCTACCAAATCGTGCTCATGATTTACTTTCTCATTCAGGAGTTGCTCGAGAATTATCAGGATTACTTGGAGTACCTTTCAAGGATCCGACTCCAATGTATAAAACTCCAGAAGCAAAGCCCACAAATCTGAAAGTTGAAATACAATCGCCTAGTTGTCGTAGGTATAGAGCTCGGATTGTCAGGAATATAAAAGTTGGCCCTTCACCGGAGTGGGTAGTAAAGCACTTAGAATCAATTGGGCAAAGAAGTATCAACAACATTGTCGATGCGACAAATATTGTGATGTACGATTGCGGTCAACCAACCCACGCATTTGATTTAAAGAAACTTGCAAGTGAAAAAATTCTTATCAGAAATGCAAATGCAGGCGAAGAACTTCCAGTTGTCGGACGCGATGGAATTATTGCAAAACTTTTGGAAACTGATTTGGTAATTACTGACGGAGAGAAAAATCTTGCCCTCGGTGGAGTAAAAGGTGGACTCGATTCTGGTATCAGTGATGACACAACAGAGATAATTCTTGAAGTTGCCAACTTCGATCCTGTCGCTGTTCGTAAAACTGCACGAAGGCTAGGTTTACTTTCTGATTCAGCAAAACGATTTGAAAATGATTTGTCAGAGACTTTATGTGACTTCGGGATGTTTTCATTATCTGCGTTACTTGTCGAACTTTTCCCTGAAGCAGTGTTTGAAGAGATAGTCGATATAAATCCAAACCCTCAGAAAGAGCGGGTTGTTTCTTTTACTAATTCGTATATAGATAAAGTTTTAGGTATTACCATTCCTGAGAAAGAAATTGAAAATATCCTTATAAAATATGGCTATACTTACACAAAGAAAGATGATGAGTACTTGGTTATAGTGCCTGAATTACGCTTAGATTTAACAGGCCCTCATGATATGGTCGAGGAAATTGGACGTGTTTATGGGTATGATAAAGTAACTCCACAAATTCCTAAAATTAATTTTACTCCGAAAGTTTCCGAACAATACGAGAAGATTTTAAAAGTAAGATCTGATTTAATGAATTCTGGATACAGAGAAGTGATGACGTATTCGTTCAAAAATTCTGGAGACGTAGAAGTATTAGCTTCGGCTTCCGATAAAAAGTTCTTACGAACTAATATTGCTGATGGATTAAAGCAGTCATATGAACTGAATAAATTAAATGCCCCACTACTTGAGATAGATGAAGTTAAAATTTTTGAGATAGGAACTGTTTTTATAAAAGCAGGCGAAGAAGTCCATGTTGCATACAATGAGAAAGATAAAATTATCGAAGTTAAGTTAGAAGAATTTATAGGAGAGCCTACTTCGTCTAGTGACAAATTTTCTGGTCCTCGGGTTGGTTCACCAGACACAGAAAATTTGTCACTAGACTCCGCAAGTTCAAAGGTTTTCAAAATGTGGAGTGTGTATCCATTCATAACTCGCGATATCGCTGTCTGGGTACCAGAGCATACAAAAGCTGAAGCTCTTTCTGGAGTCTATAAAGAATTTGGCACAGAGTTACTTCAAGGTGAACCAAGGCTTGTTGATACATTCACAAAAGATGGAAGAACTTCATATGCATTTCGATTATTATTTCAATCCTACGATAGGACTCTAACAACGGAAGAAATTAATACAATTATGTTCCATATAACAAAAAATATTTCATCTTTGGGTTGGGAAGTTAGGTAGAAAATAATATAAAAATAATTAAATAAGTTATCCACAATTTATTTCAAAAATAGAGCAAAAATTTGCTCTATTTTTGACTCAAATATGATATAATTCACACGTAGTTTACACACATGTAAATTCATTTTAAATTTTTTAGTAAAAACTTTAAAGTTATCCACAGTTTTTGTAAAAAATCCATAATTTAAAAGGTTTTCACTCTATTTTTGGCATACAACTATGATATAATATAGTTGTATTTTATGTTTAAAAATAGCAACCGAAAAATTTCTGATTTTGCAAAGAAAATTCTAATAAAAATTAGACCTCGATTT
This sequence comes from Minisyncoccia bacterium, assembly GCA_039809245.1. Classification (GTDB taxonomy): domain Bacteria; phylum Patescibacteriota; class Minisyncoccia; order Phycocordibacterales; family UBA9973; genus UBA8515. Next base: position 1,464 of record JBDHUP010000006.1, on the reverse strand, counting down.
TCTTTGCATTATATCTCTTATACGGTACTTACCTTCATGGTTGTTTTTTCTATCGTCCATCTTGCGACAGCGACTACTCCAAACCCAGGACACCCGTGGACTGAAGTTGGAGATGGGAATATTTCTTTCACTGATCCTCTTACCCCTGTGACTTATACTGGTCCTACAGTCAATGCAACTCTTCTCACAACTGCAAATTTAGTTACCATCGCTCAAGGTGGAACTAATGCATCATCTTTCAGTAACAACGGAGTTGTTTATTACAACAATGGTTCTTCAAAATTAGATTCAGTTGTAAATGCATCTGGTTCAACTCTTTGTCTTACTCAAGTAAGTTCCGGAACTCCGACTTGGGGTTCATGTACGACTGGAGCAATTACATCGCTATCTGCAATAGGTTCATCTCCCAATGCAAATGGTGCTACTATCACTGGTTCAGTTTTAAATTTAGAACCCGCATCTGCTTCTTTTGGTGGTGTAGTTACTACTGGAACTCAGACTTTTGCTGGAGATAAAACTGTTACAGGTTTATTTACTGGAAGTTTTAACAGTTTAGGAACAACTCAAGATCCAGCCAAAGGATTTGCTCTAACAAATACTACCGCCGCATCTGCAGGTGCACAGCAGATTTCACCTGCGTTTGTTTGGTCAGGACAAGGATGGAAAACAAATGCAACTGCTGCAAGCCAGAATGTAAGTTTCCGAAGCTATGTTCTTCCTACTCAAGGTGCTGCAAACCCAACTGGTTCATGGTTACTTCAATCTTCCATAAATGGCGGAGCATATGTAACGAGAGTAAGTGTAGGAACTTCAGATAGTGCAGATACTATAAAAATTGGTGACGTTGCCGGTGGGAGTAATCTTATTAATATCACTAGCACAGGAGTAGCAGTCAATGGCTCTAGTGGTATTAGTTTAAATTCTCCAGGCATAATTTTTACATCAAACGGTTCAGATGAAATGTTTGATTTTAACTCAAGTACTGGAGTCTATCAACTTGGCGATTTAAGCGCTGTTGCAAATGGTTCAAAAATTACCCTGGATGATACTGGTGGTGTTGCTTATTATGATAAAGCTAGCCACACTGGTTTCTTTGGAATAAACACTAATACACCAGCAGTAGCACTTGATGTTGTCGGTAGTTCTAGTATCACTAGTGGTCAATCGTCAACAGCGTTTACCGTAGCTCGTCTTGGAAGTGCCTATGCTTTTCAAGTTGATACTAATACTGCATCGAGTGCAACTGGTCTAAAAATAACTGCTGCAGCAGCAGGAGGAGGTCTAGCTCTCTCAACTATTTCTACTGGAACAAATGAGAATTTAACTTTAGACGCAAAAGGAAGTGGAACTCTAAGTCTCGGCGCTACTTCTACAGGTGATGTCTTGCTTGCTGGAGGCTCAGGTGCAACTGGTTGTACTGTCGCAAACTCCACTGGAAATCTTACCTGTACAGGTAATATTACT
>JBDHUP010000005.1:0-39627 GCA_039809245.1 Minisyncoccia bacterium | reverse complement strand
TATTTCGTGATAAAACTTTATGTTTGGGAGTGTCTTTCGTGCGCGCGAATGGGTGGGATAGTTCGCCTGTACTCAGGCGAACTGGGTCAAGCGCAGTTGCATCTGAGCCTCGGGCATTTCCGCTATGAGCGTCCATGGCTAAAGGATGAGCGCCGAAGTTAATCGAAGTCACATAATCCAGTAGCGAAAGCGACACACTACACTCTCATATGCAAAGCGTAGAGTGGGGGTGGCGAGGGCGCACGACGAGGAACGAGGAGTACTTCTAGCCCGACCCGGGGAGAGGAAACTTCCTCTCCCCAAGAAGCGCGGGCTTCTGCCCGCACAGAGGCACCTAGGCGCGAGTAGCCATAGCGGAAATGCCCGAGGCGGATGCCGAGGGTGCATCCCCTTTAGACGTGGACAACCGAAAATGTTAAAATGGAGAGGCACAATATTGAATTTGCATTTTATTTTCTCCCCCGCATTCCTCCCCAAACCCCTCCTGCGGGGAATCTAGAAACGCTAGGCGAATGCCAAAAAAGAATCAGCCGAGGTTTTGCGAAATCCGTGTCCCCAAACAATAGCTTTCGCAAAACCGAGTCCGCAGTTAATACATTTATGAATTTTTAATGAAATAGGTTCGAGCAGATTTTAAAAGACACTCCAATAAACAAAAAGTCTACATATAATGTAGACTTTTTGTTTATTGGGTTTTCGTAGAAGTTTTCTCTACTGTAGTTTTACTTGTATCTGTTTTAGATTTTTCATCTTTTTTAATAGTTTGAAGTTGAGGAAGAATCTTTTCTATATCTTCAACACTTTGGAATCCAGAATAGACTTTCCCGTTAATAACCATTGCTGGAAGTTCACTTGGTACTTTGTATATAGATATCATAGATTTTATAGCTCCTAGATCTAGGTTATAATCAAATGAATAAACCCGAAGATTTGGATAGTTCTCGCGTAAGCTAGTAAGGACGTATCCCTGCTTTGTACAGTCTTCACAACTATCATTATCATAGAAGTAAAGTATGAATATTGGTTTCTGACCGCAACGCTCTGTAATTTTCTTCATTAATAAATAATCCTTTATCTCAAGTAATGAATATGATTTCTTTAAGCTTATAACGTCAGTATTTGTGTTACCTATATTATCTTCACTGTAAGATATCTTATCAGCTAGAGAATTAAGTTCTGAAGATAGAACTGTAGTAGATACATCTTTGCATGAAAGCTCTTGAAGTAAGGAGAATTGTGTTTCTGAAGAAAGAATGTCTAGTGATATTTTGTCAGCATCTGAATGAAGTTGATCTATTCTTTTGTTGTTCAAATGATTCGATACATAAAGGGCAGAACCAAAAAGAGTTACTGTAATGAAGAACACTATTAAATATTTTTTCCAATCTAAGTTTTGATTAATCATATAAATATATTAAGCTCTGCGCTCGAATGTCCAACTAGCTTCCTTCGACATGATAGCATTGTATATAGCTTTTAACATCCAAAATGGGGCTATGATACTATATATAACGATAAAATATACAACAGTAAACGAAAATCCTTTCTTTTCAGAGGCAAGCTTACGGCCAATTACACTAGAAACAAGAACAAGTATATAGAGAATTACTATCAAAAACAAGGATGTTTTTGTATTAATAAAGAACCAGTCAAATTTAAAGTTTGTACTACTTGGAATACCCACTGTCTTTATCTGAATTATTTTATGGTAAATAAAAGTACCTAGGTTATATAAAAGAGTAGAAAACAATAGTACAACACCTAAAACCGAAACAATACCTGATGGTAAGGTAAAAATAGCTATAGTTCCATACCTTTTTCTAAACAAAAGCCTTCTGTAATCAACAAGATTGCGAATAAAGCCATATATCCAACGTTGGCGTTGACGATAAAGCTTCATAATAGAACTTGGGCTTGTGGTATAAACATAGGCGTCTGGACAATGGTCTATCTTATAACCATGCTCTTGCATACGAAGAGCAATCTCTTGATCTTCTGTATTGTGGGCTTTCGTATAAGGACCTAAATCATCAAAAACTTTTTTACGGAATATAGAGAAAGGTCCAGGCGTTACGTGAATTCCCCCAACAAAACCAAGTATTTTTTTAGTATAAATAGCCATATCATAGTCAACCTTTTGAGCTACCTGAAGAATATTTTTAGGGTTATGAACTATGATAGAAGGAGCAACAGCCATGGTCATAGCATCATTTTCAAAGTAGCTCATTATACGTTTAAGAGATTGTGGATGTACGAAAGAGTCAGCGTCTAAACAACCAAAGAATTCAGAAGTGGTGTTATCGAGACCGAGGTTAAGAGCTGTATACTTTCCACCATTTTTCTTATCAAATATTTTAATATTTGGATTATCTTTAAACTTATTCATAATACCTAATGTATTATCAGTACTACCATCATTGACTAGGAAAAACATGAGTTTATCTTTCGGATAATCTAGTTGAAGTAAAGAGTCTATTGTCTTCTCTAAGGTCTTCTCTTCGTTATAACAAGGTATGGTTACTGTGACACTTGGATAATATTTAAGTGTTAGGTTTTCTGGATGCTTTACTATCTTCTTCCTTTTTTCCAAGAAAGTGACGAAAAAAAAGACCTGTGCATACACGGCTAGAAAAACGAAGCTATAGAATATGATGGTATAAGCAATCCCCATATAGTTTCACCATTATAACATAAATAGCTATATATTCAAAGCTAAAATAGCCCTCACAAGAGGGCTATTTTATAGAGATAAATTACATTGATTGATTTGGAGAACCTGCTGATGGAGCAGAAACTTTACAGTCTTTGCACTTTTTACAAGGACAACCAAAAACTTTAACTAAAGCTGAGATACCCACTAATAGGTATACAATAGCCTCAACAGTTGGCCATGAACCAAGCAACATATTCACAACGTTCCAGTCAGAACCTGCGAGCATTCCAACTCCTACAAGACCCCAGTTAAGAGCACCTACAATAACTAGAACCCATGCAAATTTTGCACAACCACAACCCCCTTTACCACAATTACATGTCATCATATATAAATCATCTACCAAGTGGCAGAATCGAAAATTAAATAATAAATAGACCTTCTAACTCTCACATTATACCATCTTAGAGTTATAGTATACAAGTAAGCCTGTATGATATAATAACTTGATGGAAAATAACACAAATTCACAACAAAAGATATCTACCCCTACAGCCATTATTTTAGCTGGAGTTCTTATTATGGTAGGTGTAATAGTAAGTAAAGGTGGTCTACCAGCCAAAGCTCCTAAAACAATATCAGAACAAGTTGGAGTATCTAAAGATGCATTAAATGCTTGTATCAAAGAGACTGACTTAGATGCACTAAATACAAGTATCAATAAAAGCGTAGATGAAGCTATGGTTAAAGTAGATCAAAGAGGAACTCCCTACAGTGTAGTTATAGGGAAAGATGGAGTGAAAACTGAAGTCTTGGGTGCTCAATCATATGATTATGTAAAACAAGTAGTAGCTGATGCACTTGTTGGTAAAGTTTCCAAGCCATATACAGGTAACTTACCAGAAGTAACTTCTGACGAACACATATTGGGAAATCCTAATGCTACTGTAACTATTGTCGAATACTCTGATTATGAGTGTCCTTACTGTAAACAGTTCCACCCAACTCTAAAAAAGATAGTTCAAGAATCAAATGGTGATGTACGTTGGATCTACCGTAACTACCCTCTCCATCAACATTCATTTGAGAAACTTGTAGCAGCTGAATGTGTTGCAAAAATAAAAGGTAATGATGCATACTGGAAATATGGAGACCTTTTGTTTAGTCTTCTAAAAACCGGTGATGAATCAATCTCAGAACAATTATAAAATAAAAACCTCCTTTATAAGGAGGTTTTTATTTAGTCAAAGTAATTCTTAAGTCTTGCGATTTTTTCATTACTACGAAGCTTTTCATGAACCTTTGCTTCAATCTGACGAATACGCTCACGAGTAACACCAAACTCAGTTCCTACTTCTTCGAGAGTATGTTGTATACCATCATTTAATCCGTAGCGAAGTTCCAATATTTTGCGCTCTTTAGGAGTTAGAGTATCTAGGACTTCTTTTATTTGATCAGAGAGTATACGACGTGAGGCATCTTGGTCTGGGCGTAATATTTTATCATCAGGGATAAACTCACCACGGGTTGATTTCTCATCATCGTCCCCTATTGGTTGTTCTAGAGAAACTGTCTCTTGATTGATCTGTTCTATTATGTGAATCTTTTCAACTTCCAAGTTCATCTCAGTAGCGATTTCTTCAACAAGTGGTTCACGACCGAGGTCCTGAGAAAGTCTTCGTACTACTTGTTTATACTTAGAAATAGTTTCCACCATGTGAACTGGAATACGAATAGTGCGAGATTGATCAGCAAGTGCGCGTGTAATAGACTGACGTATCCACCAAGTCGCATAAGTTGAGAACTTGTAACCCTTTGTCCAATCGAACTTTTCTACAGCTTTAAATAAACCTAAGTTCCCTTCTTGAATAAGATCAAGTAGGGTAAGGTCTGAACTACGTCCTACGTATTTCTTGGCAATAGAAACCACAAGACGAAGGTTAGCACGAGCAAGCAAATTCTTAGCTTCAAGGTCACCTTTCTCAATACGACGAGCTAAATCCTTTTCATCTGAAGCTGTAATTAGAGGATATTGCCCTATCTCTTTTAGGTATATTTGGATTGAATCATAAGCTGCAGCATCTTTACTGTATTTTAAAGCAGCTTTCTCTGTTTCTCCATCAGAGTCGAGTAGATTTCCACCTTCAAGCACATCGATACCTGAAGCTGATAATTTTTCATACAATTCATCTAAGAAAAGGATATTGTTTTCAATATCTGGGAAAACTTTAATTATTTCATCATAAGTGACAAAGCCTCTTTTCTTACCCTTTTCTATCATCTCTTGTGACTTTTGTTCAAGTTCAAGAGATTTCTTTTCTGCGGATGTCTGTTTTGCAGGCTTCTTAACTAGAGCTTTCTTTTTAGGTAAAGCTTTTTTAACTTTCTTGACTACCTTTTTCTTGATAGTTTTTTTAACTATTTTTTTCTTGGCTTTTTTTACCTTCTTTATAGGTTTCTTCTTTGAAACTTTTTTAACTACTTTCTTTTTTGGTTTTTGCTTTGTTTTTTTACTCATATTTTTATTATTTATATTGAACGTTGCTTTTTAATCTCCTCAATACGCTTTGATATATTATTAAATTTTTTAAGCTTTTCTTCGTTATCTAAAGGTTTTAAAGATATTTTTTGTTCATTTAGAATCTCCTCTTCTATATTGAGTAAGACCTCTTTTATATCTTTGCTGAGAGTATCAGTCTTGCTACCATACCACATTTCGGCTTCGAATGCGAGAGAATCTTTGAATGGTTCGTGTGTTTTGATCATATTCTCAAAGACTTCTTTCCCTATATCTCTCTCAAATTCATTACATAATTCTTTTATCTTCGGAGATTCTGAACCATCGTCACCTTGCCAGAATATAATACCGAAAAGTCTACGTTCTAAATAATCTCGTCTTGAATGCTTACTGGAAGATGCTTGAGGATTTATTTGAGACGTACTACTTTTGTTTGATTCATGGGTTCTATCATATGATTCAAAATCTTCAATTATGGCTTTCTCTGGTAAGCCAGTTTTATTGTTTATTTCAGTTACATAAGCCGACCTTTCAATTGAACTTTTAATCATAGACAGAAAGGGGAAAATAATTTCTCTAATCTTCTTACCTCTAATTCTCATATCATTTGTACTTTTACAAATTCTATCTATATGAAAGCTTATAATATTAACTGAGTCTTTAATATAATCTTTCCATGAATTTGGATCTTCTTTAATTATGTCTGCTGGGTCTTTACCTTCTGGTAAGACTGCGACTTTAACTTGCATATCAAGCGAAAGAGCTATAACCGCAGACCTACTAACAGCCCTAATACCAGCTTCGTCGCCATCGTAGGCAAATATAATATTTTGTGACAATCTACGGATTAGACCTAAATTATTTATTTTCTCTAGAGAATTATCAGTTGTGCTATCAGAGAGAGCTGTCCCTGAAACTGCAACCGTATTACTAAAACCAACCTGGTGAGACAATATTAAGTCCATTTGTCCTTCTACCACAATACTGTAACCTCTTGTCCTTATAGCTGTTTTGGCTTTATCAATTCCAAATAATACATTAGATTTATTAAATAAAGGTGTGTCAGGGCTGTTTAGATATTTCGCTTCTTCAGCCGAGTCAGCTTTACCGAAAATTCTTCCAGAAAAAGCGATGACTCTTCCACTTGAATCACTAATAGGAAACATTATTCTTCCTCTGAACCTATCATAGAAACCATCTTCCTTAGTCTTAATTAAACCTACGGATTCTATATCCTCTTTTTTGTAACCCTTTTTTATAAGGTGATCAGAAACAGAACGCCATTTATCTTCTGCATATCCAATACGGAAATTTGAAATAGATTCATCTTTAATTCCACGACTAAGTAAGTATGACCTTGCTTCTGGTTTCTGACTTAGAACAGTCTCAAAGAAGCTAGTCGCTTCTTCCATTATTTCGTACCAAACTTCTTTTCTATCATTTGTTTTATTATTTCTATAATCAGACAAAGAAACACCAGCTTTTGATGCTAATAATTTCAAAGATCCTAAAAAATCAGTTCCTTCAAATTTTTCTACAAAGGAAAATATATCACCCTTTTCCCCGCAACCGAAACAGTAGTAACTATTTCGGTCTGGAGAAATGAAGAATGAGGGAGTTTTCTCATTGTGAAAAGGGCAACGAGCTTTATAGTTCTTGCCAGACTGCTCTATAGATATGTACGATGAAATCACATCGACAATAGAGAGCTTATCTTTTATTTTTTCAACAGGTGAGTTCATAATATCCCCTGTAAAGATTACTTATAATGACTCCTCAGTGTTTCCTTCTTGTGATACTTCTTCTTTTTTAACTCTTTCTACGCGCTTTGCTCCAAAGCCAGTACCTGCAGGTATAAGGTTTCCTATTATTACATTTTCCTTCAAACCTCTTAGATTATCAACTCCTCCACGAACTGCGTTGTTAATAAGGACACGGTTTGTATTCTGGAATGATGCGGCTGAGAGCCAACTCTTTGTTGTTAGAGAAACTTCGGTAATACCCAAAACGATAGTAGTAGCTTCTGCCGGTTTACCTTTTTCTTCTTTTACTACTCGATCATTTTCTTCTATTAACTCAATAGCTTCAACTATCTCACCTGGAGAGAATGTAGTATCACCTGCATCTTTAATCTTCTTACGAGAGAACATTTGGCGAATAATAATTTCAATATGCTTTCTTGAAATAGAAGCACTCTGTAAATCATAAACTTTGTTTATTTCATCCACGATGTATTCTTCAGCTACTTCCTTACCTCCATATTTAACAATTTCATTAATATCAGCTGATCCATCTGTAAGCAGATCCCCTTTCTTAACTTTGCTACCAACTTTAACTAATGGCTGACGTCGGAAAGCTACAGTGTATTCCATCTCATTATTCTTGCCATCATTTTTAGAATCAGACAAAACTTTTATTAATTTTTCCTTACCATTATCTTTTATATCTATAACTTCACCATCTGTCACAGAAATAATAGCTGGATTCTTAGGAATTCTTCTTTCAAATATTTCTTCAACACGAGGAAGACCTGTAGTAATATCCACAGTAGCCACACCTCCAGCGTGGAATGTACGTAGAGTAAGCTGAGTTCCAGGCTCTCCAATCGCTTGAGCAGCAATAATACCTACGGCTTGGCCGCGTTCAATCATACAGTTTCTTCCAAGATCTAGACCATAACACATTCGGCAAATACCATGTGTCGTCTCACAAGAAAGTGGAGTTCGAACTAGAGCTTCTTTGATTCCTAGACTCTCAAGTAATCTACCATCTTCTTTCATTATGAGTGAGCCTTTCTTAAACAACACCTTTCCATCTTCACCTTTTATGTCAGAAAGTAAAACTCTTCCATGAATATACTTAGCAAAGGCTCCATCGACAGCTAATATCTTCTTACCATTTTTTGTTCCACAATCTTCTTCTGTAACAACAACATCCTGAGCAACATCAACAAGACGACGAGTTAGGTAACCAGCTTTAGCTGTATTTAGAGCAGTATCGGCTGCACCCTTACGTGAACCGTGAGTTGTGATGAAGTATTCAAGAGGAGAAAGACCTTCTATATATGATGGAATAATTGGGAAATCGAGAGTCGCACCTGATGTGTTAACAATCAGACCTTTCATACCACACATCTGCACAAGTGATCCCATGTTTCCACGAGCACCTGATGTGATCAAATCATAAGTAGAACCTTTTGTATCTAGTGTTGCTGGAATTATCTTTTCTATTTCTTTCTTAGCGCGCTCCCATATTTCAATAACTTTTTGATATTGTTCATCTTCTGAAAGCAAACCATCACTGAATTGCTCACGGACAACGGCTTCTTCTTTACGAGCCTTACTTACGATATCTTTTTTACCTTCTGGGACACGTACATTATCTATACCCCAAGTAACACCTGAATAAGTAGCATACTGGAATCCGAAATCTTTTATCTTATCTAGGACTTTTGGAGTAGCATCAATACCGTAGTGCATTATAAGTTCATCAACAAGTAGAGACATACGCTTGATGGTTATTTCTTCATTCATGTATGGGAAATCATCAGGGAAAATACTATTAAAGAATAGTCTTCCTACTGTTGTTTCGAATGGTTTACCTTCAAAGACAGAGTAGCGAGCCTTATCACTACCTAGAACTTTAATCTTAGCTCTGAATGTAATGACTCCTAGATCAAAAGCTGTAATAGCTTGGTTAGGACTTGAGAATGCCATACCTTCCCCTTTTTCTCCATCAACAGATTTAGTCATCCAGTAACACCCAAGAATCATATCCATCTTTGGCATTACAATTGGTGCTCCATCTTGTGGTTTCAAAAGGTTCTTGTTTGAAGCCATATAATCACTTGCTTCGCTTTGAGCCATATCAGAAAGTGGTACATAAACAGCCATCTGGTCTCCATCGAAGTCAGCGTTAAATCCTGTACAAACTAATGGATGAACTTGAATAGCATTACCTTCGATAAGAATTGGATTGAAAGCCTGAATACCAAGACGGTGAAGAGTCGGAGCGCGGTTTAGAAGAACATACTTACCACGGATAACTTCTTCAAGAATTGCCCAGACTTCTGGAACTCCTTCTTCTATTAATCTGTTTGCTCCACGAATGTTGAAAGCGAGTTCTGTTTCAAGAACTTTTGAGATAACAAATGGTCTGAATAGTTCAAGAGCCATATGCTTCGGAAGACCACACTGGTTAAGCTTGAGCTGTGAACCCACTACAATAACTGAACGTCCTGAGTAGTCAACACGTTTACCGAGCAAGTTCTGACGGAACAAACCTTGTTTAGATTTTAGATTATCTGAAAGAGATTTAAGAGCTCGCTTCTGAGAAGCTGAGATTGCTTGTGAATCATTTTGCTTTGCAATTGAGTTATCGATAAGAGCATCGCAAGCTTCTTGTAGAATACGCTTTTCATTTCTAAGAATAACATCTGGAGCGCCTATTTCTTTTAGCTTCTTTAGACGATTGTTACGGTTGATCACTCTACGATATAGATCGTTTAGATCAGAAGTCGCATGACGTCCTCCATCAAGAGCAACCATAGGGCGAAGAGCTGGTGGTATAACTGGGATGACAGTCAAGAACATCCACTCAGGGCGAATACCTGAATGAAGCATAGAACGGATAAGTGACATTCTCTTCTCTAGTTTCTCTTTTTCTATTGCACTTGCCTTTGGAATTAAAGCTAGAGTTTCTGCTTTTAGCTTTTCTAAATCAAGATTCTTGAAGAGTGTAAATATAGCTTCAGCTCCGATACTTGCTTCAAAGCAAGCTCCATACTTCAAACCAAAGTGATGATATGAGATCTCGTTTAATACTTTACCCGGGACGATATCATTGATCTCACGCTTTGTATTAGTTAGAAGTTCTTTTAGTTTTTCTTTTGATTCTTCATCTCCTGCACTCTTAACTTTCGCCTTGAATTCACTCTCTAGGTTTTTAATTATTGATTGCTTTTCTTCTTCGTGAACATTTGTAATTATATATCCAGCAAAGTAGATAACTTTCTCAAGATCGCTAACTGGAATATTGAGTAATATAGACATACGAGAAGGAACTCCGCGTAAGAACCATATATGAGCAACTGGAGAAGCAAGCTCTATGTGACCCATTCTGTCACGGCGAACTATAGAGCGAGTAACTTCAACTCCACATTTCTCACATATTATATCCTTATAACGAATACGTCTGTATTTACCACAGTAACATTCATAATCTTTTTCTGGTCCGAATATACGTTCGTCGAATAATCCGCTTCTCTCAGAGCGCCCAGTACGGTAGTTAATTGTTTCTGGTTTTGTAACCTCACCATATGACCATTCGCGAATACGCTCAGGGGAAGCTAGTTTGAGCGTTATTGAATCAAAATCTGTTGTATCAATTGTTTTCATAAATTATGTTTATAGTTAGGTTACTAATTATTCTTCTGACTTCTTAAGATCAACATCTAGAGAAAGTCCTCGGAGATAGTTGAGTAATACATTAAATGATGCTGGGACATTAGGTTCACCTATTGTTTGACCCTTAATGATTGCATCGAATGTCTGAGATCGACCCATAATATCATCAGATTTTATTGTTAACATTTCGCGAAGCGTGTATGCAGCTCCATGACCTTCAAGCGCCCAGACCTCCATTTCTCCGAATCTCTGTCCTCCTCCTTGAGCTTTACCTCCAAGTGGTTGCTGTGTAATAAGTGAGTAAGGACCGATTGAACGCATATGCAATTTGTCTTCCACCATGTGGTGAAGTTTCAACATATACATATAACCGATAGCTATATCTTGATCAAAAGCATCTCCTGTACGGCCATCATATAGAACTACCTTACCATTCTCTGGTAGACCTGCTTTTACAAGCTCTTCTTTAATTTCTGGAACTGTCGCAGATGAGAAAGGAGGAACAATGGCTTGATAACCAAGAGCATTCGCTGCATATCCTAAATGCATTTCGAGAACCTGTCCTAGGTTCATACGAGATGGCACTCCGAGTGGAGTAAGAATAATGTCAACAGGAGTTCCATCAGCCATGAATGGCATTTCTTCTTCTGGAAGAATAACCGAGATAACACCCTTGTTACCGTGACGTCCAGCAAGCTTATCTCCTACTGAGATATTTCTGATTTGAGCAATCTCAACAACAATCTTCTTTATGATTCCTGATTCTAGATTATGACCTTGATCTCGTGAGAAGATCTTCACACCTACAACACGACCACGCTTACCGTGCTCAAGCCTGAGTGATGTATCTTTCACATCACGAGCTTTTTCCGTAAAGATTGAACGTAGTAGACGCTCTTCTGGAGTAAGCTCAGTCTCACCTTTTGGAGTAATTTTACCAACTAAGATGTCATTCTCGCGAACTTCAGCTCCTACAACAACAATTCCATCTTCATCTAAATCTTTTAATTTATTCTCACCAACATTTGGAATATCACGTGTTGTTATTTCTGGACCAAGCTTAGTATCACGAACATTACAGATAAACTCTGTAACATAAATACTAGTAAATTTACTCTCTTTAACTAATCTTTCTGAAAGGATGATCGCGTCTTCGTAGTTTGCTCCACCCCATGACATAAATGCAACTAGAGCATTCTGACCTAGAGCGATCTGACCACGATCTGTTGTACTTGTATCAGCAAGAACCTGACCTTTCTTCACATGCTCTCCCATTGATACACTTGGACGCTGGTGAAATACTGAGAAGTTGTTAGTTCTAGAGAAGCTGATAAGTGGATATACATGTTCCTTACCTTTATCATCTTTAACTGTGATTTTCTTTGCATCAACATATGACACAGTACCTGAAACTTCAGATACTATTAGGCGTCCTGAGTCGCGAGATGCTAACTCTTCCATACCTGTCGCGACTAGTGGTGCTTCAGGAATAATACAAGGTAGAGCTTGTTTCTGCATGTTACTTCCCATGAGTGTTCGGTGAGCATCATCGTGTTCTAGGAATGGGATCATGCTTGTTGCCACAGAGAATGCTTGGTTTGTTGCTACATCAATATAGTCAATTTCATTCTTTGAAATCATACCTGGCTTTGTAGATAGACGAGCTTCAACTCTGTCTTCTAAGATATTTCCTTTTTCGTCATATGGAATACCAGCGTGAGCAATGTTAAACTTCTCTTCTTCAAGTGCGTTTAAATAGACAACTTCAGAAGTTATTTTTCCATTTTTTACTTTTATGTATGGAGTTTCAATTATTCCGAATTCATTAATCTTGGCATATGTAGATAAGTGTAAGATAAGACCAATGTTTGGACCTTCTGGTGTGTGGATCGGACAGACACGACCATAGTGAGAAGTGTGCACGTCGCGGACTTCTAGACCTGCTCGCTCACGAGTAAGACCTCCTGGACCAAGTGCTGAGAGTGTACGCAAGTGCTCAACTTCAGCCATAACATTTTCCTGGTTCATGAATTGTGAAAGCTGGTTGGCTGTGAAGAATTCTTTAATACGAGCTTGAAGTGGGCGCTGGTTGATGATCTGGATTGGAAGTGTTGTACCTACATCGATAGTAGACATACGATCCTGTATGTTTCTCTTTATCTGAGCCATACCCATACGAACTTTCTGTTGTAGCATTTCACCAACATAACGAACACGGCGTTGGCCAAGATGATCGATATCGTCAGCTTTCGCATGTGGAGTATTATTTAATTCTACAATGTGCTTAACGATAGCTACTACGTCATCAGATGAGATAGTGCGTCTATCCATTTCCTTTGTATCCATACTCTTCTCGAATCGCTTGTTAAAGCGGAATCGTCCAACTGGAGAAAGGTCATAACGCTCACTTGATAGTAATATTGTTATAAATTCACGAGCATTGTCAGCCGTCGCAAGGTCACCATCGCGTAAACGCTTGTATATCTCGATAAATGAGTCAGAAAGTGTTTTTGCTGGGTCTTTTTCTAGGCAAACTTTAACAGCTTTAACTAGTTCTTCATCTTTACCGAAAGCTTTCATTATCGCTTCGTCAGTATTAAGACCTAGAACTCTAAGCAAAGAAGCTACAGAAAACTTACGCTTCTTATCTATACGTACATATACTCCACCGTCAGGATCAGACTCTATTTCAATCCATACACCGCGAGCAGGTATGATCTTTGCTCCAAAATAGCGCTTACCTTTGAGTTCTTGCTCAGTGAAAAATACACCGAAAGAACGTGTTAATTGTGGGACTATTACACGCTCTACTCCGTTTATAATGAAAGTACCATGCTTGGTCATGAGTGGTACATCGGCCATAAATATTTCCTGTTCTTTTGAAGTCCCTATGCTTTTGTTTAGAAGCTTAACGCGAGTTTTAAGCTGACCTTCGTAAGTCAACTTGTTTATCTTTGTATACTCTTCATCGAACTTTGGCTCACCAAGAGAAAATGATGTGAAATCAAGTTGGAACTTTTTCTCTGAGTAATCATTGATTGGAGAAAATTCTTTGAAAACTTCTTTAAGACCAGACTCAATCAACCAGTTGAAAGAAACGAGCTGGTTCTCGATTAGGTTTGGGAATTCGACTAGAGGCTTCTTGTAACTACTAAAATACTTCTTCTCGCGGGTTGCTGTTTTTTTCATACGAAAATATTAAAATGAAAAAACACTAAGGTGACCAAACCTTACTGTTCGTAGCTATTAAAATTGGCAGTTATTTATTTTAAACACAAGCTCTATGTTTATTAACTTAAGTAGTGATTGATCTGCCATAACTCAATCGATATTCACTGGGTATTATCTTATACTATATGGCTTTCTTTGTCAACTTCCACTTATTTATTTCTTTATGGTTCCCTGAAAGAAGAACTTTTGGGACTTTGTACTTCTTGCCATTGTGTATTAGGACTTCTGGGCGAGTGTAGACTTCGCTAGATGAGGTGCGTTCTTCTTCGCGAGAATCGAAGTTCCCAAGGACTCCTTCAACTTGGCGTGAAATTGAATCTATTAGAACCATCGCTGGGATTTCTCCACCAGTGAGAACGTAATCCCCTATTGAATACTTTTTGGTTTTAAGAATTTTATCTACACGTGCATCGATGCCCTCGTAGCGTCCACAAATCATAATAATATCTGTATACTTTTTCGAAATATTCTTGGCAGCTTTTGTATTAAATTTCTCAGCACTTGGTATAAAGTTGATTGTAAGAATTTTTGCTTTCTTTTTCTTTTTTAATTTTTTAGTTATTGATTCAACAGCTTTTATTATCGGCTCGGCCATCATAACCATTCCAGGACCACCAGCATATGGTCGTTCATCCACCTGTAGTGATACATTTCCATCCGGCCAGACTTTCTTATACTTACCAGATACAAAATTACGAGGATTTACAAAAGAGACAGATATCTTCTTCTCCTTAATTGCCCGCCCTAAAATAGACTCATTTATATATGAGTCGAACATTTCTGGGAAAAGAGTCACTATATGAAAATTCATAAGGCTAATATAGCACAAAGTCTCTAATTTGACACTTTTGTAAATAGATGTAATATAAAAAATAAACAACTCTAACCTTAAAACTTATAACTATGTCGACCAAAAAAATAACCACCGCAGATTTATTTACATTCTTAACAGAGGATTTTGTAACAGGAAATCGTGATTCTTATAAGGAATCTAAAAATGCTTCCGAACTTGCCGAAATTGGAGAGAGCATAATTCCAAAAATAGGAACGTATATGCAATCCATTGAAAAAAGCCTGAAAAAAATGGAGTCAGAAGAGGACCGGGAAGAAATTGAGTTTGGGTGGATTGAGTTCCTAAAGTTCCTAACAGTGAAATTTGAAATTGATATTGAGCATCAAATGAGATGTACTCATAAAATATTTTTCTATTTCAGTGATTGGGCAGAATGGGCGGTAAACTACAGAGTATCAAAACCTTTGGACAATGAAGAAGACGAAGCTAAAATTTTTAGCAAAAAGCCAGTCACGGATGTGACTGGCTTTTTTATATCTCTTATTAAATTCCTTTCAAATCTTCTAATGCTGAATCTACACTTCGTGAAGCTTCACTAGCTGAAGCTTGTGGGGCTGACGCAGAGTGCTCATGATGAGTTGACCCACCTTCTGGTTCATTAATCTTTAGGTTTACACGAGCATTGTTCTTCATACCTATTACACGTAATAGTGTACGAATCGCTTTTGCTGTATTACCTTGTCTTCCAATTATCTTACCCATATCTGCCGCATTTACTGTCATAGTAATGAGGACCCCCATTTCATCTACAGTACGGTCAATTTTGACATCGTCTGGGTTATCAACCAACGCTTTTACAATATATTCTAGAAAAGCTTTATCATCTGCCATATAGTCTTTTTCATATTACTCGTAATCTTTGCAGTGTATCGACTACAACCTGCCTGTCTGTAAATTATATCACATACGCTAAATCTTGTGCAATTAAAATCCCCCATATTATGGAGGATTTTAATTAAGCTTTTTTAAGTTCTTTTCGAGCTTTTGTCGGAGATTTCTTAGCTAGAACATTCTTTTTCTTTCCTTCAACTAGTTTCTGTTGTACAAGGAAGTTGTGGACAGTATCAGATGTCTGAGCACCATGACCTATCCAATAAGAAATACGGTCAGCCTTAAATAGTACTTCCCCACTTTTTAGATTGTATGACCCTAGAATCTCTTTGAACTTTCCACTCTTAGCTGCGTTCTTTGAATCAGTTAAAACAACCCTAAAGCTCGGGTCGTTCTTGCGTCCTGTTCTTTGTAGTCGAATCATTAACATAGGGCTATCCTACCATAAAGGATTATATGAATCAAGTATCCTTATTTATGGTATACTGCGACTGTGAAAAAACCTAAGAAAGTAAAATCCAAGCAGACTACTAATAGATATATGGAGGGTATTATGCATATATCCCACAAAGGTATTGGAACTGTCCGTATACCCCATACAAATGATGTAATAGAGGTAGATCACTCATTCCTACATACTGCCTGCCAGGGCGATACTGTAAAGATCCTAATGCATCCAAAAGCAAAAGATGGATCACTTGTCGGTGAAGTATCTGAAATATTACGTAGATCAAAAAAAGGATTCTCTGGAATTATAGAGAAAGAGCATGATACCTATTTCTTAATACCAAGTGATCTAAAAATGTATTCCGATATTGTCATTCCAGAGAATAAATTAAATGGAGCAAAAATCGGCCAGAAAGTATTCGTAATCATAACTGAATGGAAAGATGCCAAGAAAGCCCCTATAGGTGAAGTCGCAAAAATTCTTGGTATGCCTATGGAACACAACGCAGAAATGGAAGCTATCGCTCTTGAGAAAGGCTTCGACGCACTATTCCCTCCTGCTGTAGATAAAGAAGCAAAAAAAATTGCACAAGATGGAATCCAAGAAAAAGATTTAAAAGATCGCCGTGATATGCGCGATACTATTACTTTTACCATTGATCCAGAAGATGCAAAAGATTTCGATGATGCCTTATCTTTCAAGAAGTTAGATCATGGGCACTTTGAAATTGGCATTCATATTGCCGACGTGTCTTACTACGTCAGAGATGGCACAGCATTAGATGAAGAAGCTCGACGCAGAGGGACTTCTGTTTACCTTGTCGATCGCACTATTCCTATGCTTCCAGAAGAGCTTTCTAATGGACTATGCAGTCTAAATCCGAATGTTGATCGGCTCACCTTCTCAGCTATTTTTGAAGTTGATGGAACCGGGCATATTCATAAAGAATGGTTCGGTAGAACAGTAATACATTCTGATAAAAGATTTACCTATGAAAATGCTCAAAAAGTTCTAGATGATGGCCATGGAACTTTCTTCGAAGAATTGAAAACTCTTAATGCTATAGCTAAGAAATTGCTAAAAAAAAGATTCGCAGAAGGAGCTATTTCTTTAGAACAAGAAGAGGTGAAGTTCAAGTTAGATGAAAACGGTGTCCCTCTCTCAGTTTATACAAAAGAACGTGGAGACACTCATAAATTAATAGAAGAATTTATGTTAATGGCCAATAGACGAGTGGCTGAGTTTATGTCTAGTAAAAAGAAAGGAACTCCGGGAGTTTTCTTATACCGTGTACACGACACTCCGAACAAGGAAAAAATGCAGGACTTAGTAATGTTCCTAAAAAAGCTCGGCTACAATATGAGACTTAAAGATGGCATAATTCCACCAGAAGAAATAAACTCACTTATTGGTAAACTAGAGCACAACCCTCTTCGCGACACTGTCCACACTGCTATTATTCGAACTATGGCTAAGGCCATTTACTCCACAAAAAATATCGGTCACTGGGGATTAGGATTTAAGTTCTATACTCACTTCACTTCACCTATCCGTCGATACCCAGATGTAATCGTACATAGATTATTGAACTCATTCTTAAAAGATGAAGTAATTCCAAAGGAACGTTGGTTTGAATACGAACATATGAGTACTGAAGCTTCTAATCGTGAGAAGGAAGCGGCTGAAGCAGAACGTGCATCTATTAAATACAAACAAGTAGAATATATGTCTACAAGAATCGGACAGAAATTTGATGGTATTATAACTGGAGTAACTGAATGGGGTCTTTATATTGAAGACCTGAAAACTAAATGTGAAGGTATGGTTAGAATGCGTGACTTGAAAAATGACTACTATGTATTTGATAAAAAATATATGAGTATCAAAGGCCAGAAAACTCACCGTAAATATACTTTAGGAGACCGTGTGAAGTTTGAAGTCAAAGGTACTGATAGAAATAAGAAAACGATTGACTACGCAATAGTTTAAACAAAATTTAAAAATGAGAAGAAAAACAACAATTACAATACTTGCTATATTTATAGCTATTATATGGGTAAACCTAGGATACTCAATTTCAAAAACAGTAGAGAGTGTTAAATCTGAAACACAGACAGCTGCTGTTAATGAAGTTCCTATTGTAGAAGAAATACCAGCAAAAGAAACTAAAATATATTTTGTTGGCGATATGATGCTTGATCGAAGTGTAAAAACTTCTGTAGTAAAAAATTTTGGAGGCGATTATAATCAACTTTTTACAAATCTAAGAGAACTAAAAAATGCTGATATTTTATTTGGAAATTTAGAGGGTCCTGTCTCAGATATTGGGAATAATGTTGGGAGTAAATACTCATTCAGGATGGATCCTATTGTTTTAGAAGCTATTAATAATGCAGGTTTTGATATAGTCTCTTTTGCAAATAATCATGTTGGAGACTGGAATATTGGCGCTTTTAAAGATACTCTCAATAGGTTAGACAATGCTGGAATCTTACAAACAGGAGCAGGTATGAATAAAAGTGAAGCAGAAATTCCAAAGATAATAGAGAAAAATGGAGTAAAATTCGGATTCATCGGATTCTCTGATGTAGGACCTGACTGGATTAAAGCTACCGATACATCAGCTGGTATTCTTCTTGCAAGCGATCCGAGACTTGGAGAAATTATCAAAAACGCAAAACAACAAGTAGATGTATTAATAGTTTCTTTCCATTGGGGCACTGAATATGAGAAAACTCATAATAAAAAACAGGAGGCTCTTGCCCACACAGCTATAGATAATGGAGCAGATATTGTAGTAGGTCATCACCCTCATACAATGCAAGATATAGAAATATATAAAGAACATCCAATTGTATATTCTCTTGGGAACTTTATTTTTGACCAATATTTCTCAAAAGATACAATGAAAGGAATGTTATTTGAAGCTACATTTTTAGGTAAAGACTTAATAGAAACAAATAAAAAGTTAATAACTCTAAATAAAAAATATCAACCTGAAGGAATATTTGAATTTCCAGAAGAAAAGCCTGTGCCAAACCCTTGCCCAGTCCCAGATAAAAAGTATCCAGATTACTCATACCTAGATGTCGGGCAAGAAGTAGCTATACCTGACGAACATTATATACCTTCAGATTTAAAGTTACTGGATAAAAAAATTACTACTATACCTGTATGTATAAAGGAAGAAGCAGCTGAAGCGATAACGAAAATGATAACGAAAGCAAAAACAGAAGGTGTAAAAATAAAGGTATCTTCTGGATTCAGAGATTACGCAACTCAGAAAAGTATACTTGAGAGGAATATAGCAGAAGGAAATAAGAATGCATCTATTGCAGTTGCAAAGCCTGGACATTCTGAACACCAACTAGGAGTTGCTGTAGATTTAACAGGTTCATCTATTGATAACATGTCAGCTACGACTAGGTTTAAGGGAACAGTAGAAGATAAATGGCTTAGGAAAAATGCTTATCTTTATGGATTCTCAGAAAGCTACCCAGAAGATAAAGAAGATATAACCGGTTACATGTATGAAGCATGGCACTACCGATATGTAGGAATTGAAAATGCTAAAGCCATAAAAGAAAGTGGCCAAACAGTAAATGAATATTTAAAAGAAAATAAAACTACTCTTAATGAGTAGTTTTATTTTGCATAAGCACTTGCATCTTCTAGGTGTATTGATAGGAGCTTTGAAGCACCAGATGAATCCATAGTTACTCCATATAGGACTTGAGCTCGTGACATAGTCTCGCGGTTGTGGGTTACTACTACAAGCTGAGAGTATTTAGATAGGTTTTCTAGCATATTCCCATACTTACGAGAGTTTGCTTCATCAAGTGCAGCATCAGTCTCATCGAGAACCAAGAACGGTGGTGGGTTAACTTGGGATATAGCGAATAGTAGAGCTATAGATGTTAGAGATCTCTCCCCTCCTGATAGCATATGTAAATCTTTAACTTTCTTCTGTGGTAATGTCACATTAATCTCTATACCTCTATCAAATTCAAGTTCATTTTCTTCTTCACTTATTTCGAATTCTTCGTCTGTGTCACTAGATTTCTTTGGACGTTTATAATCCATCACAATAGAAAGATGAGCTGAGCCACCCCCGAACATAAGAGCGAAAAATTCTTGGAATTGTTTGTTTATCTTATCTACTCCACCTTTGAATTCTTTATCTAAAGTTTCTTTTAATTCACTTATAAGTGACTTTATCGATTCGATACTTTTGTTTAAATCTTCTATCTCTTTAGCCAAGAACAAATCTCTCTCCTCTGTATCCTTGAATTCTTTCATAACTTCAGCGCCTGTCCCACCACCTGCATCTTCAAGCTTTATCTTTATTCTTTCAATTTTACGCTTAATTTCTTCTTGTGTACTTCTTAATATCTCACCGTCTACTTTGATCTGTACATAAGAGAGAACTTCGCGCCCAACAATAGCTCCACCTTCAGCAAGTTCCATCTCAAAGGCGCTTTTAATTTGGGCTAATTTTTCCTCTTCGAAAACAAGTGAGTGTAAATCCGAAGTCACTTCATTTTTCTGTGACAGAAGTTCATAGAGCATCCTTTCACTATCTCTAAGCTCGCTTTGAGCTTCGTTTTCGAGGTTTCTAAGGTCTGTTATTTCTTTTATTATATTTCTCTCTTGTGACTGTATCTTATCGAGCTCAGCTGAAAGATTACTGTGTTCACTTTTTAGATCGTTATACTGTTGTTGTAATTCATCATCTACTTTTGGAGTTTGACTGGATTGTAGATTGAAATTTTTCAATCTTTCTTTCATTCCCTTCAATATAGCTATGACTCCAGGCATATCTTCTGCTGCTAAAGCTCTATCAATATTTTCTTCGATATCTGAAATAGCCGATTTCCATTCTGAAAGAGGGATCAGCTTTTCTTCTTGTTTTGAAGTTCTAGATATTTCCCTTTCAAGACCTTCGATTATACCTTCGATTCGTCCAAGCGAACGAGCTCGATCATCCTTCATTGTTCTTATCTTACTAAGCTCAAATTCAAAATCTTTTATCTTCTTTAAATGTTCACTTTCTGTTTTACTTTCATCTTTCGCAGATTGAAGTGAAGATATACGTTCATCTAAAGAAACAGCTTTCTCATCAAGAATTCTTCTGTTATGGGTAAGTCTCTTTGTTTCTTCTTGAATGTATGTTGATTCAGATGAGAAATAAGTTTTATAAAGACTGCCAAGTTCTTCACGCATAGCACGAGCTTTTTCCACTACTTGAACCTGTTTCTTCAGAAATGCTAAATGTGGAGCAATCTCACGACGAAGAGCCTGAACTTCTTTCATATTTATCTGAGTCTTTTCTAATTTGCGTTCAGATTCTTTAATTCTATATTGATATACTTTCAAACCTAGGGCATCTTCAATCATTGCTCGCCTATCTTTATTTGAAGCATTTAGAACGCGGTCAGCTTCACCTTGAGATATTATATGGTGGCCTGAACTTCCTATGTTTACAGAAGCAAGTAGATCAACAACGTCTTTGAGTCTTACCTCTGTCCCATTTATACGATAGACATTAGCTCCATCTGTGAAAACTTCACGAGATATTGATATCTCATCATAATCAAGAGAAACACCAAGACCACTATTCGTAAAAGAGAAAATCTTTTTGCTATTATCAAAAGTTATAGTTACAGTAGCACGATTTGACTGAGAGAGAGTTTTAGAACCTTTAAAGATAAGGTCAACTCCACCCTTTCCTCTGAGCGACTTCATTGATTGCTCCCCTAACACGAACCTAATAGATTCAACTATGTTTGATTTACCTGAACCATTTGGTCCAACAACTGCTGTAATAGGTGTTAAGAAAGAAACCGTACTTTTTTTACCGAATGATTTAAATCCTACAAGTTCGATTCCTTTGAGTGTCATATTAGTCGAGCCAATCTTTAATTTCTAATGCAGAACGAGCAGCAGCTTGTTCAGCTTCTTGTTTGCTTTTACCTTTTCCTATTGCTATCTTCTCATCTCCAAAAAATACGCCTATGGTGAAATGCTTATCATGATCTGGCCCAACTTCACTTATAACGCGATATGAAGGAGTTACACTTAGGTATTCCTGTGCTTTTTCTTGAACTAGACTCTTGGCATCACGCCATAACTTCTTGGCTACGATTGTATCTATTTTCCCAAAGAGTGTTTTAGATATGAATTGCTTCGCAACTTCATACCCCTGATCTATATAAACAGCTCCAACATAAGCTTCATAAGTATTAGCAAGTATGTAACTGCGAGCGCGGCCAGAATCCTTGGCTTCACCTTTAGATAGCAGTAAGTAATCATTCATACCAAGTTCTAATGCTGATTCACCGATAGTCACAGCATTCACAAGTGCTGAGCGGTAAGCTGTCAGATCTCCTTCATCTCTGTCTGGGTATTTATTATATAGATAGTCAGTGATTATAAGTTCAAGAACGGCATCTCCAAGAAACTCTAATCTTTCATTGTGAGATAAATTTGATCCATTACTCTCGTTTATATAAGAACGATGAATAAAAGCCTGCTCTAGAAGCTTTTTATTTTTAAACGTAATCCCTGTTAATTTTTCGAATGATGAGAAATCAACCATATTATTTAAATTATTTCTTAGTTAGTATTTCTACGGCTTTTGTTAATAGAGGAATCATATTGTCATACATCTTTAAGCTTGGTATTTCTTCTAGCTCAAACCACTTTGCATCATCAAGTCCCCCTGTACCTTTCTCAAGTACAATATCTTTATATTCTGATTCTCCTAGGAAGAAAACTACTTGCTTGCGAATTTTACCTTTCTCTGGATGGTTGGCGATATATTCATTGCGTCCAAGAAGTTCTTTAATCTTTATATCAAGGCCCATCTCTTCTTTTATCTCTCTGATTGCTCCTTCTTTTTCTTCTTCATTTTCTTCTATTCCACCTTTAGATAGCGTCCAATACCCAAACACATCATGGACAAAAGCAAAGTATATCTTGCCTTCGTGCATAGAGTAGACGACAGCACCAGCTTTCTTCTCAATTGGGAATTTAGCTGGATCAGTCTCGAAATGTTTATTTTTCTTTTTACTGACATCGTCTTTACCAGGTTCACCAAGCTCTTTATAAACTCCACCAAGAACTCCATTTATAAATTTACTTGAGTTTTCACCGCCGAAACTTTTAGCAAGTTCTATGGCTTCGTTGATAGCCACTTTTGGAGGTACTTGGGAGCGATCTCCGAAAAGAAGTTCATATAGACCTATTCTTAAGATGTTTCTATCAACTACCGATATTTTATCGATTGGCCAATCTGGAGCAGCCTTCTCGATGATTTCATCTATTATAGTTTGCTTCTTTATGATCCCTAAGAAAAGCTCAGACATAAAAGAAGAATCATTCAAGCCTGGGCCGAATTCTACAATATTACGTTCAAGCATATCTTTTGGTTCTGTGCCTTTTTCAACAGCAAAATCCCACTCGAAGAGTGTTTGAAGAACAATTGAACGTGAAAGGTGCCTGTTTGCCATAAAAATATAGGTAGATAGATTTTAGCGTCTCACTGTAATCATATTACAAAGAGGCGCTAAAAACTATTTAGTCTTAGCGATAGCTTTCTTTTTAGCTTGCTTTCTCTCTACTTTCTTCACCACATCTAGAACTTTTCGTCCGCGGTAAAATCCACAGTGAGTACAAACCACATGTGTCTCTTTCTGCATCTTGCAGTTTGAACATGTAGCAAAACCTTTGGCCTTTAGCGCGTGGTGGCTTCGGCGGTTACCTGTATGAGCACGTGTATGTCGCATTCGTATTACCATATAGCTAGTATACCGATTTTCACCTAAAATGCAAATATGATATGATATGTCTACATATGGAAAACACCGACAAACTAACACATATCAGGCACACGCTAGCCCACCTGCTTGCCCAAGCTGTGATGGCACATTATCCTAAAACATTACCTACATTAGGGCCAGCAATTGATAACGGATTTTACTATGATTTCGACTTTGGGACAGAAAAAGTAACAGATGAAGATTTAAATAAGATTGAGAAAACTATGATAGAAAATCTTCCTAAATGGACAGAATTTTCACACAAAGAAGTATCTAAAGATGAAGCACTAGAAATATTCAAAGGTAATACTTATAAAAAAGAATTAATAGAAGAAATAAGTGAACGAGGAGAGAAGATCACCCTCTATACCTGCGGTGGGTTTACTGATCTATGTCGTGGTGGACATTCAGAACACCCAAGTAAAGACATTAAACCTGATTCATTCAAGCTTGAGCGTATTGCTGGAGCATACTGGCGTGGTGATGAAAAAAACAAAATGCTCACACGTATATATGGACTAGCATTTTTAAATAAAAAAGATTTAGAAGAATATGGAACACAACAAGAAGAAGCTAAAAAGAGAGATCATAGAAAACTAGGGGCAGAAATGGACTTATTCTCATTCTCTGATTATGTAGGTCCTGGCCTTCCATTATGGCTTCCAAATGGAACTGTTATAACTGAAGAGCTTGAGAAACTTGCTAAAGAAACAGAATTCTTGGCTGGTTATAAACAAGTACGTACTCCACATATTGCTAAAGAATCCATGTATCTAACTTCTGGTCATTTACCGTACTATGAAGAATCAATGTACCCTCCTATGGAATATGAAGGTGGTAAATATTACCTTAAAGCTATGAACTGCCCTCACCATCATCAGGTCTTTGCTGCTGGAGGAAAGAGTTATAGAGACCTACCACTTCGCCTTGCTGAGTACGGTACAGTTTATCGCCACGAAAAATCTGGAGAATTATTCGGACTTATGAGAGTAAGATCACTTTCGATGAATGATGCGCACATATACTGCACAGAAGAACAATTCGGTGATGAATTCCGAGCTGTAAATGACATGTATCTGAAATACTTTAAAATTTTCGGCATAGATAAATACGTAATGCGCTTCTCTACCCATGCCCCTGAAAAACTTGGTCAGAAATATGTAGACCAGCCAGAACTCTGGAAAAAAACTGAAGATATGGTTCGTAATGTTCTTATTGAATCAAAGATACCTTATGTAGAAATCCCAGATGAAGCAGCATTCTATGGTCCTAAAATAGACGTCCAGGTTTGGAGTGCTATCGGCCGAGAATTTACTCTTGCAACCAACCAAGTAGATTTTGCGGTTCCAAAACGATTTGATCTTGTCTATACTTCAAAAGAAGGAAAAGAAGAAACACCACTTTGTATCCACCGTGCGCCCCTTGGAACACATGAGAGATTTACTGGATTCCTTATCGAACACTATGCTGGCGTATTCCCTACTTGGCTATCACCTGTTCAAGTATCTATCATTCCAGTTAAAGAAGATCATGAGGGTGAAGCAGAGAAAGTTTTCAATGCACTGCATAGTGAATTCATACGAGTTGAAAAGATTTCTGGTAACGACTCTCTTGGTAAGAGAATTCACCAAGCTAAGAAAATGAACACTCCTTATGTAATAATCCTCGGTGATAAAGAAAAAGAATCAGGTCTACTAACAGTAGAGAAAAGAGGTGGAGAAAAAGTCCAAATGTCTCAAGAAGATTTCATCGCTCATATTAAACAAGAAATTAAAAACCGCACATAGTGCGGTTTTTAATTTAGATATCTAGTCTTGCCATCTTAGCATGAGATTGAATGAAAGCTTTACGTGGTGGAACCTCTGATCCCATAAGCATATCAAATACTTTATTTGCCTCCTCAGCGTCGTTAACTGCTACTTGTTTTAGTATGCGTTTCTCTGGATCCATTGTGGTTTCCCAAAGTTCTTCGGCATTCATTTCTCCAAGACCTTTATAACGCTGGATGTGAATCTTTGTTGTCTTTTTTGACTTTGTTTTTTCATCCTCTTCTTCAACTTCAAGCTCTACTTCTTGAGCTCCGTCTTCTTGCGCAGATTCAGATAGAAGTTCCTCTAATGATGGAGCGTCTTTACCAAGTATCTTGTCTCTCTCTTCATCTGAGTATGCGTATAGTATTTCTTTACCCTTCTTAATCTTAAAAAGTGGTGGTTGAGCAATATATACATAACCAATATCAAGTACTGCTCTGAAATACCTATACATAAGTGTAAGTATCAGGGTACGAATGTGAGCTCCGTCCACATCGGCATCAGTCGCAATAATTATCTTATGGTATCGCATTTTTTCAATATCAAACGTATCTCCAATAGATGTCCCCATAGCGATAACTAGATTTTTTATTTGTTCTGAACCGAGCATTCTATCAAGACGAGCGCGTTCAACATTTAGAATTTTACCTCGAAGTGGAAGAATTGCCTGGGTCTTTCTATCACGGCCCATCTTAGCTGTACCTCCCGCAGAATCTCCCTCCACAATGAAGAGCTCTGCTTCATCTGCACTTTTAGTTTGGCAGTCAGCAAGCTTACCAGGAAGAGTCATACCCTCAAGAGCACCTTTTCTTAACACTGAATCCTTAGCAGCTTTGGCAGCTTTACGAGCACGAAGCGCAAGAAGTGATTTACCTATAATAGATTTAGCCTCATCTGGGTTCTCTTCAAGGAAAGCGTTGAAAGCGTCTCCGAAGACAGAAGCCACTGCTCCTTGAGCTTCAGTTGAACCCAATTTTGCTTTAGTTTGACCTTCAAATTGAATCTCTCGAAGTTTTACTGAAATAACAACCATGAGTCCTTCCAGAACATCATCTCCAGTGAAAGCTCCATCGGCTTCTTTGACTAAGTTGTTCTTTTTGCTGTATGTATTTAATACACGGGTGAGTGCAGTTTTAAAACCGGTAACATGAGTACCTCCTTCTGGGTTATAAATATTGTTTGCGAATGGAACAATATGAGGATTTATATCATCTACATATTGTAGTGCTATCTCTACACCGACCTTATCTTGTTCACGTTCTACGTAAAATACAGTTGGGTGTATTGGCTTAATAAGTTTATTGTAGAATTTTACCAATGATACAAGACCCCCTTCGAAATAAAATGTAGTTGAAGGAACTTCTAAACCAAGTTCCCTAAACCAGAAGATATCTTCGAAATTTTTCTTCTCTTTACTTCCAGTCAGTGGGTCCCATTCTCGGGCATCAATAATATCGATACGTAGACCTTTTACAAGATATGCTTGCTGACGTAAATGGTTCACAATAGTGTTCAAGTCAAATTTAACTTGCTTAAATATTTCTTCATCTGGCTCAAATGAAATTATAGTTCCATGCTCTTTTGATGAACTTACTTTCTTTACAGCTGCTTTTCTTTTACCTTGAGAGTATTCTTGGACATATTTGCCACCATCACGATGGACTTCAGCTTTAGTATATATAGAAAGAGCGTTAACTACAGAAGCTCCCACTCCATGAAGACCACCTGAGACTTTATAACCACTATCATCACCTCCGAACTTACCTCCAGCATGGAGTGTGGTCATGACAGTTTCTAGAGCAGAGACTTTTGTTTTTGAATGTGTGTCTACTGGTATACCTCTTCCGTTATCTGAGACGCGAACAGAATTACCTGGCAGTAAAACGACTTCAATATGATCACAGAAACCACCCATGGCTTCATCACGTGAGTTATCAAAAATCTCCCAGACCAAGTGATGTAGTCCATCTATACCAGTAGATCCAATATACATTCCAGGCCTACGTCGTACCGGTTCAAGACCTTCTAGAACTGATATTTCATCTGCACCGTATTTACCCTCTTTTTTTGTCTTTTTTTCTTCTTTTTGGGCCATGAAATAATTTTAATTACCCTATTATTATAGCAAAATTTAAGACCAAAAGAAAGCCCTTAGAGCTATATATATTAAGGTTATTTTAGCTAAATTAGGAGCAATTACTTCTCTATATTATGTATTTTCTCTTTGATGTCTTGCTCTAAATTCTTTACGTCTTTCAACTCTTCAATCAAACTCTCACTTGTATGTTCGAGCTCTGCAATTTCTTCTTTTAGATCATCTATATCTGAGACCTTCCTTGTATATCTCATAGGTATATATCCTGAATAATGGTTTCGTTTTAAAAACAAAATTATTACTACAATAAATAATAATAATAATATATACATAACTATTGTACTTGTATTTTTACTTATATCTGAGAATATTGATTGAGCTGTACCACCATCGTAATTTGATATATTAATCCATTTATCATTTAAAGCATTACGGTCAGATTCGCTTACTTGCTGTAACCCTTTATCTAAGATTGATTGTAATATTTCCTTACTCTTTGGGACAGCAAAAGCAAGCTTGTACTCAAAGCCTGTACTTCCTACAATTTTTACACTATTTAAAACTTGCTTCGATAGATAGTAGGACAAAGAAGCTACATCCATTATAGCTGCATCAACTTCACCTAGTACTACCTGTTGCAAACCTGATTCATCGTCTATGACTGATTCAATAATAACTCTTGGATTTGTAACTCTTACGAATTCCTCAACTGCATATTTACTTCCTATTGCTACTCTTTTACCAGATAGACTACTGAGTGTCAGAGCATTACCGATATCAGAATCTTTACGTACAACAATGACAGCTGGTACGTTTACATATGTATCAGAAAAATATAAAAGTTCTTCTCTCTCTTTTGTATCAGCCAGTGAAGTTATAACATCCCCTTTGTCACCCTGTTTTACATCATCGAGTATCTGTGAAAGAGGTCTAGCCGGTAGGTATTCAATTTTTGCTCCAATTTTTTGACCAATTAATTCTATATAATCTATTGATAGTCCTTGTGGTATTCCTGAAGAATTTTGGTAAGAATATGGTGGGTGGTTCTTTTCAGGATAAACGATAATAGTATTATTACGAGACTTCAGCCACAAATTCTCTTGAGGGCTCAATATACTACTATCAGCCATTCCTGAGAACGGAATGGTCGCTATTATAAGAATCAGTATAGGGGAAACCAGACCGTGGTATATACGTTTCATTGATATAATTATATAACATTAGCTATTATTACCTATAGAATCCTGTGTATATTTATTAGCTTGACTAACCTCATTTACTCTACCCATCATCTGGTCTTGCCTTTCTAATTGATGCTGAGTAATCTCAATTTTCTCTTCCTCAAGACCCATCTTTCTCTTTAAAATACGCATTTTACGAGAAGAATACCAAGGTATGAAATAGACAATCATTATAAGCCCAGCTATAGGTATTAATAGTATGAGGATATTAATGAATACTATCAGCCACTTTATAACCTTACTATCTTTAATAAATAGTTGTACCCCTAAGCCTGGCTTGTCGGTATTTGTATTGTCATCTACCAAAAATGGTGTAGCATTATAGACTCCAGCAACGAGATTATTAGATGTTGTATACTCAAATGAGCCATCTTCTTTATTCTTAACAAGAACATCTGTTAATCTTTTTTTCTTTGATTGGATGAAATCCATGAACTGTTCCCCAAATGACTTATGAGAAACATCTTCAAAAACTATCTTCGTTAAAGCTCTCGGTTCACCTTTTCCCTTCAGGTATGCAACATCTTTAGAAAATATAGATTGTGAGTAGTCAGTAATAACAGGTAAGGCAAGCTTATTAGATGGGATTCTTGAAGTAGCAACATTTCTACTATTATCAATTAAATCAAGAGATCCAGGAGATGTTATATTAAAACTTATCGGGGAAAGCTGTGTGATTATATTTGTACCTAATCCATCATTTGCAAGAAGAGCTCCTTCTCCAAAAGTTACAGTAGCTGTACCCCTTTTTATCGCTTCAAAAGTTACATGTAATATTTCACCATCACTACCCTGATAACCAGGATTGAGTATAACTCCCTCAAAATTTATCTTATTCCTCTGTATATTAGGGTCATGTGTCCAAATATTTAAAATACTACTATCCCTAGATATTGAAACGGTTTTTAACATATCACCAGGGAAATTAATTGAGCCTGTGACTGCATTAATAGCTTGATCGGTAGATTTCACTTTTACGTTTAGTGTAATTTGATCTCCTTCTGATATATTGGATGCTGATTTGGTCATGAAAAGAGAAGAAGAAGCATCTGCGGTGCTAGCACACAACATATAAACCAAAATACTATTAAATAATATGACTTTTATCGATAATTTCATCTTTTTCTTTTTACTGTAATATAAATATAGTAACAAATTAATATACCTAAAACTATAAGTAATAACTGTGTATTTGATATAAATCCTGGTATATCGATGCTAGATTCACGAATATTTCCACTAAAATCTATCGCTCTAATTCGAATATCTTTCTTTAATAAGTTTCTAGAGACGGCTTTAGGACTTGTAACCTCTTTCCAATGACCAAGAGTTTTCATTTGATATTTTTCTATACCAGACTCTTTATCTGTTGCAGAGAAAATAATTATTGGCGGGGTTTTTTAAAACAAACCAGCTGGTATATATTGAATTTCGAATGGTTCTGGTGGATTTATATCAACTTTACTCTCATCAGAATTTTTGCTTTCAAGTTTAGAGATAACGATAGAAGAATTATTTACTTCATAAGAAAGAGTTGTCCCTAACCCATCATTCTTTAGAACATTTGAGTTTTTAATAATAAAATCACCACTCCCTTCATTTGTTGTAGAAAAAAGTAAAGTAATCAATGGAATAGGTTGGATCCCTCCTTTTTCTGGATCATAAACACCATCCACACCTCCTGGAATAACTCCACTAAAGTTAATAGCCCCACCAATATCTTTTGGTTGAGATATCCATAACTTATTAATAGAACCTTCCTCTTTGTAACCCTTAAAACTAACCAAATCGTTAGGATAAGAAAGTGTTATATCGAAAGAATTTATTGAAGTACTATCAGTATCAAGATTTACCAAGACACTTATATTCTGGTTTATATCAGAAGATTTTGGCGCCGATACAGAAATACTTGCCGCATTTGCAATAAGTATGTTAGTTAAAAATATAGCGATAATAAGTAGGAATTTCTTCATAATCTTATATATTATTATACCATTAACCAGTCCAATAGAACGCTAATATAGAGAAGTCTATCAAATCTATCTTATTATCATTATTTGTATCTATACATCGTGGAGGATTCTTCTTTCCATACCAAAAAGCCGCAACAGAGAAATCTATAATATTGATAATGCTATCAGCATTACAGTCCCCTGGAATATTATTAGTAAGAAGAACGCTTGGAACATTCACATCTCCTATCGTAAACTGTATGACCTTACTTATTCTATTATCATTTTCATAATTAACATACAATTTATAATCGCCTTTTTTTAGACCATCAAGCGGTAGGTTTATACTATAAGTACCGTCACTATTACTCATAAAGTGAAATACTCTATCTTGAAATTTTTCTACAGTTAGAACAATAGGAGTGCTAGGTAAAGCATAGCCTAAGACAGTTATACTATCTCCAAATTTTACTTCAGTCTTATCTGTCTCTATTGTAGGAGCAAATCTAATTCCACTTATTTGCGTTAAATATCCAGCTTTTACAACGATTGGATAATTCAAAAGTAATGATCTTCTACTGTCCTTATCTATAGCATACAGAGTGTAGAATATATTCGGATTATATATTTCATTTAGTCTTATTGTAAAGTAACCATCCGGCCTTGCTATTGTGGTATCTTTAGGGGCACCATTTTTCCAAACATGCACACTGGCTCCTGGATAAGCCCAACCAGAAAATATAACTCCCGTAGGGAAACCACTACCTCCACCTCCTCCATCATCTGGTGGAACTATTATATCTATACCAACTTTTGCGGATACACTTACATCTATAGGTGAACTAACTATAGTCCCAGCATAAACAGATTGCGAAAAAAGTAGAGTCGCAAACAGGAAAGAATATAAAATTTTTACTATATATTTTTTATACATGAGAAGGCAAATCGTTTGGTGTGTTCATACCAGCGCGTGCCTTCTTTATAATATGCCTATTGTAGCGTTTGATGAGTTTCTTTCCACCCCAGAATACTATTATAAATATAATAAGAAGGCATAAAATTAACTGCCATGGAAATACAAAAATGAAAACATTTTTTGATATCCTACTTGCTTCTGTTCCATAGAGTAAGCTCATTTTTACAAAGTATGGTCCCATAGCAAAATTTCTCCATTGATACAATGCTTGATCGAAGAATTTATTTATTGTACCTGTTGGTGAAATGTAATCTTTAGGTCTTGGATGTTTTACCCAATCTACATCGAATCTCCTAGTACTGTTTGGAAGAATGTTACCATTTGATGGATTTGCATCTATACGAGCAGCTGGAAGATAGACTAGATCTCGCATC
The DNA here is from genome assembly GCA_039809245.1 of Minisyncoccia bacterium. Lineage (GTDB taxonomy): Bacteria > Patescibacteriota > Minisyncoccia > Phycocordibacterales > UBA9973 > UBA8515. The sequence continues at coordinate 7,419 of JBDHUP010000005.1, read as the reverse complement.
GTAATCTTACCTACTGGTTTAATACGATCACCTCCATCGTTCCTGAATCTATAAGTAAATGACACCGGTAATGTATTGTACCAAAATTTGTTATCCTTCGTAGAGAAATCGACTAACCCTGCACTTTCTTTCACATCTCCATTAACAGACAAAAGAATCAGAGTACCTGTTTTTGCACCAATAGAAACTCCTTTGGTATCATTAGGATTAGTACCCCAAAAAACAGCAGCGAAATGTCCACCTGGTTCTGCATTATTTGGAATAGTAATATTTAATTTTATATACTTTGACTCACTTCCCTTCAAGACAATGGATGTAGCTGTATCCATCCATGTACCTAAATCATCTTTTGCATCAACAAAAGAAGGAGTTCCTGATTCACCTTGTGATTGAAAGTTTGAGAACGAAGAATAGTAAGTCATGGTAGATTCACTCTCATTCTTTATTAAAATATCTTCAGATATTGTTTCCCCTGGATTACCACTAACTTCAATTCTGACAGGGCTTATAGTTAGAGCGTAAACATGATTTGAACCATAGAAAACACCTATTAGTATCATTACGAAAATTATCAGAATATTCCTGTTGTGGAAGTAAGATTTCATTACTAATAAGTTACCTTAGTTAAAATTAGAATGTACCTGTCGCTATAAATGTAAGACGATCAGTATAATCAGGATGAGCAGGAGTCGCAGTACTTATAGCTGCATTTACCACTATTTCAGCATGAGCAGATGTTACCGGAGCGCCAGCTGAGTTTAGAATATCTGCTGGAGTTGAAGTTAGACCTACTACAGCATTTGTACCAGAAGCTAGAGCGCATGATGTATTATAAGCTGTGGCTCTTGAAAATCCAGTTAAACCTGAAGATGCTACGCATAGTCCATAGTTTGCAGTTCCAGCAGCCATAGTTGCTGTAGCACTTGGGATTGTATCGGCTGGAGTTCCAGTTGAAACTAGCCCACTAGCGCCATTAGTATTCCTAACTGTTACAACCATACCACCTGATGCACTTGTATCACCTTCCGCAACTATCATTCTTATCGCTGTATCATCAGAGTGAGTAACTGATCCTGTAGTCAAAGTTCCAAGAGCGACTGAGTAAGGAGCACTTGATTCACCGTTATGAAAATCTGATGCAGTATCTAAATCGAAAGTCAAAGATTGTCCAACATCTGCAGTAATACTAACCTGATCACTATCTATTATATCTTCAGTGATTGAACCTGTATCACCGAAACTTCCTGCGATAGTAATAGTATCAGTAGAACCAATAGCACCGTTTGTTATTTGATGAGTACCTGGACCAGAACCTGTTGTATCAGTAGCATTTAAACCTGCTTTCAATCTAACACAGCGATCAGCGGCAATAGTTGCACTGGCGCCTCCTGAAGTAACTGTAACTACTTGACCTGAACCAGCTATACTGAATTGTGATGTAGAAGGAGAAGATGTAACTACGCTTTGTTCTGTATATGAAGCAGATGTACAAGCAGCGTTTGTGGTAGCAACAGCGAGGTCAAAATCTGCACCAACCATTGAACCTATACCTGTAAATCCAGCCGAGAATGTATAAGTGATTGTACCTCCACTTGCCACTCCTGAAGGAGTTTTAAAGTAAATAGTATGATCACTTGCAGTACTTGCTTCCATTCTAGATTGAACATCGTATAAAGTCGTCAAAGAGGCAGCAACTGCGATCTTAGCAGGAGCAACTAAAACAGCTACAAGAGAGAGAATTGTAATAGCACTTATAAACTTTGATAGAACAGACCTTTCTGACTTATATATACTCATAAAAAATAAATAATTAATAATAAATTTTTAACTAATGTACCTATATTTTAACATAAAAAACAAGGAAAAGATATATAAATTAATGCTGGGGATAACTTATATAACATTAAAACGTACCTGTCGCAATAAATGTCAACTTATCTTCATAATCTGAATGTGCTGGTGTTACAGAATCTATAGCTGCATTTACCACTATTTCAGCATGAGCAGATGTTACCGGAGCGCCAGCTGAGTTTAGAATATCTGCTGGAGTTGAAGTTAATCCTACGACATTATTCGTACCAGAAGCTAGAGCACATGTTGTGTTATAAGCTGTGGCTCTTGAAAATCCAGTTAGACCTGAAGATGCTACACATAGTCCATAGTTTGCAGTACCAGCAGCCATTGGTGCAGTAGCACTTGGGATTGTGTCGGCTGGAACAGACACAGATTTTAGTCCACTTGCACCATTTGTATTCATAACTGTAACAATCATTCCACCAGCAGCATTTGTATCACCTTCCGCAACTATCATTCTTATAGATGAGTCATCTGAAACAGCTACGGACCCTGTAGTCAAAGTCCCAAGAGCGACTGAGTAAGGAGCACTTGATTCACCGTTATGAAAATCTGATGCAGTATCTAAATCGAAAGTTAGAGTTGGTTGAGTCACTGTAGCGCAAACTTTTCTTGTGTAAGCTGATCCATCGCCAACAGAAGCATTATCAGATGCTGACATTGATAAAAGTGTCGTATCGTAACCTGAACAATTTGTGTTCTGATAACCAACAGTTATCGTATCATTCCCTATTGAATCAGATATACACGCATTTGTACCATAAGTATTTACACTTGTTTCTTGAACATGAGCATTTGTTACTGCTGAGATTTTATTAAAAATTTGATAATTACCTGAACATGAATTCCCGAGAGAGGAAATACCCGAACAACAAACTACATTCGCGTCGTAATTACTGTTTGATTGACTTGGGAGTTCTGCGTGACCATTAGTTGAACCAGACATGCGCAAGAGCGTAGTGTAACCACTAGTATTGCAAGAAGTCTGAGTAGTAACACTACAAGAAAGAGCTGCATATATATATGAAGCAGGCAAAAGTACAGAGACTATGATTAAGCTCGGTAAAAAATATTTAGAAACTCTTATCTTTGAGTGGACTTGAAGTCTCTTCAGGTGGTTGGGTATTTTGATCATTTTTATTATTGTTAATTGGGGTTGTCTCTATAATCTTATTTATACTTGGACGATAAAGAACAGCTCTACCAGCTTGTGAGAATATTAGAACTTTGTCACCTTTTTGAGATTGTGTAAAGAATGATTGATTCTTTAGAGCATTTGGATCAGAAACTGTTGCGATGGTTGGCTCTTCACCTGTTGGAATAAGGTATATTTGAGCAACCTTTGAGAGTAAATCTTGAGCTTCTTTCTGGACTTGAAGATTAGGACTACTTTTAAGCTTATGAAACTGGTAATAAAAATAGCCGCCAAATAGGAGTGAAGTAATGACTATCACTGACGTAACAATATTTATAAATTTACGCTTAGTCATGGGGATCATATAGTGCTCTATGTATTATAAGTCAAACAAGGGATTTCAGCAATTAAATCTTATTTTTCAATTAAAAAATTTTAAAAAGATATCTTAAAATATCTGGAATACTAAAGTATCCAACAGAAGCGAGCATTCTACCTCTACCATACAAAAATCCAGTATCACCTCCACCTCCACCACCGCCGCCGCCAGTACCACCACCGCCGCCGCCGCCAGTATTAGAACATCTTCCTCCGGTATCTACTCCTGTTTCATTTCCATTCTGAATTCCATCGGCACAATTTCCAGAACCAGTACCATTATCTGTTTCAGTACTACCTCCGCCACCTCGATAAATAGTCAGTGTCTTAAACAACCATCCACTTCCCGCTGTTGCTACAGAGTTATTATCTACACTATTATCTCCAGCAAGCCATTTACCAAAAGGACTAGCAACTGAGTGTTGTATATTTAAATAATCTACATTCGAAGCACCTGATCCATCCATATATAGGGAGTGAGTACCTGTAGTCGTACTATTTATTGATATAAGTTGGCCAGAATGGCCTGAAACATGCCAAGACCCAAAATGCTGAGTCGATCCAGTAGTAAACAGTATTGAATGAGCAACTGATCCATCATCTTTGAAGTCATTGAAAGTGTTATCTCCTACTATAGTTAGACTTCCAGTTCCTGATCCTGGTGCAAACCAAAAATTGTTATATGTCTTACCTCCTCCAGAGAATGTTTTATCTGCTGAAGAAGAATCTGTTAATTTTATAGTTGAGGTACCACCATTTACTGTTAGGCCAGTTGAGGTTGAAGCGTCCCAAACAGGACCACTAGACCCGGCATAGAGACCAGGATTATATCCGGCTGGTGGAGAATAAGTTAGAGATTGACCAAAATTAGCAGTAGAAACAGTATTCTCACCATTAACAAACATAATTGGATAAATAGTACCATTTATACCAGTAAATAATGGGTCACCAGAAACTCCAGACTGTGGAATTATAATATTATTATTTTGATAAACTTTTAATGTACCCGCATCCATATCTAGAGCAAAACCAAAAGTATCTGAAGTTGCTGAAGGCCATGTACCATTACTTGCAAGTCCTAGAAATCCGTTATGATAGTAATCCCCACCATCTACTGCAATAGCCCAACTATTTACATCTCCTTGACCTGGAGCATTAGATAAACTAGCAGAAGAATTGGCAATACCCATCCATTGGTCATAACTAAATCCTGTGGAAATATTTTTTATTTCCCAATACCATTTACCGCTAGATACCCCTTGAGTTGCTCTTACATTACCAACACCTCCCCCTCTACTTGCAGTTAAATCATTATTAGATAATGATACATTTACAGATTTGTCTGAAGGGTTCCATGCAGAGTAAGTAATTGAGCCTCCAGTACCACTAAGCGTCCAAGTTCCACTACCCATATTAAGAGTTCTAGTGTTTGTGTTTGAAGAAGAAAATGAATCAGCATTGATATTACTTGATCCACCATCGAGTGTACCTTCGGTTAATGTTATTGCTCCTGAAATTGTGTGGGTGAGACCTGATCCTAAATTTAATGTTCCACCTGCTCCATTTACAGTAAGTGTTCCTGCACTAACTGCTCCTTGAAGTGTTGCAGTACCTCCTGTTTTTGTTGATGTAACTGCACCTGTAGTGGTAAATCCTGCGATGGATTGAGCGGAGGTGCCGGAGATAACTATTGGTGAAGCATTCGCAGTAAATGTTGCCCCTGTTTTAGTAAAGTTACCACCTAAAGTTAATTGATAGTTTGATCCTGAAGTGTCGAGTGTAGCACCTGAGCTAATCAGAAGCGGTACTCCATCATCAAGAATTTTAGCTCCACCTAAAGTGACACTATTTGAATTAATGTTTACTCCACCACTTGCAGAGAAAGTCGAAGGCCATTCTACTCCTGTCGTAAATGAAGCTGACTTGTCATATTTAAGTGCTGCAGAAGATCCATAGGTTGGAACGTCGGAGACTGTTACACTAGCATCTCCTCCAACTGTAAATGTTCCATTTACAGTTATACCTGTTGTAGTTTTTGCTCCTGTACCGGATAAGGTTAAGTTATGGTAAGTTGTACCCTTAACAGTCTGACTTGCACCAGAGTAATTAACCGTGTTTGGACTTGCGGTTGCAGTAAGTGTTGTAATAGTTGGAATAGTTCCTGAGAATGTTATAACAGCACTTGTCCCTTGAGTAAGAGTAGTAACGGTTGGATTGTTTGAAGAGAAAGTTAAACCTGTGCTTGTTGTAATACTATTAGTTAAGTTTGTAATTGTGAAAGATTGTGTTCCGCCAATTGTTTGAGCATTAGTATCAAAAGTATAAGTACCACTACCAGATGTAAAAGTAGATGTTGAATTAACCGTTAGTCCTCCTCTAAATGTATAAGCAGAGTTTGCAGTATTTGTTCCCCATGTTCCCCCATTATTAATAGTAACAGTGTCGATAAAAGTATTTGATCCAGTTGCAGAACTATCATTAAATGTTCCAGTAATAGAACTATTTCCAGTTACTATTAGTACATATGTAGAAGGATTGAAAGTTCCTGCAGAAATAGTTAAATCACCTCCTAGTGTTAAATCACCTCCTAGTGTCTTTGTCCCTGTACCAGATAAAGTTAAATTATTCAAAGTAATATTTCCAGAGTTTACCGTAGCTGTTCCGTTCCCAGATAAAGTCAAAGTTGAGCCACCCGCAGTAAATGTACCACTAGGATCCTTGGTAAAAAGTGTTCCAGAAGTTCCAGTGATATTAATTGCAGAATTATTGGCAATAAGAGATCCAGCACTTCCTATACTTATACTAGCTGATGTTAGATCATAGTTTGTACCGGAAGTATTTAGAGTACCATTTACAGTCAGAGATGGAAGAGAGTCGGAATTTATATCCATTGTTATAGAATCTCCGACATCAATAACTACGTCGTCAGAAGATGTAGGAACGTGTCCACAATCCCAAGTACCAACAGTATTCCAGTTTCCAGATGACACTTGAGATGTACAAATGGAAGGAGCCACATATACATATCTATTAAATCCAAAACCAACAGGATTGAAACCAATCACTGAAGCGTTTGTTTCTATTGCAGCAGAAACACCAGCTGGAGTTAACCAAGAAACCAGAGTTCCGCGTAATCTTGCAATCTTTACCCAAACATCAGAGTTGTTGTCTTCAAATATGAATAAGGCTTTGGATGGATCATTTGGAAATGCTTTCGAAAACCCAGCACGTTCAGCAACCGCTCCCATGATTGGCGAGACGTTGTTGTCAGTTTGAGCAACAGGAGTTCCTCCATTTGTCGATGTGTACCAGTCGATACCAGCAGCGGCAGCGTCTCCATAAGTCATGATCGCAACTTCATTTGCGCCATCGACTAGCCACTCGGTATTGTTACTACTTTCACCGGCGATCATAGTCCCTGATGTTGTATCACTTGCAACTGTCCCCCATGCAGTTCCACTCCAAACAATGAAGTTACAATCTGCTCCAGAGTCGACAGCACAAGTTGTTAGGGCAATTCTATCTGAAGCAGGACTTGGAGATATATCGAGCATTTCTCCATCTTCTGTTAATTTAGCAATAGCAGTTCCAGCTGCAGCTCCCCATGAACCACCAGCTGTTTTAATAATATATCTTGGATCAGTTTGAGTAGTACTTAAACTATCATTTCCCCATACCACCATAAGGTCACCTGACTGTGATTCAAAAGCAAGGTCATAACCTCTTTGGGTAGGAACAGATGATGGTGATGCACCCCCGGTACGCGCAATAGTACAGAGTGCACCTGAACATAAACTAGCACTCGGTTCTCCATACCATGCACTTCCATCCCAAAGATCTGTCGACATATTTAAATTCGTATCTACCCACACAATTCCGATTTCATTTGAACTACTTCTTTCTGCTCCTTTAATTCCATATATTGTTCCATTCGTTCTTAATGTGCTGTGGGTTTGTGCTCCAGACCAAGTAACTCCATCCCAAGTTTGATACAATAACTCATCACTACCGCTTGCATTGGCAGAATAAACAACAAGAGCATCACCAGAGCT
>JBDHUP010000004.1:0-79693 GCA_039809245.1 Minisyncoccia bacterium | reverse complement strand
ATTTTCCTAGTGAACGTTTCCAAAGGACGCGTCGGTGAAGATAACTCAGCGCTTCTCGGAGGTATGATTATTACCAAGATTCAGCTTGCGGCCATGGAGCGTGTACGTATTCCTGAAGATGAGCGTAAAGACTTCTATCTGTATGTGGATGAATTCCAGAACTTCGCTACTGACTCTTTTGCAAACATTTTGTCTGAGGCTCGTAAGTACCGCCTAAATCTTACTATTGCTCACCAATATACTGCCCAGCTTTCAAATGAAAATGGTACAGCGGTACGTGATGCGGTGTTCGGTAACGTTGGTACAATGATTATATTCCGTGTCGGAGCTGATGATGCTGAGTTCATAGAGAAGGAATTTGAGCCAGAGTTTACAGCTCAAGACTTAGTAAACCTTCCAAACTTTCATATATATTTAAAGCTCATGATAGACGGAGTGACAAGTCGTCCATTCTCAGCTAGTACACTACCACCACTAAAGGTTGATGAATCTGCAGGAGTGAAAGAAAAGATTATCGAATCATCTCGTAAACTATATGCTCGTCCACGTGAGGAAGTCGAAGCTGAGATTACTAAATGGAGTGGAACACTACAGACCGTAGATGGGGAAGATAAGTACAAAGCTGACTGTTCAAACTGTGGTAAGTCAACAATGGTTCCGTTCGAACCAAAGGAAGGCAGGCCTATATACTGTAAAGACTGTATGTTCAAGATTAAGAGTGGAGAGCTTAAACCTCAGACTGGTTTCGTAGCTTCACGCTCAGCTCGCCAAGAAGAGAAAGCTTCTACCTCACCGCTTGCTGAACTTGGTATTGAATTTACGGGCGCAGGAGGAAGTAGCGGAGGGCCAAAATACCAAAAACCATTCCAACCTAAAGATAGAAATAATACTAGGAAGTTTGATTCAAATAAACTAAATACAAATAATAATCGCACTCAATACAATCCACAAGAACGTAAGCATTCAGGTCCATCTCCGCTTCTGAAAGGATTATTAAACAAGATAGGTATTAATAATAATGATAAAAAGCAAGAACTACCTAAAGAAGTTACAGAGGTAAAAGTTCCAGCTCCAGCACCAGTTTCTTTATCTACGCTGAAAGACGAAAGTCCTCAAGTAGTAAAACAACCACAAGTAGAAGCTAAAATACAGCCAACCAAAGAAGCCTCAGAGGAAAAGAAAGCTTCATTAAAAGACTTGTTAGCAAAAGTAGCAACAACGGGACCAATAGTCGATCTGCCTGCGCAGACAGGAGAAAAGAAAGAGACACCAATACAAAAAGAAGAAGTAAAACCACAACCTATAACTCCAAAAGTTGAAAAGATAGTTCAACCGACACCTTCAGAACCTGTCGTAGAGAAAGTACAGAAAATAGAAGAACCTAAACCTGCCCCTACACCAATTTCAAAACCAGAACCTGAAGTAAAACCTATTCCTAAAATACTTGATTCATCTAAAGCTCAAGATAGTATAAATAACTTAGCGCAGAAAGCTGGAACTTGGCAAAAAAGAACAGCAAAAAAGGAGGTCCCGGAGGATGTGTTGAATAAAATTTTAGAATAAGCTTATGTCTAAAAATATGGTCAAAAAATATATTGCTCTAATAATTGTATTTTTTGCGTGGACACACATTGCAAGCGCATCTTTCGAAATTACAGAGATAATGTATGACCTTGAAGGTACTGATACAAATCGAGAATGGATTGAAGTGGAGAATACAGGAAGTTCCGCTGAAGATCTTTCTAAATGGTTTTTCTTTTCTGATAATACAAAGCACTCACTTGTCCCTCAGAGTGCATCAGAAGTTCCAGCTGGTGGATATGCTGTTATTGTCCAGAATGTGACAAGCTTTAGATCAGATTGGCCGAATTTCTCAGGCCTTATATTTGATAGTAGTTGGACAGGCTTTAATAATGAAGGAGAGGATATAGCCCTTAAAGATCCGAATCAGAATATAGTAAGTCCTGTAAGCTTCAATTCTTCTATGGGTGGTTCAGGTAATGGTAATTCTCTTCAGAAAGTTGGTGGTTCTTGGGTAGAGGGAGGTCCTACCCCAGGAGCTTCAAATCAAGGTGGTTCCGGAGGAGGAGGTGAAGGAGAAACTAATACATCGACAACTCAAACTCAATCAGATACAAAAGTAGTAAAGAAAAAAGAGATAGAAACACCAGTCATAGCTACTAGTATAATTTCTCCGACTACTGTTTTCTCTGGTATTCCTTTTAAGATTACAGCTAAGACTGAAGGTTATAGTAAGGAACCTTTAACTATGGGGCGGTTTGTTTGGAATTTTGGCGACGGAAATGTGAAAGTAGAGGCAGAACATAAACCTTTCGACTATGTATATAAGTATCCAGGTGATTATGTTATTACTCTTTCTTATTATCGAGTATTTAGTAATACGAAAATCGATGCTACAGATAGGCTTACCATTAAAGTCCTTCCGTCTGAAGTTTTAATTAGCTCAGTTGGTGGTGAGAGTGATCCGTATGTAGAGGTTGAAAATAAATCTAGTTTTGAAGTCGATTTATCTAATTGGGTTATAAAAAGTTATTTACATTCATTTATAATTCCACCAGGGACAATTATTTTACCAGGCAAAAAGTTGAAATTCTCACAACAGGCAACAAACTTTAATTATACAGATTTACAATACCTAATTCTACAAAGTTCGATTGGTGAGATTGCTTATACTTACCCAGCTATAAAGCCGAAAGTCGCATCAAATTACAGAGTAAATTCACAATCTTCAAAGAGTAATTCTACACCTTCAAATTCAGATGTTATAGATCTTAATGATCTTGGAGCAAGCGCTACCTCTGCTAAAAATATAGATTTACCAAGTAACATCCTTCCATATGTAGGATTATTAGTGGTTATAGTCCTAGGTGTAATAACTGTAATTCTTATAAGGAAGAAAAGGAGTGATGATTATATAGATGGAGAAATTAGAGCTGAAGATATGACAATAATCGAGTAATCTTGTCTTTAAACATCCTTTAGTATATTGTTGGTATATGAATAAGAAACCTTCTTCAAAAAAGCCAACAGATACATCTTGGAATAAGGTTTCTGGTTGGTACGATGAATTACTTACGACTGATGCCGATAGTTATCAAGCAAAGGTTATAGCTCCGAATCTTCTAAGAGTTTTAGATATAAAGAAAGGGGAGATAGTATATGATCTTGCTTGTGGGCAAGGTTATTTTGCGAATGTATTTGCGGCAAATGGAGCAAATGTTGTAGCTTCTGATTTATCTAAAAGATTAATAGAGAAAGCTATCAAAAACTCTCCTAAAAATATAAATTTTCACGTAACTCCAGCTCACAAGGCTCCTTTTATAAAAGATCATACTATCGATACTGTTGTAGTGGTTCTCGCAATTCAAAATATTGAAAATGTAAATGAAGTATTTGCTGAGTGTTCTCGAATATTAAAAAAGGGTGGAAGAATAGTATTTGTTCTTAACCACCCATCCTTTCGTGTACCGCAAGGGAGTGATTGGTACTTTAAAGATGGTGTGCAGTATCGCACAGTAGGTAAGTATCTTTCGGAATCGAAAGTGTCCATAGATATGACCCCAGGTGAAAAAGACCCAAAGAAGAAAATTAAAACTATTTCATTCCACAGACCACTTCAATACTATATGAAGCTACTTTCTAAGAATGGCTTCGCTATGACTCGCCTTGAGGAATGGATATCTCACAAGAAAAGCCAAACTGGTCCACGACAAAGCGCCGAAGACACAGCTCGAAAAGAAATACCTTTATTTATGTGTATTGAAGTGAAGAGGCTTGGGTAAAATAGCTCTTCTCTAAAAGCACGAATATTTTTCTGTTGAAAAATTTCTCTGCTCGGCTACCCGCCTGCGCAAGGCTTTTCTCAAAGACTATTTTACCCAAGTTTTAATAGTGCTTTTGGGATTTTCTTAAAATCTTTAATTAATGTTTCGCGTAAGCCTCCGTTGTATAGTGCGGCCGCTGGGTGGTAGAGAGGGAGGAAGGCTTGCTTCTTATTAAGTTCCGTAATATTTTTTATCAAAAGTTTTCCATGAACATCCGATATTTTTTCTTCAGGGAAGAATCGCATCATTGAGTGGCGACCTAGGAATACTATTAACTTTGGGTTAATTATTTTGAGTTCACTCATAAGCCATTCATTACAAGCTTCTTTTTCTTCTGGTAGAGGATCACGATTGTTCGGTGGGCGATATTTTACAATGTTGGTAATATAGATATCTTCTCGTTTCATTTTTATACTCTCAAGCATTTCAGCTAAGAATTTACCCCCAGCTCCGACAAAAGGCCTACCTTCGAGGTCTTCATTCTTACCTGGTGCTTCACCAATGAAAACTATATCGCTATCAGCATTTCCATCACCAAAGACAGCTTGTGTTGCAGTCTTTTTTAGCTCACAAGTACAATGCTCCTGCCAGTATGTATTTAATTCATCAAGCTTCTCACGATTAGACATTTTCGCCATATAAGCCAATTATAGCCTAAAAAGCTTTATTTGAAAGGAATTATGTATTATTGACATAAGCTTATTTTAGGTGTATAATATAGAACAAATATGGTAATACTCTTTTACCCTCTAGTTCTTTACATTAAAACAAAAACGCAGAGTTATGAACAACGCGAAAATCCCGGCTACTGGCGCGCAATATGCACGCTTAGGCCTCACTATTTCCAATGGTGTTATTAATGCCATTGATGGACATTTCAATTTAGGAGAAATGCAACAAATTCTCGGAGATGAAAAACTTGTTGAAAACGCCACGGCTAAAATTGTAGCAAAATTACTTGCTATAGAAATTGACCCTTGGGCTGACCAGAAGAAAAAGATTGAACGCTTTTACAAAAGCAACTTCAATCATATTATAGACTGGTCTACCACAACATTACCCGAATATGATAAAAAATTTCCGCGGTTGGAATACGTTCACGCAGGTTTTAATTGCAAGCGATATATTACTGCTTATAAGAAAAAATTTGGTGACGATAAAGTTTCCAGCAATTCATATTCGCAGAATCCGGATAATGCAATAGATACACAGCAGGATCGTCCAAAAGGCAACTATTGCTTTGCTTGGGCAGGAACTATCGAGCCTGATACAGAGCACCTCAATAAGAGTTATGATGATTTTTGCAATGATGGCAACGATTACATGATTCCGAAAGAAGGTATTATTGCCGCTTTCCGTGAAAGGTTTGAAACAGGCAACATGTTGGACGTAAAAGGTTTGACCCGCTTCCATGCACTTGATTCCGACGGCTACGCTTTGGGCATGCTCTGTTATGACTATGACCGGTTCAACGTGTGCCTCGGCCTTCGTGTCAATCGCTATCCCGTCCACGGTCCACGTCAGCTTAAGCTTTCTAAAACTGCGTAGCTTTTAACTTTTCCCCTTTGCAATTTATTTTGCCAAGGGGAATTTTTTATATATACTATAAACGGCTGTTGAGCTGATCTTTAAAGAGATGACGGTTCGCCAATATTTAGAAACTGCCTGTATGTAGTTAGGGAATTAAATTAAGATTCTAAACAAAGACTAGTAAAGAGCTAGATAACACAGTGTGTTGTGTAAACGATACACGGAGATAAAGATGACTACATACAGAGACTTGATTCCGACGGCAACGCTTTGAACATGAACCGTAATGACAATGACCAGTTCAACGTGAGCAACGACAATCGTGACAATCGCAATCCCGACAACGGTCCACGTCAGAAGTTTCTCGTAAAAGCTCTTGATTTACATCAAGGGCTTTTGTGTTTGCAGTGATTTCTGCCAGCCTGTTGCCATCATTGAAATGTCTTGCAATATATGCGCACTAGCTAGATATGTCTTCTCTGTTATGATTTCTAATTCGTACTCCATTCGAACTAAATGTTTAAGTACTTCTATATCTCTACGAGCTTTTACAAGATAAGGAATTTTATCTTGTTTTGAACGAAGTGAAGCATCTACGACAGTCGTAAGTATTTCAAGACACTTTTCTTGTAAAACATTATGAATACCGAGTTTATTATTTTTAGGCATTTTCATTCCTATTTGGTACAAGATTTTATATAATCTCTTTATATGACCAAGGATAGGAAGCTCAATAATTCTGTCGGGGGGGGGGTATACTCATGGTGTTTTTAATAATATCATATCAATTGAAAATTTGCTTGGTGCTTGGTGGGAATTCAAAAAAGGCAAGAATAAAAAGAAGGATGTTTTAGAATTTGATTTTAATTTAGAGAGTAATATATTCAATCTTCATTATAACTTACGAGATAAGATATATAAGAATCAGCCATATATCCCTTTCTATGTTTATGATCCAAAGCGACGGCATATACATAAAGCGAATGTTCGCGATAGGGTAGTACATCAAGCAATATATCGAGTATTGTATAAAATATATGACCCCACTTTTATTTATGATTCATATTCTTGTAGGAATAATAAAGGAACGCACAAAGGGGTGGAAAGACTTAGAGAATTCATTCGCAAAGAAAGCAAGAATAATACGCAGAACATTTGGGTGCTTAAGTGTGACATCTCCAAGTTCTTTGACTCTATTAACCACGTGATATTGAAAAATATCCTTTTTAAGTATATAGAAGACCGTGATACTCACTGGTTGATTGAAAATATTATTTCAAGTTTTGAAAAATCAAAAGGATGTGGTCTTCCGCTCGGTAATGTCACAAGTCAGCTTTTTGCAAATGTATATCTGAATGAATTTGATAAGTTTGTAAAACATATACTTAAAGTAAAACACTATATCCGGTATTGTGATGATTTTGTAGTAGTCTCAAAAGATAGAGAATATACAGAGAAACTGATTCCAAGAGTTTCTAATTTCTTAGAAACTGAATTAAAATTATCTCTGCATCCACGAAAAGTAGAAATAAGGAAAGCGTCTCAAGGTATTGATTTCCTCGGGTATGTCATTTTTCCTTACCATACTACCTTACGTACAAATACAAAGAAGCGAATGTTAAGACTATTCAAAAAAGAAGTCCCACCAGAAGTAAAGCAATCGTATCTAGGTATACTCAAACATTGTAAGGGATATAAAATTAAGAAGCAGATTACTTAAGTATTGTAATATCTGCACCGATGGAGTTCAAGCGACGAGCTATATCTTCATAGCCACGGTTAATCATATAGACACTTCGAAGGATTGAAGTACCTTCTGCGGCAAGCATAGATATAAGGATAACCATAGAAGGGCGGAGTGCTGGAGGGCAGACCACTTGAGCTGAAGTCAGAGGAGTCCCACCAGTTATATATACACGGTGAGGGTCGGCTAGAGTAACACTTGCTCCTAGGCGGTTAAGCTCTGTAGCATAAATAGCACGATTCTCGTAGAACCAGTCATGTATAAGTGTTGTACCAGCGGCACGCACAGCAATAGGCACGAAGAAAGGAAGGTTATCTATATTTATACCTGGGTATGGGTTAGCGTGGATTTTATCGTAAGGAGCTTTCAGAACACTCGGCAGGATCTCTATATCTATGAGCTTTGTTTTATCGTTTTTCGATAGATATTTATTTAGGATTTTATATTTTAATCCCATCTTTTTTAATCTATAAAGTTCAAGCGTAAGAAAGTCGATAGGGCAGCGGTTGATAGTAAGAGTAGAATCAGTTGCGATAGCTGCAGATATAAACATCATTGATTCAATAGGATCTTCACTATTGTGATATTCAGCATCCATATTTATATTAGGGTTACCTTTTATAGTAAGAGTACCTGTGCCTATACCTTCAATCTCTACTCCAAGTGATTGCAAGAAGAAGCAAACTTCTTGGACCATGTAGTTTCCACTAGCACACTCTATCTTTGTTATACCATCAATCTTGGCAGCAGCCATTAAAGCATTTTCACAAGCGGTATCTCCAGTCTCGTACATTACTATGTCTGCGGGCTTAAGTGTATTTACTGTTATGTCGTAGGATGTATTTGTAGTTTTTATTTTAACTCCCAATTCATCAAGAGCGTATTTGTGTGCCGAGATAGTTCGCTTACCCAAGTTGCAACCCGAAGCGTGGGGAATAGAGAAAGATGGAAGCAAATGTATAAGTGGACCTATAAGCATAATTATAGATCTTGTTTTTATCGCTGACTCTACGTTCAAGTTTTCAAGTTTTAGTTTCTTTGGCGGTGTTATTTCTACACAGTTTTGCTTTATCCAAGAGACTTTCACACCGATACTCTCTAGTATTTCTATAACCCTATAAACTTCTTCAATACGTGCGATACCATGAAGTGTCGTCTTACCTTTATTCAGAAGGGAAGCACAAAGAAGCCCAACTGATCCATTTTTAGAGAAGCTGGTTGTAATACTTCCACTTAATTTCTTCCCACCAACGATTTGGAAATCTATAGAATCATTTATCGATACTATCTGGTGGTCTAAGACAGTACTTATTTTAGACAGAAGCTCTGTTGTGAAGTTCTGCTCACCCTTCTCCATGCGGGCTACGGCGCTCTGAGATGTACCTAGTTCTTTGGCAAATGCTCCTTGGGTTAATTTACGTTTTTCCCTTAATTCCTTAATAAAAAAGCCTATTTTTTGCTGATCTGATTGTTTTTTCATAATATTTGATGATTATATATCATATGTGATATAATGGCAAGATGTTAGAGATTAAAGAAAATGTGGATATAAAAAGCTACTGTACACTGCGAGTTGGAGGGCAATTCCGCTATTTTGTAGAGATTTCAGATAAGAATGATCTAGAAGAAGCGTATAAATTTGCCAAAGAAAAAGATCTACCAGTTTTCGTGCTCGGTGGTGGATCGAATATGGTTTTCCCTGATGGTTTATTTAATTTTGTCGTTTTGAAAATAAATATTTTAGGTTTTGAAGTTCTAGATGATACGGATTCGTATACTGATATAAAAATTGGAGCCGGAGAGAATTGGGACAGTGCTGTGAAGCGAAGTGTAGATATGAATCTATCAGGGATAGAAGCAATGTCTGCAATTCCTGGGACAGCGGGTGCGACACCAGTGCAGAACGTCGGTGCATATGGCCAAGAGATAAAGGATACTCTGCTTTCTGTAGAAGTTTACGATATTGCAAATGGAGATTTTAAAATCCTGAACAATAGCGACTGTAGATTCTCTTATCGAAATAGTATTTTCAAAGGGGAAGCACGAGGGAAGTATGTGATAACTTCTATAACTCTAAGACTTCAGAAAACTAAACCCAGTATGCCTAACTATCCCGGGGTAAAAAGGTATTTTATAGATAACAATATTAATAATCCTTCAATATCAGAGATTCGTGAAGCAATTATACATATACGAAGCAATAAACTACCAGACCCGAAAGATATACCGAGCGTGGGGTCATTCTTCAAGAACACTATTGTGCCTGCAAGTGTCGCGAAGAGTTTAAAGAATGAGTATCCAGATATGGTAGTATTCCCAGTTAGCGATACTGAAACGAAAGTTCCATCAGGATTCCTAATTGAGCAAGCAGGACTCAAAGGCAAAAGCTTCGGAACTATTTCTTCTTATGCCAACAATGCGATGGTCCTCGTGAACAACGGTGGGGCAACTCGCTCTGATGTAGAGAAAGTTCGAGATGAGATAACGAAAATAATATTTGATAAGTTCGGCATCAAGCTTGAAACCGAACCCGAGTTTGTCTAAATTCTTAAGTTGAGGTATATTTCTTGTATGCCGGAGTGGCGGAATTGGTATACGCGCGCGACTCAAAATCGCGTCTCGCAAGGGATGAGAGTTCAAGTCTCTCCTCCGGCACAATGAAAAGTCTTCCATTATCATATATAGAATTAAGTAAGAAAAATCTGATCCATAATATCAAGCAGTTTCGACGTATTGTGAAAAGAGGGACAAAGATTGCAGGAGTGGTGAAAGCTAATGCTTACGGTCACGGTGACTTGGAAGTAGTGAAGATTCTTGCTCCATATGTAGATTATTTTCAGATAAACAGTGTGGAAGAATTAGAGAAAGTCCGACAAGTTACTAAGAAGCCGATACTTCTTCTTGGTTACGTAGGCAAGAGCGATATAAAAGAAGCCATAAAGCTCGGATGTATTTTAACTGTGTTTGATCTACACCACGCACTACTTATAAATGAAAGTGCTCGGAAATTAGGAGTGAAGCAGAAAGTGCATGTCAGTATCGATGCGCACTTGGGTCGTGAGGGGATTCTTCCTTCGCAAGTGGCGACTTTCATAAAAGAAATAAAGAAGATGAAGAATATAAGTGTAGATGGAATCTATGCGCACTTTGCGAACATCGAAGATACGACTGACTTCACTTATGCGTCAAAGCAGATCAAGGCTTACGAAGAAGCCGTAAAGTTATTCAGAGAGAATGGATTCAAAAATATTAAGACTCATATGTCGGCAACTTCTGGAGTGCTCGCTTATGAGAAGTGGAATGGATACAACGCTATTGTCCGCGTCGGTGTCGGACTCTATGGTATGTGGCCAAGTGAGAATTTGAAGAAAATGTGGCAGAAGAAGATAGAGCTCAAGCCTGTGATGCGCTATGTCACTCATGTGGCTCAAGTGAAAGAAATCCCAGTCGGTGAATCTATCGGCTACGGGACTTCATTTACAACAAGAAAGAATATGATGATAGCTGTCATCCCACAAGGGTATTCAAACGGAGTAAACAGACTCTCTTCAAACAATGGCTCTGTCTTAATAAAAGGGAAGAATGCACCTATTTTGGGGCGTGTAGCTATGAATATGTTCGTAGTAGATGTAAGCCATATAAAGGGCGTAAAACCTGAAGATGAGGTAGTAATACTGGGCTCCCAGAAGGGTGAAACTATAACCTCTGAGGATATAGCTAACAAAACACAAACTATTAACTATGAGGTTACGACTCGAATAAACCCACTTCTACCTAGGATCATAAAATAGTTGCATTTTAGAGGCTTTTATAGTATCCTATACCCACTATGTCACAAGACCGATTGTTAAAACTTAAATGCACCGTCTGCAAGAACGGCAATTACTATACAAGTAAGAATAAAAAACTCGTAACTAAAAAGATTGAGCTTAAAAAATTCTGCAAGACTTGCAAGAAGAACACAAAGCACAAAGAAGCAAAATTAACTGGATAATAAAAACACCCTAAATATAGGGTGTTTTTATATTGAAAATGTGGTCAAAAAGTGTATACTAGCCCTATTGGGCGATTAGTATAGTGGTAGTACAACGGTCTCCAAAACCGTTGGCGGGGGTTCGATTCCTCCATCGCCCGCAGTGAAAAACAGCTTTTGCTGTTTTGGGCGATAGCGAGTAAACTGCTTTACTCGTGTGGAGGAATCGAAAGATTGGTGTTGTTTTAGCTACAAAACCACCAATCACGCGCCGTCAGCGAGATTACCTTCCATCGCCCTCAGAGATTGACAAATAGGTATAATTATGTTATATTAGTAATAATAGTTTTTTGTGGTGTGTTTTTGGCTGAACAGGCGAGATTAATAGTCTCTTCCGTTCAGCTAAAAACTACCAAAATGAAAATAATGATGATTTGTTTTTTATTAACTCTCTTAATTTTTAACTTTTCAGTTAATAAGATTAGCCATTCTTCTAACAAAGAAGATACCTCGTCTTATTGGGAAGCTAAAACTGATAGTTTGTATGATGTTCAATTGCGAATATTGTCACAAATGGATTCATCTCTCAACATAGTGTTGAGAAATAAATAACTTTAATAGGGGGTGTGTTCAATAAAAGGGTCAGATTTTTTTGGCTCTTTTTTTATTCCAGATTTCTATAATTTTTATTCATAAATCTAAATCTATTTTTGTATTTATCGCATCTACCCAAACTATATCTTTATCTCTTTTGAACCAAGTTTTTTGGCGTTTGGCGTAGTGCCAAGTCTCGGTATTTATTTTCTCTATCATTTCTTGTTTTGTCATTTTGCCTTGCAAGTGTAGTGCTCCGTATCTGTATTCAAGCCCTAGCTCTTCCATTCGCTTCCAATATACACCACTTTTATGCAGGTTCTGTATTTCTTTCAGCATTCCTTTCTTGATACGCGCGAGTAGCCTAGTATAGATTTTCTTTTTTAATATTTCATCTGGCAGAGTCAGACCTATTTTGAGTGCATCATAGTTTATACTTTGTTTTACTTTAGGAACTTTGCCTAGAGCCTTCGCTATCTCTATGGCGCGGATAAGGCGGACAGGGTTCTGCTTGTCGATACTTTTTGCTCGAGTCGGATCAAGCTTGAGAAGTATTTTAAATAAAGCTTCTGGTGACTTCTTCGATAATGTTGCGCGGAGCTTCGGGTTCGGAGCGACTTGGGGAAGGATTGTTCCATTGATAACTGCATCTATGTAGAATCCTGTGCCACCGCAGAGTATGGGCACTTTACCACGGGCGATTATTTCTTTTATCTTTTTATCAGCGAGCTTTTTGTAGTCACTAACCGAGAATACTTTCTTGGGGTTGGCGACATCTAGCAAATGATGGGGGACACCTCGCATTTCTTTCTTGGTAATTTTCCCAGTCCCTAAATCCATGCCTTTGTAGACTTGCCGAGAGTCAGCCGAGATTACTTCGCCATCTATTTTCTTTGCAATCTTTACTGCGAAATCACTCTTCCCAGTGGAAGTTTGCCCTAGAACGACAATGATTTTCGGCTTTGCTTTCATGCTCGCATAGTAGCATTTTTTTTGATATAGTAGCTACATGTCAATCAAATCATTTTTAATGAAGAAAGCCCTACAGATGAAGGGTGTTTCAAAAGATCAAGCTGAGAAAATAAGCCAGCAATTATCAGAGAATCCAGAACTTGCCAATAGTCTAAAGGCTCTAGAATCTAACAAAGAAGTGAAAGCTCTTTTCGATAAAATTACAAAAGAAATCGAAGAGAAGAAAAAGGGAGGCCTCGATGAGCAGTATGCAGCAGTTCTTGTGATGGGTAAGTATAAATCTGAAGTTATGAAGTATCGTGACGAGCTTGCCCCATTAATGAACCTAATGCAGAAATAATATGTCACTATCTATCGGAATTGTCGGGTTGCCGAACGTGGGTAAGTCCACGCTTTTTAATGCGCTTACTAAGAAGGGTGTTCCAGCTGAGAACTACCCATTCTGTACTATTGATCCATCAGTAGGGATTGTGCCTGTGCCTGATGCACGACTTTGGAAACTTTCTGAATTCTCAAAATCTGCAAAAACTATTCCTGCTGTGATTGAGTTCGTAGATATCGCCGGGCTTGTCGCCGGTGCTTCAAAAGGCGAAGGACTGGGGAATAAATTCTTGGCGAATATTCGTGAAGTCGATGCAATACTTGAGATGGTGCGCATCTTTCCGCTGGGTAGTCATAAAGGGAACGAAGTAGTTCACGTCTATGGTGATATAGATCCACTTCGTGATATAGAAGTTATAAATCTCGAGCTTATACTCGCTGACCTTGAGACAGTGGTAAAACGCAGAAACAATATACAGAAAGATTTAAAGAAAAATGATAAGGAGGCCATTATTGAAGATGCTGCACTTGCGAAGCTAGTAGTAACACTTGAGAGTGGTAAGCTTGCGAACTCTTGTGATCTAAATGAAAAAGAAATGGAAAAAGTAAAAATGCTAAACTTACTGACATTCAAGCCATTCATATATGGGCTAAATAAGCGCGGTGGATCAGACAACCTAGATACTA
The DNA here is from genome assembly GCA_039809245.1 of Minisyncoccia bacterium. GTDB lineage: Bacteria > Patescibacteriota > Minisyncoccia > Phycocordibacterales > UBA9973 > UBA8515. The sequence goes on along the minus strand of JBDHUP010000004.1, from coordinate 66,027 downwards.
TGAACCCTGAGATATTTAAAGAACTTACTGACTACATAGAAAGCACTGGTTCACGATACGTAGTGCTTGATGCGAAAGTCGAAGAAGAGTTGAAAGATTTCGAAGGCGAAGAGAAAGAAATGTTCCGCAAAGAACTTGGTGGGGAAGATGATGGTATCAATAATCTGATTAGCGAAGGATACAAACTTCTTGGCCTTGATACATACTTCACAACAGGGGAAGATGAGACTCGAGCTTGGACCATAGTCCACAACTCTACCGCACCTGTAGCAGGGATGGCTATACATACTGACTTTAAAGATAAGTTCATTCGTGCCGAAGTTGTCTACTGGAAAGATTTACTTGATGCAGGAAGTTATGGCGAAGCACGAGCAAAGGGGAAAGTCCGCACTGAAGGCAAGGAGTATATAGTCAAAGATGGAGATGTAATAGAATTTAAGATATAATTTGATTATGAATTTACTAGAACAAAAATGTGTACCATGTGAGGGAGGAGTAGACCCTATGACCAAAATTGATGCCGAAGCGATGATAGAATTCCATGTGAAAGATTGGGTTCTTTCGACTGATGCAAAAAGTATATATAAAGAATTTAAATTCAAAGATTTTAAAGAGGCGCTTTCTTTTGTAAATAAAGTAGGGGATATTGCAGAGAGTGAAGGTCATCATCCTGATATAGAGCTTGGTTGGGGTAGAGTAAACATCACTCTTTCAACTCATGCGATAAGTGGACTTTCACAGAACGATTTTATTGTTGCGGCAAAAATAAATGAAATTAAATGATTGGCAAAAAGCAGAAATAGCTCTCAAGAAAGGTGGGGTTGCTTTTGTTCCTACTGATACTTTGTATGGACTACTCGCTAATGCTTTTGATAAGAAAGCGGTTGAGAGAATATACAAAATCCGCGGACGCGATAAAGATAAACCTTGCATAGTACTCGTGTCATCTTTTAATGATTTTAAAAAGTTTAGTATTACGCTAACTTCAGATCAAAAGAAATTCCTAGAAAGTGTATGGCCAGGCAAGATAAGCGTTATACTACCTTGTCCTAATAAGAAATTTGAGTATCTACATAGAGGCAAGAAGGCTATAGCATTTCGAATGATAGGACCAAGGAATAAAAATCTTTTTAATATATTAAAAAGAATGGGTCCAATGGTTGCGCCAAGTGCAAACCCGCAAGGTATGCCTCCAGCGAAAAAGAGAAGTGAAGCTAGGAAATACTTCGGTAGTTCTGTAGATGCTTATGTATGTGTGGGTACAAAAGTATCAAAGCCATCTACTTTGATTAAATATGAGAACGATAAGATTATAGTCTTACGCCAAGGAGCTGTTAAAGTATAGCCTACTTTTTCTTCAGCTCATTAATCTCACTCATTAGTTTCTCTAAGGTATTCTGAATTTTAGTTAGAGAGATATCTTCTTCTTTATCTTCGGCTTCATCTTCTTCTTGGATATCTTCGACATCCTCTTGAATCTCATCCACATCTTTCTGAATCTCATCCACGTCTTTTTCGATTTCTTCAACATCTTCTTGAATCTCTTCAACATCACGAGCAACTTCACGCAAACGCCTAGCTTGGCGATTCATACTCATCTGTATAAATATCGATAGATATATAGCTTCAAGAGACACAAGAGTCGTGACAACTAGGAGAATCTTATCTATTGGCACTCCATAAAAGTATAAGACAAACGACACTATAAAAAATGCCGTATGGACAAGTATGGAGTTAGTAGAGCCAATCCAACGGGTGGCCTTGTAAGCTATACGCTCTAGAGTTTCGTTTGATTTTTGCCTTATACGCTTCATAATTATAGAGTGTATTATACACTACTTTTTGGTATACTCTATAGTATGGATACACCAATACAACAATCTCAGGCCCCTGAGAGAAAAACTTCAAAATTTGTTCACGTTTCAATTATTATAGCTATTGTTATTGTTTTAAATTTGTTCTCTAATTACACTGCTTCACTTATTTACAAAGAGCCTGTATATAGCTCGTATGTAAAACCAATGCAGGTGGTGGAAGAAGTAAAGACAAAAGAAAAGTGTGTAAGCATAGGTGGACAATGGAGTGAAAATTCTTATCCAGTAGAGAAAGGACAGACTAAAGTAGAAGGGTATTGCGATACTGACTATACAAACAGATTAAATTACGACAAAGCCCATTCAAGTTATGAAAAGAAAGTATTTATAACACTTATTATTTTTGGTGTTTTACTATTTGTTCTTGCTGGATTTGTGTCTGTACTTATTTTATCTATTTCATTTGCTTGGGGTGGTGTACTCTCTCTAATTATTGCTTCTGTTCGTTACTGGTCACTTGCTGATAATGTAGCAAAAGTCATCATACTGGCTTTGGCACTAGGTTTGCTGATATGGCTTGCTGTAAAGAAGTTTAATAAATAGTACCGCTCTCGCGCGATAGGAATGAAAAATTACGACCATAAAAAAATAGAAAAAAAATGGCAGAGTACTTGGGAAGATCAAGCTCTATATAAAGTAGAAGATAAAGTAGAAGGCAAGGACAATTTCTACCAACTTGTAGAGTTCACGTATCCTTCTGGGAATTTACACGTAGGTCACTGGTATGCTTTCGCTGTACCAGATATCTTTGCTCGTTACAAAAGGATGCAAGGGTATAATGTGTTATACCCTATGGGTTTCGACGCATTCGGTCTTCCTGCTGAAAATGCTGCTATTAAGCTTGGAGCTGATCCAAAAGTTTGGACACATACTCAAATGGATACAATGCGCGCACAACTCCGTTCAATGGGGGCATCTTTTGACTGGGATCGAGAAGTTGTGTCTTGTGAACCTGAATACTATAAATGGACTCAATGGCTATTTAACCAATTCTTAAAGAATGACTTAGTATATAGGGATATTACGAAAGTTAACTGGTGTCCAAAAGATCAGACTATCCTTGCAAATGAGCAAGTTGTAGATGGTAAGTGTGAACGTTGTGGAGAGGAAGTAGAGCAACGCAACCAAGAACAATGGATGATCCGCATTACAAAGTACGCAGATCGACTTATCGACGACTTAGATGGACTTGCTTGGCCCGATGAAATCAAAGCTGCTCAGCGTAACTGGATCGGCCGAACCGAAGGTAGTGAAATTGATTTTAAAATAAAAGATACTAGTGAAAGTATTAAAGTTTTCACAACTCGAGCCGATACTATATACGGTGTGACTTATGTAGTTCTTGCCCCTGAACACGACCTAATCAAAAGCTTAGAATCAAAAATTGAGAACATCAAAGATGTTGAGAAATATATTAATGATACTAAAAAGAAATCCGAACTCGATCGTAAACAATCCAAAGAAAAAACTGGAGTAGAAGTAAAAGGTCTAAAAGCTATAAACCCCATAAATAATGAAGAGGTGTCAATATGGATTGCCGACTACGTACTTTCTGGTTATGGTACAGGTGCCGTTATGGCCGTCCCTGCACACGATGAACGCGATTATGAATTCGCAAAGAAATATAATTTGGAAATTAAAAGAGTTATCGAGCCAGTATTCTTTTCTTCTGATAGCCCGCTTAAAAAAGATTTACCAATTATAAGTAGAAATTGTGTTTGTGCGATTATAAGGAATCCTAAAGATGGAAAATATTTATGTAGTGTATGGAGAGATATATTGATGCACGGGTTGATAACTGGCGGCATAGAAGAAGGTGAAGACATGGTAGAAGGAGCACTGCGTGAAATTTATGAAGAGACAGGATATAAGAATCTAAAACTTGTTAATAATCCTGAAGTTGCTATACATAGCTTTTTCTTTCATCGCAAGAAAGAGATAAATAGAGAAGCTAAATTTAATTATTTATTTTTTGATTTGATAAATGAAGAGCAAGATCCCATAAGCGAAGAGGAAGCTGCTATTCACGATGTAGTCTGGAAAACTAGAGATGAGTTAAATAATTTCTTTTCAGTCATAGAAGGTGAATTTGTTCTACTTCTTATAGATAATAATGGACAATATATGTTTACAGGAGAAGGCATCCTTACAAATTCAAAAGATTTTAATGGTTTAAATTCAGAAGAAGCTCGAGAGAAGATTACAAAAGCTGTAGGAGGTAAAATTGTAAAAACTTACCGGCTTCGTGACTGGGGGATTAGCCGTCAGAGGTACTGGGGCTGTCCGATTCCAATAGTCTATGATCCGGAAGGGAAAGTTCACCCTGTGCCGGATGAACATTTACCATGGATACTTCCTACAGATGTCGATCATACTCCAGACGGAACCTCACCTCTTGCTCGAAGTAAAGAGCTCTTTGATCGAACAGAGAAAATTTTTGGCAAAGGATGGAAGCCAGAAGTAGAGACAATGGATACATTTGTCGACTCTTCTTGGTATTTCTATCGATATTTAGATAATAAAAATAAAGATGAATTTGCTTCAAAAGAAAGAATGAAAGCATGGATGCCGATTGATCTATATATGGGTGGGGCAGAGCATACTACAATGCATCTGCTTTATTCTAGATTTTGGGTTAAGGCAATGTATGACTTAAAGCTAGTTTCTGACGACGAAGCTTACAAAGTTCGTCGAAACAGAGGTCTTATCCTTGGGCCTGATGGAAACAAGATGAGTAAATCGAAAGGTAACGTCATAAACCCAGATGAGATAGTGGATTTACTTGGGGCTGATACAGTACGTATGTATCTTGCCTTTATGGGCCCGTACGGTCTAACTGTTAACTATCCTTGGGATCCTAATGGAGTTGTGGGAGTTAGAAGATTCTTAGAGCGTGTTTGGAGATTTAAAGATAAATTATCTGAAGGAACTACGACTTCTCTAATTCATAAAGCTATAAAAAAGATAAGTGAAGATATGGAAGAGTATAAATTTAACACCTCAATATCTCAAATGATGATACTTTTGAATGAATGGGATAAGCAAGAGTCAATAGCGAAAGATGAATACAAATTATTATTAAAACTCCTCGCCCCTTTTGCTCCACATATGACTGAAGAGCTATGGAGCTTGATTGGAGAGAAAGAATCTATTCACCTTCAAGCTTGGCCGAAATGGGATAAAGACAAGATAGTAGACAATACTTTAAAGTTAGTAATTCAAGTTAATGGAAAAGTTAGAACCGAGATATCTGTTGAGAGCGATAAAGGGGAAGAAGATATAAAGAAGGAGGCATTAGCAAACGAGGTTATAATTCCTTGGATTAAAGACAAAGAGGTCAAAAGGGTCATATATGTCAAAGGTAGGCTTATAAACATAGTCGTCTAGTATTATCTAGGTATATTATGTATAATAATTAGTATTATTACTCGTAAAATCAAACAAAAATGGAATCAAAAACAGTAGGCTTTTTTAATAAATTATCATTTACAACTCTATTAGGTACCTTATTTTTATCCTTATTTTTCTTTATCCCTTATTTACCAGTAACTCTCGATGCTAGTAAAGGGTTCCTTGTGTCTGTAGGAGTCACACTATCATTATTCTTCTGGTTAATAGCGAGGCTTGGTGAAGGGAAGTTTACGATTCCTAAGGACAGGTTAATTTTATTTGGAGCTTTGATTCCTCTAGTTTTCTTAATCTCTTCATTTTTCTCCTACTCAAAATACTCTTCATTCTTTGGAAGTGGTTTTGAGATTGGAACATTCGGCTCAATGCTCGTATTGTTCTTGTTATTTTTCTTATCTTCAATTTATTTCCAAACTGAAAAGCGTATCTGGTATTTCTACGCTTTCTTATTCTTAGGTGGAATGATACTTGCTGTCTTTGAACTAGTTAATGTTTTCGGAGGTTTTGCTTTTGCCCCAGGTCTTCTAAAAGGTATATCATCTGGGAACCTTGTTGGTAGTTGGAATGATTTTGCTCTGCTATTTGGTCTAATTGTTCTCCTATCTGTTTTCTCTCTTGAATTTCTAAAAGTAAAAAAGCTTTTTAAAGCAATGCAGATTTTCCTTATTGTTATAGGATTATTTTTCTTAGCAATAATTAATATAACTCTAGTTTGGATTTTAGTAGGTCTTTTCGCTGCTATCATATTTGTCTACAGTATTTCAATTCAGCATACAGGACCTCAAGCTGTAGCAAACCCTAGTGAACCAAAGAAATTTCCTTTTGCAGCACTTATTGTAGTGTTTATAAGCTTTATCTTTCTAGTTGGAAGTGGTTCAATAGGAGGTCTTATCGCGAAGTATGTTAGTGTTTCAAATATTGATGTTCGTCCTTCAGTAAGTACTACAGCTCAAATAGCTTGGAAAGCTATAAAGCATAATCCACTTCTAGGTACAGGGCCAAATACATTCGTTATTGACTGGTCACTTTGGCAGCCACAATCAATAGCTCAGACAGTTTTCTGGAATACAGACTTTACTAATGGTTATAGTTCTTTAGCTACGTTTGCTATAACTACTGGAGTGCTCGGTATAGCTGCGTGGTTACTTTTCTTAATAGCATTTTTCATAAGAGGTATAAAATCACTAAAGATTGCATTGCAAAATAGACTTTCAAACTATTTCACAATGACGACGATTATAACTTCTATATATGCTTGGGTTAGTATCATACTTTATACACCTAATATTATTATGGTTGTACTTGCTTTTGCTTCAAGTGGAATGCTTGTAGGTATTCTAGTTTCGAATAATGTCATACCAGTAAAGAATTTCTCATTCCTGGATGATCCTAGGAATAGCTTCTTCTCAATACTAGGTCTTATGGTTCTTATGATTGCGACACTATCTACTACATATCTATATGCAGAAAAATTCACTTCAATAATTTACTTCTCAAAAGGTTCTACTGGGACAGACTCGCTAGAATCATTAGCAAGATCAGAAAGCATGCTTTCGAACGCTCTTACACTTGATAAGAACGACGTATATTACCGTACACTATCTCAGATTTATATTGCAGAAATTAGGGCTTTAATAAATGACAAATCAATATCAGAGGATACGTTGAAGTCAAATGTCCAACAGTTAGTTAACTCAGCTGAAGCTACCGGAGCAGCAGCTATTAGTCAAAATCCTAAACAGTATCTTAACTATGTAAATCTAGGAAACATATACGGATCATTTGCTTCTATTGGTATTGATAAGAGTTATGAAAATGCGGTGACTCAGTATACTAAAGCTCAGGAACTTGCACCTAGCAACCCTTCTGTAATTCTTTCTCGTGCTTCATTAGAGGTTGAAAATAAGAATACTTCTGAGGCTAGAAAGTTAATAGATCAAGCACTGGCCTTAAAAGTTAACTATACTGATGCACTATTCCTACTTGCTCAAATAGAAACAAATGAAGGTAATGCAGGGGGAGCTATTAAACAAGCTGAACGTGCTGCTCAACTAAATCCTAATGACCCTACAATCTTCTTTAGACTTGGATTACTAAGATATAATAATTCTGATTATTCTGGGGCTGTTAGTGCTTTTGAGAAAGCTGTAATACTAAATAATAGCTACTTAAATGCAAGATTCTTCCTAGGTCAAGCATATCAGAAAGTGGGTCGAGCAAATGATGCTCTAACCCAATTCAAACTTCTTGAACAAGTTCTACCAGATAATCAAGATGTTAAAGATGCTATAAACTCAGTGTCACATTCAGCAGTGACAACACCATCAGGAGCAGACACACAAACAAAAAAACAATTACCAGAAAAACAATAATTCTTATTAAGTAATGGTAAAGCGCATTCTGACATTTCTTAATAAGGAGTTTCATGGGGTAAACGAAGCCGCCTTACTGCTTGGCGGTTTTGCTTTTCTCTCTCAGTTGCTAGGTCTTATTCGTGATAGAACTTTAGCTCATATTGTAGGGGCAGGGCCAGTTCTTGATGTATATTATGCAGCTTTTCGTATACCTGACTTTCTTTATATCTCTGTTGCATCCCTTGCTTCAATTACAGTCTTGATGCCATTTCTGATGGATAAGATAAATTCAGGAGATCATGGAAAAGAAAGAGCTCAAGCTTTCATAAATAATATATTCAGCGCCTTTATGATTTTTATGGTTGTAGTAAGTCTTTTGGTTGCAATTCTGATGCCTTATATAGCCTCTTATATAGCTCCAGGGTTTAGTGAATCTCAATTGCATTCACTTATCATGACTAGTCGTATAATGCTACTCTCACCTATATTTATAGGATTATCAAATCTTATTGGTACTATTACGCAGTTATTCAGAAACTTTTTTATATTTTCATTGTCACCAATATTTTATAATGTAGGTATCTTAATCGGTATAATATTCCTGTATCCTTTATTTGGAGTATATGGTCTTGCTGGGGGAGTTATAATCGGTGCAATACTCCATCTATCTATACAGATTCCTATTGTTATCAAGCATGGATTTTTCCCTAAGTTTACTTCAAAAATTATTTGGAAAGAAGTTGTTAATGTGATAAAAATATCTGCTCCTAGAACTCTTACGCTTTCTTGTAATAGTTTAGCCTTCGTGGTTCTTATAGCTATGGCTTCTACTCTGAAAGCTGGTTCCATATCTTTGTTTACATTTTCATATAACTTACAGTCTGTCCCGGTAGGAATTATCGGTATATCATACTCTGTCGCTGCATTTCCTATACTTGTGAAGTCATTCTCAATGAAGGATATGAATAATTTTATAGGGCAAATAATATCAGCTTCAAAACAGATAATATTCTGGTCACTACCCGTAATAACACTCTTGGCCGTACTACGTGCTCAGATTGTCCGTGTAATTTTAGGATCAAATACTTTCACTTGGGCAGATACACGTCTAACTGCTGCTGCGGTGGCATTATTCATCATTTCTCTTACATCACAGAGTTTAGTTTTACTTTTTGTTCGTGGGTACTATGCAGCAGGGAATACAAAGAAACCACTTGCTGTTAATGTTTTCTCATCGCTTATGGTTATAGTCTTTGCTTTTATTATCATAGATATATTCCGCTCTTACCCTTCCATTCTTTCTAGTTTAGAAAGCCTTCTTCGTGTAAAAGACGTCCCAGGGACAATGATGCTTGCCCTTCCACTTGCTTATGCTCTTGGATCTTTGCTTAACTTCTTCCTTATATGGATTTTATTCAAGAAGGATTTCCTTCATGGGGCTTCATCAAAACTTTTTACCACCTTTATTCAAAGTGCTATTGGGGCAATAGTTATGGGTGCAGTGGCTTACTTAGCTCTCGGATTCTTTGATGATATATTTACTATTTCAACTGGACTTGGAATTCTATTACAGGGACTAATGTCAGGTATAATTGGTATTGCCTCTGGAATACTAGTCCTTTCTTTAATGAAAAACAAAGAACTTGCTGATATAACTAAAGCTATAAATCGTAAATTCTGGAAAGGACGCGTCATCGCCCCAGAACAGAAGGAACTATAATAAGCCTTTTATTTTAAGCCTTTTTCTGATAGGATATAACGATGTCTTTATTTAAAGCTATATTTAAATATGTTTGGCCACAGATTAAGAAGTATAGACTTGCTTTTTATTCTATATTTATTCTGTTTGGCACCAGGATTTTTCTTGAAGGGATCTTAAGACCGGTTTATTTTAAAAAGATCATAGATACTATTTCTTTCTCTTCTTTTGATAGAATTACAGTTTCAAGTGATTTATTTAAACTTGTTTTTATAACAATAGGTTTAAATTTTCTAGTTACGACTATTGCGAGAATTTGTAAATTTATAATATATGCTTTTGAGGTAAATGTTGCAAAAGAGTTACGAAACTTTTCTTTCCGAAAAATAAGTAAACAATCTCAACTTTTCTTCTCTAATAATTTTTCTGGAAGTCTTGTCACAAAATCAAGGCGTTTTGTTGGTTCTTTTGAAACTATGTTTGATATATTAATTTATGATTTCTACTCATCTATTATTTTCTTCATTGGTGTGTTTATTGTGATTTTACCTCAATCAAAAATTATAGCTCTATTTTTCTCAATATTCATACTTGTTTATATGTCTATAATATTTTTCTTTCTAAAAAAGAAAATAAAATATGACACAATTGAAGCTCAGAGTGATTCTAGAATTGGAGGAAGATTAGCTGATGTTTTTAGTAATATATTTGCAGTTAAAATTTTCTCTAATAGAGATAAAGAAGAAGAATCATTTAAAGAAATTACACAAGATGCAAATATAAAAAGCAAAAAAGCTTGGTTTTTTAGTGGCAAAATAGAAGTTATTCAAGGATTTTTTTCAGCAATAATGTTAAGTTTAATCTTGTATATAACTGCAAAATTGTGGTTACAAAATAAAATATCTACCGGTACTGTCGTGCTTATTCAGACATATATTGTAATTATGATGGATAAATTGTGGCAGTTGAGTACAGCTTTTATGAAGTTTATGAAATCTGCTGCTGATATGAAAGAAATGATAGATCTCTTTGAGGTGAAGCCTGATATATTGGATCCAGTTAAACCAGAGAAAATAAAGATAAAAGAAGGCCATATTGTTTTTAAAGATGTATCTTTTAAGTATAAAAATGGACAAAGTGTTTTTGAAAAATTTAACATTGATATAAAGCCAGGAGAGAGAATAGGACTAGTGGGTCACTCTGGAGCAGGTAAATCTACTTTTACTAATTTAGTACTTAGATTTAGTGATGTCAGTGAAGGTAATATAAGTATAGATGGACAAGATATAAGAAGTGTAACTCAAGATGATCTAAGGAGTGTAATATCTTATGTTCCTCAAGAGTCTATACTTTTTCATCGAACAATACGTGAAAATATAGCTTATGGAAAACCAAATGCTACTGATGAAGAAATAATACAAGTAGCTAAAAAAGCTTATGCTCATGAATTCATTAGTAAATTACCCAATGGGTATGATACGTATGTTGGTGAAAGAGGAATTAAGCTCTCTGGTGGCGAACGTCAACGTATAGCCATTGCCCGTGCAATGATAAAAGATGCACCAGTTCTTATTCTAGATGAGGCTACAAGCTCACTTGATAGTATTAGTGAACAATATATTCAAGACGCTTTTAACGAGCTCATGAAAGGTAAAACCACCATAGTCATAGCTCATCGTTTATCAACCATACAGAAAATGGACAGAATCATAGTTCTCGAAGATGGTAAAATAGTTGAAGAAGGAACGCATAAAGAGCTTATTGCTAAGAATGGTAGTTATGCTGAACTCTGGAATCATCAGGTTGGAGGATTTATAGAATAATTTTTAGCCTTTTATTTTAAGCCTTTTTCTGATAGGATAGGTCTATGGATGTTAAGTCTATTAGAAATTTCTCAATTATTGCGCATATTGACCACGGTAAAAGTACTCTTGCTGACCGTATGCTTGAAGTCACAGGTACAATAGAGAAGCGTAAGATGAAAGACCAAGTTCTAGACTCTATGGAGCTTGAGCGTGAGCGTGGTATTACTATTAAAATGCAACCAGTTCGCATGGAGCATATTGTTGATGGTCAGACTTATGTTCTTAACCTTATCGATACCCCTGGACATATAGACTTCTCTTATGAAGTATCTCGTGCTCTAAAAGCTGTAGAGGGTTCTATACTGCTCGTGGATAGTACTCAAGGAGTGCAAGCTCAAACACTGACAACTCTAGGCATGGCTCGTGAGTCTGGGCTTGTTATTGTGCCAGTACTTTCGAAGGTTGATTCACCGCTTGCTCGAGTAGATGAGACGAAGATGGAACTTGCTCTACTTTTAGATATTGATCCAGATACAATCCTAGAGGTATCAGGTAAGACTGGCCAAGGTGTCCAAACTCTACTTGATGAACTCGTTAAAAGAATTCCACCTCCTAAAGTTATCGAAGAGAGTACCTCAGGTAGAGCTCTTGTTTTTGATTTCAAATATGACAACCATCGTGGAGTTATAGTTTACGTACGCGTTATAGACGGAAGCTTTAAAAAGGGGGAATCACTTCTCTTTGCTGTTTCCAATGAAAAATTTATTTCGCTTGAAGTTGGAACTTTTTCTCCCGAAGAATTTCCACGAGATAAGATAAGTGGAGGTGAGATTGGCTATATAGTAACTGGTATTAAAAAGCCAGGTATCGCATCTGTAGGAGATACTATTACTTATACAAAGCGCCCACTCCCTGCGCTTCCCGGATATATGAATCCTTCACCTGTAGTTTGGGCTTCTGTTTACCCTGAGTCTGCAGATGATTTTCCAGAGTTAAAGGCTGCCTTAGGTAAGCTAAAGCTATCAGACTCTTCATTTTCGTACGAAGAAGAGACTTCAGGTAGTTTGGGAAGAGGTTTTCGATGTGGCTTCCTAGGAATGCTACATTTAGAGATAGTTACAGAGCGACTTAATCGAGAGTTCGATCTAGATCTTGTGGTTACTATGCCTTCCATCACTTATAAGGTTATTCTAAGGAATGGCAAAGAGCAGATGATTTATTCTCCTCACCTTTTTCCTGATGACGGTAATGTCCAGAAAATATTTGAGCCATGGGTAGATGTGAAGATTATAGTGCCTTCGAAATATATGAGTTTCTTGATGCCATTTTTCTATGAACATGAAGCTGAGGTTAAAATGACAGAGAACTTCGGAGATAACCGATCTTCGATAGATTTAGAAATGCCACTTCGTGAACTTATGCGTGATTTCTTTGACGAACTAAAAAGTCTAACTTCTGGATACGCTTCAATATCATATGAAATAGGCGAGTACAGGGAAGCTGATGTTGTTCGCTTAGATATACTTGTAGCCGATGAACCAATGGTCGCTTTTACGAGAGTAGTGTCGCGTCGCAGAGTAGAGGAAGAAGCCAAGACTCAAGTCGAAAGATTAAAGAAAGTTATACCTCGTCAGCAGTTTGCTTTCAAAATTCAAGGTAAAGCTCTTGGCCGGATAATCTCATCCGAATCAGTCAGTGCTTTTATGAAGGATGTGACTCAGCATATGTACGGAGGTGATATAACACGTAAAATGAAGCTAAGAGAGAAGCAAAAGAAGGGAAAGAAGAAGATGGCTGGCAGAGGAAAAATAAACATCTCACATGATGTTTTCCTTAAAATGATGAGGAGTGGTGACTAATTAAATAACCCTGGAAGGTAGAGCAATATCATACTTATAATAACTATTATAGATATTATAGTAAAAGCTTTTTTCATTCTTTTTTGGCCTTTCACGCTGAAAATCATGATATAATTATACTAGTTTTTATGTCAGAATTCAAGAAGAAAAATAAATACGCATTATGGCATTCACCGCTAGCTTTGATAGTACTTTTTTGTGTTTTCGTAGGCTTTGCTTATAATATGGTTGGACTTATAAAGAAAGAGCGTGAGACAAGTAAGAATAGAGCCTCTGAACTTAACAAAATGGATGAATTAAGAAAGCGAGAATCTAAACTCTCAGCTGATATAGACAAATTAAACACAGAAGAAGGTGTAGAGGAATCCGTTAGAGATAAATTTCAAGTCGTTAAGCCAGGAGAGAAAGAAGTTCTGATTGTTGAAGATCAGGATCAGGCTACACCTACTGAAGAGTCTCAAGAACACGGGTTTTGGAATTTTATAAAAAGAATTTTTGGTAAGTAGATTGCGGGATTGGTATAGTGGTAGCATGCGACCTTCCCAAGGTTGAGACACGAGTTCGATTCTCGTATCCCGCACAGGTGTCAAGTGTTGCAATATTTACTCGTATGATATAATAGAGGTTCATTTATCAATAACACCGCGTTGCGGAATAAAAATTATGAATAAAGTAACAATATATAGTACTCCATCATGCCACTTCTGCCATATGGCTAAAGAATTTTTCACAGAAAAGAATGTCCCTTTTGAAGATTTCGATGTAGCTGGTAATCAAGATAAACGCAAAGAAATGATTGAAAAGAGTGGTCAAATGGGTGTACCAGTTATAGTCATAGGGAACAATATCGTTGTAGGTTTTAATAAGCCTAAAATTGTTGAACTTCTAGGTATAACAGGGTAGCATTTTGAGGGATTATAACGTATTATAAAAGCACCAGAAATGGTGCTTTTATAGTATTGCCCTCGTAGTTCAATGGATAGAACAGTTCCGTCCTAAGGAATAGATGTAGGTTCGATTCCCGCCGAGGGCACACTTTTATTTTCTATGTAAATATGCTAAAGTTCCATTAATGGACGCTGAAACAAAACAGCTTTTAATGGAAAGTATCGAACTTGCTAAGCAGAATAATGAGATGCTTAATAAGCTTGTTCGTGCTCAAAAGATGGCTATGGTTTATCGGTTTGTCTATTGGGGTATTATAATACTCTCAACATTTGGTGCTCTGTATTTCATAAAGCCATTTATAAGTAATATCTTTAATGTTTATACTGGAGGATTGTCTGGTACTCCAAAAGTTAATGATGTCATAAATAACTTGAGCAATAGACAGCAGATGCAGGATTTCTTTGATTCACTAAAGTAAGATTTATGCCGAGATAGCTCAGTTGGTAGAGCGCTCCCCTGAAGAGGGATAGGTCCCCAGTTCGAATCTGGGTCTCGGCACACTATTAAATAATAAACCCCGCACAGATGCGGGGTTTATTGTTTAGATTGATTTTACTTTGAGTTTAGTCTCTTTATTTTTATTTATCTTTGGTAGCTTTATGATAAGTAACCCGTGCTTTTCGATAGCTTCCGCCTCCTCAGGATCAACTTCTTCTGGAAGGGAAATAGTTCTTGAAAATGTTCCCCAATACAGCTCTTGTACGAAATAGTTGTCGCTGTTTATAGACTGGTTTTCCTCTCTTTTACCTCTTATTGTTATCATATCGCGAGTAATAGATATAGAAAGGTTATCTGGCAAAACTCCTGCAACCATAGTCTGGACAATTATATCTGTAGGTGTTTGGTATAGGTCTACTGTAAGTTGAGCTTCTTCTTCCTCTTCCCATTTTGATTCTTTCTTTATTTCTTTATGATCGAAGTCATCTTTCTCTGAGACAGATATTTTCTTAATCATATCTGATGAAGCAGGGGACTTATCTTCCTCTTCGTCTTCGAAGCGTATACTACCTGTTAGGCGTTCTAAAAATGATTTTTTGTTTGACATATAGATTTATTTTAACGACGTAGAAGGAACAATATAATTCCCCATACGTTTTAATTTTTCAAAAATAAGTATACTGATAATCGCGACGACCCATAACAATCCGAACACACTAAGGAAGTTTTCACCGCTTCCTTTCATTATAAAAAAATTAAAGGTACTATGCAACACAATCGCAAAGATAATTCCGAATAATAGGTATATTCCTCTGTATTTTTGTAGGAAAAATGATAAGCCTAAAGCACTGCCAATCATACCACTCGCTATGGCGTGTAATAAAGTTGACCCTAGGAAGCGTAGATTACCAGTTAAAAGTCCAACTACTGTTCCATTTACATATAGTGGTTGAAGAAGATATAGGATATTCTCTAAGGCGGCAAATCCAAGTGCAACAGCAATAAAGTACATAGGGTAATCAATAGGCTTTTTCACTTCTCTAATACTTAAGATTATGACTGCGACTCCAGCAAACTTTAATAATTCTTCTATCGAGGCCCAGACTATGACTTGCCTTGTATTGTCGAATATATACTTAAGTGAATATTTTTCAAGCCAAATAGCGATGACTACTATGATTCCTCCAAGTATAAATGACAAAATAACCAGACCTCTTGGAGCTGTATTTTCGGAATCTTCTTCTTTTAGCCAAAACCATAACCAAAATATAGCAGGTAATGCACCGCCTATAATTGCAAATAGTAGAGTTTTCGGATCTTTAAGCATTTTTATTATCTATAGGCCATGGAGTTACCATTAGTAAGTTTTTATTTTTAATCGGAAGCATTGACCATATTTCTTCTGTCACAAATGGCATGAATGGATGAAGCACAGTTATAATTTCTCGGAGAGTTTCAAGTAGGAATTGTGCGCGTGAATTCTTATCCTCAGTATTATCTCCTTGAAGTATCGGCTTACTTTCTTCTATTATAACGTCTGCAAATCTTGCCCAAGTGTACTGATATATTTTATCACCAACTAGATAGAATTTATACTCTTCCATCTCTTTAGTAATAGTTTTCATAATAGAATTTCTTTCTTCGATAAGTGCTCTATCTTTATCTGTCCAACTATCGAACTTTTCATCATATTCAATATTTTCAGTAGAGGAGAGGACAAAGCGAGTTATGTTCCATAGTTTATTCGCATAGTTCTTATATGCTTTTATTTTATCTTCACTCATCTTACTGTCGTTTCCGGGACCGGTCCCTATGACTAGTGACATTCGTACAGCGTCCGCTCCGTATTTGGCAGAGACATCAAGTGGGTCGATAATATTTCCAAGAGATTTACTCATCTTTCTACCTTGAGCGTCACGAACAAGCCCATGAAGATATACAGTTTTGAATGGAATTTCACCAAGCAGGTATTGCGACATAAGTATCATACGCGCAACCCAGAAGAATATAATATCGTACCCAGTTTCAAGTATTGTAGTAGGATGGTAATCTGCTAGATCTTTTGTTTGCTCTGGCCAGCCTAGAGTTGAGAATGTCCAAAGCCCAGAAGAGAACCAAGTATCAAGTGTATCTTCGTCTTGAATCCAACCAGCTTCTTTTGGTGCTTCTATTCCACAATATATTTCTTCATTTTTGTACCAGACTGGAATTCTGTGCCCATACCATATTTGTCTTGATATACACCAGTCACGCAAATTTTCTACCCAGTTGAAGTAAACTTTCTTAAAATTCTCTGGCAAGATATCTATCTGCTCATTACTCACAGGGTCAAGCATCAGTTCTTTTAGAGTTTTGTTATTGCGAGCGGGAATAGGTTTATTTACATTTATGAACCATTGATTCATAATCTGTGGTTCTATAACTGCTTCTGTGCGTTCTGCTGTAGCTATGTTGTGTGTATAATCCTCAGTCTTTTCTACAAGACCTTTTTCTTCAAGTCTTTCGATTATTTTTGCACGAGCATCTTTTATCTTCATACCGGCAAAATCTCCGGCGATAGGGAGGAGCTTGCCATATTTATCTATTATTTGTTCTTTATCTAAGTTGTGTCGCTCGGCTATCTCAAAGTCTATTGCAGAGTGCCATGGAGTAATAGTCATAACTCCTGTACCGAATTCCATATCTATACTTTCATCTTTGATTATTGTTGCATCGATAGGACCATTAATCCATTCTACGATTAACTTATCGCCATGTTTGTATTTACTATATCTAGCATCATCTGGATGCATAACTACATACTTGTCGCCGAACTTTGTTTCGGGGCGAGCAGTCCCAATAGTGAAAGGCCCGTACTTTAAATAGTAAAATTTTGTTTTCTCTTCTTTATATACTATCTCGTCATCCGATATTACGGTTTGACCTTTTGGATCCCAGTTCACTATGCGATGCCCTCTATAGATAAGCCCATCGTCATACATTTGCTTAAATGCTGTTCGAACAGCAAGGCTCCGTTTCTCATCGAGTGTAAAAGCTTCACGAGACCAGTCAATAGAAGCCCCCATCTTTTTAATTTGGGAGACTATCGTGTCGTGGCTCTCTTGGGCAAATTTCTCTACACGTTTTAAGAATTCTTCACGTCCTAAATCACTTTTTCTTTTGCCTTCCTCTTTCTCTATTATTTTCTCTACTTTTGATTGGGTGGCTATTGCTGCATGATCAGTACCTGGAATCCAGAGTGTGCGTTTACCTTGCATGCGAGCAAAGCGAACCATTATATCTTCTATCACGAGCATTGATGCGTGTCCTATATGTAATGTTCCAGTTACGTTTGGTGGGGGAAGAACAATAGAGAAAGGTTCTGCATCAGCCTTTGTTATGCCTTTTTCAATACAAGTATCAGGGTTAAAAAAACCGCTCTCTTCCCAGAGTTTATATATGCGATCTTCTGTTTCTTTTGGATTATAAGGTGAAAGTAACTTCGGATTAATATCAGGCATATCTTCTTTCATACCTAAAATATAGCATTTTAGAGTGCTTTCTCCAACGCTATAAGGCTAAATTTCCGATCGCCTTTAGTTTACTCTTTGATTTAGACCCTTTTTTATATTGAAAGTATCCAGCTATAGCTATCATGAGAGCGTTATCAGTACTCAATCCTTTTACAGGGAAGTATATTTTAGTTTTTAAATCAACTTCCTTCAGACTCCTCTTTAATATTTTCTTTAGGTATGTATTTGCTGATACGCCACCTCCAACTATTAAAGTTTTTGCTTTATATTGTTTTACAGCACGAAGAGTTTTGTGTATGAGTACTTCAATAGCAGCATCTTCGAATTCACGAGCTATCTCTCTCTTCATTTTTTCGGTAAGTGGTCCATAGTCGCGAATATAGTAGAGAACTGCAGTTTTGAGTCCAGAGAAAGAGAAGTCATAATCTTTAGAATGTATCATAGGGCGAGGGAGTATAATCTTACTTTGCTTATTAATCTTTCTTTGTTCTTTTGCCAGTTTAGATATCTCTGGTCCTCCAGGATAAGGAAGCCCTAGCATACGTGCAACCTTATCGAAAGCTTCACCGACGGCGTCATCGCGCGTACTACCTATAATTTTATATTCTCCGAATTTTTTTGATAGAACTATCTCCGTATGTCCACCAGAAATTAGAAGTGAAAGGCTAGGGAATATCTTAGCTTTTTTATCTATTGTGAAAGTTTTTGTTTTCTTTGGGAATATAGATAGGATATGTCCTTCCATGTGGTTTACTGGAATGATGGGAACGCCCAGTTTCTCACCAAGCTCTTTTGCGAAAGTTATTCCTACCCATAGAGCTGGCTCGAGTCCAGGGCCGACAGTGACAGCTATAGCATCTATCTTAGGATTTTTTGCTTTTTTCATAGCAAGATCAAATATTGGGCCAATATTTTTCATATGCTCGCGTTTAGCCATCATAGGGAAGACACCCCCATACTCTTTATGTATATCTTGAGATTGGACGATATTGGCAAGTACTTTGAAAGTAGATTTTTCTTTCGATTCTTTTACTTCAATTACTGCTACACATGTATCATCACAGGAAGTTTCTATTGCTAGAATTTTCATAAGGCTCATTCTATCAGAAATGGTATATTTTGACTATATTATTTAAATATTGTAGTATAATGTGAAAATAAAACTACGATTATGAAAAAACATATAATTACAATAGCTGGTAATAATGGAGGTGGAAAATCTTCCGCTTCAACTGGGGTTTCAAACCTTTTGGGTTATCAAAAGAAATCAACAGGTGATTTTATGAGAAAGATGGCATCAGAAAGAGGTATAACACTAGAAGAACTCGCTGAACTTGCTGAGAAAGATCCTAGTATTGATATTGCTCTTGATGACTATAATCGTGAAATTGGTAAAGAAGAAAACATAGTTCTTGATTCAAGATTAGGTTTTCATTTCATACCTGAAGCTTTCAAAGTTTTCCTTTTTTGCGATTCTAAAACTGCTGCTAAAAGAGTAATAGAGGATTCAAAAAATAACCCAAACAGACATAATGAAACAAGGCAAGGATTAAATACTATTGAAGAAGTTGCCAAATCTTTAGAGGATCGTTTGGAAAGTGAAAGAAAAAGGTATAAGGAAATGTATGGTATAGAAAACCACACTGATCCTAAAAATTTCAATCTCGTAATTGATACCTCAAACCCTAAGAACAACAAAGAAGTAGTACCTAGAATTATTGTAGAAGCATATAACAAATGGCTAGAGGAGTAATGGAACAGTATGTTTAAATGACATGCTGTTTTTTGTTTTTATCTTATGCTAAAGTTAGTTTATGGGTAGTCTATATAAGAAAATAAAGAGGAATTCTATAGTCTTTATGGCGAAGAACCACTTTTATGGTAATCCGTCAGAGAAGATTAAAGTTATAGGTGTTACTGGTACAAACGGTAAGACTACTGTTACAACTCTACTCCACCAGCTTTTTCGTAATTTAGGTCATAAGGCTGGCTTAATAGGTACAGTTGTAAATAAAGTTAATGATGAAGCGATAGAAGCAAGTCATACAACCCCTGACCCGATAACACTCAATAAGTTACTTAATAAAATGGTGGAAGAAGGTTGTGAATACTGCTTTATGGAAGTATCTTCTCATGCTATGGATCAGAACAGAGTAGCCGGTATTAAATTTGCTGGAGGGGTTTTTACAAATCTGACTCACGACCACTTGGATTACCATAAGAATTTCGATAACTATTTTAAAGCTAAGAAAAAGTTCTTCGAGATGCTTCCACCTGATGCCTTTGCACTTGCTAATATTGATGATAAGTATGGCCTCCCAATGCTAGAAGATATAAAAGCAAAGAGCTACACTTACTCACTTAAAACAAGTGCAGATTTTAATGAAAGGTTGGAGACAAAGTTACTAGGAGAGTTCAATGCTTACAATGCACTCTCTATATATGCGACAGCTTCTTTGCTTGGAGAAGATAAAAAGAATGTAAAAGAATTAATCAAGAGTTTGAAGCCAGTTGAAGGAAGATTTGATTATATAAAAAGTAAAAGTGGAGTGACTGCAATTGTAGACTATGCCCACACTCCTGATGCCTTAGAGAATATACTTAAGGCTATTATAGAAATGAGGGGTGATGCACTGCCTGCGAAAAATACAAGAAGAATTATTTCTGTATTTGGTTGTGGAGGTGATCGTGATAAAACAAAGCGCCCAATAATGGCACGCATTGGGTACGATCTATCTGATATAGTTATACTGACATCTGACAACCCTAGAACTGAGAATCCAGATACTATTATAGAAGATATGGCTCGTGGTATAGATTTAACAAAGGAAGAAAAAGTTTTCATAGTGACTAATCGACAGAAGGCTATCGAGAGAGCTTGCTCTGTCGCAAAGAGAGGAGACTTTCTTTTAATTGCAGGTAAGGGTCATGAGAAGTACCAAGAGGTTAATGGAGTTCGGAATCACTTCGATGATATGGAAGAATTGAAGAAATATTTACATGAATAATTACAAAAAATATTTTAAAGATAAAAAGATTACGGTTATGGGTCTTGGCCTTCTCGGTCGGTCTATCGCTTATACTAAATTCCTAGCAGAATGTGGAGCGGATCTTACTGTGACTGATTTAAAGACCAAAGATCAGCTATCTTCATCACTTAAGCAACTTTCAAAATATAAAAATATAAAATATGTTCTAGGAAAGCATGACCTAAAAGATTTCAAAAATGCAGATATGGTTATAAAAGCCGCTGGAGTGCCTATGGATTCTATTTATATAAAAGAAGCAGAGAAGAATAAGATTCCAGTAGAAATGGATGCTTCACTTTTTGCTAAACTTGCACCAGAAGTTACTATCATAGGAGTGACTGGTACTCGTGGTAAGACTATGGCCACAACCCTTATCTACGAGATACTGAAAGCAAATGAAAAGAAATTAAATAGAAAAGTTTACATTGGTGGCAATGTACGTGGTGGCGCGACTCTTCCATTACTTAATAAAGTAAAAGCAGGGGATATTGTGGTACTCGAGCTTGATTCATGGCAGTTGCAAGGCTTCGGTGGTGCGAAAATTTCTCCACAGATATCAGTGTTTACTTCATTTATGCCAGACCATATGAACTACTATAAAGATGATATGAAGAAGTATTTTGATGATAAGGCAAATATCTTTAAATTTCAGAAGAAAGGCGACACTCTTGTAATTCGCCCAGATATGAAGAAGCTTATACCGAAAGTTAAAAGTAAACTTATTGTTGCAAAAGCCAAAGATGTAGAGAAATACGATTTCGTTGTACCTGGTAAGTATCAGAAGGAGAATCTTGCTTGCGCGGTAGAAGTCGCGAAGCTATTTAAGATTCCAGAAACTTCAATAAAGAAAGTAATTAAAAACTTCAAAGGTGTAGAAGGAAGGTTGCAGTTTGTAAAAGAAGTAAATTGTGTGAAGGTTTATAATGATAATAATGCTACGACACCAGAGGCAACTATCTCAGGCCTTGAAGCACTAGGTAAAGATATGAAGCGTATTCGTATAATACTTATACTAGGTGGAGCTGATAAAAATTTGGACACAAAGAACCTAAAAAAATCGATAGAAAAGTATTGTAAAGAAGTAATACTAATTCCAGGAACAGGTACTGATAAATTTGTGGCTACCAATAAAATTAAAATTAAACACGAATACGTAAAATCATTAGATGAAGCAGTAAGGAAAGGTCTAAGTCATGCAAAGAAGGGCGACGTGTTATTATTCTCACCAGCATTTGCATCATTTGGAATGTTCACCAACGAATACGACCGCAATGATCAGTTTATGAAAATAATAAATAAATTAAAATAATCATGACTAAATATATTCTAGCTGGAGGTTTTGTAAATAGATCAAAAGATGGAGGACGCGCTTTTTACGAAGAATTAGTAAAAGGAATTAATAAGAAACCCGTAAAAATCCTTGACTGTATGTTTGCTCGTCCAAAAGAAGATTGGGAAGAAACATTTAACTCTGACAAAGTTCTACTTTCAAAATATATAAAAGATTTTACTTTGGAACTTGCTGATCCTATGAAATTTAAAGAACAGGTTAAGAATTCAGATGTTATATTTTTAAGAGGAGGACATACTCAAGAATTGTTTAAATTATTAAATAAGGATACAAGCTGGATTAAAGAATTAGATGGCAAAGTTTTAGCTGGAACTTCTGCTGGAGCTGAAGTGATAGCAAAATATTATCATGTATTGAGTTCTAGTAGAACTGGTCATGGATTCGGTCTCTTACCTGTTAAAGTTATTCCACACTGGAAGTCTAAGGATTTTGATGAAATTCCGAAAAATTTTGATTTTGATAATGCCCTGAATGAATTAAAAGAATATAAAGAAGATTTGCCAGTGTATACTCTTTCTGAGGGGGAATTTGTAGTATTATAAAAATATGAATTTAGACTTATCAAAAATTAAACACGTGCACTTTATTGGTATCGGAGGTATTGGTATTTCGGCGATTGCGCGGATGATGATGTATGAAGGTAAGAAGGTTAGTGGACAAGATATTCAAGACTCTGAAATAGTTCATGAGCTTACAGATATAGGAGCAGAAGTGACTATAGGCTCATCTTCAATAGAGAATATTCCAAGTGGTGTAGATCTTATTGTTTATACTATTGCGATAGAGAGCTGGAGTAAGAGTCTCTTTAATCAATTAAAGGAACAGAAAGAAATAGAAGTTCGTTCATATCCAGAAATGCTTGGAATAGTGAGTGAAGGTAAATATACCGTCGCTATTTCAGGAACACACGGCAAGACGACAACCACAGGAATGATAGCTCAGATTCTTCGTGATGAAGGTAAAGACCCGACAGTTATTATTGGTAGTTTACTTGTGGGTGATAAGAGTAATTTCATAGCAGGTAAGAGTGATTTATTTATTGCTGAGGCTTGTGAGTATAAAAGGTCTTTTCTAAATCTCAATCCAAATGTTTTAGTTATTACAAATATAGATGCTGACCATTTAGACTACTATAAAAACATAGAAGATATAAAGAGTGCCTTCCATGAGCTTGCAATGAAAGTCCCAGCAGATGGATTTGTAGTTTGTAATCCAGATGATGAAAACATCGCTGATGTTATAAAAGATATAAAAGCCAAAGTTATGAATTATACAGATTTTATGAGTGCGGTCACTAAGCTTCAAATTCCTGGAATTCATAACAAGCAAAATGCCGCCGCCGCTTTCACTGTTGCGTCTATTCTTGCTACATCATATACCAATGCAAACTCTGCCTTAGCCGTATTTCCTGGTACATGGAGGAGGTTTGAATACAAAGGTAAACTCAATAATGGTACTTTAGTATATGACGACTATGCTCATCATCCAGCTGAGATAAAAGCAACTCTTCAAGGTTTCCGTGAGTTATACCCTAAGAGTGAAGGATGGGCTATCACAGTTGCATTCCAACCACACCTATTCAGTCGTACCAAATTACTACTTCCAGACTTTGCTAAAAGCTTCAAAGATGCTGACAGTGTGATAATTTTGCCTATATATTACGCTCGTGAAGAAGATGATGGAACGATATCTTCTAAAATATTATCTGAAAGAATAAATGAAGCTGGTGTTAAAGCTATGTCATTTGATGATTTCAAGAGTGCAGAAGAATATCTAAAAGTTTGGATACCAAAAATGAATGAGAAAGATATTATTGTCACAATGGGAGCAGGTGTTGCTTTCCAAATAGGGGATAATCTACTTAAGAATAATAATTAAAGTGTTATAATAACTCTGTAAATGAGAAAATATATATTTATTTTTATTCTAGCTTCGTTCTTATTAAATACAGGTTTTTCTTATGCAGACACAGCATCTGGAACTGGTTTTATTCCGGGTCAGATTTGGTACTCTGAACCATTAGTAGAAGGTAACACTGTTAAAATTTACACCGCAATCTGGAATGGTGATAAAGATCCGGTAACAGTGCATGTCGAATTCTATGATTCAAAAGTTATCCTTGGGGCTAGAGACCTAACAGTCGAACCTTCAAAAATACAAGACGTCTCTGTTTCTTGGAAGGTTACCTCAGGTGACCATATCATCTCTGCTAAGATTAGTTCTTCAAGCATTACAACTGGTGGAAAGAAAGAAAACATAACATTAGATAATGCAAAGACGATAGAGGATCATACTTTTGTTCCAGTTTCAACAAAGAAAGAAGATGGGACAGATCTGAAGAGTGTGGATGTTATGAAGAATGAAATAACAAAAGCCACTACTGCACTCAAAGATGTGATACCAGAATCTGTCGGCGCTCCTGTTGCAAGTAGTCTAGGGTCTATCGATACATTTAGAGATAATACTTATACTAAAATCTTAGATACAAAAATCCAAACTCAAAAAGAAATAGATGCTCTTGAGAAAAAAGATGAGAAGACTTCAAATCCAGATTCTAAAACTAATAAGGTAGAAGTTGCACAGACTAAACCATTAGATGCCACAGATAAACCTATTACCTATGTAAAACTATTTCTATTCTCTCTACTTAGTTTTATATTTGGGAGTAAAATAGTTTTCTATGGAATTGCAGCCCTACTAATATTTATAATTATCCGCTTCATTTTTCGCAAAATAAGACGTAGGTAAGTGTTTGTCAACTCATTGACTCATAGCGTATAATGCTTCTTATGAAGCGCCTAATTTTTGATATTATCCTGTTTTTATCAGTATTTATTTTCCCATGGTGGGTGGCTTCTATCTTTGCAGTTATAGGTATATTTATCTACCAACAGTTCTATGAGTTTTTAGGAGTTGGAATAATTATATACGCAATTTATACTATTCCTGGATCAATTTTTATAACTTCACCTTTCTGGTTTTCTCTCTGTTTATCTATCATTTATCTAGGAATCCAATTTATACGTCGTCATATAATTTTATATAAAAATGAAATTTAGAATTAATCACAAAAGAATAAAAGCCGACATAGCTCCCGACGAGATCTTTCTTGATTCAAAGAACCTACCTAACTTCAATACTCAACAGTTTGAAGGTAGACTTGAAAGTTCCATACCCAAACGGGCTATATACCTGTTAGGCACTTTCTTCGTTTTAACGTCATTTGTGTTTATGTACCAAGTTGGGAAACTACAAATTGCCAAAGGTGAAGCATACTTTAAAAAAAGTGAGAATAATACACTAAACAAACAACCAATATTTGCTGACCGTGGTTTAATATATGATCGAAAGAATCAATTACTTGCCTGGAACTCTTGGGACAAAGGTGACACAAACAGATTCTCTTCACCAACAAGAGTTTATATAAATAAGCCAGGCTTTGGATTACTTCTTGGCTATGTTAGTTCTCCAGCTAAAGATTCTTCTGGTAATTATTGGCAAGATGAATTTATAGGTAAAGATGGAATCGAGAAGTCATACAACGATGCTCTAACTGGAGAGAATGGTGTTCGTATTACAGAGACAAATGTAAAGGGTGAAATCCAATCAGAGAATACAGTCTCTCAACCGAAATCAGGTCAGAACCTTGTGTTATCTATAGATGCAGGTATCCAAGAACAAATGTACAAATCAATAGTCGATATGGCTCGAAATGCTTCTTTCTCTGGTGGAGCTGGAGCTCTTGTCGATATTAAAACAGGAGAATTACTTGCTCTTACTAGTTATCCTGAATATAACGGGACTATTCTTTCAAGTGGACAAGATGCGAGTACTATAAATGGATATTTCCAAGATAAGCGTAAAGTGTTTCTAAATAGAGCTGTCTCAGGTCTTTATACTCCTGGATCTATTGTTAAGCCTTTCATTGGTTATGGAGCTCTTGCAGAGGAAGTTATAAGCCCTTTCAAGCAGATATATGCTAATGGATCAATCTCCATCCCTAACCCTTACTTCCCAGATAAAAAATCTATTTTTAAAGACCACGGTTCATTCGGATATGTAGATATGGAGCATGCTATTGCTGTATCATCTGACGTTTATTTCTATGAAGTTGGAGGTGGTTTCCAGGATCAGAAAGGTCTGGGAATAGCCAATATTGATAAGTATTCTCGTATGTTTGGAATTGCTGATAAAACTGGCGTTGACATAGGAGGTGAGAAGGTAGGAGTCATACCTACTCCAGAGTGGAAAGCAAAAACATTCAAAGGTGATATATGGCGAGTAGGAGATACTTATAACACTTCTATCGGTCAGTATGGATTTCAAGTTACTCCTCTTCAGATGGCACGCGCTGTAGCAGGTATCGCAAATGATGGAGTAATTCCTACACCGCATTTATTAATGAATGATACGAAATTTGAAAACAATAAGTTGGTAGTACAGGTAGATCAAGATAAGATGAATATAATTAAATCAGGAATGCGTTTAGTTGTTACGGAAGGAACTGGTACAGCGCTTAATATACCCGGGGTAAAAGTCGCGGCAAAATCAGGTACTGCTCAGGTGGGAGTGGGTAACACAAATACGAACTCCTGGATAGTTGGATTTTTCCCATACGAGAATCCTAAATATAGCTTTGCGATATTAATGGAGCGTGGACCAAAGGCTGCTAGTGGTAATGCCACTCGCGTTATGAGGGAAGTCGTAGACTATATGAGTATCTATACCCCAGAATACCTGAAATAGCCTTTGACTTTTAGCTATAAAACCTATATACTATGCCGATTATGGATGAAATACATTATATTACAGAAGAAAAGAAACAGTCATTAATAGAAGAATTAAACACCTTAAAGACTGTTAAAAGAAAAGAAATACTCGAAGCTCTCGAGGCCGCCAAAGCACTTGGCGACCTTTCTGAAAATGCAGAATATCACCAAGCTCGTGAAGATCAAGGTAAGACTGAGGACCGCATAAATCAGATTGAATATATGCTTCAATCAGCAGTTGTTGTAAAAAAGCACCACAGTACTAAAGTTGA
The DNA here is from genome assembly GCA_039809245.1 of Minisyncoccia bacterium. Lineage (GTDB taxonomy): Bacteria > Patescibacteriota > Minisyncoccia > Phycocordibacterales > UBA9973 > UBA8515. The sequence continues at coordinate 38,709 of JBDHUP010000004.1, read as the reverse complement.
AATAGGTACAACTGTCGATGTTAAGAAAGAAGGATCAAAGGAAATTATTACATACAGCATAGTTGGAGCGGAAGAAGCCGATATGTCTAAAAATAAAATTTCAAATAAATCACCACTCGGTGAAGCACTTTTTGGTAAGTCAAAAGATGATACTGTTTCTATTCAAACACCTAAAGGACTAGTCAAATACACTATTGTTAAGATACAATAGAGATATGGCCTCAATCGAAGAGTTAAGATCTGCTCGAATTACAAAAATTGAAAAACTACGCAAAGCTGGAATGGATCCATATCCAAGCTCTGTGCCTCGTGACTACTCAATATCAGAATTAAAAAAGTCTTTTGACACACTTGCTCCATCATCAGATATAGAGCCTATATCTATTGTTGGTCGAGTTATGATTGTGCGTGGACAAGGATCAATACTGTTTATTGTCCTACAAGATGGCAAGGATCGCTTCCAAGCAGTGCTTAAAAAAGATGTACTATCACCAGAAGTATTTTCGCTTTTTGTTGATACTGTTGATAATGGTGATTTTATAGGAGTTACTGGATCGCTTTTTGTTACAAATAGGGGGGAACAAAGCTTGCTTATTAAAGACTGGCGAATGGCTACAAAAGCTCTTTTACCTCTTCCTGATAAATGGCACGGCCTCCAAGACGTAGAAGAGACATACAGAAAAAGGTATCTCGATATAACGATGGATAATGAAGTCTATGATAGATTCATAACCCGCTCAAATATTATAAAAGCAGTTAGAGCTTTCCTGGACAATAAGAATTTCATGGAAATAGAGACGCCAATACTTCAGAATCAAGCTGGAGGTGCTATGGCGAAAGTCTTTAAAACTCACCACAATGATTATGATATGGATATGGTTCTTCGTATTGCTGTTGAGCTTGATCATAAAATGATAATGGTAGGTGGATATGAAAGAGTGTATGAGATAGGTAAAATGTTTCGCAATGAAGGTTCTGACCCTACACATATTCAAGAGTTCACAATGATCGAGTGGTATGCTGCTTACCAAACTTTGGAGACAAATATGACTTGGACTGAAGAAATGCTCAAGCAGATAGCTCGTGATGTTGTTGGTAAAACTGTATTCAATGTCTACGACAAAGATGGCAATAGTAAAGAAGTGAGTCTTGATGGTTATTGGCCACGTGTGACTTTTGGTAAATTACTTTTAGATGATGCTGGTATCGATATATCAACTATTACATTAGAAGAAGCAAGAAAAGCTGCTATAAAGTGGGGAATGCCTGAAGAGGAAGCAAAGGTTACCGGTCGTGGTAATCTGCTTGATCATATATATAAAAAGTCTTCAAGATCAAAAATAATAAATCCAACATTTGTGACGAACTTCCCAGGAGATCTAAAACCCCTTGCACAGCAGAATGAAGATGGCACTGCCCAAGTAGCCCAGCTTATAATAGCTGGTGCTGAGATTACGAATCAGTATGCAGAGCTTGTCGACCCTACTATACAAAGGAATCTACTTAAAGCTCAGTCAGAAGCTAAAAAAGGTGGAGACACCGAAGCGATGGAAACAGATGAGAGGTTCCTAGATGCTATGGAGCATGGTATGCCACCGATGACTGGATTTGGAATGGGAATAGACAGACTGGTAGCAATCCTAACAAATCAAAAGAATTGCCGAGATGTTATATTCTTCCCAATAATGAAACCAAGAGATTAGTCAGTAAAGACTTCATTTTCATGAAGTCTTTTTTAGTTTAAGTAAATTTTTTTAAAATTAAGAAATTTTAGATTGATCTCTTTTTCCATTATTTCGTTTGCTGATTCTAGATTTTTAACTAATGGTTCAGCAATATTTACGAGTTCATTCTCTAAAAAATCAAATGATTCTTTTGGCCAAGATCTTTTGATTAGCATTTCAGAATATTGATTCATTTCATGGATTATAAAATCCACATCAATAATATCGATTCTTTCAAAAGCTTTAATTTTAAATAAAATTTTTTGAAATAACCATTGTCTATGAGTACTCTTAATTCCAAGTTTTTTGAATATCTGTTTTAGGGTTAACCTTTGTTCAGAATCATCGTATTCTTGGTATATTTGAGGCTCTTCATAAAACATATCGAGTAATAACTGTAATATTTTCATGACGGTAGTTTTAAATGAGTTATTAAAGTCTTGCCTTTATAATACTCCTAAATAATTTAAATGTATAGATAAATAAAAAACACGTAGTTTCGCATTAATGCAAAACTACGTGTTTAATAATTTTAGGCTACAGATTTTTTAGTACGTTGTCCGGCAGGAACTAACCCTCTTTCCTTATCTATGGCGAAATCTAATTCAGCTTTCGCTTTAAAATAATTAGATTGCTCTTCAAGGCTTTGAACTGGTGTTTTAACAGGAATGAGGTTTATTATCCCATCTGTTCCTATTTGAGTTACAGCAATAAAAGGAGTGTTCATAAACAATAATTTTATGGGGTTAAAAATACTTTTTCATGAATACAATACCACACAATTAAATTAATTACAAGTCAAGCGATTATTTATCCACAGTTAAGGTGGGGGATTATGTTTGTGTTGTGGGATGAAGTGGTTTATAATTAAGTCTAGTGGGATATTGTGGGAAATAAATTAATCTACAAATTCCACGAATTATTTATGCTTATCGGCGAATACACCCACACATTAGACGACAAGAACAGAATGTCACTTCCAGTAAAGTTCCGAAAGGAGATGGGGAAGAGTGTTGTGGTTGCTCCAGGGCTAGATAATTGTTTATCTATCTTTACAACAAAAGAGTGGGACAAGATTTCAAGCAAGCTTTCTGACTCTTCAATGCTCGCTACTGATAATAGAAGTTTCTCGAGATTTATGTTTGGTCAAGCGGTCATAGTAGACGTTGATGCAAATGGACGAATATTAATCCCGGAAAATTTGAAGAACCGTTCAGGACTTTCTACTAAGGTGATTGTTATCGGAGTTCAGAATCGCGCAGAAATCTGGAACGAAAAGGCATGGAATGACTACAAGAAGGTTGTAGAGAAACAGGCAGACGCCCTCGCAGATAAGTTAGGGCAGATAGGTGTTCTTTAATATGAATCATATTCCTGTATTACTAGATGAATCTATAAGTGGATTAAGTATCCGCTCCGGTGACATCATAGTCGATGGCACACTTGGTGGTGGAGGACATACTTTTGAGATAATTCGAAGATTTGGATCTGGGGTGAAAGTTATCGGTCTTGATTTTGACTCTGATGCAATAGACAGAGCGAAAGCCCTACTAGGTGGCACGCCTTGCGACACAGTCTTCAGAACAATCGGGTTCCAAGATATGGAGAAAGTACTAGATGAGCTAAACATTCCTCATGTAGACCGCATACTGCTTGATCTAGGGCTATCATCATTTCAACTTGAAGTTGCTGGTCGAGGATTCTCTTTCCTTAAAGATGAACCCCTCCTAATGACTATGAAGAAAAATCCGACAGATGAAGACCTTACCGCAAGAGATATTGTAAACACCTGGGAAGAAAAGACGCTTGCAGATATAATCTACGGCTTCGGAGAAGAGAAGTATTCAAGAAGAATTGCAAAAGCAATAGTCAAAGCAAGAATCGAGAAACCCATTGAGACAACATTTGATTTAGTAAAGATTATCGATGGTGCAGTAGGCCGATCTTATAGAGGTATGAAGATCCACCCAAGCACTCGGACATTCCAAGCCCTTCGGATAGCAACGAACAGCGAACTGACAAATCTAGAGAAAGTTATAGAGAATGGATTTAATAGATTATCTAAAGGAGGAAGAATCGCAATCATTACATTCCACAGCTTAGAGGATCGAATAGTCAAACATGCATTTGTAGAGTTAAGACATAAAGGAAATGCAAATTTAATAACAAAAAAGCCAATAATACCAACAAGCGACGAAATTATTAATAACCCACGTGCACGCAGTGCAAAATTAAGAATAATAGAAAAAATATGAGCAAAGCAAAAACATTAACATCAAATTTAATAGAAAATAGTCAAACACAAAGGACTATATTTAAGGTTCTAATTTCTGGTATCATAATGCTTTCGATTGTGTATGTGTATCTTATAGGATCTATTACTTTCAATGTTCTTGCTCGGAAATCACTTGAAAGCGCTGCTCGTACTCTAGGGAGTCATGTAAGTGAGCTTGAACTTGCATATTTGAATGCAACAAATAAAATTGATAAGAATTATGCTCTATCGCTAGGCTTTGTCGATGTTCATAATAGTATCTTTGCAACACGAACTACTACTAGTGTTGCTATCCGCTAATGAAGCTCTCATCGTTCCAAGTACGAATAAGGATTGTATCCGTATTCGTATTTTTAATTGCACTAATTTTAATTAGCAAGCTATTTTTTGTTCAGATAGTACACAAGAACTTATATGCTGAAAAAGCTGACAAGCAGTACGCCACACCCTCTGGCGATATTTTTAAACGTGGTTCGATTTTCTTTTCTAAAAAAGATGGCTCTTTAGTCGCTGCTGGAACGATATCTTCAGGATTTAAGATTGCTATTAATCCTAAAGAGGTAACAGACCCTGAAGCGACATATAAACTTCTCGATCCGTATATAGATATGGATCATGATACATTTATATCTCGTGCTACCAAAAAGAATGATCCTTACGAAGAAGTAGGTAATCACTTAACAAAAGAACAAGTCACTGAGATTGAAGCGTTAAAGATAGTAGGGCTTTCAATATATAAAGATAACTGGCGTTTCTATCCGGGTGGATCACTGGCTTCTCATTCACTCGGGTTTTTAGCGTATAAGAATGATGATAAAGTTGGCCAATATGGGCTTGAGAGATTTTATAATTCAACATTAGCAAAACCAAAAGATGAGGCTTATGTTAACTTTTTCGCAGAAGTTTTCTCTAATCTAAGAGAGCTAACAACTGATAGTAATGATAGTCAGGGTGATATAGTGACAACCATAGAGCCTTCTACTCAACATACTCTAGAATCGGAACTTAAGAGCACTCTTTCTAAATGGAACGCTGATCAAGCTGGTGGAATAATTATTAATCCAGAAAATGGTGAGATATATGCAATTGCTGGGGTGCCAGATTTTGATCTTAATAATTTCGGAAGTGTAGATAATCCTAGTGTATATCGTAATCCTATTGTTGAGAACGTATTTGAATTCGGATCAGTCATTAAGCCTCTTGTAATGGCCGCAGCCCTAGATGCAAATGTTCTAACTCCTGAGACAACTTATATCGATAAGGGAGTGGTGGTTGTTAACAAGAAAGAGATTCACAACTTCGACTTGAAAGCCCGTGGCCTTGCTTCTATGCAGACAGTTCTAGATCAGTCCCTTAACACTGGAATGGTGTTCGTCGAAAGTAAGCTTGGGAATGATAAGTTTAGAACTTATATGAAAGCTTACGGTATAGGGGAGAAGACTGGTATTGATCTGCCGAATGAAACTTCAGGACTTATAAGTAACCTAGATAGCCCTCGTGATATCGAGTATGCCAATGCGGCCTTTGGGCAAGGTATAGCCCTTACTCCCATAGAGGCTGCTCGTGCTTTCTCTTCTATTGCAAATGGTGGTAAGCTCGTTACTCCTCATCTGGTTAAGCAGATAAGATACGATGATGGATTATCAAAGGTTATAGATTATCCAATAACGAAAGAAGGTCTAATAAAGAAAGAAACATCAGAGACTATATCTCGAATGCTTGTGCACGTATTTGAATCCTATGACGGAGGGAGTCATAAATTTGAGCATTATAGTGTGGCCACGAAGACTGGAACTGCACAAGTGGCAATGGAAAACGGAAAAGGTTATTATGAAGATAGGCATATGCACTCATTCTTCGGCTATTTCCCGGCATATGAACCTAAATTCTTAGTATTCCTATTCTTGAAGAATCCAAAGCAGATTAAGTATGCCTCTCAGACACTCATACCTCCATTTTTAAATATTACGAAATTCTTGCTGAACTATTATGATGTTCCGCCTGATAGATAATCATCATATATGAAAAAAGTTTTTAAAAAAATCATTGTTTCAATTGTAACTTGGCAAGCGAAGCTAGTGCTAAAAAGATATCATCCAAAGATTATTGCTATTACTGGATCAGTAGGTAAGACTTCTACGAAGGATGCTATTTTTACTATTTTATCTAAATTTAAAATAGTTCGTAAAAGTGAAAAAAGTTTCAATAGCGAAATTGGTTTACCCCTTACTATCCTTGGAAGTCCGAATGGATGGAGTAATCCTTTCATATGGATTGAGACAATTGCGAAAGGTTTCTTATTAATAGCCTGGAAGCATTCATACCCAGAGTGGCTTATTCTTGAAGTTGGAGCTGGTAAACCTGGAGATATAAAGAGTGTAGCAAAGTGGCTTTCACCCGACATCGTAGTCATAACAAGGTTCCCGGATAAGCCTGTCCACGTGGAATTCTTTGGAACAGCAGAAAAAATAATTGAAGAGAAGACTGCTCTAATGCATGCTCTTAAACCAGATGGTTTACTTGTTCTAAATCATGATGATGAGAAAGTGTATGCCCTTCATCATAAGTCACCATGCCGTACTGTATCATATGGTATGAATGAGAATGCGACTTATAGTGCTCTTCACCCTATGTATCTACATGAGCCATCAAATGGTTCAAATATACCTCAAGGAATTAATTTTAAATTAAAATACGGAGCAAATACTTTCCCTGTAAATTTACCTCATATTATGGGTATGCATTATGTTGGATCTGTAATGGCAGCTCTTGCTGTAGCAAATGAAATCGGTTGTGATCTACTTGAATCTATAAACAAAGTTTCTGAATATGTGACTCCACCTGGAAGACTCTCTCTGATTGAAGGAATGAATGAATCTATCATTATAGACGATACTTATAACGCCTCACCAGTAGCCACAGAAGCTGCTATCGATGTACTGAAAGAAGTGAAAGGTTCCCGTAAAATTGCCGTCCTTGGTGATATGCTTGAACTCGGCAAAATGACCGAAGAAGCTCATAGGGCAATAGGGGAGAAGATTATTGGTATTGCAAATATGCTTATAGTCGTGGGACCAAGGGCTAAGTTTATAGCGGAAGGGGCTATAGATGCTGGGTTCCCACAGAAGGAAGTCTATAGCTTTGATTCATCCCAGACGGTGGCTAAATTCCTTACTGGGGTCATTGAGAAAGGGGATATAGTACTACTGAAAGGTTCGCAAGGAGTACGCCTAGAACGCGCTGTAGAGGCCATAATGGCCCATCCTGAGCAGAAAGGGAAGCTATTATGCCGTCAGGAGAAAGAGTGGCAAAATCGGTAGTTATTGACAGATTTGAATAAAGGATATAGAATATCCTCCATATTTTGTTATTTTTATTTTTTAACCACCAAAACTGTTAAATTATGGCTTTCGTTTTCGAAAAAACAACCCACCGGAACTTTTCTTCTCCAAGAGATAAGTTCAATGCAAAGCAATTACAAAATGCAAATGCAATGCTAAATGCAGCTGCAAAGAACAATGGCAATGGTGGCCATAAGCACCAAAGAGAGCGGAATGAACAGCGGAAAGATGAGTAAAAATATTTTCTAACCCAGAAGCGTGTTAATCTTATGATTAACACGCTTAAATTTTTGCATTTTAGGCTAAAAATGCTATATTTTTCTCACATGGCCCTATCGTCTAACCAAGTTAGAATATAGCGGACATCGGCTTCCAGAGAAGCCATCAACATTTCTGGCCCTATCGTCTAACGGTTAGGACATCGGCTTCTCAAGCCGGTAATCCGGGTTCGATTCCCGGTAGGGTCACAAACGCGTGAATGCAAATAGACTGAACTGCTTCAGTCTATTTCGCGTTTGTGAAAACGGAAGCATAATTCGCCAGTAGGCGAATAGCTGAGTTCGGGTCTGGAAAACTCGCTTAAGGCGGTAAGCGAGTTATTGTGGACCACGTTTTATTACAACAAAAACGCTTCGTTATTCACGAAGCGTTGAAATTCTATTAAATGTTATTATCACTAACCTAGTTACAATTATGCCAGCAAGGATATCTAGGATGTAATGCTGTTTGGTGGTTAATGTAGATAGTATTATCAACACTGACCATATACAAGCTATAACCTTTTTAAACTTTGATTCCTTCCATAAGCAGTAGCAATTGGCGAAAAGTATCGCACAAGATACGTGCAGGGAGGGCAGACAGTTTCCAGAGGTATCAATAATCCTGAAAAGCTTAAGAACAATATTATCACTTGGATAACTTTCTCTAGGATACCTAGCTGGAATTAGAATAAAAAAAGCCAGATGCACTGCTAGAATTACAAATCCAAGTACCATAGTCTTCCAGAATAGTTTCTCAGGAAGATACTTTAGGAATATTACTGCTTGGAAGAACAATGAAAGGTATATGAATATTGTCCACGGCAGGAAGGGGATTTTTTCTTCGCAAGGCATGAAGAATATTTTATATCTTTCTAAGGGCCATTGGTTTACAACCAGATAAAGGCCGTAAAATATAAACAAGGTAGCCAAGACTACCCAGTTACTTTGAGTAGTCTTTTTCATGTTATTTATATTTTGTTTAACTTCAAACTACATAAAAATAGTGAATATGTCAAATCAATTGACATATCAGTTGTTTATGATACTTTAGGTTTATAAGTAGTTCTTCGACAGAAGTTTAAAGGATAGATAAATTGGTTGCCCTAGGTTCTCAAATAGGGAAGTTAAGGCAACCAATTTATATAACCCCAAAAAACTACAATCATGAAAAAGATAATATTCATATTAATGGTAATCTTTTTTTGTTCTCAAACAAGTTGTTCGCAACAAGTGAATAATAAAAGAGAGAATATAATGAAGGAAAACGATTTAAAGTTTTGGTACTCTCAGGAGCAGCTGGAAAATAATATTTGTCTTGCTATGTTAAAAGGTACTCCAATGCGTAGGCTCTACATAGACGATATAGAGTTTACTGAATCCGGATATGTAAAAGTATCAGATTATAAGGACAGTAAATTTATTATTAGGATAGATATTAATGATATTAATTACAGGATAAAAGTTGTAGAAGTTGATCCGAAAGAGGTAAAAATAAAACCGCAAACTCCTAAAACTGAAATCTGGGGAACGACTTACATAAATTATTGTTTATGAAAATTTTTTGCTTTTTTCTCTTCTTACTATATTCATTTTCAGGGTTCATTGCAGTTATACTTTTTGTAGGTTTCTTTACTAATGAAGAATTTACCCTTAGAAATTATAATGGCAAAATTATACTAGGAACTGCTGCTGTTTTAATTCTGATTTCATATTTAATTTATGAGAGTATTAAACTAAAACACGATAATGATTTAGTAGAACTAGAAAAGTCTTATGAAGACATCGGAAAATAAAACGTGCGGAAGTTCATATTGAACTTCCGCACTTTCTTTTTTAAAATCCCAAACTAATCCTTGGAATTTTATCTAAACTAAATAATTTTAAGTTAGGGTAAATAAATATCCCAACAGACCCAGATTTTTCCGGAAAATTTGCACCAAATTCAAGGTATGGGGAAATTTCTAGCCATTCCCAATCTTTAAAAACTAAAACTTTTTGAATCCCAATACCAAGGTACTTTTCATTTTTTTCTTTTAGATTTTTTTCAAACCTAATATAGGCACAATATGACCTAGGTATGAAGTACCCGGTAAACACCTCAAAGCCATGGGACTTTATATTGTATCCTAACTCATGCTTTGTCCGGTTGGTCTCAATTCCTATTAAGGGACCAAAACCATAAGAAAAGTCGAATCTCTTTTTTTCAAGGGATTCTTTCTCACTGTTTTTTTCTGCCGCATATCTGGCTGTGCCAGTTAACTCAATACCGAAAGTGATTTCTTCAAGCTTTAATCCTTCTTTCTTCTCTTGGGCTTCAGTTGCAATCGTTGCAAAGCAAATTACAAATAACAATAATACTTTTTTCATAAACGGTAAATTTTGAGGGTTATTTAGAAAGTTGTTCACGCATATATTAGCATCTAATCGAATTTTGTCAAAAAGGATTTTATATCTTAATTTAATGCGACTATGGTATAATACGACTATTATAATAATTTAGAGAAAACTATCATGGCAATTTATATTTTAGGGCGTGTTATCTTTGGTGCTTATTTTTTAATATCAGGCTTTAATCATTTCAAGAATGAGAAAATGCTAACAGGTTATGCAAAGAGTAAAGGGGTTCCATCTCCAAGACTTGCAGTATTACTAGGAGGAGCTCTTATTATGCTCGGAGGACTTGGTTTTATATCAAATATGTTCTTACAAGAGTCAGTTATAGCCTTACTTGTATTCCTTGTACCTACAACTTTTATGATGCATGCTTTTTGGAAAGTCAGTGATCCTACTCACCGTATGAATGATCAGATTAACTTCATGAAGAATATGGCACTAATTGGTGTACTGTTGATGATGTTGTAATTTTCTTAAAATCCCTCAGGTTTATCTGAGGGATTTTGTTTTATGATATAATTACTATATATGAACGAAATAGGTAAGCTATACATAGTCGCAACACCGATCGGTAACCTAGAAGATATTACACTTAGAGCTATCCGTATTCTGAAAGAAGTTGATTGTATTTTATGTGAAGATACTCGCACTACTGGCAAGCTCTTAAAGAAATACGATATCAATAATAAGACAATGAGTTATAACGCTCATGCTACGGATTCAAAAGAGTCAGCTATTATTCGAATGCTATCTGAAGGGAAGAATTTGGCTCTAGTTTCTGATGCAGGGACTCCATGTATCTCTGATCCTGGGGTGTTGCTAGTCTCTCATATAAGAGAGCATTTTGGAAAAGAGGCTCAAGTAGTACCTATTCCGGGCCCAAGCGCATTAATATCGGCACTATCTGCAAGTGGTATTTCTTCAGCTGAATTCATATTCTTAGGTTTTCTTCCTCATAAAAAGGGGAGAGAAACAATCTTTAAAGATATAGCTCTATCCTCCAGAGTTGTTGTTTTCTATGAATCGACTCATCGGATTTTAAAGACACTCGCATCTCTAGATGAGCATACTCCAGAATCAAAGGTAATGATAGCTCGTGAAATAACTAAGCAATTCGAAGAGTTTGTACAAGGTACACCCAGAGAAGTGTTAGATCATTTTACAAATAATCCTGACAAGCAAAGAGGTGAGTTTGTAGTTATTGTTGCTCCTAAGTAAATAATGTATAATCTACAAATATGAGAAAAGAAAGAACATTACTTATTTTAGGTATATTTGTGGCAGTGTTGCCATTTTTAGGATTTCCAAATAGTTGGAGGAAATTATTTTTTGTTATTGTAGGATTCGCTATCATCTATATTTCATATCTATTCTATAAACAGGTAAAAGCACGTCAGTCAAATACTAGTAATCAAAGTAAGACATTTGTAGATAATATAGGTAGTGGTGAATAAAATGCCATCGACAAAAGGTAAAATAAACTTTATCCTAGTATGCCTCGCATGTATATCGTGCGGGCTGGTACTTTATTTTATATTTGGGACATCATCTAGCAATATTAAATACTCAATAGGGGACGCTTCGCCACAAGATACAATTGATGAGAACAAAGTAAAATCTGAAAGTAAAGATATTATTCCAGAAGTTAAGGCTGGTGTAGATAATACTCCGGTTACACATATAAAAACCCCATCTGTCGTTAAAGCCATATACCTATCAAGTTGGACAGCAGGAGCACAAAAGTATAGAGACCCATTAATTAAGCTTATAGACAATACAGAACTGAACTCTATTGTTATTGACGTTAAAGATTCCACAGGACGTATCGGCTTTAGTGTGGCCGATCAAGATTTACAAAAAATGGGTACGACCGAAAATCGTATTTCAAATGTTCGTGCTCTAACGAATCTACTCCACCAGAAGAATATTTATATTATAGGTCGTGTAGCAGTTTTCCAAGATCCGACTCTTACCAAATTAAAACCAGAATGGTCTATAACCAAGATTAGCGATGGTACTGTATGGAAAGATCGCAAAGGTTTATCATTTATGGATCCAGCAAGTAAGGATGTGTGGAAGTATATTGTAAGCATAGCTCACGATGCATACGAAGAAGGATTTGATGAAATAAATTTCGATTACATACGTTATCCATCAGATGGAGATTTGAATAATATAAATTACCACTTAGTCGATGGTAAGACACGAGCAGATAACATAGAAGCTTTCTTCAAGTATTTACATAGTGAAGTTAAGAAGGATAAAGATATACCAATGTCAGCTGATTTATTTGGTCTGACAACAGAAGCCCAAGATGATATGGGAATTGGTCAGGTATGGGAGAAAGCACTGCCATACTTCGACTTTATTTCTCCTATGGTTTATCCATCTCATTATCCACCGAATTATAATGGTTTTAAAAACCCAGCTGATCATCCATATGAAGTTATTAATAAATCTATATCAAGCGCGGTCGCTAAAACAAAAGCTCAAGGAGAGGATATTAAGAAGATTAGACCATGGCTTCAAGATTTCAATTTAGGAGCAGTTTATACGAAGGATTTAATACGAGCTCAAATGAAAGCCGCCGCTGATAATGGTATTAATTCTTGGATGCTTTGGGACCCAAGGAATAAGTACACCCCTTCTGCTTTAGAGCTTGAAGTAAAGCAATAATTCTGAGATAATAGCCACAGATGAATATATCTAGAAAAAATGTTCGAACATCTATATATGTGCTAACTTCCTTGATCTTACTCATAGGAGTTTTTAGTTTAGGTACATATATGGGTTACTCTCGTAGGCCAGAAATAGAGAAAGTTTTTTCTATAACTAATAAAAATACACAAGTAGAAACAACAGCAGACTTCAATTCATTCTGGAAAGCTTGGAATCTGATAAATGAGAAATCATTATATGCAAAAAAGATTAGTGACCAAGATAGAGTCTATGGAGCAATATCAGGGTTAGCATCATCACTCAAAGATCCATACACAGTATTCTTTCCACCTGAAGAGAATAAGCTCTTCACAGACGAGATTAAAGGATCATTTGGAGGTATAGGAGCTGAAGTTGGTATAAAAGATCAAGTGTTAACAGTTGTTGCTCCACTTAAAGATAATCCTGCGATGAAGGTAGGTCTAAAGTCTGGCGACAAGATTCTTAAGATAGATAAAACTGCTACAAATGAAATGACGGTTGACGAGGCTATTAATTTAATTCGTGGACCAAAAGGTACTATCGTGACCTTGCTTGTTCTTCGCCCAGGAGAAAAGACTACTCGTGAGTTTAAGATTACCCGCGATGAAATTGCTATTCCTACTATTGATACCGAATTCCGTAATGATAACATTTTCGTTTTGAAGTTCTATAGCTTCTCTGAGAATTCAGCTAACTTATTTAAAGATGCGCTTCAAAAGTTTATAGATACCCGTTCACACAAGCTTATTATAGATTTAAGAGGTAACCCTGGTGGATATCTTGATGCTGCTGTTAATATTGCTTCTTGGTTTGTCGATCAAGGTAAGACTGTAGTCTCGGAAGATTTCGGTGAAAATAGGAAGCCGATTATCTATAGAAGCCACGGACCAAAACTTTTCGATAAGTCACTACAACTCGTTGTTCTGGTTGATGGTGGATCTGCTTCTGCTTCCGAAATTCTTGCAGGAGCTCTAAAAGAGCATGGTATTGCAACACTAGTAGGGGAGAAGACTTTCGGTAAAGGCTCAGTTCAGGAACTTGTAGATATCACAGATGATACATCACTCAAGATTACAGTTGCTAGATGGCTTACTCCAAATGGAGTCTCTATATCCGACCATGGACTAGATCCAGATGTGGAAGTTTCAATAAATCAAAAAGATTTAGATGCTGGTCGTGATCCTCAGCTTGATAAAGCGGTCAGTATATTAGAAGCAAGACCATAATTAAATTATGAAAGTTATATTACTTACAGATATTCCTAAAGTAGGGAATAGATATGATGTGAAGGATTTTGCGCAGGGCTATGCGCAGAATGTTCTATTGTCGAAAGGTTTAGCTGAACTCGCTACTCCACAAGCTCTAGCAAAACTAGAAGCTAAAAAAGCCCAGATGAATAAAAAGAAAGAAGATGAGATGAAGGCTTTTGAAGATCTTATATCGAAAGTTGGTAGTACAACTGTAAAGATATATGTGAAAGCAAACGAGAAAGGCCACCTATTCAAGGCCGTGAGTCCTCGTGATGTTGTAGAAGCTATTAAACAATCTTCCGGGGTTGAGATTGAGGAATCAACTCTTATAATGGATCATATAAAAGAGCTAGGTGAGCACGAAGTCACAATCAAAAAAGGAGATAAGGTAGGGAAGTGTAAGATACAAATTGAAGCTCAAAAATAAAACCCGCAATTGCGGGTTTTATTTTTAGATTACGTGAACTACTTTTTTAACTGAAGATGAGCGGTTGAAATTTACCTTTCTCTTAGTTCCGAATTTAACAGTACCTTCTTTAAGGGCGAACAGAGTATGATCCTTACCCATACTAACATTTGTTCCAGGAAGGATTTTTGTACCACGCTGACGTATGATTATAGACCCTGCTTTTGCTTTTTCTCCAGCGTAAAGCTTAGTACCGAGATACTTTGGATTTGAGTCTGTTAAGTTTTTGGCCGAACCTCCGGCTTTCCTATGTGCCATATAATATTTAAGCTAGTCTAAAGCTTCTTTTTTATTTATAATTAAGTTATATGAGTATACATGATTTGCCCAATAAAATCAAGAGCAAAATCGGTATTGATAATACAACGTTCCTACACCTACTTCTCATTGTTGGGGTAGGGGTAGCTGCCTTTGGTTTTGGTCGTCTTTCAGCCATAAATAAGCCTCAAAACACCGATATTAGTATTACTGGCACAGCTAATGCTTATACTGCTACAAATCCTAAACCTCAAGCGAAAACATCAAGTATAAGCACAGAAAAGAACTATGTTGCTTCAAAAAATGGTAAACTATATTACACAGTAGGTTGCAAAGGTGCCAATAGAATTAAAGATGAGAACAAAGTATACTTTGCGACATCAGGTGATGCAGAGAAGTCTGGGTATACGGCATCTTCATCTTGTTAATATCATATGAAATTAATTTATCAAATTGTTATAGTTGCTTTTATTTGTTCAGTGCTTTTTATGGTACGAGATGACGCTAAGCAAGTCTATAATAGCGTCGCAAACTATGTATCTTCAAAGATAAATCTTCCTTCAAAATCATCAAATACTATCGCTATTAAAGCCGATGAAATATCGACTTCATCACAATCAGCAAATACTCCAGGAGCGTTAAAAGTCACAGAAGGCCTTACATCGGCAAGTAAGGTGAAGCTCTCAGTTGCTGATGTGATAACTTGGACAAATAAGAATAGAGCAGATAATGGAGGTCTAGAAGCATTAACAGAGAATGCGAAGCTAGATGAATCTGCACAAATGAAAGTAGATGATATGTTTAAACAGCAATACTTCGAGCACGTGTCACCAGATGGTGTAGGAGTTTCTGATTTAGGTAAGAAAGTTGATTATGAATATATTGTGATCGGTGAGAACTTAGCTCTCGGTAACTTCAAAGACGCGCAGTCACTACTAAATGCATGGATGGCAAGTCCAGGCCACAGGGCAAATATTTTGAATACTAAGTATACCGAGATAGGTGTGGCTGTTGGTCATGGGATGTTTAGAGGTCAGGATACTTGGCTTGCGGTACAGCACTTCGGGCTACCTCGTAGTGCATGTCCAAACATAGATGATTTCTTACGTGGAATTATAAAGTTAACCCAGAAAGAATTAGATACAAAAGAAGCTGATCTTTCCCTTCGTCGTGAGAAAATCGACAGTGGGGTAGTGTATGAAGGGAAGACCACTAACGAGCAAATAAACGAGTACAATTCCCTAGTAGGAATTTATAATCAGATGATCATAGATTTAAAAAATAAAGTTTCAACTTATAATACTGGAGTTCGCGCCTTTAATGATTGTCTAGCCAAAAGCACATCTTAAGCCATAGAGGGAAGGGGTCAAGAAAGCCCTTTATAGCTATATATAGAAAACATATGAGTGTCGCACAATATATCTTTTACGACACTATGTATGTTGTGGCTAGCGTCGCGAACAAAATTGGCTTTTTCATAATGTACTAATTGTAGCAAATTATCATTAATTAATAAAAAAAGCCGGTATAACATAAGTATGTTTACCGGATTTTCCAATTGCTAAGCGGAAGCAACTATTTATTTTTTATTCTTTAATTCTTCTTCTAACTTCTCAATATCATTTCTTAATACAATTGACATCTCGAAATCTTCTGCAGAGTTTGCTTTCTCAAGTTCATCTTTTAGTCTATCTAACTTCTCTTCAGGAGTCTCCTTATTAGTATTGAACTGTAAACAGATTTCGAACTCTGTAAAAATTACGTATCTTTCTTTTTCTTTCATAAAGTCAAGATATACTCCCTGTGGTTCATATGTTAGATCGTAATCGATGGCACTTTCGAAATCTAACTCAAAATCTGACTCTGTAAGTCCAGCACCAATTCTTTTTATTGGTATAAATCCTGGTTCGTCGTTATCAGTGTCATCGCACGGGATTATAGAAGAAAGAATATCCATAAAAATTGCAGGCTTTGTGATAGTTAATTGGTTTTCGTGGATATATCCACTAGATCCAACTTCCATATTCTCAACTCTATGATCATATGGACTTGCGTATACTTTTCCTTTTATAGGCATAACTTTAGTTTTAAGATGAGCAATATGGTTTCTTATTTTAAGATTACATATTAAATTAAGAATAGTCAATATTATTAATTATTAAATAAAAAAGGCAGGTTTATGTATATAAACCTGCCTTGCGGAAAAGAGATTATCTTTTCCAATGTGTTTGTCCCATGAAAACAGCACCGTCTCTGAAATTTTTCTTAGACCCCTTATTCTTCTGAGGAGCTTTCTTTTTTTCTGGAGTTAATAGTTTAAGTAATGAAAAAAATAGTTTTCTCATAAATAATAAAATTTTTAAAGGTCAGTAAATAGTTGTTTGGGAACCTATATGATTTATAACTGTTATTAGTTGTAATGTCAAGTATTTACATTGTTATGTAAATGGTGGTTTAATGTAAATAGTTCTTTTTATTGGAAATATTTTTTGGTAAACAACTAAAACAACCTTAATCATTATGAGAAAGATTATTGTCTTATTTATTGTTATGATAATAGCGATAAATGTGAATGGGCAATCCCCTATTCATTTAACAAGCTTCATAAACTTGTTTAAATCAAAAAGCATTTCTCAAAAACCAACTGTAAAAATTACATCTTTTGATGTAAGAAAAGTTGATAAAAAAAATATTACAAAATATCAGAAAGCCATAGAGGTTAGTTCAGGTAAAGAGATTTATGCACTGGTTGTAAATTTTGACAGTATCCGAAGATTCGGGAAAAAATAATTATTTTAATTTACTTAACTTTCTCTCATGGCTATACTTACAGGGTTCGCAATTGCGGACTCTGTTTTTTTAATCATTATTATCTAAGAATGATCTAACTTCTCTACTTTCTGATTTACTATCATCATTATGCTCCTTATTATTGTTCCTGTGATCTTCTATTTTTAAACCAACATTTAAGAAAATATTTGCTTCCTTCGCAGAACTTTCTGAATCCAATAAATCATTGTAAGCATTCTCATTGTCAGATTTTTCATTCTTATCATCAGCATTCTTTAATAATTCTTTTGCTTGATCTAGCTTTTTGTGAGTATTTTCTATTACATTCTGTTTTGCTTTTGAACGATTGTCTTTAATATTTTCGATATCTTTTGTTGTAGAATTTATTATTGATTCTACTGATTCTTTCTTGAATTTATACTTCTTCAAATCATGATCATCATTTCTATAGTTTTGTCTTACTTTATTTCCACTATCTCTAGCTGTTTTAGAAATAGAATCATCTTCTGATTCATTTTCAATATAATCATTAGAACCTAGTATCTCTTCTAATACTTGTGAATGGGCGTTCATTCCTGCTTGGAAGTTTGTGACAATATCATCAACTTTTTCTTTCTTATTCTTACTACTTTTATTTAATCTACTTAAATCATTATCAAGGGCTGATGTATGGTTCTTTACCAATTCACTAATTCTCTTTTCTGTATCCTTATCCAGTTTATTATTTGAAGCAAGTTTCTCTGCTTCCTCTAGGCGTTTGGTTGCAAGGTTACTCTCATACTCAGCTTTTGCTTCTGTTGATAGAGTTAAAGCGCTACGAACTGGCTCAAGGACTTTAATTTTTACAGGATATAGGATATCACCTGGAAGTGAATCCTGAGAAGCGTACACTATCCCTTGTCCACTTAATATAACTATTAAAGAAGCTATAACTGTGTAGTAAGCCATTTTATGTTTTTTGAACGCAAAGATCTGACTATAAGTCACCCAGTTACTCTTTATAGGAGATTGTTTAGGAAGTGGGTAGTTCATGACACTCTTAAAGATCTGATCTTTTTCAGTATCAGTCATTTTAATATTCTTTAATTGTTTCAAACCTTTATTCCAATTTATGTTTTTCATTTTATTTATTTTACATTATCATTATATCCCGTCTTTTTCTTTAGCTCTATTAGTCCTCTATTTATTCTTACCGAAGCAGCATTTGTTGATATTCCCAGTATCTCACCTATTTCACTTGGTGATAATCCTTCCACAAATCTCATATATATTGGGTCTCTCGCGCTCGGAGATAGTTCGTTAACTTTATCTAATACATATCTACCTTCTGGCCCTAATTCAAGATTATCTATACTAGAATCATCAACTGTGAAGTAAGGTGTATCTTCTAAATCATTTTCAATCATTTTATCTAAAGAAATAGCTTTTTTCTTACGATACCAGTCAATTATAAGATTTCTGGCAATCATAAAAATAAAAGCTCGGTTGTTCTGAATATCCTCGTCTTTCTGTAGTTTCTGCCAGAATCTAGTAAAAGTTTCTTGAGTTATATCTAAAGCTTGTTCCCTATCGGATACTCGCATGAAACAAAACCTAAAAATAGCATCAGATTCTTTCTTGTATATATTTTCAAATATGTGTGTGATATTAACTTTCATAAACTGAGACGTTCAAATTGAGTATTTCTTACATGTCTCATATGTAAAAATACAACATAAAAGTATTAATGTCTAGGTAAGAAGTCAGGACTTACTAACGTCTACCTATATGTCGGTCGTATTGCTTGGGCACCACACACCTAAACAATAAATTATTAGTTAAATGTAAGTTAAATAATTATATATGAAAAACATTAAAAATCAAAAGAATAGATTATTAGCAACAGGTTTGATTATGGCTTTAGTCCTTGTAACTATCCCATCATTAAGTTTTGCTGATAATGATAAAAATGAAAATAAAATAGAAGTAAAACAAAGTACAAAAGTAAAATTAAATAAAAATAAAGACGAAGATTCCGATGAGCATGGTTTTTTCAAGAGATTGTCTGGTTGGTTTGGAGAGAGATCTCATTCTTCAACATTAGCTAGTACAGGATTAAACATTTCTGGTATAACAGCTCCAACTGTCCTAAAAGTTGGACAGGAAGGTACATGGAAAGTTAATGCTTCAGATCCAAACAATGGAAGTCTTAGCTACTCAGTAGATTGGGGCGATGAAGATTCACAGCTCTTCTCAAGAATGTCTCAAGAGGCTTTCGTACAGACAAGTACATTTACCCACACTTATCAAAATAAAGGTGCATATACTGTAAAGTTTACAGTAAGTAATAGTACAGGAGAAAAAGCTAATTCAACGGTTACAGTTTACGTAACAAGTGAATCTGCTAGTCTACCAGTCATAAGTAACTTATCTATTGAATCTGTTAAGGTCCATAATGCAAAAGTAGTATGGAATACAGATGTCCGTTCTTCAAGTATGCTATGGATTAGTACTACTTCTCCAGTAAATACAAACATCAAAGCCAATAAAGGTAACCACGGTAAAGTTCTAAATCACAAAATGAATCTAAATAGACTTGAACCATCAACTACTTACTATGTAGTAGTAGGTTCAGCAAATAAGAATGGAAGAACTATATCATCTGAGATTTCATTCACTACACCAGCATCTACAGATAATTCTCCAGTTATTACAAGTCTATCAGGCTCAAAAACTGTTGTGGTAGGACAAACTGAGACTGTTAAAGTAAATGCTTATGATCCAAACAATGATTCACTTACTTATTCAGTAGATTGGGGCGATGACTTGTTTGTAAAAGCACTTTCAGTTAAACAGCCAATATTTATTCAAAGTTCAACATTTGAACATGTATATAATAAAGCAGGAATATACACTGCAAACTTTACAGTTGAAAATAGTAAGGGCCAGAAAACTAGTTCATCAATGGAAATAACTGTTACTGAAAATCCTACTGACACTGTTGCACCTATAATTAGTAATATAGCTACAAAAGTTTCAGCTTCAGGTAGTACAATTACATGGATGACAAACGAGCCCGCAACTTCAGAAGTATTTTATTCTCTTAATACACCGGTTGATGTGAATCTAGGTTCTACATCTAGTGTAGGAGATAAAACTTTGAAAACAGAACACTCACTAGAAATTACTGGTCTTAATTCAAGTACTCTATACTACTTCGTAATTAAATCAGAAGATGGTTCTAGTAATTCATCTCTATCAAATGAAAATATCTTTGTAACTAACCTATAAAAAACAAAGACAGAGCCGTAAATATAAAACACCCATAAATTAATTTATGGGTGTTTTATATTTTATTTTAATTATGAATTCACAAATGTTAGAGCCATACCTTTTTTATTTGCACGGCCTGTTCGGCCGATACGGTGGACATAAGTGTCATATGTTTGTGGTATCTCATAGTTTATAACATGAGTTACATCTGGAATATCTAGTCCGCGTGCAGCTACATCTGTAGCAACTAGGATGTTTAGATCATCATCCTTGAAGCGTTTAAGAGTTCTTTGGCGTTCATTGTGGCGCTTATCACCATGAATTGAACCTGCTTTAAATCCCCTCTTAACTAATTCGTTTGATAATTTTTCTACAGCATGTTTCATTTCAGAGAAGATTACAACTTTTTTAAATTCAGAACCAGAGAGTAATTCAGATAAAACATCTATTTTATCTACTCCCCGAGCAACTCTAACTACATCTTGCTCTACGTTCTTTGAAGTGTCTCTAGTTTTCACAACTACTCGAACTGGGTCATTTGAGAATTTACCAATAAGAGTTTCAATCGGTTTTGGTAATGTTGCAGAGAAGAAGAAACTCTGACGTTCTTTATCAGTTTTCTCAAGTAGATAAGTTATATCATCTATAAATCCCATATCTAGCATTCTATCAGCTTCATCTAGAACGATACTGCGAGTATCTGAAAGATCGATCTCTTTACGCTTTACTAGATCTAGTAACCTTCCTGGTGTACCGATAACAATGTTGCATCCACGACGTAAATTTTTAATCTGGGCAGATATCGGCGCTCCTCCTACACACCCTACTGACCACATTTTCATACCACGTGTGAACTCTATAAACTCTTTATCAATCTGAAGTGCAAGTTCTCGAGTTGGGGCTATAATAATAGCAGTCTCCTTAGGATTCTTTAGAATTTTATTAATAATAGGTATTAAGAAAGCAGCAGTCTTACCTGTACCAGTGTTTGCAATACCCAAAATATCACGCCCAAGAAGAGCATGTGGTATAGCCTTATCCTGAATTGGACTTGGATAAATATATTGCTTATTAGCGATAGCTGTTTTTAAACGCTCATCAATAGCAAAATCACTGAATGTATGAGTTGGGAGATATATCTCTTCTTTCTCAACAATTGTTGCTTTACTAATAAATCTAGATACATCAATACGCTCAAATGAATTACCTTTCCTCTTTCTATTATTTCCTCCTGATGGGCGACCTCTCCCGAAGGATGGCTTATTCCCTGTCCTGAAAGCTGGTCGTGATGAGGAAGCTTTAGACGGTGGAAATGGGCTCTTAGAACCGCCAAAATGGCCTCTAGGGGCTTGCTTTGAACCAGATGAATATGAGCTCCGTTTTGGAGCTTGTTTGCTATAAGTTGGCATAATATTATGTTTTACGTGTTTCAAAAATAAATAATTGCGCCTAGTTGGTGCAATGAATTGAAACACTTATATACACGTAACTTCGGAGTATTTCAACGAGTATAGAATAGCATTTGTAGCTTATTTTGTCAATATTTATAGTCATTTTAAAATAAATCTATTGACAAAAAATTCAAGAAATTGTACTATAGTGGGCATAAGGGGTATCTTCTAGAAGAGTCGACTTTCGAACATTTATCTTATTTATATTTATCATTTATCTTAATCAAAATCATGACTGGCTCAATAAAAAAGCTTACTGATAAAGGTTTCGGTTTCATCACAGCAGAAGGACTTGCGAAGGATTTATTCTTCCACAGTAATTCTCTTGTAAACGTTCAGTTCGACGAACTACGTGAAGGTGATGCTGTTACTTTTGACACTGAGGAAACTGCAAAGGGACCTAGTGCTGTAAACGTACAACGCGCATAATACACGCAAACAAAAATCCCCACAGCAATGTGGGGATTTTTGTTTGCTACTTTTTCTTTGCAGCTTTTGGTTTTTTCTTTTCTTTTCTCGCACCCATTCCTTTTGCCATAGATATTTTAGAAAATGTTTACTAATAATGAGAAGATTATAACATTTTTGTAAAAATAAAAGTATAGTATAATAGTTGTCTATGGAAGAAGAAATAGAACAAACAGAAAAAAGTGACCCAGTATGTCCTCGTTGTGGCTTGCGCTCATATGATACGCATTGTGCTCAGTGTGGTACTCCTATTATAGATAAGAATGATGATGAAGAGGAAGAGTACGATTGGCGAGAGAAGAAAAGATAGTATTTACTTCACAGAGAATGTAAATTTATAATCTGAAGGTTTCAGTTTACCATTTGACTCTGGACTAACTCCTATTAGAGTTACTTTTTTATTTTCAAAAGATGAAGGTTCATTGAGTGTTAAAATTATTTCTTGACTAATATCATTTGTCGATAATTTAGCTCTAATTTTTACTGTGCCCACCCATATACAGTTTGCACCTGTAGGACATCTACTATCCTCTAGGACTTCAAGAGGTTTTATATATACACCATTATTAAATATAGATTGGTTTATTGATGCTGTCGTTGAGTTAGTTGTAGGAGTTGGACACATAGCAAACTCGCACTTAGGTCCAACTCTTTCCACATAAGATCCATCAGGACACTCTTTTGCATCCATGGTACATGCTACTGGTTGTTCTTTTATTGGGGTATCTATTTCTTTTGATACATTATTACCTTCTTCTTGTATTGGAGTATTAATATTTTTACTATTTGGAATAAGCTTACTCCCAATGAATACAGCAATAACAACTATGAGAATTATAATTAGTATTTTTTTCATTTTTATATGTTTATATTAACGAAATGCGTTTATTATATTAAACATATATCTAGTACTTCTTCGTGATAAGTTAAATATAATTGCGATTGTGAAGAATATTAAAGCTATCTCTTTATGGAAGAATGAAACGGCAATGGCAATGATTGCTGCTACTACTGGTAATAATATGCGCATATTGGCATGTTCATTTTCTGTTTTTGTAAAAGGAGCATTTTCAATAGATGCAGATTTAATAACATATCTTCTCATTATCCATAGTGACATACCTATAAGTATTATATTGATACCAAATAAAGCTATTGCAAATTTAGTGTGACTATATACTCCTAACAAGTGAGCTGAGAATGGGACGAGTCCGACAAAGAAAAAAAATAAAGCACTAAGGTTAGACAGGCGTATATCTACATTTTTTGCAAGAGCAGAAACTATGTAATGATGAGCTCTCCAGTATGTAAATAAAAGTGAAAAACTTAAAAGATAACTAAAGAACAATGGATAAATAGCAAATACTGCATTTGCAAGCGTTTGATCTGTGACATATCTTAATGTGTCTGGTACCCTTATCTCGAAAACCAAAATGGTCATAACAATAGCAAAGATACTATCTGTTAGAGCTTCCAATCTTTCTTGTTTCATATGAGAATATTATATCATAAAATTAATAGCTTTTTCTATCTAGATGTTGCTCCGTCTGGGTAAAAACGTCCGTCTATTACAGGTATAATTAACTCCTTTTCTATTCCCTTCTGTAGATACTTTATAGATACTTGATACTCTTCTTTATCAATTTTACCATCTGTTGGTAATGTTATTATACTTTCTACGGAAACATCGATTCCTCCTAGTCTTGCGTGAGATTTTTCAATTGCAGCGTTTCCCCTATCTTGGAACAGGACTATGTATAATGAACCATTATCATACGAATCACCAGTTACTGACATAGGAACTAAGGCGTCGAGTCTAGGGGAAGTTTCTTTGTAGACACCTCTTAGCATATGGGTTTTAACTAAACTATCAAAAATTTTAACTTCCCCCTTACCTTTACTTAGTGGTGTGTAAGTAGCATAACCATCTTTCAAACCGATAAGAATATTCCCCTCTGGCAAAGTAACAACGGATTGATTTATTCTTGATGGTGTTGTTTCAGCAAGGCTGGCTATGTTTCTATTTAGTGTTTCAAATTTATCCCTTTTGTTTTTTTCTATCTTATAACTGTAAAATATTAAAATCGCTAAGATCAAGAAGGCTAGGATTACTGCTTTATTTTTAGTAATTAACTTCATTTAAACATTATAGCATTCTAAATTAATACAATCACTATTAACTACATTATCTGATATAATCATTCTATGAAGATTACGTCTGCAGATTTTGTCCGAGGAGTGACAAATAGTGAAAATATGGTTAATGACGACCTACCCCAAGTGGCCTTTATTGGGCGCTCAAACGTTGGTAAATCTAGTGTTATTAACTCCATTACCAATAATAAAAAATTAGCACGATCAAGTTCTACCGCCGGCCGTACTCAAGAGATAAATTTATTCATACTAAATAATAAGTTTTATTTAGTAGACTTACCAGGTTATGGATATGCTAGAGGATCTTTTGATGCGAAGGAATTAATAACTGACCGTATTCGTTGGTACTTATTTGAATCAGGTATTCCTCAGTATAAAGTTGTGCTTATTATCGACGGGCGTACAGGTATGACTGATAAAGATTTGGAAATGTATGATGCATTAATTAATCATGATAAAGATATAATTATCGTAGTAAAC
Organism: Minisyncoccia bacterium; assembly: GCA_039809245.1. Classification (GTDB taxonomy): domain Bacteria; phylum Patescibacteriota; class Minisyncoccia; order Phycocordibacterales; family UBA9973; genus UBA8515. Next base: position 13,446 of record JBDHUP010000004.1, on the reverse strand, counting down.
AAAATTGATAAGCTTAACCTAAGCGAAAAACAGAAGTGTCTAAATGAAATTAAGAAAATTGCCGGTAATCATTTAATAATTCCCTACTCAGCTGAAAAACACACTAATAAAGATTTATTGATCGATTCGATTTTCCCGAAGAAATAATTTATATTTTTCTGGTGTCATATGCCCAATGTAATAAGGCTTGGCGTTGGCGAGGACGGCAGTTTATATCCTGAGGCCTACAGTTAGCTACTATTTGTCCTATGTGGCGTCTTATAGCCTTCCAGCGCTTTATTTGGCGCTTATCCTCCTTTGGTATACGACGACCCATGTAGTATCTACAATACCACTGGAACCAACCTCTAGGGTCATCTTTATATATCCAACCGTTCTTTTTCCAAACGGACAGTGGCTGACTAGCATGAATTTTAAAATAGTTAAGTTCTGGATCCGGCTTATCTTTTGCTAGTTTCGCTTTAATAAACCAACTTTTAGGAAATTCTTTTAAGTAACTATTATCTACATAGAATCCATCAAAAACTCCAAGTTCTAGCATTTGTTTTGGGGTTAAGTCTGGTTTAAATTCTGGATCAAATTCTTTACCAATTGGTGCACTTAATATATAAGAATATTTTCGTTGAAATTTATCATTTACAACAACTTTTTTATTTCTGCTCATCGGGTCTCGTCTTTTTTCTGGTGAAAAAATATAATGAAACTAATAATAAAAGTGAATAATTTATAATCATATACCATTTGTTTCCCCATGAAACTCCGTGCAAGAATTTATACTCGGATATTGGGAATAAGAAAGGTGTAGGGTAAAAGGATGCTGCATGCGAAGGAATATCGATTAGTATATGCAAAGCCCAACCAAGTAACTCAAGTCTTGGTCTTTTAGATATTATCCAAACAATAGAGAATACAACGGCCCAGATAACAAGACTATGGCTATATTGATATAGTGTTGCTGATATACCAAAATGATGTCTATCTAGAGTAAAACCGTTTGTAATTATTGTAGGTATAGCCAAGATCATAGGAATACCAAATGCAAATAGATCTGGGAAAACTCCCCAAAATGTAACCCACGTTAAATTTATCAGAGGTTTTTTCTTCTTTTCTAGTTTTTTATTACCAGCTCTTGCTCCATAGTTGGCCCATAACATGTGTGCGAGTATATCCATATATTATATAAATTTATCGTTATTATTTTCTAAATCTAATGTTTTGATAATACTTTTAGTATGTATAGTTGTAGATCTTGATACAGATTTGATCAGACTTCTAATAACTGAAAACACTATTAGACCTATTATGAGTGATAACCAGAATAAAAACTTAAAGAATCCTAGGTGAAATCCAAATAAATTAGTATAGCCAATTATAAAGAATAGGATTATCCCAATTATTCCGATTACTAATGGAACCAACACTATTCCCCACAATGTATCACCAACCTCATTACCAGCAAGCGCACTAGGGTTTTCTTTGGCCTCTCTTATATACTTTCTAATTTGAAATACTCTGAATATTATCATTTTAGTATTATACACAAAAATTGGATTATATTTACAGATTAAAGTATAATAGTCATACTTATTAATAATAGACACCATACATATGGCAAAAAGAAGTACTAACCTTGGCATAAAGCCGAAGTCAATTCATTCTCGAAAGACAAAGAAACGTCTAGCGATAAAGAAAGAAAGACTAACAGCTCTTGCTGCAAAGAGAAAAAAGAAACTATAGATTGATATTAAAAAATCCCAGCCTGTAAAGGTTGGGATTTTGTGTATGCATTGCATACAATTTTTTTTAAGCAGTTGCTTTTTTCGTTGCGTAAAAGAAGCGATTACGATGTTTTTGACATATAGTCAGTAACTCAGAGGTATGATCATTATAATCATTACCATCATAACCGCTGGTCTTTTTACAACCAGCTGGTAAACCGGATGGAGCTATAGATATAGCTCCGTTACAAACAGAATAATAATACAACTCTTTTTTTTGTTCAACCGGTACCGGCTGGTCACTTGCTTCTTCATTTAACTTTTTTACAATTAAAGCCTTCTCTACTTCTTCTGTGGCTTCCAACGGGTACCAAAAATCTGATGAATCAGGAATGTGGTTTAAATTAAGATCATCTTCACTTCTGTGTTTGATCAATAATTTTTTCATTGAAGAAGTAAGTGGATTACCGTCCAATGTTTCTGTTTCTGGATTTTTATCTATAATAGATAAATCCAAATCAAGTTCATTGTCACAGCATTTCCATGGCACATTGAAGCTTGTGTTTCCAACGCCGAGTTTAGTTTTTAGATTGCTTGCGGGGTTTGCACTTCTGTAGAATATCATAGCAATTGATGGGGTTTGTAGTTCTCTAAAGAATTTTTTTAAAGAACAGGTTAAGAATTAAGTATTATTATACTCTAAATTAAATTAAAGTCAATGTTATAATCAAAAACACCTTAATATTATTAAGGTGTTTTTAATACTTAGAAGATTATTTTATTTCATTGCTTCAGCGTCTGCTTTGGACATGAATTTAAACATGTTACCTCCGCATACACTACACTGACCTTTTGCTGAGTATCTACCATTCTTCTCTGAGATTACAGGATTTTTCATTTCCTGCATAGTTGGCTTGTTTTTATCATCACGACACTTCATACACAATGCTTTTAATACTGCCATATAATTTATTTAGGTTACTATTAATATACTCATAATTATACCACATATGTATTTACAAGTAACTACTTCGCTCTCTTATTCTTTGGTTTAAGGTCAGGCCGGTGTTTTATGGCGAACTCAGTTTTACTACTGCCTTTCACCACTAAAGGTACTTGAGCTTTCACATTCCTCTTTTTTATAATTGGTTTCATATCTATCTATTATATCATTAATTTGCTAACTATAAATGAAAAACACGACCAATTAAAAATTGTTCGCGTTTTTCATGAGACCCACAAGCGCTATCAATATTGCTATTGAAGATACTCCCTTACAGTTGTATCCGTCATACTTACGAGACTCATTTATAAGTATACTCCTACTAAAATTTTATAGTTAGTGTAGTTATCCACAGTTACATATTTATGATATGAATATAATGTTTTGTCAATTAATGATAGAAAATATGCTTATTTTATAAATAAAAATTTGTCATGGGTATATTGCATCCATGACAAATTTTATCTGTTCTTCATATATTAGTTACTTCTCTATTAAAATTTTTATTGTCTTTTCAATTTTTTTCCAGGCAACGCCGGTCCTTATTGTAATAAAATAATAACCAGTAGAGAGTTTCGGTTTGAATCTTTTCAGGTCTATTTGACCTGAAGCAAAAGGTTCAAAAACCAAAACCTTACCTTTCAAATCAGTTATCTGAATGATGCTATTACTTAGGTCTATACCAATGGTATAGATTTGAATGTAAGTAGAAGCTGGATTTGGGCCTACAGAAATATTGGCCGTTGTGTCCGTTAAAAAATAGTTTTTAATCTCACTTGCATGAGAAACATTTGCTATTAAAGCAAGTAAAAAAGTAAAAAGAATTTTTTTCATAACAAAGATTTTAAAAAGTTAGAAAAATTGTGAATTTGAATGAGCTTATGTTAAGTATATTCCTAAGTATATATATGTCAATAATAACAAAACCCTCTCTATGTTATAGAGGGGGTTTTGTTATCTTAATAGAAGATGATTAGAGAGCTTTTATGTCAGCATCCATACTGTTGAAGTCAGCATCTGCTCCTGAATTCACATCTATTGATTCAAGATTTGAATCAATGTTAGTAGTACTGTCATTTTGGGTTGATTTATCCAGAACCTCTACTGGGGTTTCTGCAGCCTTTTTCTTCATCGCATTATTTTTAGAAATTGCGATTCCAGCTAAGATAACGATTACTACTAAGATAATTATTATTACAATTTTTTTCATAGATATTTTATTTAGTTATTAGTGTTTTCTGATTCTGAAGAATTTTCGACCTCATTTGATTTATTATTTGATGAATTATCATCTGATACTTCTAATTCATTTATTCCTGGGATAGATTTCAGAGCTTCAGCTGCTTTTTTAACTGCATCGCGAGCTGCCCTTACCTTATCATTCATAGCCTTAATATCAGCCTTAAATGTATCACGAGTAGTCTCAAGAGTAGTCTTTGCTGTGTCGTCTGAAGTTATTGTTACCTTATATACTTTTCCTGCTTGAGCCACGATTGCAGCACGAGCATCAACTATGGCTTGTTCTGCGCTAGATATAAGGGTGCGAACACTTGCTACATCAGTTCCATTAGCAGCAGCTTTATCTGTCCTTGATTCGATCGCTACCAAGACTGCCTCTATTTTGTTTACTGTTTCAGTCGCCCTATCAGTTATCTTTGTGTTTAATTCGTCTATATTATTAGTAATATTCTCAACTCTTTGTTTCTTTGATTCGTCTTTTATATTTTTAAGGCTTTCTTTGAACTTAGCTTTCGCTTCTTCTCTCTCCTTTTTCATTTCCTCTCTCTTTGCTTCAAATTCCTCTTTAAATAGATCTCTTTTTTCTTGAATAGTTTGAAGTAGATCATCTCTCTTTTCTTTTATAGCATCACCAGTGTTTTCCTTGTTGTCTTTTAATGCCGAAAGAAAGTTATCACGAATAGTTTTAAGTTCATCTTTCGTTTGCTCTCTCTGATCCTTTAACTGACTATTAAGAGCTTTATATGCATCTTCTGGCTTCAATTCTCCAGATTCTATCTTACTTCTTGTTTCTTCACGTAGAGAATTAATCTTATCCATATTCTCTTTACGTAGATTCTCTGCTTCAGTTAACCGATCTTTACGTATTTGTTCACGCTCTGATTGAGAACCTTCCCTAATATCTCTTATCTCATCTCTTGTTCCTCTAATATCATCACGAAGGCCTGGCTTGGTAGAATCTTCTGCGAAAACTCCTGATGAAGTAACTAGAAAACCTAATAATAATATAAATACAAAATTAATATATTTTTTCATAATGCTCTAATTGTACCACACTCAAAAAAACAGGGGCAAATTAGCTATCCACAACAATGGAGAGTACTTTTTTGTATAAAAAAACATCCCATTGCGTACATAATAAGCAGTGGGATGTTGTAAATTAGATTAAATAGGACTAATTCCATTTTTTTTGAAATGTCCTTTGCCTGGTGACTTCGTCTTCAGTTCTCTTTAGGTAGTTATCACGCTTTTTCTCATTAGCTAAGATAAATCCCTTTTCTTCCTCAGAAAGATCGTAAAGGTGGTCTGCAATATCAAAAGGATCTACATGCTTACCTCTTTTAGCTTTCCATTCATACTCTGTCTCGGTAACTTCTACCAAATCTGCATTGGAGGGCCGGCAATCGGAAATGTTTTTAGCAAAGTGAGCATATACACACAAACGGTCAATTAAATCCTCAGGATTCTTTTTGTAGAACTCCCTGGTCCAGACTTTTTTATCAGTCTTTTCATTAATAATGTGAACCCAAGCTGAACCCTTTGGATTTAGTACTCCATCAATCATACCGGTAAGTATGACAACCGAATATTCGGTTGTAGACAAATACTTGTACTGGGCCTGGAGAGCATTCTCTAATGTGGCTCTTTTAGGCTTTTTTAACTCTTTTCCCACGATATCCATTACAATTTCTTTGAATGGCACTTTATTAAAATTTAGTTCATCCATCTTGTTACGGAACTTGAGCTGTTGCTTCAGGGAAGCTTTTTTGGAAGGTTTACGGCACGTGCTAGCTTTTTTCATAATCTGAGTTTTATGTGATTTTAAATTATTTTCAGATACTTTTTACATTATTTTAAGATATTAGTCAAATATATGATTTTATTTTTTACTCCCCTTCTAAGGAGTTTGAAGTGTGGAGTTCTATTTGAGTTTTGGCGTCTTTTGCTTTGTTTATGGAATCTGTGCTTTGTTCAAGTATAGTCTTACTACCCTTTTGCCCTGTAAATAAATCAGTCCTAACTATAAAAAATATAATAATACTTATTACTATTAAAAGTGCTAAAAGACCAACATATCCACCATTTAAATTTCTTTTATTATTGATCATAAGTTTATTTTATCACGAACTTTATTTTTACTTCATCTCCTTCGAGAATACCTTCCTTTTTACGAACTGAAGCTTTAATCGATAATAGATATGAAGCTGAGAGTTTATGAGGAAATAGTGATGTATCCCAAAGAGTTTTTTCTATCTGGGCTTTGATTTTAACAAAGCCTTTAGGGTAAATTTTGCGGATCTGTTCAGAAAGCTTTTTATCTATATTTACGAAATGCCATCCTATATCACCAGGCCATCGCCATACTTTTGCTTTAATTTTGTATTCTTTATTTTTCATTATTAATTTTAATTATATCATTGACATAATTTATTTTATATATTTTAAAAATAAATTTCGTAAGATAAGTAAATACCAAACGTCATATGAACCGTAAGAGTAACTGGCTATTGATCAGCTCTACTCTTATGAGTTTGTACATTCATAATTCTGCAAAAGCCTACACACCTGTGTGGGCTTTTGCAATCACTACACTTCATCTTTTATAGATAAAAGTTTAGTTGGACTATGGTGGCCGTTAATAATACGAACATATGATTTAGGGACGTTAAAATGTAAGGATACCATCTCTAATATACGTGTGTTTGCAAGATTACGTTCTGCAGGTTCACGAACAGACACTATAAAGTGATCTTTATCTTTTTGTTTAAAATCTTCTTTCTTAGCTCCGGTTGTAACCTTTAAATGTATATACATTACTTAATAGCACCTTCTTTTCTAAGCTTTTTATATTTCTCGCTTGGACCACCACGGTTATAATTCCCTATTTTCCCATCGCTTCGTATGACTCGGTGGCATGGTACACTAGGTCTGTAATTGGCCTTCATAATAAATCCCACCGCACGTGCGGCACCGGGACTACCTGCTCGCGTAGCAACTTCTTTATAAGTCATAGTTTTACCTTTTGGAATACCTGAAACTATATTTAGAACTCTTTCTGTGAACATGCTTAATTTCTTCATATAAATAATTTCGCTAATCTGATATCTTCAAATGTTAATTTATGACCTTTTTTATCAAGTATAGATTTAATAGGATTCAACTTTCCCACTTCTTCTCCTTCTAGTGTGTCATTTATTTTTTTTACTAAATCAATATCTTTCTGTTTTGGTTTTATATGATCAATATTTGTTTCTGGGTATTGTTCTAATATTTGCTCTATATGGTGAGTTATTGTTCCTTTTGTAAGTCCTCGCTCTTTTGCAATCTTTGCCACATTCATACCTTTATCTAAAAGTTCTTTAGTAATCATAACGGTTGATACTTTTATTTGAGATTCTTTCTTTTTAGTTCCAGTTTCTAGATTACCTCCCATATTTATAATAAAGGCACGTTCAAGCTTCTCTTGTTCAGCTTTCTTTAACTTACCAAACATAATTTCGTTCTGAACACTTTCATTACGAAGGTCTTGGTCGAACTCCAGTACTTTTGGATCTACTTTCAGTGAATCAGGATGAAAACCTACTAGGCGTATCCCTTCTAAGGTTCTGACACGTGAAAGAGCTACATATCCCATACCATAGGCAAATGTGTGCGAAAGGTCTATTTCTGCATTATCTAGCGATATTCCTTGACTCTTGTGAATAGTTATAGCCCAGGCTAAGCGTATGGGTAGTTGACTTATAGTGGCTTTCTCTTTGCCATTCTCTTCTATAGCCCAAGTCTCTGGTGTGGCATAGATAGTTTTACCATTATAGAGTTCTATAATGGGAGTGTTATCAGAATCAAGGAATGCGATAACTTTACCTCGAGTTCCATTTACATATCCTGCCTCAAAGTTATTCTTAATACACATAACTTCAGCTCCGACTTTCAATCGGAGTTCTTCATGAGCAAGACAACTTTTCTTTAAGATATCGACAAGAACCTCAGGTCCTTTAGAGGTCATACGATAGACTTTCTCTTCACTTGAGATAGTCGCAAGCTCAGTACTGTTCTCACTATCTACGTTGGCATTGTGTGTATAGAGTTTGGTAGGTCGGATGCCTTTATCTAACTGTGCATTTAATCTTTTCTCTAAATGTTCGTAATGGAGCACGTCTACAGAGTTATCGCGAATAGCGTTTAAGATAGTGGTAAGTGTTTCATCTTCTTGGCGGTGTTGTTCTGTTAGATAGCAAATAGCAGGGTTCATTATTCTCCATGCTTCACTATAAAGAACCATATCTTTCAAATCTTCTTCGTTTGAACGATTAATAGGTGGTAATTGGAAGAAATCTCCAGAGAGTATAACTTGTAATCCACCAAATGGTTTATCGCTTCTTTTAAATCTACGGCAAACTCTCTCAACCATGTCTAGTCTGTGTGCGTGGAGCATAGATATCTCATCTATAATAAGCACTCGAGCGTTCTCGAAGCGCTTCCATAAGTACTGTTTACCTTCTAAGAGCTCTAGATCGTGTTCATCCATAGTATCCTTAATACCTATGCCAGCCCAGCCGTGGATAGTCATACCATTCATATGAGTAGCAGCTATGCCCGTAGATGCAGTAATAGCCACAGGTATATCGTGGCTCTGTAAATAAGATATATATTGATTTAAGAGATATGTTTTCCCACTTCCAGCTGAACCAGTAAGATAGACATTCACCCCAGTCTTCATAATGGCAAGTGCCTGCGCTTGAGTCATAATCTATTATAACATTAGTACTTGCGAATGACGGCTTTTACAACGGCGGTGATAGTAAGGTAAGTAGTAGGATAAATATTCTTGAAGTCTTTATTCGCTGGTTCAAGCCAAACTTTCTCTCCATCTTTTCTGAAGTACTTCATAGTAAACTCTCCATCAACATCAGCGATAACTATGTCGCCATCTTTAGCTTTATTTGTTTTCTCTACTAGAACCATATCGCCATCTGCAATATGCGCCTCTATCATAGAATCACCATCGACTTCGAGCATAAAAGTATTCTCTTTCTTGGTCACCAGAAAGTCATCGAGATTTACTGTGTCGTGTAGTTCTTCAGAAACGTCTGCAGGAAAGCCAGCCTTCACAGATCCTAGTAATGGAATACTATCAAAAGATTCACTTGCGATAAGTCTACCCAAATGATCTTTAGCTACTAGGCCAGCATCGATGAACTTGTCGACTAGTCTTGCAACGGCATTTTTGGATTTGAATCCGAATAAGCTCATCATCTCGGTATAAGTAGGCATGCGATTCTCTCTATTGTAGAAAGATTGGAGTTTAGTTTTGTAATCGTTATACATATATTAAAAGAATATCAGAAATTGAGGAACAGCGAAAGAAAGCTTACTGAAGAATCCTTTGCGAGAATGCTGAAGCATTTTCTTCTGAAGGATTTTATGATCACGAGCTTCCTTCTTGTATTCGACACCTTGGAGAATCTTCATGTCGATTCTCTTATTTAGAGCTTGTAACTCTCTCTCTATTATTTTTATGTATTGTTCTCTGTTCATATAAATATTGATAATTACTACTAATTACTTATATAAACAGTATATGTGAACGAGCGTTCACAGTCAAGCAAATCCCTGTGGATAACTAATATATCCTATAAAACATCAATTATATTTACTTTTTTTGTGCTGCAGATATAGCATCCAGAGATTTCTGCATAGATTCAGGAGTAATGCCGGTAGATATTATTACCATAGTGTCCCCACCCTTTAAAGCATTAGTCGTAACGCTTATCATTCTATTGTCTTTTGTTGCAAACAATAGAGCTCCTTTACTCATTGCATCATAAATATTCCAACCCTCTTTAACTAATTCTTTTCTGTAATAATCTGTTACCATTTGTACACTATCTGAAGTAGTTAAATTAACAAGCAAACTATCTTCTGTGCCAACGATTTGTGAATTAGCTGAGATTGATTGTGAAATACTAGCGCCTGGATAAATAGGAGCATCTGAAGGCCAACCAGCTGGTGGTTTATTCCCACCACTTGTCACTGTGCCATAGTCGCTTTTGTAAGTTGTAGAGCCATCTAAATTACGATCTACATCTACGCCATTTGCTCCGCGCATCATTCCATAATTCCCACGCATAAAGTAACCACCGATAAGTAAAACTACTAAAATACCAATAATGATATATAAAGTTTTGTTTGAACCTCCACTTGTCTGACCTGTTTGATTTATTGGATCCATATGATTTTATTTTAATTAATAATTATTTACTTACTAAACGCATCTTAATACTCTTTTTAAATTGATACCACTTCCATTTAATTATACACCAAGTATTACAATATGCTTCGCCGTATGGAGGGTGCTGCTCAGCGCTTGTCTTTAAGCAATCTTCACAACAGATGAAGTGATCATGACACATAAGATTGGAACAGTTCACATAGTGCTCACTTGGCTTTTGACATTTACTGCAGTGGCCTATGATCTCATGCTTGTCTGGATCATCGAAATTTATAACTATGCGTTTGTCGAAGACATAAAGAGAGCCTTTGAAATCTTTACTTGGGTATTTCTCCATATAGCTGACTATTCCGCCATCGAGTTGGTGGACGTCTTTAAATCCTTCACGGACAAGGAGTCCTGATGCTTTCTCACACCGAACCCCACCAGTACATACTGTGAGCACTGTCTTATCTTTTAAATCTTCAATCTTTTTTAAATTCTTTTTTAGATCACGGAAATTATTTAAATCTGGGAATACCGTGCCTTCAAATTTACCAACTCGAAGCTCGTAGTCATTCCTCATATCTACTATGTGGAACTCTTTACCTTCTTCGTACCATTTACGAAGTTCGTCTGGTGAAAGGTGGTTACCTGTTATTTGATTCGGATCTATATCGGCTTCATCACCTAAGTGTAGAGAAACTATTTCTTTACGGACTTTTACTGAGAGGCGTGGAAAGGCTGTGCCATCCTCTGTTCCTTCACTTATCTTCCAGTGAATATCAGCGAATCTAGTATCTGCTTTCATAATATTCATATACTCACGACATGCCTCATCTATGCCTTCAAATGTGCCATTTATACCTTCGTGGGCTATGATCATACGGCCTTTCATATCAAGGCGCTTAAGCAAGGCAAATTGCTCGTCTCTGGTGGCTTTAGGATCGTCTATGTGCACATATTTATAGAAAAGTAGGATTGTATGCTTCTGTTGCATATTTATTAATATACCTTATTTTGAAGGATTTTTTAATTGACAGTTTAGTAAATTATGATATAGTAATGGTAATTGTGAACCCTAAAAATTTAATAGCTTATGAAAAGAAAATTTCGGAACAATGATGTTCCTCTGATAATAACAACTGAAAACATCCTTGCTCCGCTTGCTGTGATATTGATATTGCTGGTTTGGGCTAGATGTATTTACTACATTTTTTTAGACGAAATAATAAATGCATTAATTTGTTCTGTAATTGTGCTTTTAATGCAAGTTTTTATCTTGCTAAAAATAAAAGATGACAAAACAAACAAATTTATAAAAAACATTGGTTGGTGGGCCTGTACAATTTATGTAATTGCCCTCTACTTTATGTTTCCAAAAGAATTATCGATTATTTGGATAAGTTTGAATATCGTTTTTTATTTTGCAGTGGTGTCAAAAAATTACAGAGAGGTAAAACAAATAATTAAACATCGACGAGACGTTTATAGGTGAAAATGACATGTTTTGGTTATTTTAAGGGTTAAAGAAGAAAGGGTGGGGATTTTTCCTCGCCCTTTTATTATTTCCTGTATTTGCGAGTGCGCCATTTGTCGGCGATTTTCACACGAGTTAGAGAGCGTTCAAGTTCGGCAGCGAAGTGCTCGAAGTCTACGACTTCCTTATTATCAGCTTGCTTCTTGAGTTCTTCAGCTTTTGCTTCAGCTTGCTTGATAGCTTCATCGGTAATGTCAGCGACATGCTCGGCAAAGTCAGCAAGTATTGCGACTTCGGTTTTGCCTTCGATATTTTTCACTTCTATAAATCCACCAGAGACAGCCATAGGCACATGCTCACCACCTGTAAAGGCGACAACATCGCCTGAGGCAAGACCAGCAATCATAGGGATATGGTCTGGGAGAATAGTAAGCTCCCCTTCTGTACTAGGAAGGACAACTTGATCAACCATCTCTTCTAAGATGAGTTTCTCTGGCGTGACTATTTTTAATTTTAATTGTTTTGACATTTTTACTTTTTATATTGCTCCCTTCATATAGAACTCATTTTCTGGTTTACTATCATGCTTACCATCTAGTATCTCACGGAATGAACGAATAGTCTCAGATAGTGGGACGTATTGTCCTGGAGTACCTGTGAATTGCTCAGCTACGAAGAATGGCTGTGAAAGGAACTTCTGGATCTTACGAGCGCGAGCAACTAGATCGCGATCTTCATCTGAGAGTTCTTCCATACCCAAGATCGCAATGATGTCTTGCAAATCCTTGTAGCGCTGAAGGACACGCTGAACTTCACGAGCGACTTCATAGTGTTCTTTACCTACGATATGTGGGTCAAGAATTGTTGAAGATGAGTCTAATGGATCAACTGCAGGATAAATACCAATTTCAGAAAGTGAACGGTTTAGCACCACTGTAGAATCCAAGTGAGAGAATGTAGTTGCTGGGGCTGGGTCAGTAAGGTCATCGGCTGGCACGTATACAGCTTGCACAGAAGTCACTGAACCTTTATCAGTTGAAGTGATACGTTCTTGTAAGTTTCCCATTTCTGTTGCTAGTGTCGGCTGATAACCCACAGCAGATGGAATACGCCCTAGGAGCGCTGACACCTCAGAGCCGGCTTGAGTGAAACGGAAGATGTTGTCTATAAAGAAAAGCACGTCTTTACCCTCTTTGTCGCGGAAGTGCTCCGCCATAGTAAGACCAGATAGAGCTACACGAAGACGAGCTCCTGGTGGCTCATTCATCTGTCCGAAGACCATGGCAACTTTCGGAAGCACACCTGACTCTTTCATTTCATGGTAGAGGTCGTTTCCTTCACGAGTACGCTCACCAACTCCTGCGAATACTGAGTATCCTCCGTGGTTTGAAGCGATGTTGTGGATAAGCTCTTGGATGACCACAGTCTTTCCTACTCCTGCTCCTCCGAATAGTCCAACCTTTCCTCCTTTTAGCACTGGACAGATAAGATCGATAACCTTGATACCAGTTTCTAGAATCTCAACTTTTGTCGCTTGTTCGACGAAGCTAGGTGCTTCACGGTGAATAGAAGAGCGATCTTTCGTCGTAACTTCTGCGCCGTCGTCAATAACGTCACCTAGGACGTTGAATATGCGTCCGAGTGTGTCTGTACCGACTGGTACTGAGATTGGAGCGCCAGTATCAGTGACTTCCATTCCTCGTGCAAGCCCATCTGTCGTATCCATCGCCACGCTTCGTAGGACATTGCCCCCGATGTGTTGCTCAACTTCCAGAACGATAGTCTTGTCGCCATT
>JBDHUP010000003.1:0-105329 GCA_039809245.1 Minisyncoccia bacterium | reverse complement strand
TATGAGATTTCTGTTATAATGTAGGTATTACCAGTTAACTTCTAAATATTATGATAAATATAAAATCTACAAACATTGAACTAACTCCCGCCATAACTGATTATGTTAATAAACGCCTTTCATCTATCAATAAATTTGCTAAAAATAAAGATACTAATGGTCAGGTAGAAGTAGGTAAGACAACAAATCATCATAATAAAGGTGAAGTCTACAAAGCCGAGTTCGATATCGAAATAAATGGACAGAAGTTTTTCACGGAATCATCTGCTTCTGATTTATATGCCGCTATAGATACTGCTAAAGATGAACTAGTTAGAAGAATAACTGAAAATAAAGATAAGAAACAAACATTATATAAAAGGGGAGCAAAAAGTGTTAAGAAAATGATGAAGGGTATTTCAAAAAGGAATCCTTTTACATCGAAGTATTAGAATTTAGAAATTCTTTGTAGGACGTCTCTTTCTTACCTTCTGGAACAACTCTTTCTATTATGAATGAGTTGTTTTCATATCGAGCTTTTATAATTTTCACTCTCTTATTGTTTTTAAAGAAGAATACACCTGGCCATCCGAAGAATGCTCGGTACTTATTATAGTTAGTAATTGCATTACCACTTGGATCAATTTCTCCATCCTCCTTCTTTATTTTTGAGCAATGTGAAGCAAGATTTTCATCTTGATATTTTGGTTTTGTTATTCCATTTTGGATATCTGGAATTACTTCTACTAACTTTTCAGCACCTAGGTTGATAAGTTTTTCTCGGAGTTCTTCTTTGGTATCATCGATATTTATATTAATCTCTTCCTGAGCTATAATTGCTCCACTATCGAGTTTGAATTCCATTTGCTGGATTGTTATACCAGTTATTAAATCGCCGTTTAGGAGAGCTTGTTCAAGTGGGGATGCTCCTCTGTATTTTGGTAATAGAGAATAATGAATGTTAATAGTTCCTAGTTCTGGTGATTTTATTAATTCTTCTGGTAGAATTTTTCCATAAGCTACAACTATCGAAAGCTCAATTCCTAAGTCTTTTAATTTCTCAATAAAATCATTATCTATTTTCTCTGGTTTTAGACATAGAATTTTGTGTTCATCTGCCCATAAACTAACAGGAGTTGATAATAAGTGCATTCCACGACCTGCTCTTCTGTCAGGTGATGTAATAATAACTTTTGGTGTATATCCAGACCCAAATAAAAAATCCAAAGTTTTTGAGGCAACTTCTGGGGTCCCAAAGAATGCGAATTTTAATTCTTTTTTATCCATACTAATTGTATTCTACTTCTGAAGTAGATTCATGTACATCGCGAGCTTTGTCTATGAATAGTATACCGTATAGATGATCAGTCTCGTGTTGAAATATATGAGCGAGTAAACCTGAAGCTTGTTTTTCAAATTTTTCTCCTTCTTCATTGTATGCTTCCATTGTCGCCTTAGTCGCACGACGAACTTTCCCGTAGAGTGGTCTTACTGAAAGGCAACCTTCGGCCATCAACTTTCTATCTTTCGATATTTTTTTGAATACTGGATTAATAAACACTAAATCTTTATGATTTTTCTTTGTTTTTTCAGTAGGAGCTTTACCTCTTATGAAATCGTCTTCAAATATTCTACCTGATACTACGAAGATCCTATAGGATTCTCCGATCTGTGGTGCAGCTATAGCCACACCATCGTCTTGAGAGTGTAAGGCAGCCTTCATATCATTAATAACTTTCTGGATTTTTGGTTTTGTGATATGTGAAAGTGGTACCTCTTTGGCTACTTTGCGTAGTACAGGATTGCCATTTTGAACAATTTTAATCATAACTATTTAAGTTCTTTTATATAATCAAGAAGCTTTGGTAACTTTATTGTCTCTTGAGAACGATTACTCATATCACGGAATATTACAGTATTATCCATAGCTTCTTTTTGTCCGAATATTATCGCGTACTTCATGCCTAACTTTTCAGCGACTGCAAGTTGCACTCCTAGGTTATCTTTAGAGATTGATTGAGCTATAGGAACTTTACCTTTTCTTAATATCTCTATAACTCCAAGAGATTTTAACTTTGCATCAAAGCCAAGCTGTATGAAGTAAATTTTCGGCTTCTTTAGTATTCGAGGGCAGAGCTTTTTATACCAAGTCGATTCCACAACTCTATCAACTCCGATACTGACTCCCATAGCTGGGATTTCCTTCTTTGCCCCTAGTTGCTTACCTAGGTAGTCATAACGGCCACCACCAGCAATTGTAAGGGGAGCACCTTCTTCACCCCCTGCTTCTTCTATAATCTCAAATACGGTCCTTGTGTAATATGAAAGACCCCGAACTAGATTCTTGTTAATTGTATAAGGTACTTCCATTTGCTCTAGGTATTCTAGGACTTCCTTGAAGTGTTTCTTGCATGCAGTACATAGGAAAGATATAGAATCAGGAGCCCCTGCATTGATCTCTATTGTTTTCTCTTCTTTTGAATCAAGGATTCTAAGCGGATTTGTTTTTAGGCGTTCACGATCAACAGGTGGAAGACTCGAAAGATGCTTCTTATAATAATTAGTAAGTTCTTTAATATAAGAATTTCTACATTCCTTATCACCGATTGAATTTATATTTACATATAAGTTTGTCGCCCCAGCTTCTTCAAGGATTGCAAGAGTTGTCTTTATAATAAGTGCGTCTATTATACTCTTCTCGCTTCCGATAGATTCAAGTCCGAACTGGTAGAACTGTCGGTATCTTCCGCGTTGTGGTTTATCGTGGCGGAAGAAAGGACCGTAGTAGTACATCATTACAGGTTGAGGTAGAGATTGCATACCATTCTCTATATATGAGCGCATAACACCAGCAGTGTTCTCTGGACGCATCGCTAGATGATCGCCGCCCTTTGTCTTTAGGGTGTACATCTCTTTATCTATTGCATCAGTACCTACACCTATTGCTGTCGTAAAAGTACTTTCATGTTCTAGGATTGGAGTTTCAATTGGTCGGAAGCCGTAGTAAACTGCGATTTCTTGAGCCTTCTCGAAAAATCCTTGAAATTGGTAGTATTGCTCGTCTAGAATATCCCTCATTCCTTTTACTGATGCCATGGGTTCCTTATTATTCTTTTTCTTTTCTGTACTCATGTTATTTTGCTTCGACATATGCACCTGGGAGGTATCCTATGTCGCTAAATGGTAATAGTCTTAAATAAGCTCTTCCAACCATAAGTTTACGAGGGAGTAGTCCCCAAACTCGAGAATCAGAACTACGATTACGATTATCACCCATAACAAAGAATTCATCCGGGCCAGTTGTATAACTATCTGTAGATGAGAACTTTTCGTCTATGTATGGCTCATCAAGAGTGAAACCTTTTGGATTCTCCGCATTAGTGATAGTAACAACACCATTTTTAATATCTATCTTTTCATTTGGTAAGCCAATGATACGCTTGATGAAGAATCGAGTTGTATCGTTCGGATAACGGAAGATAACAACATCACCTCGGTGTGGGCCTTTAAGTATGTAGGATATTTCATCTACTATTAGATACTGACCGTTGTGGAAAGTAGGGAACATAGAATCACCACTGACTACGAATGGTTGAGCTATAAACATTCTGACAGGAATAACTATCGCAAGTGCAATTGCTGCGAATTTAACTAGATCCCAAGCACTCTCTGTGTATCTTCGGGCTTTTGATTTTAAAACAGGAACGTTCTCGACTTTAGGTTGATTGTCATTTTTTTCAGTGTTGTTTTCCATATAGGCATTATTTTAACATACAAATACCATTGACAGAATAGAATTTTGTGTGTCCTGCTAGTAAAATTTTTTATTAAAAAATTTTACTCAAAACTATGATATAATTGGCAGTATGTTAATCGTCGGACTTGGAAATCCTGGAAAAGAATATGAAAAAACTCGCCACAATGCTGGGCGAATTATTTTAGAGTACATTGCAAAGGCAAATGATTTCGCAGATTGGAAGAATGATATGAAAACAAAATCACTTCGAACTAAAGGCGAAGTTGATGGAGAGAAATTTGACTTTATGCTACCTGAAACTTTTATGAATAATTCAGGACAAGCAGTAATGAAAGTGATCGATGATAAAAAGAAATTAAAAAATCTTGTAGTTATATATGATGACCTCGATATACCAGTTGGAAGTTTGAAAATTTCTTTCAACCGCTCAAGTGGTGGACATAATGGACTCGAATCAATAATTAAAAAAGTGAAATCAAAAGAATTTGTTCGTATACGTATCGGTGTATCACCGCATACGCCAACTGGTAAGCTTAAGAAGCCAAGCGGGGAAGCCGCCGTGCTGAAATTCCTATTAGGATCATTTAAAGAAGATGAATTGAAAACTCTCAAGAAACAAGCAAAACAAATAACTGAAATCCTTACCACCATTGCAGATGGTGGCAAAGACAAAGCAATGAGTATTTATAATTAAAAAATCCCTCGAGTGAGGGATTTTTTAGTGGAGAATTATTTAGATTCTTCGGCTTTCTTACCATCTTCTAGGTAGACAAGAGTCATACGCTGATCTTTTGGTTCAAAGAGAGTAACTTGGAAATCGTAAGTTTTACCCATTTCAAGTGCTTTCTTTAACTTCTCCTCAGATCCAAAGCTTGAGTTGTGGACGAGTCCTGCAACACCTTGCTTGATAGATACAAGAGCCCCATGCTTGTTGAACTTGATGACTACACCAGAGATAATATCTCCTTTCTTAAGTGTATTTTCGAATTCATTCCATGGGTTCTCCTTCAATGCTTTGATTGATAGAGAAATTTTACCATCTTTGATTTCAATTATCTTTGCTTTCACTGTATCGCCAACTTTGAACATTGAACGTGGATCTTCAACTAGACCCCAATCAATCTCAGATATGTGAACAAGACCTTCTAGACCTTCTTCAATCTTTAAGAACACTCCGAAGTCAACGATTCCAGCAACTGTGCACTCTAGTTCATCACCAACTGCATACTTACCGATAATTTCCTGACGCTCTTCTGGATTGTTATCTTTTTCTGAGAATATAAGTTTGCCTTCTTTTGGAAGAGCAGAGATCATAACAACAGAGATACGCTTACCAACAAGAGTTTTAAGAGCTTTAAGAATCTTATCTTTATCAGAATCTTCTACGCGAGGGTAGTGCTCACTTTTAAGTTGTGAAGCTGGAAGGAATCCTTGGATACCTTGCCATTCTAATATAAGACCACCTTTGTTTGCTTCCTTAACTGTAAGCTCAAGTGGAATTTTAGACTTGATTGCTTTATCAGCTTCACTCCAAATAAGAGCTTGCTTAGCTTCTTTGAGTGAAAGTTCAATATAGCCTTCATCGTTATCAGTAGAGACGACTTTTGCTTTAACGACGTCGCCGATATTAACCTTCTTTATAATGTCTTTTGCGTTGATGAATTCACGGCCATATATAATACCGGTACCAAATGGTGCAAGGTCTATGTAGACTGATGACTTCTGTATTGATATAACAGGCCCTTCAACTAGCATTTCTGCTTGTGGAGGAGTCTCTGCCTTATCGAGCATTTTACCAATACTTGAAAGTTCAAGTTTGGCATTCTCGGCAATACTATCTACGACTTCTTTATCTGCTTTTTTCATAAATTTTGTACTAAAAAAACCGCTCTAATTGCGGCGCAGTTCGAGGGTCTTATTTATTCTTGCATCCAAGTTATAAAAAAGGGTTAATCTCAATCTGGGCTTATAATTTAATAAATATACTATATATATGAGTATATTGCAAGGACTAGAGCCTTTATTTGTTTGCTTATATTTGCTATAATTATCCTATGATCATAACGTATTTCGGTAAGCAATTCTTTAAAATTCAGCAAGGAGATCTTGTTATTGCTTTTAATCCTATTAGTAAAGACTCAAAATCTGCCGCTAAAGCTTCTCGTTTCGGTTCTGCTATTGCTCTTTCTACTACTAACCATCCAGATTACAATGGCTTTGATATGGTTGCTCATGGAGAGACTGTTCCATTTGAAGTTAATGGACCAGGGGATTATGAGATAAAAGATATTTTTATAAAAGGTATAATGACCGAAGCCACAATAGGTGGTAAGAAATATATAAATACCATATACTCCATGACTATTGATAATATATCGCTTTGTTTCTTAGGGTGTCTTTCTGAGAATAAGCTTAGTGCAAGTGTTCGTGAACAAATAGGTTCACCAGATATATTATTTGTTCCTGTTGGTAATGAAGAATTACTGACTCCAGGAGAAGCTTACAAGATTGCCGTGTCACTTGAACCGAAGGTTATTATCCCTATGGAGTACGACGAGAAGTCATTAAAAGTTTTCAATAAGGAAGCCGGACAAGAGAAGATCGCGCCTATAGATAAGCTAACAGTTAAAGCAAAAGACTTAATGGGTCGTGAAGGAGATGTTATAGTATTATCATCATAATTTTATCTTTATGAATTCATATATAAAAAAATTACAATCAAAAGATGAAGGAAAGCGAAAGCAAATATTAGTTGTATCATTAGTAGTTTCAATGACAATCGTTGGCTCTGTTTGGATGTATAGTCTAAGCGATCGATTTAGTTCAAAGAATAAAGAGGCTAAAAGCTTGGCTGAAGCTGATTCAACTATCAAACCTTTTAAACTTTTTGCCAACTCTATCTCAAGTGCTTACCATAATATAACAGCTAGTGTTGGAAATATTTCAAAACCGAAAGCCAACGATCAACCAGAAGAAAAACAAATAGATTTAATTCCAGTCGAATACCCGAACGCTCAATAATATGGCTAAAGAAGAAGAAATTAAAAAAGAACATGTAAACGTTGTTTCAGTAAATATAAGTTCTGAAATGAAAGAATCGTTCATCGACTACGCGATGTCTGTTATTACTGATCGTGCTTTGCCTGACGTGCGTGATGGACTAAAGCCGGTACATAGACGTATTTTATATGCTATGCATGAAATGGGCTTGACTTATCAGGGTCGCTTCCGTAAAAGTGCAACAGTAGTCGGAGATGTGCTCGGTAAGTACCACCCTCACGGAGATGTCGCCGTATATGACTCTATGGTAGGTATGGCTCAAGATTTCTCATATCGCTATCCACTTATTTTCGGACAAGGTAACTTTGGATCAATAGATGGTGACAATGCCGCAGCTATGCGTTATACGGAAGCAAAGATGGCTAAGATATCTTCTCAGTTGTTGCTCGATCTTGAAAAAGAGACAGTAGATTTCCGTCCGAACTATGATCAAACACGTAAAGAACCAAGCGTTCTCCCTACTGCTGTTCCGAGTTTACTTCTAAATGGAACTTTAGGTATTGCAGTTGGAATGGCGACAAATATTCCGCCACATAATTTATCTGAAGTTATTGATGCCACAATTCACCTTATTGATAACAAAGATGCAACAACAGAAGATCTGATGGAGTTTGTTAAAGGTCCTGATTTTCCAATTGGGGGAATCGTGTATGGCCAAGCAGATTTATTGCACGCATACTCTACTGGTCGTGGCGGTGTTGTTACTCGCGGTGAAGCAGAAATAGTTGAACAAAAAAGTGGTACTTTCCAAATTGTAATTACTTCTATTCCATATAGAGTTAATAAATCTGCCCTTATTGAAGCCATCGCCGCACTTGTTCAAGAAAAGAAATTGGAAGGAGTAAAAGGTCTTCGAGATGAATCTACTAAAGATATCCGTATTGTTATCGATTTGAAATCAGGAGTCTTTCCTCAAAAAGTTTTAAACTATATATATAAACATACTCAGCTTGAGCAGTCATTTAACTTCAATATAGTGGCTCTTGTTGACGGAGTACCACAGACATTATCACTTAAGAGTTTACTCAATGAATTCATTGGTCACCGTGTTGTAGTTGTCCGTCGTCGTACTGAGTATGATCTTCGTCGAGCAAAAGAACGTGAACATATATTACTCGGACTAAAGAAAGCTCTAGATCATATAGATCGTGTTATCACAGTCATCCGTTCATCAAAAGATACTGCAACTGCAAAGCTTAACTTAATGAAAGAGTTTAAATTCTCTGATTTACAAGCGACAGCTATCTTGGAAATGAAGCTTCAGAAACTAGCAGGTTTGGAGCGCAAAAATGTTGAACTTGAATTAAAAGAAAAGCAAGAATTAATAAAAGAACTAGAAGCTCTTCTTGCAAGTCCAAAGAAGATGCTTAAAGTCATAAGTGATGAATTGAAAGATATTAAAGAAAAGCATGCAGATGATCGTAGAACACGAATAGTAAAAGGTGGGGTTAAAGCTATAAACGAAGAAGATCTAATCCCAGAGAAAGAATCAGTCTTAGTATTTACAAAAGGTGGCTATGTAAAGCGTACAGATCCTAGTGAATATCGCGCTCAGAAGCGTGGAGGTGTCGGTGTCATAGATATTGAGCCAAAGGAGGAAGACTTCGTCACTATGCTTATCTCTGCAAACACTCACAGCGACTTACTATTCTTCACTAATCTTGGTAAAGCTTATCAGATTAAAATGTATGATATTCCAGAAGGTAAGAGAGCCACAAAAGGTAAATCAATAATGAACTTCATTTCACTCGAAGGTGATGAGAAAGTTACCTCTATACTTCCTATAGATAAAGAGGTGAAGAAAACCGTTGAACATTTGATGATGGTTACAAAGATGGGAGTTGTTAAGAAAGTCTCAGCAGAGAGCTTCAAAGACGTAAGAAGGAGTGGTTTGATAGCTATATCTTTATCTAAAGACGATGAATTGCAAGCAGTGGTAGCGATAGTTAAAGGTGATGATGTGATGCTTGCAACTACTCTAGGTCAATCTATACGATTCAAAGAGCAAGATGTACGTGAAATGGGTCGCCAAGCTGGAGGAGTGCGCGCTATGAAGCTAGGTAAGGGTGACTTCATTATAGGAGTAGATAGAGTACCAAAAGGAGAGAATACTCTTGCCTTACTTACTCTTTCTTCAAATGGTCTCGGAAAGAAAACTAATATAAAAGAATATAAAACTCAAAAGCGTGGCGGATCAGGTATTAAGACTGCAAAAGTAACTCCAAAGACTGGTAAGCTTATCGTTGCAAAAATTGTTGGTGATGAAAATGAAATAATTGCCGTCTCACAGAAAGGCCAAGTTATACGTGTTGACCTTAAATCTATCCCTACATCTGGCCGCCAGACTCAAGGTGTGACAATTATGAAAATGCGAGCAGGGGACAGTATTGCTTCTATTACCTGTTTGTAAAAAATGATATAATAAGATATATGTTTGCAAACCCAGAACAAATTGTTTCTTCACTTTCATTGCATGAAGGCATGTATGTTGCTGATTTAGGAGCTGGAACTGGGTTTTATTCTAAAGCTTGTAGTAAGAAAGTTGGATCTACGGGTAAAGTTTACGCTGTAGAAGTTCAGAAAGATATGGTTAAGAAGCTTGAAAGTGATCTAAAAGATCTAGGCATTTCTAATGTGAGTTGTATTTGGGGTGATGTTGAAAAACTAGGTGGGACAAAAATTGCAGACAAAAGCATAGATGTAGTCATAATGTCTAATATTTTATTTCAGGTTGATGATAAGATAGGTCTTATTGATGAAGCTAAACGTATTTTAAAATCAAATGGTAAGATTATGTTAATAGACTGGACAGATTCTTTTTCTGGTATGGGTCCTGCTCGTAATCATGTTGTCACAGAGGATAGGGCAAGTGAGCTTTTTAGTAAAAGAGGTTTAAAGGAATCAAGCAGAATTTCATTTCCAGACCATCATTATGGTATAATTTTTACATTGTAATGAATAATTTTCAAACAATCTTAGTCGCAATCTTTTTAGCATTCTTTGTATTTGCTGTTTTGATTTTCTCAGGAATATTAAAAATAGGCGGGACTTCAAACAAAGCAAATACTCCACAAGGCAAGATTGTTATTTGGGGTACTTTTAACGACCCAAACATATTTAAAGTCTTTGATGATACAAGAGATGCAAACAAAGAACTAACTATAAGTTATGTTATAAAAAAGGAATCAGACTACCAGCAAGATCTAATAGAAGCATTTGCTACTGGTAAGGGACCTGATTTATTTTTTATAACTCCTGATATGGTTCAGAAAGATTCTGACTTTATATATAAAATCCCTTATGCAAGTTACCCAGAGAAAACATTTAGAGATTCATTCATCGATGGGTCATCAGTGTATCTTGATAATGATGGAGTCATAGGTTTTCCAGTAGTCGTTGATCCTATTGTCTTGTATTACAATAAAGATATTCTTTCTAATGAAGGCATAGTTCAGCCACCACAGTATTGGGATGAATTATTTAACCTTGTCTCCCAGCTTACGAAGAAGAAAGATGACGGTACAATATTGCAGAGTATGATAGCTTTAGGTAGATTTGATAATATTACTCACGCAAAAGATATACTAGCGACACTGCTCCTTCAAAATGGTAATCCTATAATTGCATCAAATGGCAAAGGAGGCTACACTTCTGTTCTTAGTGACAATTCTTCTTCAAAACCTACATCTTCTATAGAAGCTGTACTTAATTTCTTTACAGAGTTCTCAAATCCGACACTACCCGCATATTCTTGGAACAGAGCATTGCCAAATTCTATAGATGCATTTACTGGTGGTAAAAGCGCTTTCTATATCGGTAGTGCTAGTGAGTTATTTAAAATTCAATCAGTTAATCCAAACTTAAGCTTCGATGTTACTCAAGCTCTGCAGACCAGAGGTACAAATACTAAAAGAACATACGGTAAGATATATGCACTTGCTGTAAATAAAAAATCTTCAAATCTTACAACAGCTTTTAGTGTTGCAGGTATATTGACTACAGGGGATTCAGCAAAGAATCTCGCTATAGCTGTATCACTACCACCAGCTTCAAAAGCCTTACTCGCAGATAAACCAACTGATCCTTACCTATTTACATTTTTTAATTCAGCAATTATTACTAGAACATGGCTTGATCCAGATAGCGTAGGTAGTGATTCAGTATTCTCTGAATTAATACAAAACATAATATCAAATAAATTATCCCTAGATAATGCCATTAGTAAGGCTCAAACCCAACTTGAATTTTTAACAAAGAAATAATTTATGTATAAGAAAATAATTACATTTATAATAGCATTCACGATACTCTTCTCTCCACTTATGGTTTCTTATGCGGCTGGAATAGTTCCTGATTGTGGCAAGGTTGTTAGCACGACTGATTCACAAGGCCACAATTCTTATTCTATTGCTCATCCTTGTAACTTTGAATACTTTATGCAGTTGATTAATAATGTTATTACCTTCCTCTTGTTCTACTTAGCGACTCCTATAGCAGCTATAGCCCTTTGTTATGCTGGAGCTCTGCTACTTTTCTCAGGTGGTAGCTCAGAAAAGATTACGAAAGCAAAGAAAATTATTAAAAATATTGTCATAGGTTATGTTCTTGCTCTGGCAGCATGGCTCATAGTTAAAACAATTTTCTCTGCTCTTGGATTTAAAGGGGAAACATTCTTAAAGTAGTTATTATTAATACTAAAATTATATGAAAAATATCAAGAAAATAATCACATCCATATTTGTTATAATGCTGTTTTTTGTTCAGGCGAACCATTCTTTTGCTGATGCTAACTTTTTCTCGTTCTCGATAAATCCTAGCACTAGATCAGTTAACTTTTCGGTTTCTTATTCTGGACCAGAATCTACTCCTGTAACTCTATCTGTTTCTGGGGAAGATGGATATTATAAAGATGAAAGTTTTACTATCTTACCTAATAAACCTGTTCAGAAATCATATTCTAATTTAACCCCTGATACTGATTATGCGGTAGTTATATATAGTACTGATTCTGCAAATTCAAATAATCAACAATACTCAAACAATCAGCACTTTAGAACTCTAAAAGAGGCGACATCTACACCTCCAATAATACCAGCTGGAACTAATAACACTAATTCAACTCCAGCTGGAACTGATAATACAAATAATACTCCAGCTGGAACTGATAATACTGGTGGTGTAAAAGTTACTACAGGCATAAAGAATCCTATCGATGGCATAAATGATATACCATCTCTAATAGAGGCTATCTTGAACTTTGTTCTTATTGTAGGTATACCGATTATAACGCTAGCTATTATATATTGTGGCTTCCTGTTTGTTACCGCTCAAGGTAATTCTGAAAAGCTCGGGAAAGCAAAGAAAGCACTACTCTACACACTGATTGGGTCAGCATTGTTGCTAGGTTCATATGTAATAGCCAATGCCATTAAAGGAACGGTCGATGAGATTAAAACACAAGATCAAGCTAATCAAAAGAAGTAATATATGAAGAAGAGAATCATTTCATTTTTTATTGTTTCGGGACTATTTCCACTTTTCGCTTTTGCGGATGATTATGCAACTGCATGTACGAGTATAGAACCAAAGAAAAGTATAGGTGATTTATTTAATTGGGCTAGTTGTACAATAATAAAGTCTATAGTTCCACTGCTCTTTACTCTGGCTACAGCTGGATTTATTTGGGGGATAATTCAATATGTACTCAATGCTGATAATGAAGAAAAGCGTAAAAAGGGAAAGAATTATATGATATGGGGTCTGGTAACACTCTTTGTAATGATAAGTATGTGGGGGCTAGTTGGTGTCCTTACAAACACATTTGGCATCAAAACACTTATTCCACAGTTATCACAATAGAGGTATTGCCTATATAAGATAGCTTTGTGATATAATATAAGTGTAACATTTAGTGTAAATCTTACTGTCTGCGGTCGGCAGGAGTAGGGAAAAGTATTATTAAGTTATTTATTATTAATTAGATAAAAAGTATGAAGAAATTTATTGCATTTAGTGCAGCGCTTGGTTTTGCTCCTTTTGTTGTTTTGGCAGCGGATGCAGATAGTATCCTTACCAAAATAAATCAAATATTGGCTACTATTATACCTATATTAATTACACTTGCAGTTGTGTACTTTATCTGGGGTGTTATCCAATATACAGTATCTACTGATGAAGAGAAGAAGAAGAAGGCAAGAGGTGCTATCATCCAAGGTTTGATCGGATTATTCGTAATCATTGCTTTCTGGGGTATTATAAGAGTTATATCAAATACCTTTGGTGTAGGTTCTGTACAATTACAGCGTAACGAAATCCCTTGTATTCCTGGTCCTGGACAAACACTTTGTTAATATAATTTAATATGTTTCATATTGTTCCAGTTGCAGAGGCTAGCGTGCTTTCGCTAGTGAAAAGTATTGATAAGGTTGTAATTAACCCTATCATACTTTTCATGTTTGCCTGTGCTATGGCGTATTTTCTTTATGGACTTGTTCAATACTTGCTCTCTCCGGGCAATGAGGAAGTCCATAAGAAAAGTAAGTCAATAATGCTCTGGGGTATAATAGGATTATTTATCATGGTTGCAGTCTTTGGAATAATGAAGTTAATCTTAAGTACTTTCGGTGAGAATTCTATAAAGATAAATAATAATGGTGACTTCGTTGTTGATCGAATGAAAGTAGATCCAAATAATGGAACCCTTATAAATTCTGACAATAGTGCTCAACTTCAAGATAGGAATGGAATAGATCCTAAAACAGGTGATTTATTACCACAAAATTACACCATAAAAGATAGCGTTACAACCATAAAAATAACTCCTGAAATGTTTACCAACTCACCTTTTCCTAAGTATAAACCAAGTTCTTCTTGCTGGAATAGAGTAATGTTTAGTAAGGGAAGTGATAGTGAGGATGTTCTTAGTTTGGTTAAAGAAAATGCTCGTAGTCAATATCTAGTAGAGAATAATATTCTTAAAACAGATCCTAGTAAGAAGAGCTATCCTGTTATATTTGCAACAAAAGTTTTATATGATGAAAAAGCAAAATTATACTATGCTTGGATAGATATAAGAGCTCCAAAAGATGATGGCACGATTGTGTCTAGTTGTACTTTAGAGCAAGTGCAAAATTCAACACCTATTCTTCCAGATTCTATTGTATTCTCTCAAAATACAGCCACTGTATATGAGATAAATCAACTAGGTGGAGATAATATAGGAGAGCCTAATGTAGAAAACTATATTGGAGACTATACAAAAAGTCCATTCACAAGTAAATTCCAAGAAAGTCCTTACTGTTGGCGTAAAGAGATATATGTTAGTGCCAAAAGTGAATACCAAGCTCTTCAAGACATAAAAGTTAAAGTCAGAGAAGACTATCTATCAGAAAACAATTTAGATGATAAAGATACACCAGCAAACTTACCTACACCATATGGGGTACTTAGTGCGTATGATAAAGTAACGAAGAATTATTATATATGGTGGGACGCAAGAGGTCCGATAAATGGAGGTAGTTCTTCAGACTGTAATCTACTCAATATAACTCCACCTCAAACCCTTCCTAATCCTTCACATAGAAGTGCTAAGACTAATCCTCTAAAGAATACTTATACATCAGATGCTAGTTTCTATAGAGTTATTGACTCTGGTACAGACTCTGATTATTCAACAGCAAGGAGTATCGCGATTAATAACGCACTTATACAAATAGCTAAACTGAAAGGTTATAGCAGGATATCGCAAGTAATAGACAAAACAATTTTAGAAGAGCGATATTATAGAAAAGATGCATTAACTGGGAACTTTGATTACTGGGTGGCTATTCAAGCTCCAAAATAAAAAATGGCCATCTGCATTGCAGACGGCCATTTACTAATCATTTTATTTAATTAGTTTTTTGAAATATGTATTTTCATATTTCCTAATCCTGTTTTAATAGCACCTAAGAGGTCTCCACTAACAGCGAAGCTTTTTTCTTCTACTGTTTTTGGAGTAATTCCAAGTGAAACCTGAGCTGCTTTAAGCTGTGCATCTTCTGAGCCATTAGGTAGAAGTTCTCTACCTCTCTTAAGAAGTCTCTTGGTTGTACGTTTTGCGGCAACATCAAGTGCTTTTTGTTCGAGCTTGGCAAGTTTTTTCTTTTTCATTGCGGCGTAGTAATCATCTTCCAGTTGGGTATCTCCGATGATAATTTTTGAATCATCAGGTATCCTGTAAGGATAATGACTTTCCTCGCAAAATTTATTCAAATCCGATTTTAACTTGTCAGCCAATAAAGCAATAACAGCTCTTTTATCCTGGTCAATCTCTTCAGCCATAAACTCTGGGATTTCATCGCGGAAAAAATCTCTTGTGAATTTAACAATCCTGTCTCTGACCTTTTCAGCTCCACCTTCAATATCAAACAATTGTTTAACATCTTCGAGTTCTAACTCAATCATGAAGCTGATCTCCTTAACAAGGACTTGGAATCCACTGTCGGCTGACTGAATCCAGTCTAATTGTGGAATTTCGATTTCCAATTCCTGTAAATCAGCGCTTATATCTGGTTCACCGTTAGTGCTTATTGTTGCCATTTCTAACAACGGATCGGTAAGATGTATACCAGTACTTAATGTCTCTATTGGTTTTCCACTTATAAGATCAAATAAACCGGTTTGGGTTTTGTATGCAACTTGCTTACTTCCATTCCAAACAAATTTAAGACACGCAAGTAAACAAATCAAAGCTACACCATCAGTATCAGTTTGGAAATTTACAAGTGAAGATAAGAATAAAGCAGTAAATAAAACCGCTCCTGTTAATGCAATAACTGTAGAAAATGAAACGATCTGATATTTTGGATGACCATCTTTCGTTTCACCATTTTTAATTTTAAATGGTTTTACCTTTAAAAGGCTAGAGATAAACCATGCAACGGCTAGTCCAAAAAGTAACCAGCTGTCATTAATTATGTTGTCCATAAAATGATTTTTTTTTAAAAATGGTAGGCATTGTAGTCAAGTTTTTCTGACCTACCAATTTTAAGGGTTACTGAATTTTGTTTAGTGTTTTGGAATACCAGATACTGGCTATTCTTGCTTAAAGGTGGACCTTGTATAAACCTCGCTTTTTCTAATACCCTCTTAACATGATTTTCATCATAGGTATCAGTTTGACTTGATGACCAGTAAGGACACCAGTCGTTTGTCAGATTTACCAAAGCTGATTTACCTGGATCTAATTGAAATACTAAGCTATCGCCGTAAGGAATATCTAATGCATTGTATGTGAAATCACATGCAATTACATTAGAACTTTTTGCGGATGATGAACTTTGTGTTCCTGATTTCCTTTCTTCTTTCTTTCTATTATTTATGATTGTTAACGCAATTAACGCTATCAATCCTAAAAAAAGATAAATTCCAATTTTTACACCCTTAGCCCTCTGGACTCTTGGTGTATGAATAGACGTCTCTTTATGGTCTTTTTCATTTGTTGCTTCGTGTGACATGATAATTGTTTTTTTGGTTAAATAAATTTTGTGGTTTCATTGAACAATTCTAACCTCCTAATAGAAGGGGAGAATTGCTCAATGAAACCTTATTTAACCTAAAACTTTGTCAAAGATCTAAACCTAGAAGTATAATAGCATAAATATACAGAAAAGTCAAGTTATAAATCTCGATTATATACTTATAAGATAAGGCTAAAATTACGCAAAAAGTTGATTTTTTGGGTATAAATGTTATACTCATTCACATTGTTGGCCCTATCGTCTAACGGTTAGGACATCGGCTTTTCAAGCCGGTAATCCGGGTTCGATTCCCGGTAGGGTCACAAAAATAAAAAACACCAAGATCTAGTCTTGGTGTATGTAAATGTCTTTAAGTTACATTTAAGCATAAGATAGCTGACCTTCGAGAGATATTTCTGAGTCAACCTGCTCTTCATTCGCTGGTTTTATTTCGATAACTCTTGTTTCTCTTTGCAATTGTTGAGCTTGATATTCTTTATCTTTCTCAGCAACTTTCTTTTGCTCAGCGCTGACCTCGCTTGCCAGTTTAAGAAAATTTTTAAATGGGGATAAAAAATCTAATAATATACTCTTGAAGGATATATTACTGATATCTTCTTTCATCAATTGCAATAAGGACTTTTTCTTTTTCTCTTGCCATTTTTTAAAAAACTCCTCTCTTTGCTCTTCCATCTTTTTTATAATTTTAGAGTGTTCCTCGGGGGTTAATTTTGTCATCTGCTTAAAGTTTTTTTGTTTACGATTTATTTAATGAGTTTCGTAGCTATACTAACGCATATGTCTAAATGTGTCAAATTCTATACTTTTTATTGAAAATATACTATAATCTTCCTGTTCTGTATGAAATTAAAGCGCGGTTAGCTCAGTTGGTAGAGCGTCCCCTTGACGTGGGGAAGGCCGGGGGTTCAAATCCCTCACCGCGCACAGCGCCTGACAATTTTGTCAGGGTGAGGATTTGAAAGACGGAGGCTGACGAGCCGAGTCGGGGTCGCGAGATTTTTCAGCAGAAAAATACTTGTGACCGAGTTCTCTATCGCATACACATTATGAACACCCAAATAATAATTTTAGCCGCAGGTCATGGTAAGCGAATGGAATCTGAATTACCTAAAGCTCTGACTCCTTTGCACGGTAAACCTTTTATTGCGCATGTTCTAAATGCTGTAGCCTTATCTAGTGTTTGTAGTGATCCTATTATTGTTATAGGTCAGAAAGGTGATCAAGTACGTTCAACTTTAGGTGGAGAATATTCATACGCAGTTCAAGAAGAACAGCTGGGTACAGGGCATGCTGTTATGAGTGCAGAGAATTTATCGAAAGACGCTGACCTTGTGGTAGTCTTATATGCCGATCATCCTTTAGTTAGTTCAGATACTATTAAAAATATTATAAAGACTCATATTGATGAGAAAGCTACACTTACTATGGCAACTGCAACAGTTACTGATTTTAATGAGTGGAGATCTGCGTTTCTTGCCTTTGGTAAGTTTGTGCGCGATGAAAATGGGGAAATATCAAAAATCGTTGAAGTAAAAGACGCGACACCAGAAGAGCTTGAAATAAAAGAAGTTAACCCAGCTTATATGTGTTTCGATGCAAAATGGATGTGGAAGCACTTGCATATGCTTAAAAATGAAAATGCGCAAAAAGAATACTATCTTACCGATCTTGTGGGTATGGCATTTACTGAACAAGCAAAAATTGCTTCAATTTCTATAGATCCCAAAGAAGCGCTTGGGGTAAATACAAAAGAACAATTAGAAATTATAGAAAATTTATAAATTAAATAAAAAAGAACCTGAGAATAAAAATTCTCAGGCTTTAATTTTTTCATGAAAGGGGGGTTTAAAATCTTGGCACATACCCTGCGTTGATAGCTTCTTCTACGGAATCAAAGCGCCGTATTTTCTCCTGGTTTACGTTTCCTGGTAATTTGTAATCAGAAGGATAATAATACCGGCCGTTTTTTGTGGCAATAAACATAGCTTTTGGTTTTTCCTGAATCACTGCCTCAGGAACATCCAAACTGTTAGTCATCGTTGAAGCATAGCTGTTCATTGTAATAGAACTTGCTGATTGGCTTTTTTCAAAGAAAGGGCAGAAATTACCAACATGTTGGCCGTGTAGTTTCTTAGGCATCACAACTTTTTCACCGGCACCAAAAGCCTTTTTTGCGTTTTGATTGCAACAGTCAGTCATGTTCGGGATACCGATCAAACAACGATTTACACAAGTTTCACATATGCGTTGGTCAGATCC
Source organism: Minisyncoccia bacterium (assembly GCA_039809245.1). Taxonomy (GTDB): domain Bacteria; phylum Patescibacteriota; class Minisyncoccia; order Phycocordibacterales; family UBA9973; genus UBA8515. The sequence goes on along the minus strand of JBDHUP010000003.1, from coordinate 86,753 downwards.
GTCTGTAGTAGCAATTAATTTGTTTAAGCCTAAGGCAGGTGTTCCTCCTACATAATGGTAGGGGACAAATGATTTTCCTTTTTTCATGAGTTTAGTTTTATTGGTTATGTAAAAGAATGAGATTATATTCTACATAACTAATAAACTAATGTCAACTACTTGTTTTTATGAAGCCAAATATAGATATCTTCTAGAGCTTTGACAGCATCGCCAGCAGCGATGTTGTTTTGATGGTAGCGTCCGTTTGTACAGTCACCAGCAGCCCAAATACCAGGTACTGAAGCCATTTGAGTCATAGGGTCTACTACTATCTTGTTGAATTGATCTATTTCAACAACACCTTTCATAAAGTCAGTATTCGGAATCTGGCCAACTTCCACAAAGATACCAGTTGTTGGAATAGTATGCTCTTCGCCAGTTATCTTATCTTTATAAGTAAGTGAAGTTACAAACTGCTCACCATCTACTCTTGTTATATCTGCATTTGTAATAACTTTGAACTTAGGGTTTTCTTGGATCTTCTTGACTGTTATTTCATCAGCGCGGAATTCAGCACTTCTGTGTACCATTGTTACGCTCTTACAATAGGCTAGTAGTTGAGCAGCTGTCTCAAAACCAGCGTTACCACCACCTATAACGAGTACATCTTGATCAGCAAAAAGTGGCCCATCACAAGAAGCACAGTAGGTTATACCTTTGTGTTCGAATTTATCTGCATTTACAGCATCTAATTTACGGCGACCTGAACCGGTTGCAACTAAGAGGGCTCTAGAAGTATGTGATTTACCTGATTCAGTTTTCACTGTAATAGTTCCATTATCTTTATTTACAGCTACTATTTTCTCACCTTCTATAACATCAAGATATGGTCCTTTATAGTAAAGAGTGTGTTTCTTCAGATTCTCTCCAAGTTCTATTCCTGGGATTTCAGGAGTTCCGATCCAGTTATAGATAAGAGTAGATACGGTAGATTGACCACCGAATTCGGAGGTTATAATTGCGGTTTTAAGTTGTTTGCGGGCAGCATAGACAGCAGCAGCAGTTCCTGCTGGTCCTCCACCTAAGATAATCAAATCGTACATAGTGCTATTCTATACCATAAAATAAAATTCCCCAAATATTGGGGAATTTTATTTTACTTCTTTCTTCTTAGGAATGCTGGAACAGTGCTCCAATCATCTGTATCGTCTATAAATAGATCATCATCAACTTTCTCAGACTTCTTCACGTAATCTCCTGCAGTATCTTTAGTTGATTCTTTAACAGCTTGAATTACTTCTTCTTTACTTTCTGTAGCAATTGTTTGTTCACCAATTTTTGCTTGGCTCTGGAATAAAGATCTCTTTGGCATATCAGTAGGGAATCCAGTAGCAATAACTGTAACTTTCATTTCGCCTTTCTTAAGCTTATCATCACGAATTGTACCAAATATTACCTTGGCATCTTTATCTATAGACTCAGTAATGATTTTAGCAGCTTCTTGGATTTCATGGATAGTAAGGTCATCACCTCCAGATATAGCAAATAGAACTCCTCTTGCACCAGATATAGAAAGGTCCAAGAGAGGGGAGTTTATAGCTCCTAGTGCTGCTTTTTCTGCGCGTCCATCACCAGCTGCAATTCCTACACCCATAAGCGCACTTCCTGCATCATGCATAACTGCACGAATATCAGCGAAGTCTACGTTGATCATACCTGGAGTAGTAATAAGCTCTGAAATACCTTCAACGGCTTGTTTGAGAACTTCATCACACATTGCGAAAGCTTGTCGGAAGCCAACTTCCTTACCAGAGATAACGATAAGTCTGTCATTTGGAATAACAAGAATAGCGTCAACTTCACGTTCAAGTAGAGCAAGTCCATCTTCAGCAAGTTTCATTCTTTGATTTCCTTCAAATGAGAATGGCTTTGTAACAACAGCAACTGTAAGGATACCTTGTTCTTTAGCAGCTTGAGCAACAATAGGTGCAGCACCTGTACCTGTTCCTCCTCCCATTCCGCAAGCAATGAAAACCATATCGGCACCTTTGATAACATCTTGGATTTCGGCTTTTGTTTCTTCAGCGGCACGTTTACCGATTTCTGGATTCATTCCTGCACCTAGTCCCTTTGTAAGGTTCTTACCCAAGTGAACCTTCTTCTCAGCAAAAGAGTTATGAAGATCTTGAGTATCAGTGTTCATAACTATAAACTCAACCCCACGAACCTTGGAGCTGATCATGTGATTTAAAGCGTTTTTTCCTGAACCACCTATTCCGATAACCTTAATTCGGGCAAATGATTCAATGTCTGGATTGATTTTTGGCATATAAATATTATAGACAGAAGTCTTTCGTTAATGATAAAAGTTTAAGAACTATGTACGTACATCATAGCAGAAATTAACAAAAAGCAAATGTTTGACAAATTTGCAAATTATGGCAAAAGTTGAGACAAAATTGATTTGAAAAATCCTTTTACCTCTTTCACATTATCTCCAAGTGAGTTTGCTATAGCACTATTTTGTGATCCATCACTAAAAGACATAGCAAGTCCGAAAGCTGTGTACCATGATGAATCTTTTATTTTAAATTTACTACTTATCGATCCATCCATAGGTCCAACATGTGCAGGAAGTTTAAGTGAAGTGCGAGCTAAGTCTTCAATTTTATTTATGTAAGATCCACCACCGGTGAAAATTATACCTGCTGGTAATAATTCATTACGACGAAGACGCTTTAGATGATTTTCTATTAATTCAAAAATATCACTTAAGCGTGCCTCGATGATTTCATCTATTTTCTTTTTAGGGTAGTCTCCACCTATGACACTACCGAGCTTTATACTCTCTGCTTCTTCTAGACCAATCTTAAATCCAAGAGCGACGTCTTTGGTTATATCCATACTTCCTATTGAGAATACTTGTAGTGATAAAAGTAGGTGATTTTCAAAGCAGGCTATAGATACAGTCTCAGCTCCGATATCGACAAGGGCGCAGCCTGCCGCCCTTTGTTTCGGATTTAATAGTATTGAAGAACTTGCAAGAGGGGAAGCTATAATATCTTCAACTTCAATACCAGCAAGAGCACAAGCGGTAATAAGGTCTTCAATGTTTTGCTTTAAGCAAGTTACGAATAATGTCTTTACTTCAAGCTTGATACCTTTCATACCTTCTGGTCTGGCGTGGAGTTCCTTGCCATCTAGCTTATATGAGATAGGTATTATATGTATTATCTTTTTATTTAATATATCTAAGTTCTCCTCACTATCAGCTAAAGCTTTTGAGATATCCAAGTGAGTGATCTCTTGATCAGCACGAGATACAACTACGGATCCTGTAGAGACTACTGATCCTAAATTTATACCACCAATAGATACATAAGCTTTCTTTATCTTACTACCGAAAGATTTCTCAGCTTGGCCTACAGCTTCTTTTATGGATTTAGCAACTTGATCAGTATTTGTGATATAACCAAGTCTCATTCCGGAAGTTGCAGAAGAACCGACAGCAAGAACTTCGAGAGCTTTGCTCTCTTTGTTTGAGCCCATCACTACAACTCGTGTATTGTGTGTGCCGATATCGATTCCGCATGTGTAATTGCTTTTTGCCATAGTGGTGAAAGAAGGTTGTAATCTCGCTAGAACATTGCAAGAAATTTCTTTTCTTCTTTCTCCATTGTACTACTATGTTCGAAACCTTTCAAATGTAAACACCCGTGGATAAATAGGTATTTTAAGAATTTTGAGTAAGTCATCTCAAAGAGAGGAGCATCTTTTTTAACTTGAGCTAAGTCGAAAGTTATCTCACCTGAATTCTTTGAAAGCGAAAATGAAAGTACATTAGTCGTCTTATCTTTCTTGCGGTAGGTTCTATTTATTTTCCTCTGCTCAGTCTTACTAAGGAAGCTTACTGACAAATCATATTTAGGACCTAAAATTTTTTCCTTAATAGAAACAAAAGGCAAGCGTGGAAGCTTGCCTTTTGTTTTGTTTATGATTGTGCAGAAGTTTTTGTCTGCCATAAAGTTGATTAACGACGTCCTCTTTTAAGGAAAACTTGTGCCTTACCCATCTTTACAAGTTTAGCGTGAGCCTTTCGACGAGCAAGTTTCTTTAGAGTTGCCTGTTTAGTCTTGAGCTTTGATAGTGAGCGCTCATTGTAACGCTTACTCTTAACTTTCTGAATAATACCAGATTCCTGAACTTTACGTGAAAAACGACGAACCAAGTTCATATTGCTCTCGTTTGTATTTTTCTTAACCTCGATTACAGTTATCATATATAGGGCCCATAGTAACATATCCTTTTCCTCTAAGCAAGAAGTTGTTACAACAAATCCTCTGGATCTACATTTATAGAAAATGAAGGTGGAAGGTGAGAAAGAGTCTGAGATAATGTTGATGAATCTGATAGTTTCTCGCTTGTTGGGAGTGGCCAAAATCTCGGATCTATTCGGATAACTGTGTTTGTAATATATTGACCCCTGACTTTACCTATGAATGCAGAGAATATTTGCGGATCATAATTGCCCAGAGTTTTATCTAGATAGTTTCTTGCTTTCTCCGTTTCACTCGCGGTACCTGTAAATGTAATCTTAATTAATCTTTTGAATGGCGGATAGTTAAACTGCTTCCTTTCTCTTAAGTCTTCACGATAAAGTGGTAGAACATTTCCACTTAGTATATGTTGTAATATTTGGTTATCTGGAATGCGAGTCTGGATAATTAGATTTTTTTCTGTCAGATAATGAAGCTTCTCTATTATATGCAGAACCTTCTGACTAATATTGAAGCTCGGGATTGATAGTAATCCGTCTAAAGATATGAGAGCACTGTGTGTGACTTGAGTATGTAGATAAGAGAATGCCATTTCTGTCCCGATTAATATAGCACCTTTTGTTTTATTAAACTGAGTTATAACATTTCGAGCCTCTTTGTCTGTTGGAGTTGCTTCTCTATCTATTTGCAAGATTGTTGCCTTAGGGAAGAGCTTTTCAACTTCTTCATAGACTCTGTCTGTTCCAATACCAAGTGGGACAAGGTTCCAGCTAGAACAATTTGAACAACGTATTTCAGTTGTTTCTTTTCGGCCACATTTATTACACATAAATATTCGCTCGGTCTTAGTTCCTGTCGGATCTCTTTTTTTAGCTCCGTATAAGACTACAGGAGTGGAACAAGATGGACATAATAATGTATCTCCGCAATCATGACATACAGTTATTCCAGCGAGTCCCTTGCGAACAGAGAATAAGAATACTGATTCGCCTTCGGATAAAGCTTGCTCAATCATAGCTTTCGTTTCATTAGAAAGAACTGTAAATTTCTTAATTTTCTTCTCATCTACTTCGTCTCTCATATCTACGACTGATTGCCTCTCTATCTGAGGGAGTCTAAATAGCGGAGGGTGCACTTCTCCAAGTTCTCCAATTTCATGTCTATATAATGTGTCGGGGCGAAGCAAGGTATCGGCTAAAATTAACTTTAAGTTTTTAACTCCAGATAATACTTCTGCGAAACTACGGATATCTATGTATGGTTTACTTATTTGCTTGTAGGCATCCGAGCTTTCGTGTTCGACGATTAGAGTCTTAATATCGTCTCTAGGAATAGACATGAACATGCCTGTACCAATAATAAGCACTGGGTGGGGAATAGTGACAGCTTCATTATATGACTCCCTCAATGATTTCATTGTCATATCACCATGAAAAGCAAACACGTATTGTTCAATACCTTTTATTAGTTCATTCTTGTATTGTTCAATATCATAACGTGTTGGTACACAGAGGAATATAGATTCTTTCTTAGCGAAAGCTTCTCTTATAAGAGTTCGATACCAGCTAATACGGTCAGCTGTGAAAGCCTGAAAAATTAATTTCTCCTGTTTAATATTTTCTGTTTTATTTATTATTTCAACAGAATTTTGTTTCTTTAAAAGTGGAACACTCTCAAGTAAAGCTTGAGAAAGTAGAGATTTAATAACTATCCCAGTATTACTGATAACATAATCTTTCATTCTCTCGCATGCAATGAAAAATTCTTTCGTAAAAGGAGAAGAGCCTTTTACACTCGTGATTTTTTTTAATTGATATTCAGCGTTCCTTATATCTGATTTCATTGTGCGAGCATCTTCCATACCAATCACAATTGCATCTATACTTTTTGATCTTACAGGAATCGTGACAATAGACCCTAAAGGTATTTCGTTGAGTGAAAAATAGGAAAGGTATTCTTTCTGGAGACCTTTTTTTAAGGGTATGACAGTAGCGATATACATATCTTTATCCTAGCACACAATGATATTTGAGACATAAGCATATATTTAATTTATTACTTTTTATGCTATAGTAACCCTATATATGGCTATTTTTTCTAAAAAATTGGGAATCGACCTTGGTACGGCAAATACTTTGGTATATCTACCTGGCAAAGGGATCATCCTAAATGAACCTTCTGTTGTCGCTGTTTCTGAGCAAGACAACACTATACTAGCCATTGGTCTTGAGGCAAAAGAAATGATAGGTAAGACACCAGAGAGTATCATCGTCTATCGTCCCATGAAAGACGGTGTGATTGCAGACTATAGAGTGACCGAAGCGATGTTACGCTACTTCATAAATAAAGCTTTAGGTAAGTATAATTTATTCAAGCCAGATGTAATGGTCTCAGTGCCAGCAGGAATTACTTCTACTGAGCGTCGTGCTGTTGTTGAAGCGGCGGTCCGAGCTGGAGCAAAGAATGCGTATGTTGTGAAGGAGCCAATCCTAGCAGCTATCGGTGCAGGTATTCCAATTCATGAATCAAAAGGTCATATGATTATGGATATCGGCGGCGGGACTACTGATGTTGCAGTTATCTCACTTGGTGGAATTGTTGCTTCGACTTCTGTTAAGTGTGCGGGTGATAAGATTGACCAAGCTGTCGCTGACTACATAAAGAAAACTTTTAATTTAGCCATAGGAGATAAAACAGCCGAAGCTATCAAAATGAAAATCGGTGCCGCGGTTCCTCTGGAAGAAGAGTTAACTATTACAGTTAAGGGTCGTGATTTCATACAAGGTCTTCCACGAACAGCACAGATATCTACAAATGAAATAGTTAGAGCGATAGACAAAGAATTAAGAGCTATGATAAATGCTGTGAAGGATGTGCTATCTCTTACACCTCCAGAACTCGCGTCAGATATAATAGATGATGGTATAATCATGACAGGTGGATCATCTCAGTTAAGAAATTTAGCGGATTTAATCTATCGTCGAACTGGAGTGAAAGCTCGTGTAGCTGATGAACCATTACTTTGTGTTGTAAAAGGTACGGGTGAAGCACTAAACCATTTAGAAACTTATAAGAAGACTATTCTCAGTAAGAGATAATTATTTAAATATTTTAGATTATGATACGAAAGATTTTTCGCGTTTTATTATATGGGTTTGCTGTTATTGGACTAATATTTGTCGGAGTTTATTTTGCGATGAAGTTCGGATGGTTGAATGTTAAAGGTTCAGTTTCGGAACGCAACTCTTACTTTAACTTAAAAGACGCATCAAATACTAAAAGTTTCAAGACTAATGATTTAGCAATAGTTTGTAAAATAAATGTCCTAAATAATTATGCACCCTTAACCGCTATAAATATATATAGGACTCTTTCAAGAGGAACAAGTGAAGACTTAGTTAACCAAATGATAAAAGTAGCCTCAAAAAGATTTGAGAATAATCTTGAATATAGAAAAGAATTAAATAATTGTAATAATAATTCTCCACAGACACTCGATCTGCCAATGACAGCTTTCAATTGGGCTGATACAGATCAATGGAATTTAATGAAGGAAGTTTTCTCTCGTGATCAGGACATAATTAAAAAAGCTGCGGAAGATGCACAGATATCACCTAGACTTATTCTTAGTGGTGTTATAGGTGAGCAGTTTAGATTCTTTAATAACAGGAGAGAATCATTTAAAAGTTATTTTGAGCCACTTAAAATATTAGCATCCTTATCAAACACATCTTTCGGCATTGCTGGATTAAAACCTAAAACAGTTGGACTTATTGAAACATACCTAAAGGATCCGTCTTCACCGTATTATCTTGGTGCTGATATGGAGCATATAGTTGATTATCCAGATCAAAATGATATTGAAGCACAGAGATTAGACAGAATTACTGACGCCAAAAATCCATATTACTCATATCTATATGTTGGTTTATATATGCGCGAGATTGAAGCTCAATGGAAAAAAGCTGGCTATGATATAAGTGATAGACCTGAAGTTTTAGCAACTTTGTATAACCTCGGTTTCTATTACTCTATACCTAAGGAAGACCCTCAAGCTGGAGGAACTCTAATAAATATAAATGGAATAGATTACGTTTTCGGTGACATTGCTTATGAATTCTATTATTCAGGGGAACTTTCAAATATATTTCCACTTGAGGTACAATAGATACCATGGATAGTATGAAAAATCTATTTCCTGAAAATCTTTACCATAGTTACCTTATCGAAGGTGATCCTATTTCGACGGTTCCACTACTACTTGAATTTTTAGAACAGCGTGATGATGTGGGGAAAAACAATTCTGATATTCTTTGTCAGAATTTTGATTCGTTTACAATTGCAGACACTCCGCTCATAAAGGACTGGAATAGTAAGAGAGGAATATCCGAGAAGAAAAAGATCTGCATAATCGGAGCAAAGTTCATAAATCGTGAAGCCGAACAATCTCTACTAAAAGTAATAGAAGAACCAAAAATAAACTCACACTTATTCTTAGTGATACCAAATGCATCTGTCTTACTCGATACTATTAAATCCAGAACCCATTTAGTTAGAATATTAAACAATGAAGCTTCATCTTTTAAAAAAATCTCTAATAACTTTTTAAAAGTCCCTGTAAATGGACGTCTTGAAATAATAGCTGATCTTATGGATAAGAATAAAAACAGTGAGAATAGTGGTAACCTAAGATTTCAAGCTACAGAGATTGTAAACGAGCTTGAAAGGCTCTCGTATGAGAAGTTTAAAACCAATAAACTTGATAAGGATACTCAGTTTATTTTAGAAGAATTAAAGAAAGCTAGGATGTACCTTAGTACTCCAGGAGCATCAGTGAAAATGATTTTAGAACATATTGCACTTGTGATATAATGTAAGCGTATGAATTACAATACTACAACTTTTAAGACAAATCTAAAGAAAATAGAAGAATGGCTCAAGAATGAGTACGCTTCTGTTCATACTGGGAAAGCGACTCCCATGATTCTAGATAGTATCAGTGTGGAGAGCTATGGTAGCCGTATGTCTATTAAGAATATAGCTGGAATTACCATTGAAGATTCTAAGACACTTCGTGTGGCTCCTTGGGATAAAAACCAGATAAAAGATATTGAGAATGCTATAACAGAGGCAGACTTAGGTCTTTCTGTTGTCTCTGATAGTGATGGTGTGAGAGTAATCTTCCCAATGCTTACGACTGAGAATAGAACAAAGCTTGCAAAGATTTTAAAAGAAAGGCTAGAAGATGCACGCATTAGTGTTCGTAAAGAGCGAGGAGATGAAATGGATAAAGTAGAAGATCTACCAGAAGATGATAAAAAGCGCGCAAAGGAAGATATCCAAAAGTGTGTAGATGAAGCGAATAGTAATCTCGAAGCGATATTTGCCAAGAAAGAAACTGATGTAATGAACTAAATGAACATAATTATATTTTTGATAATTTTATTAGTACTTGTTGTTTCCCATGAATTTGGGCATTTTATCGTTGCGAAGAAGTCCGGTATTCGTGTGGATGAGTTTTCTTTTGGTTTTCCTCCTAAACTTTTCGGGAAGAAAGTAGGGGAGACGACTTATAACTTCAATGCTCTGCCTTTCGGTGGATATGTAAAGATATTCGGAGAAAATCCAGATGAAGAATCTATAAGTGGTCCAGATAGTAAGAGAAGCTTCATAAACAAACCTCGCTATATACAAGCCGCAGTATTACTCGCGGGTGTAGTTATGAACTTTCTAGTTGCGTGGCTTCTTTTGTCTGTTGGCTTTATGTCAGGGCTTCCAACTTCTGTTGGAACTGCGCCGAAAGATACTGTTATAACAGATCAAGCTCTTACACTGACAAGTGTATTGGCAGGTTCACCTGCTGAGAAAGCAGGACTAAAGACTGGTGATAAAATTTTGCATCTTAAATCTGGCTCTGATGATACAGATACTCCTTCAGCTGAAAGTGTTCAATATTTTGTAAAAAGACACGGAGGGGAAGAAATAAATGTTTCATTTATTCGCGCGAAAGATGCTAAAGAAGTCACTATTGTTCCAGAAATTAATAAAGATACGAACACTCCTATGATTGGTATTAGTATGGACATCATTGGGACTTTAAAGTTACCTGTTCATAAAGCGCTATGGGAAGGATTGAAACTATCTTGGAACTTAGTTGTTGCAACTGTTCACGGATTCTATACTCTTATTCACGATAGTTTAGCGGGGCATGGTAACTTATCAGCTGTGACTGGACCTATTGGTATAGTCGGAGTTGTCGGAGATGCAGCTAGTTTCGGATTTATATACTTACTATCCTTCACTGCGCTTATATCTATAAACTTGGCAGTTATAAACTTAATACCATTCCCAGCTCTAGACGGTGGGCGACTATTATTCCTCCTAATAGAGAAAATAAAAGGTTCACGAATTAAGCCAAAAATTGCAAACACTGCAAACATGATCGGCTTCGGACTCCTAATGATTCTTATGGTTGTGATAACTTATCACGATATAGTGAAATTGCTTTAATTGACTTTTTATATAAATATGCTATAATGAGAAGAATAGTTCTTCTTATTCTTCACCAAAATTTTTATACGAATGAAAAATTTTTTAATTATTGTATTTGGGTTACTAACCTTTATACAATACTCAAATGCACAAGGATTTGAAGGAGGTCGCATGTCTCCTTCATTTATGGCCAGATTTGACAAAGTAAGCGAAGAAAGTATTGTAGGAAAATTGATGGCTGTTACTGATTATAATCCTAATACAGCGTTTCAGTCACCAGAAAAACTTTCTCTTGAGAAAGGTCTAGCATATACCTTTTGGTTGATGCGTAATCCTACAATATTTGAGCTTCGTAGAGATAAGCCAAATTTTATCTATGTAACTACAGGAATAATAAGTATAATATATAGACCAAATAAAGAATGGTATATAAATTATACTGATTATGTAAGTAATATTCATAGAAGTACTAATCTTGGTTGCAGGGTCTATACCCTGGTGGATAAAAAATAATTTCAAATAAAAGACAAAAAACCTCTTTGGAGTATACAAAGAGGTTTTTTATTTACATTTATAAAAATCTATGATATATTAGGTGTTCAAAACGCCTGAGGGCGATTTTATTTTTAACTAAAAAGAAGTAACATTATTTTATGGAAATTAGGAATATAGCAATTATCGCCCACGTTGACCACGGCAAGACTACTCTGACAGATGAGCTAATGAAGCAATGCGGTATGAATGATACAGGGGCGACTATGGATTCAAATGCGCTTGAACAAGAGCGTGGAATTACTATCTACTCAAAGAATACTTCTGTTAACTACAAGGGTACAAAGATAAATATTGTAGACACACCTGGACACTCCGACTTCGGATCTGAAGTTGAGCGTGTTCTTCGTGCCATTGATTCTGTGCTTCTTCTTGTAGATGCTCAAGAAGGTCCTATGCCTCAGACTCGCTTCGTACTGAAGAAGTCACTTGAACTTGGTCTTAAGCCAATCGTGATAATAAATAAGATAGATAAACCAGCTGCTAATCCTGCTCGTGTCCACGATGAGATACTCGAGCTTTTTATAGAACTTGGTGCGACAAACGAACAGATAGATTTCAAAACTATGTATGCTATTGGTCGCCAAGGTATTGCTAAGCTTAACTTAGAAGATGAATCGAAAGATCTAACTCCATTACTTGATCTTATACTTGCAGAGGTTCCAGAAGCTTCGAAGAATCAAGAAGGACCTTTCCAGGCTCAAGTATTTAACCTAGGTTATGATAACTTCTTGGGGCGTTTAGCCATCGTTCGTGCTTATGGTGGTTCAATAAAGTCAGGAGCAACTATCATTGTTAAAGATGATAAAGGCAACACTCGTAACAGTAAGATAACTAAAATGTTCACATTCGAAGGGATAGCTCGTAAAGAAGTGAATGAACTAACAACTGGTGATATTGCTATTATTGCTGGTATCCCAGATGTCTTTATTGGAGAGACTGTCGTTGATAAAGCTGATACTGAAGCCCTACCATCTATTGCGATCGACGAGCCAACTATATCTTTAAACTTCCTAGTCAATGATTCACCTTTTGCTGGGCGTGAAGGTAAGTATGTGACTTCTCGTCAGATTCGTGAACGCCTAGAGAAAGAACTTGAAATCAATGTGGGACTCAAGATTAATTTTGATGGAACAGATGAAGAAGAAATGCAAGAGGGGTATTTAGTTTACGGCCGTGGAGAATTACATATTGCAGTTTTACTTGAGAATATGCGTCGCGAAGGATACGAACTCCAAGTGTCTCAACCACATGTAATTATAAAAGAAGAAAATGGTAAAAAGTTAGAACCGTATGAAGAAGCTACTATCGATGTACCTAGTGAATTCGCTGGAGCAGTTATTGAAAAGTTAACAGCACGCAGGGGACTAATAAATTCAATGCACGAGAAAGAAGGTATTACACGTTTGCTTATTGAGCTACCTACAAGAGGGTTACTTGGTTACCGTGGTCAATTCGTTGTTGATACAAAAGGAGAAGGAATACTTGCTTCCCGATTTGTTGGATTTAAAGATTATGCAGGTGAGATAAAGAAGCGTGATGTAGGTTCGATGACTTCTATGGTGACGGGTAAAGTAGTTGCTTTCTCTTTGTGGACTCTTCAAGAAAGAGGAATACTATATGTTGAACACGGAGATGAAGTTTATGAAGGAATGGTTGTTGGTAACGTGACAAAAGGCGATGAGATGTCTGTTAACCCTACAAAAGGTAAACAGCTTTCAAATATGCGCTCTTCAGGTACAGATGAAGCTGTAAATGTTAAACCACCATACAAGCTATCTATTGAGCGTGCTCTTGAGGTTATGGCTGACGATGAATACCTTGAAATTACACCTAAAAATGTCCGTTTACGCAAGAAATTCCTTACTGAACAAGAGCGATCAAAGAACAAATCGTCAAGTAAAAAGCAGAATTAGGACTATATTATATAGCCACAGGCCCAGCAGTTGACTTTATTTGATAGTAATGATATTGTAAGAATGTAGATTATATTATAACTTTAATTTTTTAATTCAAATGGCCAATACTGTTACATTTAAACCAAAACAAGTTACCAAGCGCATGCTCTCACATCTTCCTGATCGTGCTTATGAAGTCATAACTAATCGTTTTGGTCTTACAGATGATGCACAAAGGAAAACTCTCGAGGCCATTGGTCAGAAGTATGGGATTACTCGTGAGCGTGTTCGCCAAATCGAAAATGCTGCACTTGCACTAATACGCAAATCACAAGCTTTTAAAGACGAGAAGGCTGTTTTCGAAGAATTAAAAAAACTAATTCATACTCTCGGAGCTATTGTTTCAGAACAGGATCTTCTAAATCATTTATCAAAAGATAAACTAACTCAAAACCACATACACCTTTATTTAACACTTGGCGATGAATTTACTAAACACAAAGAAGATGATTACTTTAAAATAAGATGGAGTGTTGATGATGATGTATCAGAAGAAGTTCATAAATCTCTAAAGAATCTATTTGAAAATCTTTCAGATGATGAGCTTGTACCTGAAGCTGAATTAGTTTCTCGTTTCTTGGATGAAGTTAAAGAATTATCTGAACAATACAAGAATGAAGAAATTGCTAAGCGTTGGCTCTCTATGTCAAAGAAGATTAGTAGAAATCCACTTGGTGAATGGGGTAAATCAACATCTTCAAGTATCAAAACTCGCGGAGTTAAAGATTATGCCTTCCTTATGATGAGAAAGCACGGTTCACCTATGCATTTCCGTGAAGTTGCTAAAGCTGTAGCTGCTACTTTCGATAAGAAGTGTCACACTGCGACTTGTCATAATGAACTTATTAAAGACCCTCGTTTCGTGCTTGTAGGAAGAGGTATATACGCTCTATCTGAATGGGGTTATAAATCAGGAGTAGTTCGCGATGTTATCAAAGAGCTCCTAAAGAAGAATGGCCCTATGTCAAAAGAAGATATCGTTGAACAAGTAATGAAGGAAAGATACCTAAAGAAAAACACTATTTTAGTAAACCTACAAAACGGAAAATATTTCAAGAAAAATAAAGCAGGACTCTATAGTGCAGTATAATAAAAATCCCTCCATATGGAGGGATTTTTATTATCATTATGATATAATGTACCCATGTATCAGCGTGGAATTATACATATCATAATGATAATCATAGGCCTCATATTAATTGCTGTCCTGATAGGTATGTTTTCTAATCCTTCGTCTAGAACTAGAACTGTCGAGACACAGACTATAGAGTATTATCCAAACTAATATGATTACAGATTTTTTCTCTACACATAATTTTAACTTAATCCAAATACTATTAGTTACAATAGGGTACCTAATGCCTATTCCTCTAACATATATCGCTCTTCACCTCTGGCATCATTATCGCCAAGAGCGATTTATTATGGGTATAAAATGGGTCCTTCTTGAAGTGCACGTTCCTCGCGAAGTTATTAAATCTCCAGCAGCAATGGAGTTAATACTTTCGAATGCTTTCTATCACAAGAGTGGTAAAGGATTTTGGGAGCAATATGTTCAAGGTGCCCCATGGTTCTGGTTCTCGCTTGAGATGGCTTCGATAGATGGTAAGGTTCACTTTTTTATTAGAACACCAACTCGTATAAGAGATTTAGTTGAAACACAAATATATGCTCAGTATCCTCAAGCAAAAGTTGTTGAAGCCGAAGATTATACTCTCCATGTTCCACAATATAAGAAAGATGGGGACTGGAGTATCTGGGGTTGTGAATTTACTAAATTAAAACCTGATTTTCTTCCAATAAGAACCTACAGAGACATGGAAGAAATGGACAGTGGAACTAAAGAAGAGTACAAGATTGACCCCATAACTCCGGTTATAGAATTTCTGGGTTCATTACCAAGAGGTCAACAAATGTGGATACAAATTGTAATAAGACAAAGCATAAAGAAATACCATAGTCACAAAACTGGAAAGCATGTAGATTTCTACGATGCAACTTTTGAATATATTGAACATATGCTCTTACCATACACTCGTTTTCAGAAGAATGATAATGGAGATACTATTGGTGCAGATATGCGTACCCCAGAACCACTAAAAAATAAAGTGAAAGTGATGGTTGAAAATGCAAGTCTGATACACTTTGATTGTGGTATAAGAATTATGACACTTTCAGATAACCGTTTATGTACAGATGAACAATTCCAGAATCTTAGACGTGCTTCTCGTTTAGTATTTCGTCAATATGCTCAACCAGATATAAACGAATTAAATCGTATAAACTCTACTCAGTTTGATGCTCCTTGGTCTGATCCAACAGGTCTTGCCCTTACTAAATATAAAAAGAGATCTTTGAACTTTTTCCGAATGAGGACATTCTTTCACCCGCCACTTCAGTATTCTTTCAAATATCCAGCTGTAATTAAAGCTTTTTTCCCTTCTGGTTCTCCGGAAATATTTGTAATGTCGACTCGTGAACTTGCAACTATCTTTCACTTCCCAGGTATGGTTTCTGAGACTCCAAGCTTTAAGCGTATAGAATCAAAAATTGCAAAACCACCTGCAAACCTACCTCTATAATTTATGGATATCAACCCCGAATATACAAAACGTT
Source organism: Minisyncoccia bacterium (assembly GCA_039809245.1). GTDB lineage: Bacteria > Patescibacteriota > Minisyncoccia > Phycocordibacterales > UBA9973 > UBA8515. The sequence continues at coordinate 70,879 of JBDHUP010000003.1, read as the reverse complement.
CATTTTTCCGTACTCATAAGTTTGTATATCTAATATTCTGTATATTCTTTATTGCTATAGTTCTGTATCAGGTAATGTCTGCTCCGACTAATAATATAAGTAGGGCGAATAGACAGCCTATATCAATACATGTCACTCAAGGAGAATCTCTTAATACTATTGCGAATACTCTAGAAGATAAGAATGTTATAAAAAGCCATACTTTACTCAAAGTATTTTTGACTGTTTTTAAATTAGATAAACAAGTCGCCAGAGGGGATTACCTTTTCGATAAAGATATACCAGTATGGAAAGTTGCTTGGATGTTGGCAAGAGGTCATCATAATGTTGACCCTATCAAGATTACTTTTAAGGAAGGAATTACAAATGAAGAAATAGTCAGTATTTTGGAATCAAAATTCTCAGCTTTCAGAAGAGATCTTTTTGTTTCTGACCCTAAGTATAAGCAAGGTTATTTATTCCCTGATACTTATTTCTTCTTTCCAATGGTCACATCACCAGAGATAATAAGTGATATGTCGCATAATTTTGCTAAACATTTAGCTACACTCGATGATGATATTGCAAAATCAGGTCACACAGAAGAGGATATTATAATAATGGCGTCAGTCTTAGAGAAAGAAACAAGTGGTAAAGAAGATATCTCAATAATATCTGGTATTTTATGGAAAAGATTAAAGCAAGGAATGCCTCTTCAAGTTGATGCTGCAAAAGAGACTTATACCAATAAAGGTTTACCGAAAAATCCAATTTCAAATCCTGGTATAGTTGCTATAAATGCAGCCATAAACCCAACTGATTCTCCTTATCTATTTTATCTTCATGATAAAAATGGTAATGTTCACTATGCCAAGACTTTCTCTGAGCATAAAAGTAATATAAATAAGTATCTTAAATAAATGATTCTAAAAACAACCAAACAAAAAGAATACGAACTACTAGATGCAGGAGCTGGTCAGAAACTCGAGCGCTATGGAGAGTACACTATGACCAGGCCAGACCCTGAAGCACTATGGAGCAAATCTCTAAATAAAGAAGATTGGGATAAAGCTGATCTAGAATTCATAAGAAAAGGTAACAAGACAAAATGGGTGATAAAAGATGGAGTTCCTAAAAATTGGCTCATCGATTTTGGAGGGCTAAAATTTTCAATTGCACCATCGTCATTTAAGCACACTGGTCTTTTCCCTGAACAACTTTCAAACTGGGTTTGGATGCAGGATCTTATAGAGAAGAAGAAAGATTTATATAAGGATAATATAAGTGTATTGAATTTATTCGCCTACACAGGAGGAGCGACACTTGCTTGTGCTCGTGCTGGTGCAGATGTTTGTCATGTAGATGGATCAAAGACGGCTGTGGCTTGGGCTCGTAGCAATGCTGAGCTTTCTGGTCTTAAGGATGCTCCTATAAGATGGATAGTTGATGATGTGTTAATGTTTCTAAAAAGGGAGATAAAACGAGGTCGTAAATATGACGCGATTGTTATGGATCCACCATCTTTTGGCCACGGTCCGAAAGATGAACTTTGGAAGATAGAAGAGCATTTTCTAGGGCTTATGAATCTTTGTAAAGAAATACTCTCTGATGAACCTTTATTCGTTCTTATAAATGGCTATACGGCAGGTTACTCACCTATAGCATATGAGAATAATCTGAAAGATATAATGGAAGGAAGAAATGGTAAAACTGAAATCGGAGAATTGGTGATAGAGCAATCAAACTCGAATAAACTACTTCCTTGTGGTATATTTGCGAGGTGGGAAAGAAATTAGTGAAATTAAATAAAACTGTATTCGTAGGAGTATCTGGTGGAGTGGATTCATCTGTATCAGCTCTACTACTAAAAGATCAAGGCTATAATGTCGTCGGTGTTTTTATTCGTACTTGGCAGCCAGATTTTATAGAGTGTACTTGGCGTGATGAAAGGCGAGATGCTATGCGAGTCTGCGCCCACTTAGATATTCCATTCCTTGAATGTGATGCTGAAGAAGCTTATAAAAAAGGCGTAGCAGATTATATGATTGAAGAATATAAAAAAGGTAATACTCCTAATCCTGATGTAATGTGCAATCGTGAAGTAAAGTTTGGAGTTTTTTGGGAATTTGCAAAAAAGCATGGTGCAGATTATATAGCAACTGGCCACTATGCGATAAATGATAATAACACTCTTCAAAAATCAAAAGATGAAAGTAAAGATCAATCATATTTTCTCTGGACACTAACACAAGATGATCTTGCCCATACTTTATTTCCAATTGGACACTTAAAGAAAACTGAAGTAAGAAAACTTGCAGAGAAATATGGTTTACCAACAGCTACAAAGAAAGACAGCCAAGGAGTCTGCTTCTTAGGGCCACTTGATATGAAGGATTTTTTAGCTCACTACATAACTCCCAAGAAAGGTAATGTTTTAAATGAGAAAGGAGAGGTTATAGGTCATCATAATGGATCGGTATTTTTCACGTTAGGGGAGAGACATGGATTTACAATTACCAAGCATTCAGAGAAAGATAAACCATTTTATTTGGTTGGTAAGAATATAAATGAAAATACAATAACCGTATCCAATAATAAACAAACTAAGTTAGATACAACTACGAAAGAAGTAAAATTGAAAAATATTTCTTGGGTCAAGGAGCAACCTAAACCTAATAAGAAATATACATCACAGATTAGATATCATGGAGAACTACTAGATTGTCGAATAAATGGTGAGACAATTGTTTTCACTAAGAATATACTTGTTTCTCCTGGTCAGTCTATTGTGGTATATGATGGCAAAGTGTGTATGGGTGGTGGCGTAGTGGTATAGATATTTGATATAATAAATCATATGGAAAATATATTTGATCAAGCTGCTTTTAGTTTTATATTACCCCTTTTTATTGCATTGGTTTTAGGTTTGGTTATTGGTACTGAGAGAGTCTGGGCTCACAAAACAGCAGGTATGCGTACTTATGCGCTTGTTGCGATGGGTTCATGCTTATTTGTTTTGGTTTCAATTGAGGCAGTCAAACTTTATAATACTTTCACTGGTATTAGTCCTTTATACATAGCTGCTCAGATTATTGTAGGTGTTGGATTCATTGGTACCGGTTTAATTTTTACAAAAGAAAGTAAACTTATGGGACTCACGACTGCTACAGGCCTTTGGGTTTGTGCAGGAATAGGTATGGCTTGTGGTTTCGGAATATACACTCTTGCGATAATTGCCACACTACTAACATTATTTATATTTACAGTTCTATGGTTCTTGGAACAACAACTAAAGAAGACCAAGTTCTATATCGAAAGTCATCCAGATGATCATTAAAATATAAACATAAAAGCCTCATGTATGGAGGCTTTTATGTTTGGCTATTTTGGTATAGTATAGGTGTATGCAATCAAATGAAGTCCGTGATAAATTCCTTAAATTCTTTGAATCAAAAGGTCATAAGATTATGCCATCATCATCCTTAATACCAGAGGGTGATATTTCTGTACTGTTTACTACTGCCGGTATGCAACAATTCAAACCTTATTATGGGGCACCCGATAATGCTATTCGTGATTTTGGAACTAAGAATATTGTTACAGTTCAGAAATGTGTTCGAACTGGTGATATAGATGAAGTCGGAGACGATACACACCTATCATTTTTTGAAATGCTCGGCAATTTCTCTTTTGGAGGATATGGTAGAAAAGAAGCTATAGAGTATGCTCATGAATTCATAACTAAAGAGCTAGGCCTAAGTATTTCTTATGTGACTATATATAAAGGTGAAGGTGTTGTTCCAAAAGATGAAGAATCAAAGAAAATTTGGGAAGATACAGATTCTAATCTTGAAATTCGAGAGGATGGTAAAGATGTGTTCTGGGGTCCGACAGGTGACTCTGGTCCCTGTGGTCCGACAACTGAAATATATTGCAAGAATGCTAATGGTGAAGATGTGGAGATATGGAATATAGTTTTCAATGAGTATTTCTGTGATGGTTCAAGAGAAAAGCTTGATCGCGGTGAAGCAAATCTTAAAAAAGCAAATATTCTAGGAATAGACACAGGTATGGGACTTGAGCGACTACTTGCGACAGTTCAACAAAAGAAAAATGTATACGAAACTGATCTTTTTAATAATGAAAAAGGTAGAGAAGATCGTATAGTGGCTGATCATGTAAAGACTGCGCTATTTATGATTTCAGATGGTTTAACTCCATCAAATAATGGACGGGGATATGTACTTCGCCGCTTAATTCGCCGTGCAGTAAGGTTTTCCGATAAACCACTTAAAGATGAAATAGAAAAAATTAAGAAAATTTATAGTGGAATATATAATCTCGATGATAAAGGAGAAATAGAAAAAGAGGAAGAAAAATTTAGACAGACATTAGATAAAGGGTTAAAGGAATTTGAGAAAGGTGTAGATCCTTTTATTCTCGCTACTACATACGGTTTTCCGATTGAGCTTACTGAAGAGTTAGCCAAAGAAAAAGGCATTGTTATTGATCGAGAAGATTTCGATAAAAAAATGGCAGAGCACCAGAAGCTTTCTCAAACCGCTTCAGCGGGGATGTTTAAGGGTGGTTTGGCGAATCATAATGAGAAGACTATTAAGCTACACACTGCACACCACTTGCTACTTGCTGCACTTCAAGCAGTAGTATCTCCTGAGATAAAACAGCGAGGAAGTAATATCACCGAAGAGCGCCTTCGTATTGATTTCCTTTGTGATCATAAGTTAACAGATGAAGAGAAGAAGGGTGTGGAGGATTGGGTTAATGATAAAATCTCGCAAGGATTAAATGTCGTTCGCAAAGAAATGCCACTTAATGAAGCAGAAAAGCTTGGCGCTGAAATGGAATTCGGTGCAAAGTATCCAGAGATAGTATCTGTCTACTTTATAGAAGATAAAAATGGTAATGCCATATCGAAAGAATTTTGTGGTGGACCACATGTATCAAATACTTCTGAATTAGGACACTTTAAAATAGGGAAAGAAGAAGCAGTTGCACAAGGTATTCGTCGTATAAAAGGAGTACTCTCTTAAATCAGGCTATTTTGTATATTTTTTTATGAAATATAGTATAATAATCCTATGGGATTATTTTCTAAATCAAATAACACAGAAAAGATTGTTGCGATTTTTGATATCGGTTCAGGTAGTGTTGGCGGAGCAATTGTAAAAATTCCGACAGATAAGAAAAGCATACCGACTATTATCAAATCTGCACGCACAGAAATTGCTTTTAGGAATGAACTAGATTTCAATACTTTCTTGGAAGACATGCTCGATGCTCTTAACAAGACTGCTACAGAACTATATAAAAGTAAGCTCGGTGCTCCTGAGGAGATAGAGTGTGTTCTGGCTTCTCCCTGGTATATATCTGAGACTCGTATAGTAAAGATGTCCAAAGAGCATTCCTTTGTATTCACAAAAAAAATTGCAGATGAACTTTTCAATAAAGAAATAACTGCTCTAAATGATAAATATCAGTCTAAGTATGGTGGGGTAGAAAGTGCTCCTGATGTAATAGAGCACCATATAATGAATGTGTTACTTAATGGATATTCAGTCCCTGAACCAATTGGTAAAAGGAGTAGGGCGGTAGAGATGAACATGATCATTTCTCTTTCACCTAAAGTTTGCTTAGAAAAAATAAGGAAAACAATATCTAAGACTTACCACAGTACAAAAGTTTCTTTTTCTTCTTTTTCAGTAGCTTCATTTATAGCTGTACGTGATAGGTATGTAAGCCCTGATTCATATTTACTACTTGATATAAGCGGGGAACTTACAGATGTGGGAATTGTTTCAAAAGGTGTTCTGAAAGCCACGCTCTCATTCCCATTTGGAAAGAAAACATTCTTTAAATATATGTGTAGTAAACTAGAAGTAGAACTTCGTGACGCACAAGAATTATTTTCGCTTCATAGCTCTGGTACAATTTCTAAAAAGCTGAAAGATAAACTTGATCCACTTTTCAAATCAATCGAGAACTCATGGAGTGAAGCTTTTAGAGCTTGTATAAATACACTGCCTCATACCCTGACACTACCCGGTACCATTTTCTTAACAGCTGATGCAGATATCAGAAGTTGGTTTGTTGATGTTGTTCGCAATGAAGAGTATATCCAATCAATGGTAGCCGAGAGGAAGTGTACAGTCGTGACTTTAGAAGGACCAGAATTCTTACCTATGTGTAATGTTAAGGAAGGACAGTGTGATCCATTCCTTATGATAGAAGCAATATCAGTAATGAGAAAAAGAGAGAAATAATATGACCAAAAAGATAATGATGGACATGAAACTAAATAGCACTAGGGTTAAGAAAATTCCTGAAAAAGAAAAGGAGGTTCAACTACCAAAAGAAGAACTAGTTAAAAAACTTGAAATTCCTGAAAAACCAGAAATAGCAAAAGTTGAAGACACCCTCGAGCATAAGAAATTTTTGGAAGATGAATCCTTAAAGAAGAGCTCTGTTTTTGTTACAGGGTGGAAAGCTATTAAGAAATCAAGTGATGAAAAGAAAGATAACATGCCTGTCGAGAGCAATACTGTAATAAGTAGTGAAACAGTAAAAAGATTATCACAAACACCAAGGCTTAGGAAGAAATCAGGTTTAGTTAGGAGATCTTTAATAGCCTTGCTTGTATGTGTAGTATTTTTAGGTTTAGTTTATTGGGGTGGTGTTGCTCTTGAGAAGACATCAGTAATAATAAGAGAGAAACATCAAGACTTAGCCTTAAGCAATCTTCAATTCACAGCTCTAAAGGATTCAAAAGCCCCGGTACATTTTGAGATAATGATAGTCTCTGACACTGAATCTAAAGATATTGTACTAACTGAATCTCAAAACCTATCACAGAAAGCTCAAGGTACAGTAACTTTTTATAATGAGTACAGTACCAAACCACAGAATCTACTAACTAAGACATTTATTTCTGATGCTGATGGCAAGAGTTATCAAACAGACAAAGCGGTAACAATACCAGGATATAAGATAGTTGATGGTAAGATTGTGCCTGGAGAAGTTAGTGTCGGTATTACAGCTTTTATTTCAGGTGATCAATATAATGGTGATCCAACTGATTTTACAATAAATGGATTTAAAGATACTGATAAGTTTAAGAAGATTTATGCAAAGTCTACAACTCCTTTATCTGGTGGTGCTCAAGGTCTTACATATATACTAGGGGCTGCTGATAGGGGTTCACTTAATGCCACAGCGGGGTCTGCTTTTAAGAGTAGAATGATAAAGAAAGTTAATGCGGAAGTTCCAGAAGGTTATATTCTTTATCCTGATGCAACAAGGTTTGCGTATACTATTGGAGGGGCTCAATCGCAAACTCCGGAAACAAAAGTCAATATAGATGGAACTTTATCAGCTATTATCTTTAAGAAAAGTGATATAACTAATTCTATTATAAATCGCACACTACCTGATATTACTAATAGTGAACGTAATGAAATAGAGATACCAGACATTTCAGCTTTATCATTTAAATTTACAAACAGTGATCAGACTATTACAAAAGATATGGAATCTGTACCTTTTGCTCTTAATGGATCAGTGAATGCTATATGGCACCCAGATGTAGAAAAGATAAAATTGTCCCTAGTTGGAATTCCAAAGAAAGATCTTACAGAATTTTTCAAATCTGACCCTGGTATTGCAGGAGCAGATGCTAAAATATTCCCACCTTGGAATAAGTATCTACCAAAAGATATATCAAGGATACATGTAACTGTTAAATAATTTGACGTTATACTATATATTTAGTATCATATAAAGATACAAATGAATCAAAAAGACGATAATAATACTGTTATAGGTACAGTTACTGAGGCTCTCCCAAACACGCTTTTTCGAGTAGATATTGGTGATGGAAAACTTATCATCTCATATCTGGCTGGGAAGATGCGTATGCATAGAATCAAAGTATTGGTTGGGGATAAGGTAGAAGTCCTTCTTGATCCATATGGAGGTAAGGGTAGAATAATAAAGAGGAACTAGTTATATAGTACCCCTTGCGTTTTTTATTGTAATAGTGTAATATGATCCGACATACGCTTGAGTTGAAAATACAGGGTGAAAGCCCTCTGTTTTTCTTTCGCATTAAGAGAATATGAAGATAAAATCAGCCGTTAAAAAAATTTGTGCAAAATGTAAGCTAGTTAAACGCGAAGGTCACCTCCGTGTTATTTGTTCAAATCCTAAGCATAAACAAAAGCAATAATTTCTATGAGAATACTCGGTATAACAATCCCAAACAACAAACATTTAGACATAGGACTTACATCTCTTTACGGTATTGGTCTTTCACGTGCTCGTTCTATTCTTAAGGAAGTTAATATTGATCCAAAAGTTAAAGCAGATACTCTAACAGTAGATCAAGAGAACGAAATTCGTAAGATCATCGAAGCAATGTCTATAGAAGGAAATCTAAAGCGTGAAATTGCTTCAAACATCAAAAGATTAAAAGATATCAAGACATATAGAGGAGTCAGACATATGCGCCGACTCCCAGCTCGTGGCCAACGAACAAAGACGAACTCTAGAACTGTCCGTGGAAATGTACGTAAGACTATGGGTAGTGGACGAAGAAAGGCTGAGAAGACATAGGATTAATCAGAGTGGTGAGTATTTAAATTATCTAACTATATAAAATGGGAAAAGTAAAAATTATAACTAAAGAAGAAGAGGGAAAAGACGTATCAGTAGATACGACTGTTTCTGAAGCACCAAAATCTGTAAAAGTACCTAAAAAGAAAGTTGTTTCTGGTACTCTTCACGTAGAAGCTACATTTAATAATACAAAGGTGGTTCTTTCTGATAAAGATGGTAATACTTTATTCTGGACTTCTGCTGGATCTTTAGGTTTTAAGGGAGCTAAAAAGGGTACACCTTTTGCTGCTTCTAAAGCGGGTTCAGTTATAGGTGAGAAGGCTAAAGCTTTAGGTATAAAGGAAGTGGATGTAAAAGTTACAGGAGTAGGAAGTGGTCGTGAGCCTACTATCCGTGCATTTATGGCATATGATATAGAGATTTCAGGAGTTCGCGATGTTACTCCAGTCCCTCACAATGGTCCAAAACCTAAGAAGCCTCGCCGAGTTTAATTAATATAATTTATTTCATATGAAAACAGTTCAAAAATATAAAATGTGTCGACGTTTAGGATCAGGAGTGTTTGAAAAGTGTCAAACACCTAAGTTCGTAATGTCTGAAGCTCGCCACGCAAAGAATTCAAAGAACAAGCGTCCGAAAGCTCTTTCTGGTTACGCTCTTCAATTCGTTGAGAAGCAGAAGGTGCGTTTTATGTATGGAATCAGTGAAAAGCAATTTTCAAATTATATCAACGAAGCTGTTGCTCATAAAGGTACACTTGCAACTGAGTATTTGTTCGAATTATTAGAAACTCGTCTTGATAATGTTACTTATCGTTTGGGCCTTGCTCACACACGCCGACTTTCTCGTCAGATGGTCTCTCATGGGCACATCACAGTCAACGGAAAGAAGACAACAGTAGCATCATTACGAGTGAAAGTAGGCGATGTAATCGCTGTTCGTCCTGGAAGTCAGAAGAGTCCTTTATTTGCAGATATGGCAAAGAAATTAAAAGAATATACACTACCAAACTGGTTGACATTCGATGCTGAGAAACTTTCTGGAGTAGTACAAGGTAAACCAAAAAATATTGAAGGATTTTTAGACCTTAACACTGTGCTTGAATTTTATAGTCGTTAATAGTGCGCAACGGTTAATTTTTATTAAAATAATTTTAGCTCGCGAGCTTTACATATCATATGACTGATTTAAATATAATATTACCATCAAAGTTATCTATCGTTTCTGAAGTAGACACAAAAGGTGTCTACGAGATCGACGGCCTTTACCCTGGGTATGGACATACTCTAGGTAATTCACTTCGTCGTATCATTTTATCTTCTCTTACTGGTGCTGCTATAACTTCACTTAAGATTGAAGGTGCTGATCATGAGTTCTCAGTACTCGATGGAGTTAAAGAAGATGTTATAACAATACTTCTTCACTTAAAGCAGGTTCGCTTCAGACTACTAAGTGATGAACCTCAAACTGTAAAAATTTCAATTAAAGGCCCACAGACAGTAACTGCTAAAGATATCGAAGTATCTGGTCAGGTTGAAGTTTTAAACAAAGATTTATATATTGCTGAAGTTACAGGTAAGAATACTCTTTCTATCGAGATGACTGTTGAGAAAGGTCTTGGATTCGTATCAAAAGACGTTCACCAGAAAACAAAGACAGATGTAGGAATGATCGCAGTTGATGCAATATTCACTCCGATTCGTCGTGTGTCATATGAAGTAGAGAATATGCGCGTTGGTGACAAGACTAACCACAACCGTTTACGTATGACTATTGAAACAGATGGAACTCTTTCTCCACGCGAGGCACTTGAACAAGCTATTACAATTATGGTAGAACAATTACAGGCCATTGTTGGATTTACAATACTTTCAAAGTCTATGGCAAAAGAAGCCGTTGAATCTGAGTCTGCAGACGAAGAGAAGGATACTAAGTCAAAAGGCGATGGTAATGAATTTACTGATATCCTAAAGACTCGCATTGATACTCTAGATCTTTCAACCCGCACTCTTAATGCTCTAACAGGTGCAAACATTAGAACAATCGGAGGTATCGCAAGAAAGAAGAAGGAAGACTTACTTGAGATAGAAGGTATCGGCGATAAAGGCATCCAGGAAATCAAGAAAGTTCTTGGTGGGTATGGTATAACACTTAAATAATTAATAATTCAGTATATATTTTATGAGACACCACAGCGTAGTAAGAAAATTTGGAAGAACAAAGAATCAGAGAGAAGCTTTACTTAAAGGTTTAATGCTTTCTCTTATTGCGCATGGTCGTATCGAGACTACTGAAGCAAAAGCTAAAGAACTTCGCCCTGCTATAGAGAAGCTTGTAACAAAGGCAAATGTCGGTACACTTGCATCACGACGCTTAGTTATTTCAAGACTTTATAATTTAACAGCAGAAGCAAGTAAACTTATAGACACTATTGCTCCGAAATATAAAGGTCAAGCAGGTGGATATACACGTATTACTAAGCTCCCACGTCGTGCAGGTGATGCAAGTAAAATGGCAGTAATCGAATTTATATAATATTATGGCAACAACACATACAATTGACGCAAGTGGTAAGACTTTTGGAAGAGTAGCAAGTGCTGCAGCCAAGGCTCTTATGGGTAAGAATTCACCGGAATATGTAGCGAACCAAGTCGCTGATGTTCGAGTTTATATAACAAATGCAGCAAAGACAAAAATGTCAGAGCGCCGCATGACTGAGACTCTTCATGAGACTTATTCTGGCTACCCAGGTGGATTTAAACAGAAGACAAATCAGAAGATAGTAGATAAGAAAGGTTGGAAGGGTCTATACGAGCTTGCTGTTTACGGTATGCTTCCGACAAACAAACTACGCCCTTTAATGATGAAGCGCTTAACAATTACCGAATAAAATATAGAAATAATATGGAAAAGAAAACATCAACAAAAGAATATTTTAGAGCAATTGGTCGCCGTAAGACTGCTACTGCGGTAGTTAAGCTTATAAAGGCATCAAAGACTACTTATGATATAAATGGTAAAGAACTATCTGTATACTTCCCAACAGCAGAACTTAAGAAGATCGTTACAGGTGCATTTGAAACTGCAACACCTTCTGAGAAGTTCGAAGTAATAGTTACTACACGTGGAGGTGGTTCTCATGCTCAAGCTGAAGCTGTTCGCCACGGTATCTCACGTGCTCTTGTCCTATTTGATACAGAACTACGTACACCACTTAAAAAAGCGAAAATGCTTAAGCGTGATCCTCGTCAAGTTGAACGTAAGAAATTCGGTCTTAAGAAAGCTCGTAAATCTCCACAATGGTCTAAGCGTTAATATATTTCAAAAAATCAGATTTGCGAGAATCTGGTTTTTTGTTTATTATACAGCCATATGAGTGATACTAATGAAGAAAATAAGAAAAATTTAAAAGATGAAATGATGGAGGCATTTGAAGATGTCGAGGTTGTTCCTAGTACAGAGGATGGAGACGCGCTGCCTACGAAAGATGTAGCGAAGAAGCTTCGCGATGATCTGAAGCAAGCCCGCGCTGATAAAGAAGAGTACCTGACTGGTTGGCAGAGAGCAAAAGCTGACTATGTGAACCTACAGAAAGAAATGGATCAAGTTCGCAAGAGTGCGGCAATACTTACAAAAGAGAAAATGGTAGAGAATTTACTTCCAGCTCTCGATAGCTTCGATATGGCATTTGCGAACAAAGAATCATGGGAGAAAGTCGATAAGAATTGGCGCACGGGTGTGGAGTACATCTACCAGCAATTCATCTCAAGTCTTTCTGATTCTGGAGTTGAAAAGATTGATAAAGTTGGAGTTCCTTTTGATCCGAATCTACATCAGTCTATCGAAAGTATTCCAACTGATGATGAATCAAAAGATCATACCATAGAAAAAATAATCCAAGCCGGATACAAAATAGGCGAGAGGGTAGTCCGCCCAGCCAGAGTAAATATATATGAATATAAAAAATAAAACTCCAGAAATGGAGTTTTATTTTTGGTTTACTAATTGAAAGAATGAATCTTCGGTTTCTTTATCTATTTTATCTGTCACTATTATCATCATCTCTGTCGTCAGGCCGAGATCTTTTTTTATATTTGTGAATAGGTGCTCGAAAGGGTACATCGATATCCAGACAGAATTCTTAATACATATGAATCCGGCTTTCTTGAGCAAGTAGCGGAGAGCTTCTCGTTCGCTCTTGCGTTCTTCTGGAAGGTCAAGGAGAACCATTCTCCAATAGCCATCCCACTTGGTAGATACTAGTCCACCTTCAGCTTCAAGGGCGATATTATTGAGTTTATGCTTACCATCATTAGTCAGGCGGAAATACTGTTTATGCTCTGAATTAAAGGCCTCTATAAGCCCATCAGAAAGGAGATTCTTGATAGACCGAGTAATGGCATATGTGCCTTTCTGCCCTTCATTTTCAGCTAAAATAGCCTCTTTTAGGTCATTTTTAACTGTTTCTAGGGTAATAGCTTTCTTTCGAGAGATGCTTTTGAGTATTGCCTTTTGGATTGATGGTTTTTTAGCCATATTGACATTATATCAGCTACAAATATAATATCAACATACTTTTTGTGGTCACGAAATACTTGTCAAAAATAAACGATAGGTATATAATAACTTCAGAAATCGAAAATTATTAAATTAAGTAGAAAAATATATGATAGACCCAACAAAAATAGATTTTAATCAGTTACCAAAGAAGTTCTGTGATGGAGCGATTGGAGCTTTCAACAAGGACATCTTTTATTTCGGAATTACTTCTGGAAATAATATGGATGTATTCGCGACAACTCCACGAGTTATGAAAGATATTGCGATATTCTTGGATAACCATATCAAGAATTATGAAAAGCAAAATGGAGTTATCGACATGTCAGTTCCACCAATCCCGAGTCCACTCCAGTCGTCAGATTTAAAAAAGTAATTATTATTAATTTATTATAAACGCTACGCAAATTATATTCTTTCTTCGGGTCCTCGGGGGAAGTCACCAGACCGCTCAGAAATAAAATAATTTGCTTCGCTAAGTAAAAAATATGTCAAAAATAATAGGAATAGATTTAGGTACAACAAACAGTGCAGTAGCTATCATCGAAGGTGGCCAACCAAAAATTATAGAGAATATAGAAGGTCAGAGGACTACTCCATCTATCGTGGCAGTAGGTAAGAATGGCGACCGTCTTGTCGGCCTCCTTGCGAAGCGCCAAGCAGTGACAAACCCTGCCAATACCATCTACGGTATCAAGCGCTTCATGGGTCATATGTTCGACGATCCAGAAATCCAGAAGAGTCAAAAGACAAATCCATTCAAAACACAAAAAGGTAAAGATGGCGGAGTAGAAGTTAGCTTAAACAATGAGTGGAAGCGCCCAGAGGAAATCTCAGCGATGATCCTTGCCAAGATTAAAGCTGATGTCGAAGCAAAGCTTGGAGAGAAAATTACAGAAGCGATCATTACAGTTCCAGCATACTTCAACGATGCTCAAAGAAAAGCGACAAAGGACGCAGGCCAGATCGCAGGTCTTGATGTGAAGCGTATCATCAACGAGCCGACAGCAGCCGCACTTGCGTACGGATTTAATACAAAGAAAGATGAGAAGATCGTAGTCTATGACTTCGGTGGTGGAACATTTGATGTATCTGTTCTTGAAGTCTCAAACGATGTGATCGAAGTGAAATCTACAGATGGTGACTCACACATGGGAGGTCGCGATATCGACCAGAAGATTATATCTTGGATCGCTGAACAGTTTAAAAAAGAATCAGGCGTCGATGTGACAAAAGATCCTCTAGCTCTTCAGCGTCTAGATGAAGCAGCTGAGAAAGCTAAGATTGAACTCTCAACAACAGCTGAAACAGAAATAAATATTCCATTCATAACTTCTACAGATGCAGGACCTCAGCACTTACTACTTAAGATGACTCGTGCGACTCTTGAATCTCTTGCTGAAGAATATGTGACTCGCTCAATCGAGATCACCAAGCGCGCAATGGAAGCTTCACCATTTAAAATGAGTGAAATAAATGAAATCATAATGGTTGGAGGTCAGACTCGCATGCCAGCTATCGTAGAAGCTGTGAAGAAGCTATTTGGAGGTAAAGAACCGAACCGTTCTATCAACCCAGATGAAGTGGTGGCACTTGGTGCAGCTGTTCAAGCGGGAGTTCTACAAGGTGATGTGAAGGATGTCCTACTACTTGATGTGATTCCACTATCACTCGGTATAGAGACCCTCGGAGGCGTGGCTACAAAGCTCGTAGAGCGCAATACAACCATCCCAAGCTCTAAGAGCCAAGTGTTCTCAACAGCTGCTGATAATCAGACTTCTGTAGAGATTCATATCACTCAAGGTGAGCGCCCAATGGCTTCTGATAACAAATCTCTAGGGCGATTTATCCTAGATGGTATTCCACCAGCACCACGAGGTATGCCTCAGGTGGAAGTGACTTTCGATGTGGATGCTAACGGAATCTTAAATGTGAAAGCTAAAGATAAAGCAAGTGGTAAAGAGCAATCTATCCGTATCGAAGCTTCATCTGGTCTTACAGATACCGACATCAAGCGTATGCAAGAAGAAGCCGAAACTCACGCCGACGAAGATGCGAAGAAGAAAGCTCTTGTTGATGAGAAGAATACAGCTGAAATGATGATCTTCTCTGCTGAGAAATCTCTAAAAGAATACGGCGACAAAGTTGCACCAGAATTGAAAGCTTCTGTTGAAGAAAAAATAGCAGCGGTGAAAACTGCAAAGGAAGGAACAGATATTGATGCTATCAAGTCTTCACTTGAAGCTCTAACAGCTGAACTCTCAAAGATTGGTGAAGAAATGGCAAAGAAAGGTGAAGCGCCAAAAGAAGGCGAGAACACTACAGCCGAAACTCAATCTGAAGAAATCAAAGACGCTGAAGTAAACGAAAATCCAGATAATAAATAAAATTATGTTAATATAATTTTATGGCAAAAGATTACTACGAAATATTAGGCGTGCAGAAAGGTGCATCGAAGGATGAACTGAAGAAGGCCTATCATAAGCTCGCACATAAGTACCACCCTGATAAGAACAAGGGAGATGATTCGAAGTTCAAGGAAGTGAACCAAGCTTACCAGACTCTTTCCGACGACCAGAAGCGTGCTCAGTACGATCGCTTCGGTGCCGATGGCCCACAAGGCTTTAATCCTGGACAAGGAGGAGGAGGTTTTGGAGGTTTCGATTTCTCTGGACAAGGTGGAGTGGAGTTTGACATGGGTGACCTTGGAGATATCTTCGGAGACTTTTTTGGTGGAGGTGGACGCAGAAGCCAAGCTAAAAGAGGTAGGGATATTTCAACCGAGATAGATTTGTCATTTGAGGAATCTGTCTTTGGAGTGACTCGTACCATTCTTCTTTCGAAGCAGTCAGTTTGTGATATCTGTAAAGGTACAGGAGGCAAGCCAGGCACGAAGATGGACACATGTAAGACATGTAACGGTAATGGTCAGATACGCGAGATGAAGCGCTCAATCTTGGGGACATTTGAGACAAGGAAGACTTGCGACACTTGTCATGGCCAAGGAAAGGTTCCAGCCGAGAAGTGTAGTGAATGTCATGGCAAAGGAGTCCGCAACAAGCAAGAGGAGATAACTGTGAATATTCCAGCCGGTATTAACGCCGGTGAAATGGTCCGCATGACTGGCATGGGTGAAGCTATCCAAGGCGGCCAAGCTGGAGATTTATATATCAAGATTAATGTCAGATCTCATCCGACATTCAGACGCGATGGTTTAAACCTTACTCTCGACTTACCAATCAAACTCTCAGATGCATTACTTGGAATGACTTATAAATTAAAGACACTGGAAGGTAATGTTATGGAAGTGAAGATTCCAGAAGGTATCAACCATAACGAACTTCTAAGAGTCAAAGGTAAAGGTGTACCATCTGGCCGAGGCCGAGGCGACATCATAATCCGAGTTCGAATAGAGATGCCGAAGAAGATCTCAAAGAGCGCCAAAGAGCTCATAAATAAGTTGAAAGAAGAGGGGATATAGTTATCCTCTCTTTTTCTATTTACATATTCTGTAGTTTTGCTACTATTGATTTTAAAATATTGTTTAAACTCAATAAAAAAACTAAAAAATGATTATATTACTAACCAGTATGGAAGTTAAAATATTACTAATTCTTGCAATATTACTTCTATGTATAGCAGTAACAATTTATTTAGGAATAGGATTTTTACTAAGTTTATCAGATGGTGATCATCCAAGCCGTAAAGAAAGAATTAAGACAATTTTTGGTTGGCCAAAACTTCTATGGTATTACTTAACAACAAAGGATCTAACTAAATAACAAAATAAGAACCTAATTCTCTATCAATAGTAGAGGATTAGGTTCTTTTCGTTTATTTACTAAAACCCTTTACATATCCTCACAGTTTGTTATTATGGCTTTATTAATATTTATCACAGGCAGGAAGTCTTGCTTGATGTAATGAAATGACTAAACGTTCTGTCGCTTCAAAGAAGCTTTGGAAGATTGGTGCAGAGGAATTTAATACTCAATATTTTGATTTCAATAAAGATGGCGACCTTATCATAAAGGAAGGTCACAATATTTATAATGTCCGCTATATGGCTGAGAAATTCGGTACCTCACTTGAGATACTGATGCCTTTTGTTATTGAAGAGCGTCTTGAGGACTTCTTAGACTTAGTTAAAGATTTATCAAAGAAGGTCAAATATCAAGGCAAGTTCTTCTACCACTATCCGATGAAAGTAAACCAGAACAAGGAGGTTGTGATGGCTATAGTCGGTGAAGGGGCACATCTTGAGACTTCTTCATATAACGATCTTTGGCTTGTGAAGAAGATGCTCGAGCAAGAGACTTTCAATCCAAACATTCGCATTCTATGCTCAGGACCGAAGACTGATAAATATATTTCCCTTATCGATGACCTTCAGCACAAAGGAGTGAAAATCTTTCCACTTATCGAAGGACCAAATGAACTTAAGTTTTTACAATATTCCAAGTACGACGTTGGTATTCGTCTAGATATGCCGATCAAGGCAAGCTCATACTGGAACAAGCCGATTGACCGCTTCGGATTCTCAGCAAAAGAAATCATTGAAATGGGTTCATTTAAGAATCTTAAGATTTTGCATTACCATATAGGTTCACAGATAGAGAAGCTTTCAGATGTTATGGGTCCGATTAAATATGCGCTCGATGTCTACTTTAAACTAAAGGAGAAGAATCCATCACTCGATACTCTAGATATCGGAGGTGGTATGCCGATACCTTACACTCGTAGCAAGAGCTACCCAGTGAATAAGTTAATGGAGAAAATTTTAAAGCTTATAAAAACAGAGTCAGAGAAAAGAGGACTATCACACCCAAACCTAATCTGTGAATGGGGTCGCTACATCGTAGCCCCAGCTCAGATAACAGTTTTCAAGATTATCGATACGAAAGCAATCACAAACAAGAAGAGTCCTGCGAAGAAGTGGTACGTTATTGATGGAAGCTTTATGAATGATCTTCTCGACACTTGGGCTATAGGTCAGAAATGGGCAGTCTCACCAGCAAATAATAAGCACGATGGCGACCTCACAGATGTATGGCTTGCTGGTTCTAGCTGTGATTCAGATGATATATATACAGGTATAGATGGTACTGTAACCTTACCAGACTATGACAGTGCAACAGGTGAGCCTAGGTATGTTGTCGTTTACGATACAGGGGCTTATCAAGATCCACTTGCTATGCACCACTGCATGCTCTCATCTCCACTTAAGTTAATCGCTGAGAATGGGCACATCGTAGTTGCTCGTAAGCGCGAATCTCCTGATGATGTCGGTAAGGGTTTTGGATGGTAATTTATAATTTGCTACATATTGATAAAATGCTAAAATAACTTTATGCAAAAAAATCTTTCAACACTAGAATTTATATTAAAAAATTACAAGAACTTTAATGCTCGTGCTACTCGAGATGCACTTATAGCGTACTGGCGTCATGCAGAGAAGGGAGGCAAGATGTTCTGGGCTGTAGCTGGAGCTATGAGTTCTGCTCAGCTAGGCATTGTCCTTGCTCCGGCAATCCGTGCAGGACTTATAAGCGGTATGTCTGTGACAGGTGCGAACCTTGAGGAGTCACTTTTCCGTTTAGTTGCTCATGATAGCTATAAAGATTTTCCTGATTACAGATACTTTACAAAGGAAGATGATACAAAGATTCTAGAGAATCGTATGCGCCGAGTGACTGATACTAGTATTCCTGAAGACGAAGCATTTCGAGCAGTTGAGAAGCATATAGTTCCAGTCTGGAAGAAAGCCACAGAGGAAGGTACTCGCAAGTTCTGGCATGAATACTTCTATGATCTTATTCAGACTTTAGATAAAGAAGCTCACGAAGGTAATGCTGATGAATGCTGGTTACTTGCAGCAGCCGAGATGAACCTTCCAATAGTTGTACCTGGATATGAAGACTCAACATTTGGAAATATTTTTGCTTCTCATGTGAAGATGGGTGACGCAAGTGCATCTATTGCAAAGTCTGGTATCGAATACATGGGAGCTTTCTACGATCAGTATCAAGAACTCTCAAGTGGAGAGGGAATTGGATTCTTCCAAATCGGAGGAGGTATCGCTGGGGATTTCCCTATATGTGTAGTTCCATCTCTTAAGTACGATATGGAGCAAGAAGCGAAGCCTTGGGCTTACTTCTGTCAGATATCCGACTCTACCACATCATACGGTTCATACTCAGGAGCAACTCCAAACGAGAAGATTACTTGGGATAAGCTTACCAAAGACACTCCAATGTTCGTCATTGAATCTGATGCTACTATCGTAGTACCTTTGATGCTTACTGCGCTCCTAGAATGTAAAGCAAATCCTGACGAGGCGAATAAAGTAATAGAAAAGTATAGTAAATAGTCATATTAAGTTTAAAATAAAGCAAGGCAAGCAACCCCTTGCTTTATTTTATTTTTCGTGGTTAAATTAGTATCAAATTAGTCTAACCCTTTAAAAAATAAATACAATGAAAAAGCTAGTTATAATCCTAGGAAACACCTCCTCTGGGAAAAGCTCTCTTGGCAAAAAAATAGAATTAGAATTCGGATTACCATATATATCATTTGGGGATATAAAAAGAGAAGAAATTCAAAAGGAATCAATTTTGGGGAAAAATCTAAAATACAACATTGATAAAAATCTACCAATAAATCCTGATGACGATCTTAAGCTTATTAATAACCATTATGATTGTAGTAAACCATTAGCTAGTATCTCAGGGTATCCAATATCTGAAATAGAGTATTCAGAACTCTCAAAAGGATACAACATTATTTTTGGTATATATCTTGAAGCTTCTGAAGAAATTTTAAGAAAAAGATTTTTTGGCAGAGTAGTTTGCCCAATTTGTAATTTCCCTGGATTGATAGGAGATCTTTGCCCAATTCATAATAAGGAAATGCTCAAGAGAGACGACACTAATGAGAATGAATTTAATAAAAGGATGAAACTTTTTAACCAAAGGATATATCCTTTTATAGAAGAAGTTCAAAATAAATCACTTTTCCAAATTTATAAATATAATTCTGAATCATTAGATTTAGTAAGTATATTTCATGGAGTAAAACAATATCTTTAATTTAAAAAGTAAAAAATGGAAAACATGACCATAACTATGCCAGCAATTAGAATAAAATTGACTGGCACGTGTAACCGTACTTGCTCTTTTTGTCATGAAGAAGGAGATATGAAAAATATCAAGAACGTTATACCTAATGATGATTTCTACAACTGTATAGATCAGATAATGAAAAAGACAGCCATAGGCCGAATAATGCTAACCGGAGGAGAGCCTACCATACACCCTGAGTTTATGTCTATTGTTTCAGGATTAAGTAAATTGTCCGATGAAATCTCTGTAACTACAAATGGCATAAAAAAAATCTCAGTCGACGAGTGGAGCAAATTCAAGAATGCTGGTCTTACAAAAGTTGTTGTCAGCATTCACGATACATCTGCCAAAGACTTACTAAGCCTGGAATCTGTTAAGAAGAATTTATCATGGGCGGAAAATGCTTTGGAAAACCAGTTTAATAATGTTAAGAATATCGTAGAAAGTGGTATAGATTCAAGAATTAACATCGTTGCTTATGGTGACTTTGATAAAACGTTAAAATCTGTAAAAACATTGTTAAATTTGCAAAAAGACAGAGTTCCGGAAATTAGGTTATTAAATAATCTAGTTGAACCATTTGAAAGCCAGGAAGTGATTGAAGATATACTAAAAAATCTTGGTGCCTCTAAAATTAACGGGTATCAAAGAGCTGGTAGTTCTAATGTCACCAATCGCTATATTACTTCTGAAGGCAAAATTCTATCTGTTAAAATAGCTTTTCCATATTACTTAAATAGTATTTGTAGCAATTGTCCTGCAAAGGATAAGTGCTATGAGGGATTCTATGGAGTTAGAGTAGAACGTATAATGAACGAGTATTATGTACGTATATGTATTTATAAACAGACGACAGATGTACTTATCCCTTGGACGGATTTTATAAACAGCCCAACAGTTAATGAAATTCAAAAAGGTAATGTAATCATCTAAAATAACAAGGCATCAATTTTGACGCCTTGTTTTTATTTTGATTTAGGAGGATTTTTAAATGTAATTTCTGGCATACTAATGATTTCTTTTGCTGAAATTCCTAATTCTTTTTCATATACTAAATCTATGCTTCCAAAAACAGCTTCTTTAAAATCAAAATTTAATTTCTCTGATATATTTCTTACTATTTCTTCCGTCTGACCTTCAATTTCTATAAACGGTTTCAATCCAGGCCATGTATCTATGGTTACTTCTACTGTACTATTAGTCCATACTTCACGCATATTTTCCTGAAATGCTTTCATGAAAACACCACATGCTTCAAAGAATTCAGTAGCTTTATCGAAATCATTAACGATAATTTCACTTTCGAAAACATCATTTATACCAGTTCCCCTCATCTCTTTTATTGTCATGGTAACTTTATTGAATTCCTGTCTTACACGTCCCCATTTATTGATACCAGGGGTTTTATTCGGGAAATCAAAAGTTTTTCTTCTCATTAAATACTCAGGGTATTTTAATTTAAATCCATTATTTTCAAGTTTTTCTCTAATTAATTCTTTATTAACTGATAGAAAAGTTGCTTCAATTTCTTTCTGCATATTTCTATATTATAACATAATAATCTAAAGATATGAAAATTTTTATGGAGTGATATTGACATTTAGTATATTACTGCTATAATAGATCAAACTAAAAAATTAAAGAAAATGAAAAACTTGGATAAAAGAGCAATACTATCTAAAGCCATTGAATCTCTAAATCAGAGGGTAAAATCTCTGGGTGAATCATTAACTGGTACGAATAGCGCCATCAACGATGCGCCTGGTGCAATGCAGTCCCATAGTGACACTACAAGATCACAACTTACTGCAGTAGTAGATGTTGCACATAAGGCATTCAATAACAAGGTTGATGAACTGAATCTTTTGAGAAGATTTGATTCAGATAATTCCACTAAGCTTGGCCCAATGACTGAATCAAGATTAGGTGCAATAATTGTTATTCAAAAGAAAAGCACAACCAACGAAAATTATTTTTTACTTCCTGGCGGGTCTGGTATAAAAATTGAGTATGAGGGTCAGAAATTAATCTGTATCACACCCAGCTCTCCTTTAGGTATGGCTCTTCTTGGAAAGAAAAAAAATGAATCATTTTCACTACAGGTAGGAAGTTCAATTCAGCAGGTAAAAGTATTAGATATTCTTTAATCAAGAATTAAGATTAAAAGTTAGGATAGCATGTATGCTATCCTTTTTTTATTTAAGTTTATCTCTAAATTTATTTGCGATGATTGTATAGCAAAGTTGAGCTGCGCCGTATTCAGTTAGAACTGAATCGCGCATAGGGGAAACTTCTACTATATCTGCACCGATAAGATTTTTAGTAGTTACAAGCTTTTGGATTAGTTCCATTCCATACCACCATTCAAGCCCGCCTTGGACTGGTGTACCAGTTCCTGGCATATAAGCAGGGTCAAAGCCATCTACGTCGATGGTCAGATATATATTTTTAGTTGTTATGGATGCTAATACTTCCTCTACTGTTGGAACTTTATTCCCATTGCCCCATTCGAATACAGTAATATTATTCTTTGGGTCACTGAAGTAGTTATACTCATCTACAGAGTATGTGCGGATTCCAACTTGGACAAGTTTATACCCAAGCTCATTACCTCGATGCAAAACGCAAGAGTGAGCGTATTTAGATGGATGGTCGCTATAGTCGTCATCTGTATCACGAAGATCGCAATGAGCATCTATATGTACTATTGTAGTGTCTTTAGGGTCTATGTGCTTTGCAAGTGCTTGGAAAAGACCAAGTGACACTGAGTGTTCACCGCCAAGCAAAAATACGAACTTTCCGGCGCTTACTAGTTTTTCACATTCTTCTGTAATCTTCTCTAATGCTTTTTCAGGACTAAGTTTACTTATTCTTCCTAGATCCTTCTCAGCAACTTTCAGAAAGTTATTAACTTCGCATTTATAAGTACGATCAAAAAATTCAAGTTTATTATCCAAACATTTCAGTATAGCTTTCGGCCCATCAATAGTACCTTTTCTAGAAGAAGCTGTTTTTTCATATGCTGCACTTACTATTACTACATCAGCATTTTCTGTATTTTTTTCATTTAAAATGGATTTAGTCATTTACGTATAGTACAAAAAATAGGTTTATTTTGCAATTTATTATTAAAGTTTAGAACTATACTTAATAAACACTGAATGTTATAATGTATGTGTGGAAAAGACTAAAATCCTAGAAATCCTAACGCTCGCCACAAGGGCGCCTTCTACTCACAACAGCCAGCCATGGCTTTTTAAAATTACAGATAATGTTATAGAAGTTTATTACAACCCTGACCTATTTTTGCCTCAAGCCGATAGTGAAGGTCGCGATTTATTCATAAGTATGGGTTGCATGTTAGAGAATTTATCTTTAGCTGCTTCGAATCTAGGTTTTAAAGCTGAGATAGTAATTTCTATCGATGATAGTCTTCATAAAGTTGCAGTTATAGCATTGAATAATATTTCAGTTCCAATATCTTTAAAAGATAAACTGTTATTTGATACTATACTGACACGTGTTAACGCGAGAGGAATTTTTGAATCAAATCTTGTGAGTAATGATATTCAAACAGCTCTACTTGGAGAAGTTGTAAATTTTAAACAATTTAGTATCGATCTAACTCTGGTTGAAGATAAAGAAAAGATTAAGAATGTAGCACTTCTAACACAGCGTGCTATGCTCTTGGCTTATAAAAGTATTGCATTTAGAAAAGAAATGTATCATTGGATGAATAGTAATCTTTCAAGCAAAAAACAAGGACTTCCAGGATATTCTCTAAAGATGCCTCTAGTTGTTTCGTTAATTATTCCTATTTTGATTAGATTTTTTAATGTAGGCCGAATATTGGGTAAAAAGAATTTAGAAAGTCTTTCATCAGCTCCACTTATTTCAGTTATTTCTGGTCCCAATACAAAAGAAACTTGGATAAATGTTGGTCGTCTTGCTGAGAGACTGATGCTACGCGCACAATCTCAAGGCTTACAGACTTCTATTTATGTGGGTTCAATCGAAATGGGTGACTTATATAGAGAAGTTCAACAAGTAGTAAATACAAAAGATCGACCTCAGTTTATGTTTGCTATTGGTGAAATAAAGGGTGACCATAGAGTCACTCCACGTCATCCAATAGAGAAAAAAATTATCACATAATTATGAATAATGATATAAAATTTAAACCTAAAATATTTAATTGCTCTATAAAAGAAGAAATGGATCTTTTTAATGATCTTTGCAGTGTTAATAAATCAATTACAAAAATAGATACGTTAGCAGATCAGAAACACGAGTTATCTCTAGTGGAGGATCCCAGTTTAATTTCACACAAAGCCCTAACTAATCCAGATATACCAGAAGTTAGCGATAAAGAAGGAGTTTGGATATATTTTGCTTGGAAGAATACAGCTGTGCGTATTTTAGATAGAGATAAGTATGAAAAATTACGCATGTCACGTAATAAAAATCTTATTACAGAAAGAGAACAAGAAATTCTAAAGAATAAAACAATAGCTATAGCTGGCCTTAACGTGGGAAACCCTGGAGCCGTCTGCCTTACTCTTGAAGGAATTGGTGAACATATGAAGCTTGCCGATTTTGACCCATTATCGGTCTCAAATTTAAATAGATTTCGTGCTGGGCTTACTGATCTTAATATAAATAAAGCATATATATCTGCAAGGCAAATGTATGAAATAAATCCATTTGTGCAAATAGATATGTTTGAAAAAGGTATAACAGATGAAAATATCGAGATGTTTTTAGGTGATAAAAGAGTTGATCTTCTTATTGAAGAAATGGATAATCTTAGGTATAAAATAAAGATTCGTGAAATGGCTCGAGAATTAAAAATACCAGTACTTATGGTTACTGGTAGTGGTGACCATGTCATTATAGATGTGGAGCGTTACGATAAAGATGGTGATTTACCCCTTTTATCTGGATATTTAAAAGATGAAGTAATTTCAAAAATTGAATCTATCAAACCAGGAGAAGGGACTTTTAGAGATAGAGTAGAACTTCTGCAAGACTTTATGGGTAAAGAGTATTTAGATAGTAAATTAAACTCATCTTTTGATGAAGTTGGTTTGACTATTGCTAGCATTCCACAAGTAGCTGAATCATCTTTCCTACGTGGAGCAGCGCTTACACATTTCGCTAAGAAAATTTTATTAAATGAAGACCTAAAATCTGGAAGATACGAAATAAAGTTGGACGGTACTTCTGTAAATAAATATGATTAAGAAAATTAACGTATCGAAAAACAAAGCATTTGATAAGCATCAACAAGTATTTCGTTTTGAAGATAAAGCATCAGGCCTTAAAGGTTTTTCAGCTTGGCATAATATCAGACCTGGATCTGCCACTGGTGGAACAAGATTATATCCATATAAATCAGAAAATGAAGCATTAACTGATGTATTAAGGTTATCAAAAGCAATGAGTTACAAATGTGCTATATCTGGGATACCTTTCGGTGGAGGAAAAACAGTAATTATTGCGAACCAGAAAATGAAAAAAACTGAACTCTTACGATCATATGCAAAAGTTATAGATTCATTTAAAGGTAAATATACAACTGGTACAGATGTTGGTATTTCTGATTCTGATGTTATTTTTATGTCACAACATACACCATATATACTAAAAGGTAACGGAAATAAAAGAACTACCTCTGAAATAGCATCATTAGGTATTTATGTATCATTATGGGCTGCAGCACCTTTATTTTTTAAAAATAAAAAGAAGAAAGATATATCAGTTGCTATTAAAGGTCTCGGAAAAATAGGAGAGGGTTTAGTAAAATTGTTATATAAAGATAGAGTTAAAATCTATATATCAGATATAGATAAAAAGAAAGTTCAGTATATACAAAAAAGATTTCCTAATGTTACAGTGGTAAACCCTAAATATATTCATAAATTTCCTGTGGATGTATACATGCCGTGCGCTCTTGGTAATGAATTTACAAAAAAGAATATAAGTGAAATAAAATCTAAAGTCATTATAGGTGGTGCAAATAATCAACTAGCGGATGATTCTCTTGCAGAAGTCTTTCATAAGATGGGGGTTTGTTATATACCAGACTATGTTGTAAATAGTGGTGGCCTCATACATATTGTTGATGAACTCGATAAGAAAGGTTACAATAAGAGTCGTGTAGATAAAAGAGTAGACGCAATAGGTAAAACTGTTAAGAGTCTTATAGTCTCATCTAGAAAATTAGATCTTCCACCTCTTGAAATTGCAAATAAATTAGCTGAACAGAAAATATATGAACAAAAAAAGAAAAAAGCAAAACACAAATAAATCACAATTTTTACCAATAGAAACATTTTCATTTGCAGTAAAAAAAGTAAAAGCTTATAGAGATTTTCTTAAAAAATATGGTATCAAACCAAACTTAATAAAAACACGAGAAGCCTTTGAAACATTACCAATTACCGACAAAAATAATTACCTAAGAGCTCATAATTTTACTGATTTGCTACCTAATAATAAGGTACCAGCGATGATTTCTGCTAGTTCTGGATCTTCAGGACAGCCATTCTATTGGCCGCGAGATGATGAACATGAAGTTTGGGGTGGAGTTTTTCATAATATTATATTGCAAGATATCTTTAAATTAAAAGGCAAAAAGGTACTTGTAGTTATATGTTTTTCTATGGGGAACTGGATAGCAGGCACATTTACCTTGGCGTCAATAAGAGAAGTTGCAAGGAAAAAGGGATTTCAAATTACCGTTATAACTCCTGGGATAGATGTAAATGATACTATATCAGTGCTTAAGAATTTTACAGAAGGTTTTGATTCATTAATTTTATTCGGATACCCACCTTTTTTAATGGATATCATTGTTGACGCAGAAGCTACTGGTGTAAATTTCAAGAAGTTGGACATGTATTTTATACTTGCAGGTGAGAATTTTTCAGAAAAATGGCGTGAATTAGTTCATAAAATCACGCATACTCCTAAAGATGAATTTCGTACTATATCTATATATGGTACTGCTGATGCAGGAGCAATAGGTCACGAAACTCCACTTACAATAACACTAAGAAAATTATCACTTAAAGATACAAGTTTAAAAAAAGAACTGTATGGACCAATGTCGTTCATTCCAACAACCGTTATGTATTATCCTCATAAAACGTATTTTGAAATAATAAATGGTGAATTAGTTTTCACAGCAATGGCAGGTATTCCATTAATTAGATATAATATAAAGGACCATGGAACTCTTTTATCGCAAACTCAAGTTAAAGCGATACTTAAGAGACATGGATACAACAGCGAGATAAAAAAGTATATAAACAAATGGAAAGGTTCAATACTAATACTTAAAGGTAGGAATGATGTATTGGTTACTTTCTATGCATTAAATATTTATCCTGAAAACATAAAGGCTGGTCTTGAAGATGATGAAGTTATTCCGCTAGTAACTGGTAAGTATATAGTTCAAGTAGAACAGTCTAGTGACTTTAGAGAACAAATATTTAACATAGAGATTGAATTAAAACAACATGTATCCGTATCAGAAAAAACTAATAAAATTATTTCTGAATCAATATTAAAACATCTAGTTGAACTAAATACAGAATACAGAAAACTTTATAATTCTATACACGAGAAAGCCCTGCCAGTAATAAAGTTAGTACCATTTGGTCATGAAAAATTTATCACAAGGAAATCAAAGCATAATTGGGTAAAGAAGAATTAATATGAATACAGGCTTTATTTTTACATTAATAGCAAGTTTTGCCATTTTATATATAGGTATCATTACTGTATATCATGATAGAAAAAGCGTATCAAACAGATTTTTCGAAGCCATAAGCCTTTCTACTGTTTTATGGTCGTTTGCAAATTACTTTTCCCTCAATCCAATATTTGTCGATCAAATTTTCTGGGCAAGATTAGTCCTTTTCTTCGCTGTTCCACATATAGTTTTCTTTTACTTTTTTGTTAAAAATTTTCCAAATCAAAATCTTATCATTTCAAAAAAGATGATCATTATTGTTGGAACACTGGGATTAATAGTTATGGGGCTGACTCTCTCTCCAAGTGTTTTCAGTAGTCTTAGATTAGTTGGATCAGTCTCAGTTCCTGTCCCTGGCAAACTTATTCCTATTTTTGCTGTATTTGTAATTGGACTTCTTTTGCTTAGTATATTTGAAATTGTTAAAAAATATCTTAATGCTAGTCAAAAAGAGAAGAGAAGTTGGCAAGTTATGCTTATAGGATTTATTACAAGCTATGTACTTCTTATTGCTACAAATTTTATTCTCATAAATACAACAGGTAATTCTTCATTTATTTTATATGGACCTGCGTTTATGATACCAACAATTGTCGGTATAGCTTATTCAATTATGAAATATAGACTACTAAATGTAAAAGCATTTGCTACAGAAATAATGGCTTTTATTTTACTTTCAGCTACATTAGTGCAAACTTTCCTTTCTCAAACAACTTTTCAATTTATATTTAACATAATTCTTTTTGTAACATTTCTTTTCTTAAGTGTTCTTCTGGTAAAAAGTGTATTAAAAGAAGTTGAGCAGAGAGAAAGGTTAGAAATATTAAGGATGAAACTAGAGGAATCAAATTTAAAGCTTGAAGATGCTAATGATAAACTTAAAGATTTGGATAAATTAAAAACAGAATTCTTGTCGCTTGCTTCACATCAGCTTAGGAGTCCACTTACTGCAATGAAGGGGTATTCATCTATGATTATCGAAGGGGATTTCGGAGAAGTTAATCCAAAAGCCAAAGAAGCAGTTGAGCGTATTTTCCAGTCAACTATGAATCTAACCAAGATTGTTGAAGACTTCCTTAACGTTTCAAAGATTGAAAGCGGTGGTATGAAGTATGAAATGACACCATTTTCTCTTTCAGAAATAGCACGTGATATGTCTAAAGATCTTTCTATCACTGCTTCGCAAAAAGGATTAAAGCTTAACTTTGAATCAGATAAAGATGAAGAGTGTACTGTAAATGGTGATAGGGAAAAGATTCGCCAAGTAGTTCTAAACTTTATTGATAATTCTATAAAATATACACCTGAAGGAGGGAGTATAAATGTATCTGTTAAAAAATCTGGAAACAAGGTTATGTTTGCTGTCAAAGATACTGGTATGGGTATGACACCGGAAATAAAGGCAACTCTATTCCAAAAATTCGCACGTGGTGATGGCGCTCGTATGAACACAGGAGGTTCTGGGCTCGGATTATATCTCGCTAAACAAATTATCGAAGCTCATAAAGGCACAGTAGATGTGACTTCAGAAGGTATGGGTAAGGGATCTACTTTCTCATTCCAATTAGACGCGATTAAATAAAATTATATTTTAGATATCTTAGGGCCAGTGTCAGAATCTTTGACTTCATAGCCTAGATCTTTAATTTTATCTCGGAGTTCGTCACTCTTAGCCCAGTTTTTGTTTGCTCGAGCTTCCTCTCGTTTTTTAGCAAGGATCATTATACTCTCTGGTATAATATCTTTCTTTAATTTATCTAGTCTGAATCCAAATACCTTATCAAAATCAAGTAATGTTGCTTTCTTGTCTGAATTTGATACATCTTGGTCTTTGACTAAATCCCAAAGTAAAGCTAGAGCTTTAGGTGTATCTAAATCATCATCCATGTAGTTTAACAACTTCTCTTTGTAATCTTTTATAACTTCGCCAAGATCTTCTCCTAAGTTTAGATATATTTCTTTTAATCGCTCTAAAGCTTTCCCACTAGCGTTTACAGCATCAATAGTAAAGTTTGTTTTAGTTCGGTAGTGAGCAGTATAGAGCCACATACGGAATGCTAGAGGATCAACATCTTTCTTAATAAGGTCACGAAGTGTGTAAAAGTTTCCAGCTGACTTTGCCATTTTCTTACCATCTACCATCAAGTGCTCGTTATGCATCCAGTATTTCACGAATGGTTTGCCTGTAGCACATTCTGATTGAGCTATTTCATTCTCATGATGGGGGAATATTAAATCCACTCCACCTGTATGAATATCTATATTCTCACCAAGCTCGGCGATACTCATAGCTGAGCATTCTATGTGCCAACCAGGACGCCCCTTACCGAGTGAAGTCTCCCAGAACACCTCTCCATCTGTAGCATCCCATGCTTTCCATAATGCGAAATCTTCAGCATTCTCTTTCTCGTATTCATCTTTCTTCATTCTACCTTCAGCATTTTCTTTCAAATCAAATAGTTTAAAATGCGAAAGCTTGCCATACTCTTTATCTTTTCTTATATCGAAGTATACTGAACCATCTTCAGTTTTGTAAGCGAAACCTTTATCTATAAGTTGCTCGACTATCTTAACCATTTCGTCTATGTAGTCGGTTGCTTTGGTGTAAGTGTTTGGAGGAAGTATATTTAATACATCACGATCCTTAAAAAATTCTAGAGTGTAGAGTTCAGTAAATTCTTTTAGTGTCTTACTCTGGGCAATACTGTCTCGAATAGTCTTGTCATCCACATCAGTTATATTCATTACATGCTTTACCTCATAGCCTTTATAAGATAGGTATCTTTTGAGCATATCTGTAAATATATATGCTCTGTAGTTGCCGATATGAGGGTAATTATAGACAGTTGGCCCACAGGTATATAAACTAACGCTTGTTTTACTATGAGGCTGGAAGGGTTCCTTTTCTAGAGATAATGAATTAAAAATATGGAGGGTCATTGGTACAGTATAGCGTCCCGCTTGCGTTTTTCAAAGGTTTTGTGTATTATGGGTCCTGTAGAAGCTCTATATATTAGAGTTTTTGCTTTATATAAATACTATGGCTACAGCTAAAAAAACAACTACAAAGAAGACAGCCCCAGAAAGCACTGAATTTGCTGTTATTATGACAGGAGGCAAGCAATACAAGGTTGCTGTCGGAGACGTCCTAAAAGTTGAGAAACTTGAAGGAGAATTCAAAGCAGGGGATAAAATAGTATTTGATAAGGTTCTATTGGTAGATAACGGTAAAGATACAACAATAGGCTCACCCTACATCGAAAGTGCCTCAGTTGAATCACTATTTCAAAGACATGGACGCGGCAAGACAGTAAAGGTTGTAAAATATAAGCAAAAGAGCCGATACCTTAAAAAGAACGGCCACCGCCAACCATTTATCGAAGTCAAAATATCAGCTATAAAATAAACCACTCGTTTGAGTGGTTTATTTTTAGATACTTGACAAATATTTTAAAGGGTATATAATACTTTTCATAAAACTTCTGGCTAAGCTGGCCTTAAGTTATTGTAAACGCTTAAAATCATTAAGACAATGAAAAAGCAATTAAACGCCTTTACGGGCACATCGCCGAGCGAAAAAGCTCAGGATCAGATCTTTGTTTATAAAAATTTAAGCTTCAGCCATGCCGCAGGAAATGCCGGTACCGGGAAAAACCTGAGCACATAGCCAGGCGCCGGATCATTCCCGGAGCTATACACGGGCCATATATATAGGCTCCGGGCATTATAAAAAGGGAGCAAGCCGCTCCGCAATCGTTAGAGCCGCCCAAATTCTTTTGGGCGGTTTTATTATGCTCGGTTTTTTAATGCATTCTTTATTGTTTCGCTATCTGAGTATTCAAGTTCAGTGCCGGTGGAAAGTCCACGACCGAGAGATACAATATTGAAACCATATTTCTTTTCAAGTGGTGAAAGTAGTTCTCTTAGATACATATCGGTATGCTCACCTTGAGGGTTAAGTGATAATGCGATTATTACTTCTTTTAAGTTGTCATTTTTTGATTTATCTTCTATGGCTTTCAGTAATTCTTTAGTTCTAACAAATGTTGGAGTATCTTTGGTAACTATAGGCACAAGTCCACCTAGGATGAAGTACATTCCGTTATATGTTTTACTCTTCTTTATACTTTCATAATCAGCATCTTTTTCGACGATCAAAAGGGAAGTCTTGTCTACTTTTGGATTACTACAATTCTCACAAAGAGTATTCTTCTCTGATTGAAAGAAAAGAAAGCAAGAAGGGCACTGATGAATAGTGTTTTTTAATACACTAATAGCACTACTTAATTCAGCTACATAGTTCGGATTTTTGTGAAGTAAGAAATATACAAAGCGTTTAGCTTGGCGTTCACCGATACCTGGGAATTCTTTAAATTGTTGGGCTAAGCGCTCTATAGGATTCATACATTAAAATTCGTCTATATCTCCACCAGTTTGGAAAGATGAAGCAAGTTGATTTATATTATTTTTCTCAATAGTCATAAATGTCGTAGTCTTCTCATCGAAGTATAGATCGACTTTGCCGACAGGACCATTTCGGTGTTTCTCGATTAATATTTCAGCGATGTTTGTACGTTCTGATTCATCCTTACCTTTATCTTCACGATGGATGAACATCACGACATCAGCGTCCTGTTCGATAGATCCAGAGTCACGAAGGTCAGATAGGCGTGGGCGTCCACCACGACTCTCAACTGCACGAGATAGCTGTGATAGAGCAATAACTGGGACATCAAACTCTTTAGCAAGTGCTTTAAGAGATCTAGATATCTCAGTAACTTGGTTGACCATACTGTCATAGTTCTTTGATGTAGACATAAGCTGAAGGTAGTCAACAATAATTAATCCTAATCCATGCTCAGCTCTTATACGACGGCATACTGAGCGCATACGAACTATCGAGTTACCAGCCATATCATCCACATATATTGGAGCTTTAGAAAGTCTGTCTAATGAATCACGAATTTTAGAAAATTCACTTTCAGCTGAAAGATTACCAGTACGCAGATTCCAAGCGTTTACTTTTGATTCGGCGGCAAGGAGTCTATCGACTAATTGTTGTGTACTCATTTCAAGAGAGAATATAATAGTAGGAATACTACTTTTACCTGCAGCTTGGCGAGCTATATCAAGCGCGAGAGTAGTTTTTCCCATAGATGGGCGAGCTGCAAGGATAATAAGATCTGATTTTTGAAGTCCTGATAAGTATTGATCAAGGTCGTGGAAGCCAGTAGGTACACCTCGGAGTTCACCTTTGCTTTCGTGAAGTTTCTCAAGTCTATCCCAAGCTTCTGGCAAGCTATCCTTTAATGATTTGAAAGTGTGGCTACCAGCATTATTATTGATACCCATCATCCGCTTTTCAGCTTGATCAAGAATTTCGAAAACATTTTCAACTTCTTCACGAAAACCAAGTTCAGATATATCGACTCCAGCTTCGATTATTTTTCTTAAGATATGTTTCTTGGCGACTATTTCAGCATAGTGTTTAATATTTGTAGATGATGGTACGGCATTGGTAAGTTCACTTAAATAATTACTACCACCAATTTGTTCGAGCAGTCCTTTCTCTGTCAATTTATGAGTGACAGATAGTATATCAATAGGCTCACCCTTACTAGATAGCTCTAGCATTATTTTATAAATTTGAGAGTGCTTAGAAGCATAGAATGAATCTGCTTGGATGATGTCATTTATCTCATGAATTGCACCTGGACGGAGCATTATTGACCCGAGAACAGCTTTCTCAGAATCTACGCTTTGTGGAGGAATTCTTAGGTTTGTTTTTTTGTCTGCCATAGGACCTATTGTAGCATAATAGGAATTTGTCAAAAATTAAAACTCTTAATAAACCTCTTGATAAGTTGTGGGTAAAACCTGCCTGCCATGCTTGCGCAGGCAAAGCAGGCAGGTGTGCAAAACTATTGGTTTTTTGGTAATATCTATCTATATGGAAAAACGATTACTTTCAGGTATTCAACCTTCAGGCACTATGCACATAGGTAATTATTTTGGCGCTATCAAGCAGTTTGTAGACCTACAGGATAAATATGATTCATCAATATTTATCGCTGACTTACATGCTATAACTACCATCCAAGATAAAGAGACTCTTTCAAAACATATTATGAACGTAGCCATGGATTATCTGGCGTGCGGACTCGATCCTAAGAAAGTAACTTTGTTCAAACAATCTGATATTCCTGAAGTTGCAGAACTTGCTTGGTATTTTAATTGTATTACAACTATGGCTTACCTTGAGAGAGCTACAACTTATAAAGATGCGAATCAAAAAGCCAAAGAAGTAACAGTAGGACTTTTCGACTACCCGTTACTTATGGCTGCAGATATTTTAATTCAAGATGCAGATGTCGTTCCCGTCGGAGCTGATCAAAAACAGCACGTAGAATACGCTCGTGATACTGCGCAGAAGTTTAACAATATCTTTGGTGAGACATTTAAATTACCAGAACCACTTATCTTAAAAGAAGTTGCAGTTGTTCCAGGTACTGATGGAAGAAAAATGTCTAAAAGTTATGGCAATACTATTCCACTTTTCGGAACAGATGAGGAAATAAAAAAAGCTGTTATGAGTATAGTCACTGATTCAAAAACTCCAGAGGAACCAAAAGACCCAGAAACCTGTAATATATTTGCACTTCATAAACTATTCTTAAATAGTGATGAACTTAGTAGTCTAAGGAAAAGATACACAGAAGGTGGACTAGGGTATAAAGAATCTAAAGATATGTTGTTAAGCGAAATTATTTCTTATATTTCTCCGATGAGGGAAAAGCGTAAGGAATATGAAAACAATCCAGATCAAGTTGTG
Organism: Minisyncoccia bacterium; assembly: GCA_039809245.1. Classification (GTDB taxonomy): domain Bacteria; phylum Patescibacteriota; class Minisyncoccia; order Phycocordibacterales; family UBA9973; genus UBA8515. The sequence goes on along the minus strand of JBDHUP010000003.1, from coordinate 36,000 downwards.
AGTATTTTAAAAGATGGTGCAAAGAAAGCCAAAGAAGTCGTTGATAAAAAAATGAACATAATAAGAGCAAGCGTGGGTGTAAATATTTAATTTATGAAATATATAGCTACTATATTACTTATAACTCTTGGTATAATTTATATCCCTATAAACAGACTTTATCTAATGGTGCAGAAATGGCACTTTGGTATGAAGAAGAAAGACATAGTTGTCTTCTATGCTTTTTCTCCGTTCTATTGGATACTTGTGGCAATTACCTATATCATTTCTGCTCCATATGAATTTATCAGTAAATTCGCAGCTCATTAAAATCTGTGATACATTAGATAAGCATGATTAACCGTACATATATAAAAGATTTAAAAGAACACATAGGTAAAGAAGCCATTATTTCGGGTTGGGTAGATGTTCGCCGAGATCAAGGTAAACTTGTTTTTATGGATATGAGAGATATGTCTGGAAAGGTCCAGTGTGTTGTCCTACCTAACCATACTGAGGCTATGGAACAAGTCAAAGAAGTAAGAACAGAATGGGTTCTTAAAGTTACTGGTATCGTGAATAAACGTCCCGAGAAAAATGTTAAAGAAGGAGTACTCAATGGTGATATTGAACTTGAGATAACAAATGTAGAGATACTAGCTGAAGCTGCTCCGCTGCCATTTGATATGTCTCTTGATGGATATAACTTAGAGCTAACAACTGAGCTTGATAATAGATCACTAGTATTAAGACAAGCTAAAGTCCAGGCGATATTTAAAGTTCAAGAAACTATCATAGATTCATTCCGTGAATTTATGAAGAAGAATAAATTCTTCGAATTTCAAGCACCGTCCATAACTCCAGCTACAGCAGAAGGTGGAGCGGAAGTTTTCCAGGTAGGATACTTTGACAAGAAAGCATATCTAACTCAATCACCACAGTTATACAAGCAAATTGTAATGTCGGCCTTTGAGCGATGCTTCTCTGTCAACAAAGTTTTCAGAGCTGAACCTTCTTCAACTACACGCCACTTAACAGAAATAGTCTCTCTTGATGCTGAAATGGCATTTATAGATTCGTGGACAGATGTACGCGATATGGCTGAAGAGACAGTTAGGTACATACTTTCTCAAGTTGAGTTAAAGAATAAGGAAGATCTTAAGTTACTAGATGCGACACTTCCAGTAATGATAGAAAAAACACCTACACTAACACTTGCTGAAGTTCAACAGAAAATATTTGAGAAAACTGGTCGCGATGTTAGAGGGGATAAAGATACAAACCCACAAGATGAAAGAGAAATTTGTGAAATAATAAAAGAAGAAACAGGTTCCGACTTCGTTTTTATATATGGATATCCAACAAGACAGAAACCTTTCTATGTATATCCAAGTGTAGAGAATCCAGAAGTTAATGAAGGAATGGACCTAATATGTCGCGGAGTAGAGTGGCTATCTGGTGGACGAAGAATAAACGATTATAAGCAATTACAAGAACATGTAAAGACTTGGAATATGGATCCAAATAAAATTAAAATGTTCTTAGAAGCTTTCAAGTATGGAGTACCACCTGAAGGGGGATTTGCTTTCGGAGCTGAGCGTATAACAATGCAAATTCTCGGTTTAAAGAACATTCGTGAAGCATGTATGTTCCCAAGAGATATGAATCGAATCGACGAGAAACTCAATAGTGACGGATACTAGTTGACTTTTATACATAAATATGGTATTATTTAGAGATGAAACATATAAAAATATTATCTCTAATATTTTTCGCCCTAGTAGTACTATCTAACCCTACTAGTACTTTCGCGAAAGAATCTATTAAATCTACTCGCGTAATTTATGTTAAAAATGGTGGGGTTGTAAAAAATAAAAACTGGAACAACGGTATCTCTTTTGTTGTTAAACCATACTCTAATAAAGAAATTTTTAATAAAGCAGTTGCTTTAGCTAGTGATCACTTCAGTGAGTTTAATGTAGTTTTAACTACTGATTATAAAGTTTTCTCTGCATTCGATCCTTTTCATAGAACAACAATTATCGTAGGTAGTACTTCGATATTGGGCCCTTATACTGGATATTCATGGAATAGTTCGTATCTTTGGGGTGATGATACACCAGGTTTTGTTCTAACTAATAATTGCAATCCTAAAGAAATGCTTAGTGATATAAACAATGTTATAGCTCATGAATCTGGTCATATGTTTGGACTTGATGATGAATTAAATAACAGCATAATGGGGAACTTTGCCGGAGAAGGATATGCAAATTGGACTAGTGATGATGTCGCTAAACTGGCTTCAAATATAGGTTTAAAACTTAATGTTGATAAGTCATTATTAGCATATAACTAGTATTGACTTTTCTATTAAAATATGGTAAGATGAGAGCCAATGTGAATATTGGCTCTTTGTCATAAGGTTAATTAAAACAAAGCTCAAGAACACACTTCGTGGTTTTTGTTTTAATTAACCTTCAAACTAAATACACACATGAAGAAAGCTTTAGTAGCGGTAGCAGCCGCAATGATTCTTTTATTTGCACAAAGTTGCAACAAAAAAGAAGAACTTCAGGATTTAAACAGGAAACCTGAAGTTGTACAGAACAATCCCAAAAAAGAATTACGGGATGCCGTTTATGAAAATCCGCAAAGAACAGAAGCAGCAAAAAAAGCTGCCGAATTACGTGGCAAAACCGCGAATACCTGCACTGCCAGTGGTTGGTATACAAGAGTGATCCTCATGAAGAACGGCGCTCATATTGAAGACCCGAATTGGAACAGTGGTGTTCCGTTTGATGTTAATCCGATAAATGAGAATATTTTCCAAAGTTCATTGGAAGTTAACCGTGAACACTTTGCTTTATTTAATGTTTTAATTACTGACGATGAAAATATTTTCCTGACCTACGATGTTTACCATCGCACAATTCAGGTTGTAGGGATAACAACAGTACTGGGCCAGGTTACCGGCTCCTCATGGAAAAATTCTTACCTTTGGGGTATAGATGTACCATCATTCGTACTTGCTAATTATGCAAATCCTAATGATCTGATTGATGACTTGGGCGATCTTGAAGCTCACGAATCCGGTCATGTATTTGGACTTGATCATTCATATGAAAATGGAGGGTCAGGATTTTTAACTAAAGCCAATATCATGGGGCAGTTTAATCAAGGGAACTTTAACCCTTGGACAATTGCAGATGTTGCGCATTTGACTCCAATATTAGGATTGAAAGATGATGAATATCCTGACACACCTCAAACATGGACTGATAAACATGTTGTAGGCCAACTATTTTCATGTGTCCTTACTCCTAATGATGGAGGAGATGTTTGCCGAATTAAAGGAAAATCAAATTCAGCGATAACAATAACTGTTACGTCTGGCGGTGATTGGCCTGTTATAATGGAAGTTTACAATGCAAATTATAAATTTGTAAAATCAGTAAGCACTACAACTTCATTATCAGCGAGTGTGCAGATTGCAAAAGGTAATAAGTATTGGTTTATTAAATTTAAAAAATTCACTAATGCAGTATTTATTCCAGGTGAAGGTCACACGACCTGCATCCTTGATTACCCGCAAGGATAATTAAGTAAAATTATAAAACGAAAAGCTTTCCATTATGGAAGGCTTTTTTTGTGCCTAATTTTAAGGTAGAATAAGGGGATTATGGAAGATTGCATATTTTGTAAGATATCTAAAAGTGAAATTCCTTCAGTTTCTGTATATGATGATGCAGAATTTTATGCTTTCTTAGATATAAATCCTGTAGCTAAAGGTCATATTCTTTTAATACCAAAAGCCCATAGTAGATGGATGCATGAAACAGATGACAACATAGTGAGTAAAATTTTCATTTTTGCGAAAGAACTTATGAGAAAAATGAAAGAAAAGTTACCTTGCGATTATGTCCAAGTAAGTGTAGTTGGCGAAGAAGTTGGGCATTTTCATATACATCTTATTCCTAGATATAATGGCGATCAGATAGTACACTGGAACCATATTAAATATGATTCAAATTCAGAAATAGAAAGTTACGCTAATAAAATAAAAAGCTAGTATGCCAGAAGAAAAGACAAAATCTACATATGTCGTCAAAGCTGGATCATTTGAAGGACCACTTGAGTTACTACTTTCTCTTATTGAAGAGAGAAAGCTTTTTGTAAACGAGATCTCTCTTGCCGAAGTGACGAATGATTATATAGCTTATGTGCGTTCTTTGTCTGAAGATGATTCAAATAAAAGTATTGCTGGAGTGTCATACTTCATACTAATTGCGGCAACTCTTATACTTATTAAATCAAAATCTCTCTTACCATCGCTTAACCTAACCGAAGAAGAAGAGGGAAATATTACTGACCTTGAGCACAGGCTTAAGCTTTATCAGATTATAAAGACAGCAAGTGTAGATATTCAGAATAATTTCGGAGTGAGTATAATCTTTAGCCCGACCGAGCGTACTTGGACCGAACCTCTATTCTCACCAGATCCAAAAATAAACACGACAACTGTATTTGAATCTATTTCTGATGTTTTTGCGAATTTACCGAAACCAGTTGAGAAGCTACCTGAAGTCGAAGTTAAAAAGATCATAAATATAGATGAGGTTATAAATAATCTAACCGATCGAATCCAAACAGCGATGAATGTGTCTTTTAAGGATTTCTCAAAGAGTCAAGGTGCAGAGAACGAGCAAGAAGTGAAAGTTCATGTTATCGTTTCATTCCTAGCTATGTTAGAATTAGTACGTGAAGGTATTATAGATGTTATCCAGAATTCAGATTTCGCTGATATAGAGATGAAGAAGCAAGACATATAGAATCTGGCGAAGTTAATTAATAATCAAATGGAATTAGAATCAAAAATTGAAGGTTTACTTTTTTATAAAGGGGAAGATGTATCTGTTAAGAAATTAGCCGAGTTATTTAAGGTGTCTACAGATGAAGTAGAACAAGCCTTAACCAAGCTCGAGCAGTCTCTAGTAGGTCGTGGTTTAGTTTTAGTTCGTAAAGATGACTCAGTTATCATGGGTATTAATGGTGAACTCGGGCCACTAATAGAGTCAATTCGTAAAGACGAGATAGCTAAGGAACTCTCTAAAGCATCACTCGACACCCTTTCTATAATTCTATACAAGAATGGTATTTCTAGAAGTGAGATAGATTATATTCGTGGAGTAAACTCTAGCTTTATACTCAGGAACTTGCTTGTTCGCGGATTAATTGAGAAAATAATAGATGAGAAAGATAGTAGGCGTATATTATACAGACCAACATTTGAGACTTTGTCTTATATGGGTGTTACATCTATCGACAAGTTACCAAATTATGTCGAAGTAAAATCTCAGTTAGAAAACGTTATTAACCTAAATCAAAATTCCAATGACTAATGCTTTAAAAATATTCTTACCAGCTACTATAACTTTCATTATCGGTATAGTACTGACTCCGATTGCTACACATTACTTTTTTAAATATAAAATGTGGCGGAAAGTATCTAGAAGTAATAATGTCACTGATTCAAAATTCCAAGAAATGCATGATGAAGCAGCTGAGTTAACAACTCCTCGAACAGGAGGAATGATAATATGGATCGCTATAATCATAACGATACTCATAATAAGTATTCTAGATACTATTTTTAATACAAATCTTACTAATAAACTTTACTTCATAAGTAGAAACCAAACACTACTTCCATTCTTTACACTTCTGGTAGCTTCACTTATAGGTCTATGGGATGACTTTTTACAGATCTTTAGTAAAGGTAAGTGGGTGACTGATCCTATAGTTCTTAGGTATATCAAAATTGGAATAATTGTAGTCCTTGGTATAGTCATAGGCTGGTGGTTCTTCTTTAAGTTAGGTATATCTGATATCTACATACCTTGGTTTGGTTTTGTTCAATTAGGCTACCTTTTTATTCCGTTTTTTATTCTAATAATGTTAGGTGTTTGGTCATCTAGTGTTATCGATGGAGTGGATGGTCTTTCAGGTGGTGTTATGTCTTCCATTTTTGGTGCTTATACACTTATTGCTTTTTTTAATAACCAGATAGATCTTGCCACTTTCTGTGCTGTCGTCACTGGAGCTACCCTTGCATTCTTATGGTTTAATGTGCCACCAGCGCGCTTCTATATGGGAGAAACAGGTATGATTGGATTAACGGTTACTCTCTCTGTGGTAGCTTTTCTTACAGACACTGTCCTACTTCTTCCAATAATTGCTTTTCCTCTTTTTATTACTTCTTTGTCTGCTTTAATACAAATGATTTCTAGGCGCTTGTTTAATAAAAAAGTATTTCTTTTTGCACCACTCCATCACCATTTTGAAGCTCTTGGTTGGCCTAAATATAAAATTGCCATGAGGTACTGGATTGTAGGTATAATGTCTGCAATCGTAGGAGTTATAATTTCATTAATTGACTAATGAAGAAATCAGGAGTAGACAGAATTTTTTTAGGCATAATTATTGCGCTTGTATTTATAGGCGTGGTTATGTTTACTTCTGCATCACTCGGAATTCTAGCTCGCAATGAAGCAAAGTTCTATGGAGTTATATCTAATCAATTTATATTTGGCTTGTTAGGTGGTTTTGTCGCTTTATATTTTGGTTTAAAGATTCCATATAAATTCTGGAGGCAATATTCACTACCAATTTTTATTATATCTATATTTCTTACAGCTCTCGTGTTCGTTCCACATCTTGGATCGAGTCATGGAGGAGCAAGGCGTTGGATTAACATTTTTGGCGTATCATTCCAACCAGTAGAATTTCTAAAAATTGGCTTTATTATTTATTTCGCAGCTTGGTTATCGTGGGCAAAAGGAAGAATAAGAGATATTCGTTTTAGCGTTTTACCACTTTGTGTACTTTTGGGAATTATAAGTATAGTTTTACTTAAACAACCAGATACTAAGAGCTTAATTTTAATTACAATTACAGCTATCTCTATGCTCTTTGTTTCTGGTATGCCTTGGAAGTATATACTTGGTTTACTTGGAGCAAGTGTTCTCGCTTTCATAATACTAGCATTCTTTAAACCTTATCTTATGGATAGGTTAACCACCTTTATTCACCCGAGTCGTGATAGTAGTGGGTCGTCTTACCAGCTCCAGCAGTCATTAATAGCAGTAGGTTCTGGAGGAATATTTGGAAGAGGCCTCGGTCAAAGCATTCAGAAATTTAATTATCTACCAGAACCACAAGGCGACTCAATATTTGCTGTTGTAGGAGAAGAATTAGGTTTCTTCGGGTGCGTTGTTCTCATATGTCTTTTTATAGCTTTTGCTTTTCGTGGTTATAGGATAGCTAACCGTGCCCCAGATCCATTCAGTAAAATATTTGTAGTTGGTATCATTACTATGATTACGGCACAATCTTTTATGAACATTGCTTCAATTATAGGAGTCTTTCCTTTAACAGGAGTACCACTAGTTTTTATAAGTCATGGAGGTACAGCGCTCTTACTTTCACTAGGGGTTATGGGTATAGTTTTAAATATTTCTCGTTCTCAATCTAAATCAAAAGTACTAGAAAAGTAATAAAAAATAAGCTACAATAATGGAATATGAAGATATTGCTTACGGGGGGTGGGACAGGTGGACACTTTTATCCGCTTATAGCCATTGCTGAGAAACTAAATGAATTAGCTTCAAAAGAAAAGATAATCAGTCTGAAACTTTATTATATGTCAGACAGTCCTTATGATAAAAGGATGCTTTTCGAGAATAGAATAACTTATGTTCAGATACCTTCTGGTAAGATGAGGACTTATAAATCAATAAAAAATTTCTTTGATATATTTACTACAGTGACAGGAGCTTTTTTTGGTTTAATCAGTATGTTTTTTATTTATCCTGATGTAGTTATCTCAAAAGGAGGTTATGCTGCATTTCCAGCAGTCTTTGCTGCAAAGCTTTTACGAATTCCAGTTATAATTCATGAATCGGATTCTAGTCCTGGTAGATTAAATCTTTGGACTGCAAAATTTGCAAAAAGAATTGCAATATCATGGCCCGAAGCGGCAAACTACCTACCTAAAGATAAGACTGCTTTAACTGGTCAACCTATTCGTAAAAGTATTTTACATGGAAATCCTGAAGGAGCACGCGATTTCTTTAAGATTACTGGAGATCTACCTGTTATTTATGTAGTTGGTGGATCAAGCGGTGCAGAGAAAATAAATAATGTTATAGTTGAAATACTTCCAGAATTATTATCTAAATACCAAGTTATTCATCAAACTGGTCAGAATAATCTAGAAGATGTGGTTTCTCGTTCAAAGTTAATACTTGAAAATAATCCAAATGTTTCAAGATATGTTCCAATGCCATATTTAAATAATCTAGAGACACGAATGGCTGCTGGGATTGCAAGTTTAGTTATTTCTAGGGCTGGTTCATCTCTATTTGAAATAGCTTCATGGGGTACGCCATCTATCGTAATCCCAATTACAAATTCAAATGGTGATCATCAAAGAAAGAATGCTTATAGTTACGCTAGAACTGGCGCTTGTGAAGTGATCGAAGAAAGTAACCTAAAACCTCATGTCTTAATAGCTGAAATTGATAAATTACTTAATGATAAAGATAAATTAGAAAGAATGAAAAATAGTGCTCTTGCTTTTGCATCACCTGATGCAGCAGAAAAGATTGCTCAAGCGGCACTAGATATAGCACTATCTCATGAACAATAATATGAAAACAAAAGTTGTAACTCGTTTCGCTCCTAGTCCGACTGGGTATATGCACATAGGTGGAGTACGGACAGCGCTATATGCTTGGGCTTATGCACGTAAACACGACGGGACTTTCATTCTTCGCATTGAAGATACAGATAAAGAAAGGGAAGTCGAAGGTTCGATAGATCATATAATTGAAACTTTGAAGTGGTTAGGAATAAATTGGGATGAAGGTCCTGATATTGGTGGACCGAATGCACCGTATTTACAATCAGAGAGATTAGATTCATATAAAAAGTATGCAGAAATTCTTATTGAGAAAGGTCTCGCTTATGCTGACCCTTATACCAAAGAAGAATTAGACGGGTTTAGAGCAAAAGCAGAGAGTGAGAAAAGACCATTTCTATATAGAGATCATAGACCTAAAAATCCACCTAAATGGGATGGAACAATGCCGTTGCGATTAAAAATTGTTGATGTTAAAGAAACAGAATGGGTTGATGAAGTTAGAGGTAACTTAAAAGCAGGCCCAGAAGCGCTTGATGATTTTATTCTTATTAAGAGTGATGGATATCCAACTTATAATCTCTCTCATATAATTGATGATTTTGAAATGGGAGTTACACATATAATGCGTTCTGATGAGTTTATTTCTTCTACTCCTAAATTCCTTGCATTATATGATGCTCTAGGAATTGATAGACCAAAATTCGTTACACTACCTCCAATAATGGCAGAAGGTGGTAAGAAGAAGCTTGGTAAGCGTGATGGAGCAAAAGATACACTTGAATATAGAGATGAAGGCTACTTACCTGAATCAATGATTAACTTCCTTGCATATATTGGATGGAGTCCAGAAGACAATACAGAAATATTTTCACCTGAAGAATTTATAGGTATTTTTGATATTAACCGTATTCATCGTTCTGGTGGTGGTTTCAATATAGATAAACTTGATTGGATAAATAAAGAACATTTAAAAAAGATGTCTTACGAAGAACAAGAAGAGTTTATCTTAAAATATATACCCGATAGTCTAAAAAAATTGGACGGCTTTTCTAATACAGTCATGCATAACATAACTCCCATAATTATGGAGCGGGTAGTAAAAGGTAGTGACATAAAAGATATGGTTAATAATGGTGAGTTAACATATTTCTTTGGAAAGCCTGTCTATGAAGTAGATCAACTATTCTTTAAATCAACCAAGATAAAACTAGAAGAAAAATATGTAGTTCTTTCTACTTATATAGAAAAAATTATAGAAATATTAGAATCAATAAATGATGGAAACTTCACAAAAGAAAAAATAAAAGAAGCTATCTGGCCATATGCAGAAGAAGTCGGACGTGGTGATGTACTTTGGCCTATGCGCTATGCTTTATCAGGTCTAGATAAATCTCCAGATCCATTTGTCCTTGCAGAAATTTTTGGTAAAGGAGAAACTATATCTCGTTTAAACACTGCTTTAGCATTACTTAGAAAATAAGTTATAATGAATCTGTATGAATAGATTCATAACAGTTATACTAATTTTTTTCTTGTGCCTATCATTACCACTTAGTATAAATGCCGCTACAGTTGAAAGTGTAAACCAACAAATTAGTGATATAAATGCTCAAATAAAGGAGTTAGATAGGGAAATAAATCAATATCAACAACAAGTTGCTCAAACCAGTGAACAAGCAGCAACTTTAGCGAACCTTATTAAAGAACTCACACTCACACGTAGTAAACTTTTAAAAGAAACTCAACAAACAGAAAAGAAAATCAATGCCACTAGTCTTGTTATAGGTGAAATTAATAATACAATTACAACTGAACAGAAGGTTATCGCTGATTCAAAAGAAGCACTCAGGCAATCTTTCCGTAGATTATATCAGTATGATGAAACACCATTAATTCAAAGGTTATTATCGAAAGATAGCATAGCTGAAGCTAGCCAGGAGTATAATAATCTAATTACTTTAAATGATAAGGTAGATAGTTACATACTTCTGCTAGAGAACAAGCAAGTAGAACTGGCAAGTTCAAAGAAAGAAAAAGAAAGTGAGCAACAAAATTTAACACAGTTAAAACAAACTCTTCAACAGAAAAAACTCGCTGTAGATGTAACTAAAAAAGAAAAGGACACTTTATTAAATGAAACTAAAAATAAGGAATCAAATTATTTAAAATTATTAGCAGATAGGCAAAAGAAAAGAGACGCTTTTGAAAAAGCCTTAGAGGATTATGAAGCTCAGTTAAAATTTATACTAAATCCAAACTTGCTTCCTAAAGAAGGTTCTGCGGTACTATCGTGGCCACTCGATAATATTTTTATTACTCAACTATTCGGAAAAACGGTGTCTTCAAAAAGATTGTACGTATCTGGGTCGCATTCCGGTGTAGATTTTAGAGCAAGTATAGGTACACCTGTTAAATCAATGGCAAGTGGTACTGTTATTGGAACTGGTGATACAGATTTATATTGTAAGGGTGCATCATTCGGTAAATGGGTCTTTATTAAATATAATAATGGACTTTCAAGCACATTTGGACATTTATCAGTAATTACATCAAAAGCTGGAGATCAAGTTTCAACCGGTGATGTAGTTGCGCTTTCTGGAAACACTGGTCACTCTACTGGTCCTCATTTACACGTTGCAGTTTATGCTTCTCAAGGTGCTGGTGTCGATACTGTGCCTAGTATTAGTTGTAGTGGTAAGACGTTCATAATGCCTATTGCTCCAAAGGATTCATATCTAGATCCAATGCTTTATTTGCCTAGTGTCTCAAATTCTCAAATTAAAGAATACCAGAGTAAAGATTAGTAGATAATGACTTTTTCTAGTGATTTTGCTATATTAATACTCGTTAGATAGAGAAATGCCCGAGTGGCGGAACTGGTATACGCGCACGACTTAAAATCGTGTCTCGTAAGGGATGTGGGTTCGATTCCCACCTCGGGCACCAGCACGTGAGTATGCAAACTTCTTTGCGTACGCGTGGGAATCGAAAAGCTTTTCCTTATGAGTTAAACTCATAGAAAAGGTATACTGTTCCTGTAAGGAAAGATAGCCCACCTCGGGCACCAAGATATGTTAAAAGAATATTACACAACAATAGGTCTTGAAATACATGCAGAACTAAACACGAACTCAAAAATGTTCTGTGGTTGTTTAAATAATCCAGACGAAGAAAAACCAAACACTAACATTTGTCCTGTGTGTATGGCTCACCCAGGTACACTTCCAGTTATAAATAAAAAAGCTGTTGAGAGTGTTATTAAAGTCGGACTTGCACTAGGTTCAGATATTGCTGATTTCACAGAGTTTGATCGTAAAAATTATTTCTATCCTGATATTCCGAAAGCTTATCAGATATCACAATACAAATATCCAATAGTTTCTGGAGGAGAACTTAATGGTGTAAAAATTACAAGAATACACCTAGAAGAAGATACAGCGAACAATAAGCACGACAGAGGTAATTACTCTCTTGTGGATTTTAATCGTGCTGGAGTGCCTCTTATGGAACTTGTAACTGAACCAGTAATTCATAGTGCAAAAGAAGCAGGAGATTTCGGAAGAGAGCTTCAATTACTTCTAAGATACTTAGGTGTGTCAGAAGCAAACATGGATAAAGGTCAAATGCGTGTAGAGCTGAACATTTCAATTTCTGATGATCCAAATACTTTGGGTACAAAGTGTGAAGTTAAGAATATAAACTCATTCCGTTCAGTAGAGCGTGCAGCTGAATTTGAGATAAAGCGTATGGCATTATTACTAGATGAAGGACGTGGTGCAGAAATAGTTCAAGAGACGCGTGGCTGGGATGAGAATAAGCAATCTACTTTCTCACAACGTTCAAAAGAAAATGCCAATGACTATCGCTATTTCCCTGATCCAGATTTACCAAAGCTATATCTAAGTAAAGCTTTTGACATAAAAAAGCTTAAATCTGAGCTCCCTGAACTTCCAGTCGCAAAGCGTTCTCGCTATAAGAGTGAGTTTGGAATTAAAGATGAAGATGTTGAAAGTTATATTATAGATCAAGAACTTGGTCTATGGTTTGAATCTGTAGCTAAAATTTTATCTAATAAAGATAAAATTAAAACTGCATCAAATTATATTACTTCTGACTACCTTGGTTTAAAGAAAGCAGATAACAGTATAAAGCTACCAAGCGCAAACAATTTTGCTGAACTAATAACCATGGCTGTAGATGGTCAGATATCTTCTCGTGCGGCTAAAGATATACTTGCGATGATAGTAGTAGAAGATGCTTCACCAATGACAATAGCTAAAGAAAAAAATTTAATACAAAGCAATGATGAAGGAGCTCTTAAAGATATCGTACAAAAAGTTATAGATTCAAATCCTGAAGTAGTTAAAACATATAAAGGAGGTAAAGAGAATGCTCTGATGTCACTCGTAGGTCAGATAATGAAAGAAACAAAAGGTTCTGCAAATCCATCTATTGTACAGAAATTATTAAAGGAATTAATTTAATAATATGGAACCAAAAGTAAAAATTGGTAAATATAAGCATTTCAAAGGTGGCATAGTCACTGTTCTTGGAATAGCTAAAAATAGTGAGAATTACGACGAAGAACTAGTAATCTATACTCATCCTTATGAAGGCAAAGAGCAAATGTGGGCAAGACCAGTAGGCATGTTTTTAGAGAATATAGAGAAGGATGGATATAAAGGCCCTCGCTTTGAATATCTAGAAAAATAAATGCTATAATATTTGTGTATGTATAACCATGCACTTAAGAAAGTAATTTATCTCGCAGGAATTTTTACAATAACCCTACTTTCTTTTTCCATTGCATATGCAGGTAATCCTTCGACACCTATCTTACCTTCAGATAATATACAAGACCCTGGTGACCCACTAACTTCTTGGGGAGGCTGCGGACCTACTGATTCAAACTGTTATGTAAATGTCACTGGAACTCAATGGACTACTACTGGAAGTGATATTTATTATAACACTGGAAATGTTGGAATTGGTAACAATAATCCAACTTCAAAATTAGATGTCAAGGTATCTGGTTCTCAAAATAATATATTTAAAATTAGCGACGGAACTGATAGTTATTTTGTCATTAATGGAATTGGAGATAACACAAACGCCATAGGAGTTAATGCTGGAAATTCTGCTAGTGGAACATTAAGAGCTAATTTCTTTGGTCTTAACGCGGGAGATAGTGCAACTGGAGCTTCTAACTCGAACTTTTTTGGGTTTAACGCTGGATCAGGTGCAGTAGATTCTAGTAATTCAATATTTATTGGAACTTCAGCAGGCCAATCGGCAACGAATATCAAAGATTCCAATTTTATTGGTAGAGAATCTGGCTATGGTGTTACAGGTGCATCTAATTCGAATTTCATAGGAAATAATTCTGGTTATGGAGCAACAAATGCTCAACGTTCAAACTTTTTCGGCTTAAATAGTGGTAATGGAGCAACTAATGCATCTTATTCAAATCTTATTGGTTATGCTGTTGGAGCTTCTTTTACCAGTAATAATATCGGAAGTAATAATATAATAATTGGAACTAACATCTCTCTTCCAGATGCTACTGCGAATGGTCTTAATATCGGTGGACTTATCTTTGGAAGTGGAGCTTATAGTACAATAGGAGGTAATCCATCTATTCTCCCTACTTCTTCTGGAAAAATTGGAATAGGTGATAGTACCCCAGATTATAGATTAGATATTGCTGATACTGGAATTGATGGATATATTTTCTCTCTTACAGATTCAGACGGAGAATGTCTGCATGATCCAGAAGCAGGATCAGAAATAGTATCTTGTTCTTCAGATGAAAGGTTAAAAAATAATATAGTTGATGCAACTTCTGCTCTTAATTATTTTTCCGATTTTCGTATTAGAGATTATAATGTTATAGCTTCAAATACCAAAATGACAGGAGTAATCGCTCAAGAAATACTAATTAATCATCCAGAGCTTGTTACAACTGGTGCAAATGGCATGTACTCTGTACAACTTCCAAATCAATGGAAAGTTATTAAAGCTATACAAGAGCTAGATTTAAAAATTCAAGGAATTGAAAATTTCAATATAAAAGAGAATACATTTGCAGATAATTTAAGAATTTGGTTTTCAAATGCAACCAATAAGATTAGTAGAATATTTACGGGAGAAATTTGCCTTACAGATATAGATGGTACATCAGAATGCATTAATAAAAGTCAGTTAGGTCAATTAAAACAACTATTAAATAATCCACAAACTATTTATATAAACAATAATGGTGGTTCAGGACAAGATAATAATCCTCCATCAACAACAGTAGAAGGAGCCCCGACTGAAAATCCTGAAGCCATAGTAGCGCCTGAAAACAATTCGAGTGCTAATGATACTACGGATGTAACACCTAGTCCGAATACTCAATAATAATCATGAAAAAATTAGCTATATTAGTTTTCTTATCATTTATATTCATACTTCCAGTTGACGCTTCAACTGGAAGTATAGACAACGTTTCTCATACTGCTTTAGTTTGCCATGATGTAAGTTGTGCAACTCCCACACCGGGTAGTATAAATTTTAAACCGACCACTGGAACAACGGTGGTTATTGATTCAGTAACTGGTCTTACAGGTCAAATATGGGGTAATGAACTAGGTTGGATCGATCTTCATCCAACAGGAGAAGGAGTGACATTTGCTAACTTAACCACCGGAGTTCTTACCGGTAAAGCATGGAGCCAAGTGTCTGGGTGGATTAATTTTGCTCCTACTGGTGAAGGTGTAACTATCAATCCTTCAACAGGACAATTTTCAGGATATGCTTGGACTGGCGGTCCAGAGGGTGGATGGATAAAATTTGATTGTGGTAATAGTACTAGCTGCGTAAAAACTTCATGGAGATCAAGTTTAAGTAGTGGAGGAGGTGGTAGTTCTGGAGGTGGCGGTTACAGAGATGTATGTTTAAATATTTCAGGAATACAAACATCTATACCAAATGGTTATACTATTAATATTGATGGTTTATGTATACCTTATGTGGACATGTGTCCAAATATTGAAGGTGCACAATCTTCAATACCTCTAGGTTTTTCTTTAGATAATATTGGTGCTTGTGTACCAAACATAGACTATTGTCCTAATCTTGAAGGTATTCAGACTGTTGTACCAGCTAACTATATTCTTAATGAAAGTGGAAAGTGTATAGTTCCTAAAAAAGACATGTGCCCTAACATACCTGGCACTCAAGATTCAGCTTCTGAGTGTAGAGCTATTGATTTGTGTAAAAATATAAATGGCATACAAGGTAAAATACCTGAAGGTTATATATCAGATAGTAATTCTTGTTATCCAAAAGAGATCGATGTTTGTAAAAACATTGATGGTAATCAGATTACTCTACCGGAAGGTACTATTATAAATGAAGAAGGTTACTGTGTAGAGAAATTAAAAGACATCTGTCCAAATATTATTGGACACCAAGACCATGTACCTCTCGGCTTTACTTTAATGGATAATATTTGCGTATTTATTAGTAATGATGAAGATGTGTCTAAATCAACATCAATACCTGTTGTTGGTTTTACATTTATACCTAGTAAGTTGCAAATACCTAGTAATAATACCTTTTTAAAGTATTTAACTAATGGAATAGCTAAAAATATGGGTATAAAAGGGGATTACAAGGTTGATGTTATTAGCTTTTGGTCTTTATTAATAATACTATTACTAATCGCATTAAAATTTATATTTTGGATTTTAAGGAAAATTTCATAGTTATTTGTCCCTTAGACCTCCCAATGATATAATCATATTATGGAAACAAAAAAAATTCGTGTAGCTATTAATGGATTCGGAAGGATTGGAAGAGCTTTTGTAAAAATTGCTTGGGATAGACCTGAGCTTGAAATCGTCGCTTTTAATGATCTAGGAACTCTTGAGAGTCTTACTTACTTACTTAAACACGATACTGTATACCGTAATTGGGATCATGAAGTAAAAAATGATGGTAAAGATTTATATATAGATGGTAAACAAGTGCACTTTGTATCAGAGAAAGATACAACAAAGCTCCCTTGGAAAGATTTAGATATAGATGTAGTTGTAGAATCTACTGGGTTGTTTACTTCATATGATAAAGCGAAGTTTCACCTAGATTGTGGAGCAAAGAAAGTAGTGATATCTGCTCCCGCTAAAGAAGGCGACGGTACAGTAGAAGGAGCTACAATATTACTTGGTGTAAATGAAGAGAAATTCGGTACTTGCGACATCACATCAAATGCTTCGTGTACTACAAATGCAGCATCACCACTTATAGGTATTCTTCATGAAGCACTAGGCATAGAGAAGGCAGTTTTATCTACTACGCATGGTTATACAGCTTCACAATCACTCGTAGATGGCCCGAGCAAGAAAGATCTACGCGAAGGTCGCGCAGCAGCTCAGAACATTGTTCCAAGCTCTACAGGTGCAGCTATAGCAGTAACAAAAGCGTTTCCTGAGCTTGAAGGACTATTTGATGGTATATCTCTACGTGTACCTGTACCAGCTGGATCAATCGTGGATATAACATTTATTTCAAAGAAAGATACAACAGCTGAAGAGGTAAATGAAATACTAAAGAAAGCAGCTGTTAGTGACAGATGGAGTAAACTTTTTGCAATAACTGAAGAGCCATTAGTATCAAGCGATATACTTGGTGAATCACATGCATCTATAGCGGATCTTGCAATGACTCGCGTTATAGGAGGGAACTTAGTGAAAGTTCTTGGTTGGTATGATAATGAAATGTCTTATACTCATACACTTGTAGATCACGCGATTAAAACTGGGTTAACTATTAAATAATTTCTCCTTTGAAAACACATTTGGCTTCACCTTTGAGCCAAATGTTTTCGTATGTACCATCATCTTTCTTAGTAAATGTCACACTTAGTTCACCACCAGGCATTTTTATATAGCAGATATTCCCTATAAACATTCCAAGGCTGTGAGCTAGTATTGCTACAGAAGTCGCTCCTGTTCCACAAGCGAGTGTCTCATCTTCTACACCACGCTCATATGTACGTACATGGAATACTCCATTTACAAGCTCCACGAAGTTTACATTTACTCCACTCTCATCTAAGTATCTTATTTTTCTTCCAGTTTCAAATACAGGGAATTCTTCTAAGTTAGACACAAATGAAATATTATGTGGTGTTGTTCCTTGGCATATAAATGGTAGCTCATTACGTGTTCCTATTTCATTTATATCCTGCATTTTCAGTTTTACAATATCTCCATCTATTTCGGCTTCGTGTAATCCATCTACAGCCATGAACATTACTTTTTTAGAGTTCTTAACAATCTTTAAAACATGATAGGCAAAATGCACTATACACCTCCCACCGTTTCCACACATCGAACCTATACTTCCATCGCTATTTATATAAACCATTGAAAAGTCATATTTATCAGAATTTTCAACTAAAATAATCCCATCTGCTCCAATTCCAAATCTTCTATGGCAAAGTAACTTTATCTTCTCTTTATCATTAACATTAAATGAATTACCCCTGTTGTCTATAAGGATAAAATCATTCCCAGCTCCATGGTATTTATAAAAGTTAATCACAACTATTATTATAATATGTTTTAATTAAATGGTATAATCTAATTATGAAAGTATATGTAGGGTCAGATCATGCAGGCTTCGAATTAAAAGAGAAACTTAAAGTCTATTTAGGATCACTAAACCATGAAGTAGAAGATATGGGAGCATTTGAACTTGAGAAGTTCGATGATTATCCACACTTCATTACTCCTGTTGCTCAAGCAGTAGCTGGAGATAAAGAGAGTATGGGTATAGTTTTGGGTGGTAGTGGTCAAGGGGAAGCAATGTGTGCAAACAGGATATCTGGAGCGCGTGCTGCACTTTACTATGGTGGAAATTTAGATATTATAAAAACTTCGAGAATGCATAATGATGCAAATATTTTGTCCCTTGGAGCAAGATTTATTAACGAAGAAGAAGCCGAAAGAATTGTAAAGATCTTTTTAGAAACACCTTTCTCTGGAGATGAGAGGCATGTAAGAAGAATAAGTGAATTCTAAAATGACTGAAGTAATACCCGCACTACTAGTAGAAGATTTTAATGAATTGCAAGAAAAGCTTGCACAGGTTGTTAAATTTGCCAGAGCTGTGCAAATTGATGTATGTGATGGTAAATTCGTAAGTTCAACGTCCTGGCCGATGAATCCTTCTGATGAAGCCTCAGTTGAAGCAATACTAAATGAAGAAGAAGGTTTGCCTTACTGGGATACTCTTGATTTTGAATTCGATCTTATGGTTAGGAATGCACATGAACAGTTTGAATTTTTCACTCGCTTAGGTGCTAAAAGAATTATATTTCATATTGAAGCAGAGAGTAATAAAGAAAAGTTTAAAGAATTCCTAGAAGGTCTTGATATGTATACGAGAGACAACATTCAGATAGGAATAGCTATAAATACAACAACTCCTACAGATGAACTAAAAAATTTAATATCTTTAATCGATTTTGTTCAATGTATGGGAATCGAACACATCGGTAAACAAGGTGAACCATTCGATGAACGCGTCCTAAATCAAATAAAAGAATTGCGAAAGCTTTACCCAGAGCTTATAATAAGTGTAGATGGTAGTGTAAATGAAGATACTGCACCACTACTTGTAGAAGCTGGTGCTAACCGATTAGTGGTAGGCTCAGCATTACTTCATAGTTATGATATGCGCGAGACTATAAGATCTCTTGAGAGTTTATAAATATGGAAAACCTAACAGATATAAAAATAAAAGAACTTGAAATAAAAGCGAATATGATTCGCCAGAGTATTATTGAAATGCTACTTGAAGCAAAATCTGGTCATACTGCAGGTCCACTTGGAATGGCTGATATATTTACTTTACTCTATTTCCATTCAATAAAGCACGATCCCAAAAGACCAGATTGGCCAGGACGTGATCGATTAGTCTTATCAAATGGTCACATATGCCCAGTTTTATACGCTACTATGGCTCACGCTGGTTATATGCCTATAAAAGAGCTTCTAACTCTACGCAAATTTGGCTCTAGACTCCAAGGTCACCCTCACCGAGAGTTTATGCCTTGGCTTGAGAACTCATCAGGCCCACTCGGATCAGGTTTATCACAAGCGGTAGGAATGGCTATAGCTGACCGTATAGATAATGGAGTAGGAACAGACAAGACTATATATGCGCTACTTTCAGATGGGGAACATGATGAAGGGAACACTTGGGAAGCAGTTATGCTTGCAGGGAAAGAAAAATTAAGAAATCTTTTAGTTATTGTTGATAGGAATAATATTCAGATAGATGGATATACCGAGAATATAATGCCTCTTGGTGATCTAGGTATGAAGTACGCTCAGTTTGACTGGCACGTACAAGAAATAGATGGTCATAACTTTAGAGAGATTGATGATGCGATAAGGATTGCAAAAGCTGTATACGAGAGACCTTCCGTAATCATTGCGAGGACTATTCCAGGTAAAGGTGTGAAAGAATTTGAGCGCGATTATCACTGGCACGGCACTCCACCAAATAAAAAACAGGCAGATATGGCATTAAAAGAACTCCGAACGCTCGGAGGTCAAATTAAAAGCGAACATGAATAAATGTTAAACGATAAACTAAAACTCAATAGTAAAGTATTTAATGAAGATGTGGAGCAAGTAGCTATTCGTCAAGGATTTGGTAAAGGCCTACTTCAAGCAGGTATAGATGATGAGAAAGTTGTTGCTCTTTGTGCTGACCTTACTGACTCAACGAAGATGAATCTGTTTGCTGAGAAATTCCCAGATAGGTTTGTAGAGATAGGTGTCGCAGAGCAGAACTTAGCGACTGTTGCATCGGGTATGGCTGCAATGGGTAAAATTCCCTTTATATCTTCTTATGCAATGTTTTCTCCAGGACGTAACTGGGAACAAATTCGTACAACCATAGCCTATAATGATCGGCCGGTAAAAATTGCAGGTTCACATGCTGGTATATCTGTTGGACCAGATGGAGGTACACACCAAGCTGTTGAAGATTTAGCTATTATGCGCGTAGTTCCGAATATGGTGGTTATATCTCCATGTGATGCAATTGAAGCTAAAAAGGCAACCATTGCTTGCGCTAAAACAAAAGAACCTACATATTTACGCCTTGCCCGTGAAAATACTCCAATCATAACTACTGAAGATACTCCATTTGAGATAGGGAAGGCTCAACTAGTGTTTATCCCTGAGCAAGGTTTAGCTCAAGTAGGTATTATCGCTACGGGAGCACTTGTTCACAAAGCCCTTGTTGCTGCTAAAGATTTAGAAAAAAAGGGAGTGAAGGTTAAAGTATTAAATTTAGCTACCATCAAACCTCTAGATGAAGAAGCTATCATTACGCTTGCAAAAGAAACAAAAGCAATTGTAACAGTAGAAGAACACCAGATAGCATGCGGTATGGGTTCTGCTGTAGCAGAATGTTTGAGTGCAAATTACCCAGTACCAATAGAGTTTATTGGAGTGAAAAATAAGTTTGGTCAATCTGGAACACCAGCTGAATTAATAGAACACTATGAAATGGGAGTGTCTCATATTACTAAAGCAGTAGAGAAAGTATTGACTAGAAAGTAAAAATTTATCATAATTTGGATAATTATTAAATATATTAATTAAAATGAATACACCAAATAAAATATTAATGGAGCAAGCAAGAGAAAGCTTGAAAGGGAAATGGAGATTAGCTGTAAAAGTTACTCTTGTTTACGTACTTATTAGTATATTAGTTCAAGCTATACCTGTGTTTGGTCGCTTAGCTTCACTTATAGTAACAGGACCATTTATGCTTGGTTTAGCAATATTCTGGCTTGCATTCTCAAGAGGCCAAAATCCTGAACTCGGTAGGATATTCGAAGGATTCAACACCTGGGTAAGAGCATTGAAGGCTTACTTCTTGGTTGTAATTTATGTTTTCTTAAGACTCTTGCTTCTTATTGTGCCAGGAATAATTGCGGCTTATGCTTACTCACAGACTTTTTACGTACTTGCAGATGATAAAAATATAGGGATAAATGATGCTATAAAGAAAAGTAAAATGATTATGCAAGGGAATAAATGGAAGCTTTTCTGTTTAGAAATTCGATTTATCGGTTGGGGTTTACTTTGCATACTTACTTTAGGTATCGGATATCTCTGGTTAATACCTTATGTGAAAGTTTCACTTGCAAAATTCTATGATGATATAAAAGGAAGTGTAGCAAGCACTGATGAACCTAAAATCCCTGAAGCAACTACAGTTCCAGTAGCTGGATAAAAAGAAAAGCTGTTACAAATTGTAACAGCTTTTTTAAAGTTTGTGAGCTACCTTTTAAAACGCAGGTTTTTCTTCACGAATCATTTCCTCAAATTTATCCCTCATTTTGAAAAGTAAATTTAGCTTACTTTCGATAATAGGCAATTTTTCTGTAGCTAGTTTTCTTTTACCCTCCCAGTGAAGTTGCCACCGGTTAGTAAGTTTTTCAATTACATCACAAGCAATTTTCCATTTTTTAATCCATTTTTTAAAATGGATACTTGTTTTGTAAGATACAGAAACATTGTTAATTTCAAACTGATGAACATTAAAAATCATAATTGACAAATTTTTTGGGTTGGTTAAGTAATATAAAGTTCAATTTGTTAAGAGTATTATAGCAAATTAAAACGTAAAAGTCAAGTAAAAAACCCTATATACTATAGGGTTTTTTACTTACTAAATTATATTTTTGATATTTTGTAATTTTCTGGAGCTTTTGCTAATAGTTCTTCAAGTTTTTCTTTTGAAAGCAAGCCTTTCTGAGCACCTATCTCTTGAGTTACTGCCATGGCGTTTATCGGAGCCCATGTTATAGCTTCGGCAAGTGTTTTACCCATACACAGTGCTGCGGTAATCGTGGACTCATAAGCATCTCCTGCACCAGTACGATCTACTGGTGTATGCGGGTATATTGGCATAAACCACATATCTCCATTCTCTTCACGAGCATAAGCACCTTTAATACCATCAGTAAGTATTATTATTTTTGGTCCGAGATTATGTAATGCGTCCATAAGCTTCTTTGGATCAAGTTCTGTTATCTTTAGGATTCTCTGTGCTTCATCTACGTTACAGAAGAATAATTCTGCTTGAGTGTATATATCTTTTAATTTTTCTACTCCGAGCTTCATCTGAAATGTTCCTGGCTGAAATGCAAGTTTTGTCTCAGGGTGGTTTTTAAGCCAATCTGCTATCTCGTGATGAAAGGCTTCGGTATTCTCACCTAAAGACGAAAGGTATATCCATTTCGGAGGAACCATATCTTTAGGAAAATGACGTTCAAAAGGAGCATGGTTTACCAAGATGGTGCGCTCTGGTCCATACCAAAGCACATAATGATAGTTCGTAGGAAGTTTTGGATCAGTTTCGATATAATCCAAGCTCACATTATTGTCAGTTAAAGCTTTCTTACATTTTTCACCATTTTCATCGTCACCAACTACACCAGAGAGAGCTGCCCTTAATCCTAAACGACTAGCAGATACTGCAGCATTTGCACTATTTCCAACTGCATATACTACTTCATGAAACTCGAAAGGCACTTTATCTCCGAAACGAACGCAAAGTTTACAGTTTTCTTGATCAAGATCGCAAGTAGCTTCTGCATCTTTGAGTCTAATAAAATCATCGACAACTAAGTCACCGATAGCTAAAAAGTCAATTTGTTTATCCATATAGGCCTATTGTAACACAGTGTGATATAATTTTAAATATGAAGACACTTCGTGAATACATAAAAGAAGCAGACGAGAAAGGAGTTGCCATAGGACATTTTAATATTTCAAATTTAGAGGGATTACACGGAGTTTACAATGCAGCAAAAAAGCTGAACTTACCTATAATTATCGGAATGACTGAAGGCGAAGAGAAGTTTGTCGGAATGACTGAAGGAGTTGCTCTTATTCAGGCTCTAAGAGAGAAAGATAACTATCCAATATTCTTAAATGGTGATCATCATTACAGTTTTGAAACTGTAAAAGCTGCTATAGATGCCGGTTATGATGCAGTTATTATAGATGGAGCAAAAATTCCACTTGAAGAAAACATAGCTCTTACTAAAAAATGTGTTGATTATGCTCATGAAGTAAATAAAGCAACAGGTCGTGACGTGCTTATAGAAGCAGAACTCGGATTCATAGGTCAATCATCTAAAATATTAGATGAAATTCCAGATGGCGTATCAGAGGCGACTATGACAAACCCAGAAGATGCAAAAACTTTTGTAGAAGCAACAGGAGTAGATATGCTCGCTCCATCAGTAGGGAATGTTCATGGTATGGTCAAGAGTGGTAACCCAAGGCTACACCCAGAGAGAGTAAAAGCTATCAGAGAAGCCACTGGAGTTCCGTTAGTTCTACATGGTGGTTCAGGTACTATGGATGAAGATTTTTCAGAATGCATCAAGAATGGCATCGACATTGTCCATATAAATACAGAGATTCGCATAGCCTATAAAGAAGCTCTAGATAAAGCTATTCATTCAAAACCAGATGAGATAGCTCCATATAAATATTTACCAGAAGCCGTTGAAGCGATTGAGAAAGTTGTTGAAGCTAGATTGAAATTATTTAATGGAATGAAATAGTTATGGATTTAAAAGAAGAAATTAAGAAATTTTGGAAGGGCGATATAGAAGATAGCGAAGAATCACTTGCAAAGTATTCCCGTGATGCATCGTTGCTTGAAGTGCGACCTGAGTTGGTGCTTTTCCCAAAAGATAATGAAGACATTAAAACTTTAGTTAAGTGGGTAAGTGAAAATAAGAGCAAATATCCAAAACTTGCTTTAACACCACGTTCTGCAGGAACTTGTATGGCTGGAGGTGCAATTGGCGAATCTATAATTTTAGATTTTACAAGATATTTAAATAAAATTGAGAAAATTGAAAGGATATCGCCATTTGAGATTACCCCTAAGTATCCAAATTCTCATAAGGTTACTATTACTGGAATGGCGACAGTTGGCCCAGGTGTTTACTATCGTGATTTCGAACCTCTGACACTCAAGGAAGGCTTACTTCTACCATGCTACACAGCATCTAAAAGCTTAAATGCTCTCGGTGGAATGGTAGGGAATAATTCAGCAGGAGAGAAAACTTTAAACTATGGTAAAACTGAAGACTATATAAAAGAACTCCAAGTAGTATTTGCTGATAGCCGAGAATATACCGTAAAACCACTAACTAAGAAAGAACTTTATTCCAAAATAGCCCAAGGAGACTTCGAAGGAGATATCTATAAGAATATTTTCCAAACTATTAATGAAAATAAAGAAGATATCAAGAAAGCAAAACCGAATGTTTCTAAAAATTCAGCAGGTTACTATTTGTGGAATGTTTGGGACGAAGAGAAAGAGATTTTTGATCTTACGAAACTTATAGTTGGCTCTCAGGGTACACTTGGGATAGTTACAAAAATCACTTTTCATTTAGTAGATGTTAAAAAAGCTTCTAAGCTCGTAGTTATTTTTATGAAAGATATTACAAAGCTTGGGGAGCTTGTTGACACTATACTTCCACACCATCCAGAGAGTTTAGAATCATATGACGATGCTACGATGAAGCTCGCTATTAAGTTCTTCCCTGATTTTTTAAAGAAGAAAGGTTTTTGGGGAATGATTAAGTTTATGTGGAGCTTTTGGCCAGAAGTATTTATGATGAGTACATTTGGTATGCCAAAGTTAATACTACTTGTTGAATTTGCAGGTGGAAGTGAGAAAGAAATTGATAGAGATGCAAAAGCATTATTACCAGATCTAAAGAAATTCCCATTTAAAGTCAGAACTACTTCATCACAAAGCGAATCAGAAAAATATTGGGATATACGACGTGAAAGCTTCGCATTACTACGTAAACATATTAAAGACAAACATACAGCACCATTCATAGATGATATTATTGTCCGCCCAGAGTTTCTACCTGAATTCTTACCCAAACTAAATAAGATACTAGATCAATATCCTATTACATACACTGTTGCAGGACACGCTGGAAATGGTAACTTCCATGTTATACCTCTTATGGATTTCAGTGATCCAAATACTTCTAAAATTATCCTTGAGCTATCTGACAAAGTATATGACCTAGTATTAGAATATAAAGGTTCTACGACAGCTGAGCATAATGATGGTATCATTCGCTCTCCATTCTTGATACAAATGTTCGGAGAAAAGATTTACTCTTTATTTGAAAAAACAAAAAGCATATTCGACCCGCAAAATATTTTTAACCCTGGTAAGAAAGTTGGAGCAACCAAAGAATATATAAAAGATCATATAATAAATGAAGGTCATGAACATTCACACAAAATATAAAGATCTATTTATAAAAAAATCTAGAAATGGTAACGGTGTTTTTACAAAGAGAGAATTTAAACCCAAAGAAACTATTCTTGAACTAAAAGGTAAACTCATAACTTGCTATGAAGATGATAACTTAGATGAGAAAACTAGATCTAATACAATTAGATATGATAGTGAAATGTTTTTAAGTCCAAAAGGTGAGCTTGGTGAAATCGTGAACCATTCATGTGATCCAAATAGTAAAATTGTAAAGAGAAATAAGAAATTATTCTTAATTTCTATAAAAACCATAGGGGTTGGTAAAGAGTTGCTCTTTGATTACTCAACTGTTTTAGCTTCAGATGATATTTGGACGATGAGATGTAATTGCGGGAGTAAAAACTGTAGAAAAATAATAAAAAGCTTTAATAAGCTTCCGAAGAAAATTCAATCCTATTACGTAAATAATAAAATAATCCCTAAATATATATTAGATATAAAATAAAAAGGGCCAGTAGCTGTATGTCTACTGACCCTATTCTTCTGCACCATTTTTGGCCCTTATAAATATAATTGGCCTATGGTTTTTTTACCCTTCAATAATTATTGGTGCGATATAAGACTATAACCTATAAGATAATTTGTCAATAATAGATTTTTATGCTATTATCACCCTTATGCAAACATTAACCGCAACAAAGCGAAGTAAGGCAGATAAGCTAAGTGTCATACGATCTAACGGTATGATCCCAGCAGTTGTCTATGGCGCTCGTGTGGAAAACACATCAATTTCCGTACCGAGTATCGACTTCATAAAAGCTTTTAAAGAAGCCGGAGAATCAAGTACAATAGCACTTGATTTAGAAGGTAAAAAAATTGATGTACTTATTCATGATGTGCATGTTGATCCTGTAAAAGGATTTCCGATGCACGCTGATTTCTTGGCTATTGATATGAACAAACCAGTTCAAGTCCAAGTTCCTCTTGAATTTACAGGAGTCGCTCCAGCAGAAAAGAGTGGCTTAGGTTCTCTTATGAAGATAATTCACGAAGTTCATATTGAAGCTCTACCTAAAGACCTTCCACATGCAATTTCAGTTGATATTTCAAGTCTTGAAACTCTTCAGAACCAGATTCATGTTAAAGACATTATATTACCAAAAGGTGTGACTATGATTACACATGGAGAGGAAGTTGTTGCATTAGTTGCACCAGCTAAAGCAGAGAAAGTAGAAGAAGAAGCACCAGTTGACCTATCTGCAATTGAAGTTGAGAAGAAAGGTAAGAAAGATGCAGAAGGTGAATCAGAAGGCGGAGAAGCAAAAGCTGAATAATAACGTACATATAAAAAATCCTATCTACTATATAGATAGGATTTTTTATATGTTATAATACTTGGGTATGCATATAAATCGTTATATTCGGCATTGTTTTTCTTTTATTTTAATTATTTCATTATTGTTAACTAGTTTTACCTCTAATATTCTTCCTGTATACGCAGATCAAGCTCTAGAGAATGCCCAAGCAGATAGGGCTAAATTACAAGCAGAATATGATCAACTTCTTCAAGAAATAGCCCAAAAGCAAAAAGAGTTAGACAATCAAAAAGGTCAATCTGTGTCTTTATCTAGAGATATTGCTATTTTAAGTACCCAGATCAAGAAAGCTCAGCTTGATATTAAAGCTAAAAATCTTGTAATCAAGAAATTAGGAGGTGAGATAGTCCAAAAAAATCAAAAAATTGAAACTCTCGTGACCAAAATAGATACCGAAAAAGAGTCTCTCGCTCAATTAATTCGTAAAGATAGAGAACTTGATGAGAAATCATTAATAGCTTTTATCCTTTCTCAAGATAATTTATCTGATGCTTATGGTGATATCGACACCTTTGCTTCTTTAAAAGATGGCATAAGGAGATCAGTTGCAGAAATTAGAGGAGTAAAGGTAGAAACAGAGTCTGAAAGAAAAAGTCTTGAAGAAAAGAAAAATCAAGAAACTGATGTAAAAGTTCAACTTGAGAATACAAAAAAGAATGTAGAATTAACCGAAGTTCAGAAACAGCAATTACTATCTATTAGTAAAAACAAGGAGAAAGAATACCAACAAGTCTTGGCAGAGAAAGCAAGAAGGAGAGCAGAAATCTTAGCTATACTATTTAATCTGCGTGACGTATCAGCTATTCCTTTTGGTAAAGCTCTTGAGTATGCAAACAATGCTTCTCGAGTAACTGGAGTTACACCAGCATTTGTTCTTGCTGTCATAACTCAAGAGAGTAACTTAGGTGCAAACCAAGGGTCATGCTATGTAACTAATTTAGAAACTGGTGGTGGTGTCCATATTAAAACTGGTAAAGTTTACGCTACTATAATGAAACCAACTAGAGATTTACAACCATTTACTGATATTACAGTTGCTCTTGGTCGTGATCCGACAAAGACTCCAGTGTCATGCCCAGGAGGCGAGTCAACTTATGGTGGAGCTATGGGGCCTGCGCAATTCATACCTTCAACTTGGAAAGGAATTCAAGGTCGTGTGGCAAGTGCTCTGGGTATAAAAACAGCTGATCCATGGAACCCTCCAGATGCAATTATGGCTTCTGCACTGTTCTTATCAGAATTAGGAGGTATAGGTGATAGTTATACAGCTCAAATTAGAGCTGCTTGTAAGTACTTTGGGACTGGAGGCTCTACTTGTACTTATGGTAGACAAGTCATGGCTAAAATGGAGAGTATTCAGACAAAGATGATTGACCCTTTGCAAAACTAGATAACTCGTGCTAGAATATGAGCCTTATGAAGAAAGACATACACCCAAAACACAATAGTGCTTCAAAAGTTATCTGCGCATGCGGTAAGACTTTTACTGTAGGTTCTACTATGGATGAAATAAACGTTGAAATATGTAGTCAGTGCCACCCATTTTATACTGGAAATGAAAAGGTTCTAGATACTGCTGGGCGTGTAGATCGCTTCAAGAAGCGTGCAGCTATCGCAAAAAAGAAATAACTATTCTAAATAAAGAACTAGTCTTGTAAGAGCTAGTTTTTTATTTTTGCTATATAATTAAAATATATGAATTTTGACTTAGAAGAATTAAAGAAAAATCACAAAACTAGCTACTTCGCCGGAGAATATGAGAGACTTATTGGAGAAGAACAGAAAGTAAATGATATGGTAGCGCAAGATGAATCATTGCGTGATTTAGCTGATGAAGAGTTGCAGAATATTAAATTTCAAAAAGAAGCAGTTGAAAGACAACTTGAAGAAATTATGAAAGCTGATGAAGAGGAAGAGGAATTCCCGAATGAAGTGGTTCTTGAAACTCGAGCAGGAGCAGGAGGTGATGAAGCTTCACTCTTTGCGCTTGAATTAGTCGCAATGTATGAGAGATTCTCTGAAAGTAAAGGTTGGAATGTAAAACACTTAGATGAATATACGCTTGAAATAAAAGGTAAGGATGTCTATAAGTTATTACGGTTTGAAACTGGAGTTCACCGAGTCCAGCGTATTCCTGCTACAGAAAAGAATGGGAGAATTCATACCTCTACAGCATCAGTGGCCATACTTCCAATCCGCAAGAAAAGTAAAATTGAAATCAATCCAGCCGATCTAGATATGGAGTACTCACGTTCAGGTGGTGCCGGAGGACAGAACGTGAACAAAGTTGAGACTGCCGTTCGCCTTATTCATAAGCCAACGGGTATAGATGTCCGCTCAACAAGTGAGCGTAACCAGCTCGGTAATCGCGAGAAAGCTATGTCGCTCCTTATAGCAAAATTACAAATGCTTAAAGATGAAGAAGAAGCAAAAAAGTATTCGGGGGACAGAAAAGCTCAGATAGGTACAGCAGACCGCAGTGAGAAAATCCGAACTTACAACTTCCCACAAGATAGAATCACAGACCACCGCATCAAACAATCTTGGTCAAACATCCCAGGCATTATGGACGGTAATTTAAATAAAATCATAGAAGCCATGCAAGCAGGGGTAATAGGGGATGCTGAGGAGGAATAATCCATTGTGTATTTGACAGGCCTGTGGTATACTTTCGGCCAGTAGTTGTAAAACGTTTTGGTTATTAGTTTCATACGATTAGCTTTCGTAAGCATTGAGTATGTAAATGAAATCAGGCTTCGAGCGATTACATTTATAAATTAGTTTTCTTCGAGTAGATGTATGAAAGTACGCTACAAGAAGCACATTGTCATATATGGCAAAAAAGTTATATGTCGGAGGTCTTCCTTATAAGACGACTAACGACGAGCTTAAAGCTCACTTTGAGCAAGTAGGCCCAGTTGCATCAGCAACTATTATTATGGATAAGATGACAGGTCGCTCTAAAGGTTTCGGTTTCGTAGAAATGGAAAACGATGCCGATGCAGCGACAGCTATCTCAATGTTTGACGGTAAGGACTACGAAGGTCGCAACCTTACAGTTAACGAAGCTCGTCCAATGGAAGAGCGCCCAGCAGGTGGCGGTTTCCGTGGAAACAGATAATTCAATTATCTAAAAACTCTATCTCAAAAATACTCCAAATCGGGAGTATTTTTGTTTGCAGAAATAAGCTTTTTTTGATATAGTTCTGGTGTCGCGAAACCCGCGCCTGTTTTTTGTTAAGAGGGGAATGCGTGTGTAGTTCAGTGGTAGAACGCTGTCCTGATAAGACAGAGGTCGAAAGTTCGATTCTTTCCACACGCACACTTATAGTTTGATTCTATAAGTAAAAGAATGGAAAATGATGACAAACAAAAAAGTGCCTAATCTAAAAGGCGAATATTTAAAAATATTCACTAGAATTTCTGCTTGGATCATCGGACCAGTACTTGTAAGTGTCTTGGTTGAAAAATATTTAGATAAGAAATTCAATTCTACCCCATGGATACTCGGAGTTGCACTTGCAACGTCATTTACAATCTCAATGATTGCAATAGTACGCATTGCGAAGAAGTATGATAAGGATGTTTTGAAAGAAAAAGATGGAAACGAATAATTTAGAAAATTTAGAAATAGAAACAACAACAGAAGCTCATGAAGAAGTATCTCATGAGTCTACACTCTATGCTGAACCTATAGCTCACATAGGATCTTTTACTGTTACAAATGCACTATTTACAACTTGGATTGTTGTTATATTTTTCCTCGTTTTTTCTTTAGTAATAAAAGTAAAAAGTAAAAAGATACCAAAAGGTATCCAAAACGTTTTTGAAGCTATTATTGAAGGCGCTATGAATCTAGCTGACTCAGTCACAGGCGATAAGAAGATTACAGCTCGTGTTTTTCCGCTTGCTTTCACTATATTCTTATTCGTCCTTATAAATAACTGGTTCGGAATACTTCCTCTCGGTGGATTTGGAATCATTGAAACTACAGAGCATGGTAGAGCTTTTATACCTTTTATCCGTAGCGGAACAGCAGATATAAACACAACTCTAGCGCTAGGATTAGTGGCTGTAGTTGGCTCAAATATATTCGGCATTTTATCTATTGGTGTCTGGAAAATGTTCAATAAATATGTTAATGTAAAGGCGTTCGGAGAGATAGTAAAGAAGGTTCGCAAAGAGCCAGCAATTCTTATATCAGCTCCGATAATGTTCTTTGTTGGTATTTTGGAGCTTGTAGGAGAGTTCGCAAAGATTGCATCTCTTTCTTTCCGTTTATTCGGAAATGTCTTCGCTGGTGAAGTACTACTTATGGCTATGGGAGCAATTCTTGCCTACGTCCTTCCACTACCATTCATAGGACTTGAAATATTCGTTGGACTTATACAAGCTTTTATATTCGCACTTCTTACATTGGTGTATTTCACAATCGCAGCCACTGATCACGATGCACACGATGAGAAGCACGAGCACAAAGAACATATTACACACGCGACAACGTAGTCGGAAATTACTTTTGGAAATGGTCTGGCCGAGCCGAAAGGTTCGGAGATCCAAGGACCTTTCTAAAAGTAATTTCCGACGAAGTTTGGAAATAATTATCAAAGTCGAAAAATTATTAGTTATAAATTTTTATATTCTATTATGGAACCTATAAATCTTGCACCTCTTGCAAAAGCGCTAGCTATCGGTCTTGGAGCTATTGGCCCTGGTATCGGTATCGGTATGATCGGTTCAAAAGCTATGGAAGCTATCGGCCGTAACCCTGAAGCTTCAGGTAAAGTTTTCGTACCTATGCTTATTGCATCAGCTTTCGCAGAAGCGATTGCTATCTATGCGCTTGTTATCGCATTCTCAATCAGTTAGCAACTTACTACTGGCAATTAGAATCCCTAGTTGCTAGAAGCTAGGTGCTAAACCTAGTGAAGCAGGAAATCTCTTATGGAAATGGTCTGGTGAGAAAGTCCGAGGACCTTTTCAGAAGAGATTTCTTGCGAAACTAATAATAAATTAAATAATATGGATTCATTCATTTCAACATTTCACATAGATTGGAAAATTTTGATCGCTCAAGCGATAAACTTTGCAATTGTTTTCGCATTGCTTTACTTCTTCGCTCTTAAACCATTAAAGAAGATAATGAGTGAGCGTACTAGTACTATAGAGAAAGGCATTTCAGATGCCAAGCATAGTGCTGAACTTATAGAGAAGACTACAAAAGAATACGAGGAAGTTATAGCAAAGGCTCGCGCTGAAGCACACACTCTTTTCCAAGAAGGGAAGAAGGAAGCAGAAGTAAAACGCGCCGAGATGCTCGAGAAGGCTCAAACCGAAGTAGATGCGATGATCGCAAGTGGAAAGAAGAATCTAGAATCTGAAAAGAATAAAATGGTAGAAGAAGCGAAGAATGAGATAGTCTCTTTAGTTGTTTCTGCTACAGAGAAAGTATTAAGTGATCAAGCTGATAAGTCTGTAACTGAAAAAGCTATTAAGAAAATAAACCACATATAGATATGAAAGTCCGCTCAATTAAAACATTAGCCGAGGCAATATACAAGAACACTAAAGATAAGAGTGGTCATGATCTTAATGTTGCGCTTGCAAATGTAGTTGAGTTTATGGATAAGAACAGACTTCTAGGTAAATCAAAAGAAATATTGTCTCAACTAGAACATATTATGGACAAAGAGGAGAAGATAGTCAGAGTAAAAGTCAAAAGTGCCAACACCTTATCAAAGAAAGTAATCGAAGAATTAGAGGAAAGTTTGAAAAAGAGATACAAAGCAAAGCAAGTGGAGATAGATGAGAGCGTCGATGAGAAATTAATAAACGGTTTCAAAATCGAAGCACAGGGCGAAATAGTAGACCTCACGCTCGCACACAGATTACACCAATTACAAAATCATTTAATAAAAAACTAATATGGCTAAAAATACAATTGTAGAAAATTTAAGAAAGCAGATAGATAAATTCCAAGTAGATTCGAAAGCTGAGAAAGTCGGCCATGTTATCGAAGTATTCGATGGTATTGCGAAAGTCTCTGGACTCTCTGATCTAAAAGCCTCAGAAATGGTTACTTTTGCCTCAGGTGCAACAGGTGTAGCTCTAAACCTCGATGAAGATTCAGTCGGAGTTATTGTTCTTGGAGGATTCCAGGCTATTAAGGAAGGAGATGAAGTTAAAGCAACTGGGGAAATTCTTTCTGTACCAGTAGGCGATGCTCAAATCGGACGCGTAGTAAATGCACTTGGTGAACCTATCGATGGTAAAGGTAAAGTAGCGTCAAGTAAGACTTATCCTATCGAGCGCGTCGCATCAGGGGTTATGAGTCGTCAGAGTGTAGATCAGCCAGTGCAAACTGGTATCAAAGCGATCGACGCGATTATTCCAGTCGGACGTGGTCAACGTGAGCTTATCATCGGTGACCGTCAGACAGGAAAGACTGCTATCGCTATCGACGCCATCCTAAACCAGAAAGGTCAGAATATGATCTGTGTTTATGTCTCAATCGGTCAGAAAGATTCTAAGCTTCGTAAACTTCAAACTCGTTTAGAAGAAGGTGGAGCTATGGACTACACAGTTATCGTTTCTGCTGGTTCTTCAGAAGCTGCCGCACTTTCATACATCGCTCCTTACACTGGAGTTTCTATAGCTGAATTCTTTATGGATCAAGGGAAAGATGTGCTAATTATCTACGATGATCTTTCAAAGCACGCAGTAGCATACCGTGAGATCTCACTTCTACTTCGCCGCCCACCAGGACGTGAAGCATACCCTGGAGACGTATTCTACTTGCACTCACGCTTGCTTGAGCGTGCTTGCCGAAGAAATAAAGATTACGGTGGTGGATCTATTACTGCTTTCCCAATTATTGAAACTCAAGGTGGAGATATCTCTGCTTACATTCCGACAAACGTTATCTCTATTACAGACGGACAGATATTCTTAGAGACTGATCTTTTCTACAAAGGTATTCGCCCTGCGGTAAACGTCGGTAACTCTGTATCTCGTGTGGGAGGAAGTGCACAGATTAAAGCTATGAAGAAAGTCGCGGGTACACTCAAGCTTGACCTTGCGCAATTCCGTGAACTGGAAGCCTTCTCTCAATTCGGTTCAGACTTAGATGAAGCTACCAAGCGCCAGCTAGAGCGCGGTAAAAGAGCTGTGGAAGTCCTCAAACAGCCTCAATACTCTCCAGTTGGTACAACTCGCCAGATAGTAACTCTTTACGCACTTGTGAAAGGCTATATGGACGCTATCCCAGCAGATAAGATTAAGCAGTTTGAAGAAGAACTAGGAGATTATGCAGAGCAAAATGCAAAAGATTTCTATGCTGACATAGAGAAAAGCAAAATGTGGACAGATGAGAGTGAGGCAAGCTTAAAGAAAGTAATTGAGGACTTTGTGAAAACATTTGTAAAATAA
The DNA here is from genome assembly GCA_039809245.1 of Minisyncoccia bacterium. Classification (GTDB taxonomy): domain Bacteria; phylum Patescibacteriota; class Minisyncoccia; order Phycocordibacterales; family UBA9973; genus UBA8515. The sequence continues at coordinate 1,167 of JBDHUP010000003.1, read as the reverse complement.
ACTATGGAAGACTTAATTAAAAAAGTAAATAAACTTGAAACAAGAGTTAGTTGGTTAGAATTTTTTATGGGAGGTGTAGTGGGAGGTATATTAACATATATTATTCTCAAGTTATTTTAATAAAATAATTTATGTCAAACCAGAAATTAATAAAAAACAGAATACGTTCAGTGAAGAACACGAAGAAGATCACGAAAGCTATGGAGCTCGTGGCAGCTTCGAAGATGAAGCGTGCAGTCAATGCGACGCTTTCTTCACGTCTTTACGCTGAGTATTCTTGGGAACTATTAACTTCACTCTCTGGTAAGCTAGATGATATTTCACATCCATTCTTCACTGAGAATGGTGGCCAGAAATCGCTAGTGGTACTTATCACTTCGAATCGTGGACTATGTGGTTCATACAATTCGCAAGCTATTAAAAAGACACTTTCATTATTAAAAGAAAATGGAGTGGAATACGAAATAATCTCAGTTGGAAAGAAAGGCGACAATGCTATGCGCCGAGTAGGGCAGAATATAGTCGCTTCATTCATAGAGATTCCAGACAATGCTACACTAAACGATATCCGCCCACTCTCAGAACTCACTACTCGCAAATATAGAACTAGTGAGTACAAGAATGTCAGAGTTGTCTACACAGAGTTCGTCTCAGCCTTAACTCAGAAAGCAACAGTCAGAAAGCTCCTCCCAGTTAAGAAAGAAGACTTGAAAGAATTAATAGAGACATTAGGAGATGAGAGAAAGAGTGAAAAGTTAGAGGATACAATCAAAGAATCATCAGTGCCATACATTTTTGAAGGAGATATAAATAAGTTAGTTGAGAGCCTTGCTGAGAAGCTCACCCGAATGCAAGTTTACCAGATGATCCTTGAGTCGAGTGCTTCTGAACAGTCATCCCGAATGGTCGCTATGAAGAATGCTAGTGAAGCCGCTGGAGAGATGATCGATGACCTGACTCTAGTCTTCAACAAAGCCCGCCAAGCAGGAATCACCCAAGAGATATCAGAAATTAGTGCCGGCATGGCAAGCGTAAGTTAAATTTTATTATTATAAGTATCAAATTATTATGAAAGGAAAAATCAAAAAAATTATCGGGCCGGTCGTAGACGTAGAATTCGAAGAGAATCTACCAGCTGTTTATAATGCACTGACTGTAGAGAATGGC
>JBDHUP010000002.1:0-143820 GCA_039809245.1 Minisyncoccia bacterium | reverse complement strand
CAGTAGCAGCAACTACGATAATAGCACCGTCCATTTGGGCAGCACCTGTAATCATGTTCTTTATGTAGTCAGCGTGTCCTGGAGCATCAATGTGTGCATAGTGACGTGATGGTGTCCAGTACTCGTTGTGAGAAAGAGCGATCGTGATACCACGAGCTTTTTCTTCTGGAGCTGAGTCTATTTGATCTACGCCTTTAATTTTAGCACCATATCCTTCGCCAGCGCGTGAAAGCACTTGGAGGATAGCTGCTGTTAGAGTTGTCTTTCCATGGTCAACGTGACCAATGGTTCCCACGTTTACGTGTGGCTTATCTCTGTTAAATTCTTCTGTTGCCATATGTTTTATTGGTTGATATTACTAACGGAGCATATAGCCCTATTCCTAATAATCAACATAAATTAATAATAAATTAAATTTTCCCAGACGAGTCTGGGAGACGCAGATATTGCGATTGACCTTCATACTAGCAAATCTAAAAATAATGTCAAATGTATAACATAAAACACCTCTTTCGAGGTGTTTTATGTTGCTTATATTTCTATCCAGATAGGCTTCAAATTTCTCTCATCATCATCACTTGGTACATATGTAGCAGCATTATTTGGATCCTTATCAGTATGACAACCTGGATCATCTTCATCTATAAGAGTATCTCCATCATTATCTATAGTGTCACTACATTGAGGGTTACCACCTAAAATACTATCTCTTTCATCATTATCATTTGGATCATAAGAACCCGTGCTCATATTATTTGTTGGAGGATAACATCCTGGATCATCAGTATCTGCAAGTCCATCTCCATCGTTATCTATTTTATCACTACATTGAGGAAGACCACCACTGACTGATTCTGAACAATAATCAGTTCTACCTCCTCCTGAACCTACACATTCCCATGTCCAAGGACCAGTCCCCGAATTATTACTACTTGTTCCAGCTGTACAGAAGAAGTGACTTGCAGAACATACGCCATTCACAACTGAAGAAGTATTACAAGCAGCTCCATCCCAAGCAGAACCTGGACCACAGTTCGCAAATGCTGGTTTACTATCGAGTGTTGTTGAACCATCTTTTAGGTAAAAAGTAGTAGATGGATAAGAGACTGTAACCTGAAGCGGAGTTGCATTATTCGCTAGAGTAGAAATTATAGCGCTTGTTGTCCCATTGATAACAGCTGGAGATGTAGCTCCTGTAGTAGTCCATGTCGCACCTGTCACATTACAAGTACTTGCTCCATTATTTATAGTACAAATGTTTGGTGATATTGTCAGAGATCCACTTACGCCAGGAGCTCCAGCATTTACCGTTACATTCACTGTATCCATAGCATTATATGATCCAGCTTTCTGGCATAGAATCTGGTATGAATAAGTACCTTGAGCTAAGTTTGACATCGTCTCACTATTACCAGCGGGGTCTTTAACTCCAGTCCATGATCCAAAAGCACTACAACTATCAGGGCTACCAGTAGTAGTCCAAGTTAGGATTGTCTGGTTTGTAGGAAGAGTCATTGTCTGAGGAGCAGCGGTAAGAGTTACAGTGATAACTGGAGGTGGTGTCTGGGTAACAGTGTAAGGAATAGTGTATGGGTAATCTACAAAGGTAGCAGATGCTTGCTTTGGAGAAAAGATAAATAATAAAGCGATTACACTCCCTGTGGCTATAAGTATTATATTTTTAGTTATTTTTTTCATAATAGTTTTTTATTAACAACAATTCCTAATAAATAGTCACTGAGTCTGGATAAGCACTTGAACAAGTGTTGTCCTGAATATCGCCACTGTTTGTAACAGTGCCAGAAGCACCTTGGCTATTAGATCCACTAGCAACCCATGTAGCAGGACTAAAATACATAGCAGCTCCCGGAGCATCAGGATACTGACATACATGATAAGCTCTTGGTACACTAGGAATATAATTACTCTGGACGTTTGCACCAGACACACTTCTAACTACTGAATAGTTGTAACCACTAAGTGGAATACCACAATTACTTGAACATGCAGCATACTGAGTTATAGTCCCTGTTCCTCCTGTAGACGCTGGAATAATATATATCTCATCCGAACCACTTGGTGGAAGAGGATTTGATGTATGTATATAACCATTAGCAGTTCTACCAAGACCCATTACCCTTACTGTAAGAGCAGGGTGATTTGCTTGTCCAACATAAATAACTTTTCTAGTATATGTAGAACCATGGAAATGAGGACCAATAGCAAAGACTGTTCCTATAGGGCCTCCCGGTGGAAATATTTCTTCATCAACCCCTGTTTTGAATGTTGCAGAAAAAGTTCCTATTGCACTAGTTGCTCCAGTTACATCATATTCTTGATATATAGGGAATGTATTCAATGTACTTACTGGAATTACAACACCAGTATTAGTACCTGGAGCTGAAACTGTTATTCTCATATCTACAGTACTTATTGTAGAATCTAAAGGAGTAATTATACCTTTAACTCTAAATGGAGCATTTTGAGTGTAATTGGTTCCATAATTTAAATAGACATCTGCTTGTATGTTATTAGAAGCTCCAACTAAATATTGAGTAGCTGAAACATTATGAGATGGGAAAACAAAAGCTCCTAACATAAATAATGCTAATACTGACAATACTGTCTTCATATCTTTTTTCTTTTTACGCATACTTAGAATTATTAATAATACAACTATCAGAATTATAATTAACATAGAAGTAGAATTCAAACTCTTTTTCTGTGGAGGATTAATCGTAGTCACTGAGAACTCTTTCTGATCAAGAACTTTCCCTTGATCATCTTTTACAGTCAAAGATACATGTGGGTTTAAACACTTAGAGACAACTGATACTGGAATATCTATCTTGGAACTAGAAATTTCTTGTTTAAATGTAGATGCACATTTATTACCTTCACTATTTGTTAATTCACCTTCAAGTGACATCTTAGGAATCTCTGTATATAAATTATCACTTCTTAAAAATTTATCTGCACTAGAAGATGATGTTAATACAATTGAGATTAAAGCTTGATCTCCTCTAGAATAATAATCTTTATCAAAAGAAACATTCTTAATCGAAGCGGTTATTCCACGAACTAAATATTGAACACTTATATTATTTGAAGGGACAGCTCCACTCAATGCAAATTTTAAATTATATAATCCAGGAGTAGTTCCTTTTGGAAGAACAACTGAGAAGCCTTCACTCTTTGATGGAGCAAATTTAATATTAAGATTATCTCCACCTACAGTAGAAACAGTTTCTCCAAATGGAGAGTAAGATCTTGTCTCATATTTAGGAGTCATAGATAGAGAATCATTTGTATGGTTGATGGTGTTACAAGTTAAACGAAGAGATTCACTATCTTTTATATCTACGTTTTGTAGTAATCCATAGTGGGTATTGAATTTATCTCCTTCAACTTTTAAATAACAAGAATCTGTTACCACCTCAAGCCCTTTTTTAGAAGCTTTCAATGTTACATTATCTAAAACAGATAAACCAAAATTGAATCCGTTACTATTACCACCAAATAGCACTAGAGAATATTTTCCACTTAGCATTTCTGGAGCTGTGTAAGTAATAGTCTTACGAATTATTGTATGCTCTGGAAGATATAAAGATTCATCGTATGTCTTTTCGTCCATCAGAAACTGGCTATTCTTTGATTGAGACACTAATTTAACTCCATAATGTATCCCATTCTGGATTATTTGGTCATTACTCATCTCGAAAGAAATCTCAAAAACATTATCTTTTTGAGAAAGAATTTTTGCATTTTGAATATTAACTGTTCCCACAAGAATAGGTTTACCTACTGGGTTAGAATCGGCCGGTTTTGTACTATCTTCAGCGAAAACAGAACTTGATAAGAGTAATGAGAACAAAACAAAAATACTAAAGGCAGAGAATAAAAATCTTTTTTTCATAAGTTATAAAATGATGAATCTATTATGCTTTTATTATATCATCTTTAAAGAATGTCTAATATAAAAAGTTATACACAGTAACTTCATATAAAAAACATCTCCCTTTCGGAAGATGTTTGAATTTAAAAATTTAGAATGCTACTTCAAGTTATAAGTACGCCAACGTTCGCTGGGCTTATTAACTCCATTCCAAGAAGCATCACAGTACTCGTGAGTTTTAAAACCTTTTACTGCATTACCATTATAAATGATGATAACTTGATCAAAGGTTATACCGTGCCAATAAATACCAGTCTCACCTGAGATATACCACCCATAAGTAGTTTGAACTCCTGGGTTCGATGTACATGGTCCATTAGTTGTGGTTTCACGATTTCCTGGTAATCCAGTAAGCCCATCCCAAAAAAATACGTATGTATCACATGGACTACTAACAATAGTCCAAGAAAAACTTGAATCCAGTGGTCTGGAAATGCTCTCAATACATTCAAACGTACCTCTGGTTAAAGCATCAATAAGTGGGTTTTGTCCAACTGTAATGCGTATTGGTGGATTCGTCTTTTCTCCCCCAGGGCCAACTGCTCTAAAGGTGAAAGAACTATCAGCCTTCAACTTTACAGTTACAAAGCTGAAAGTATCCTTACCGACATAAACACCGTTACAGTAAACTGCGTTTGTGTTCTGGAAGAAGCAATTAAACCTTACTGAGTCATTGTAAGCAATACTCTGGCTTGATGGAACTGTAAGAACAGTACCTGTGGGAGCCGGTATAGGATCTTCGCACTCAGAAAGGCTGGTCTGAATTCCAGGTTTGTTTGGGCAAAAATCTACAGGTGTAGGATTCGGGGGTGGGGTTGGAGATTCCTTGCTGCAGCCTATCATCAAGACAAGCGGCAACACCATTAGCAAGTTTATAGCCCTGCTTAGGCTGTTTAACTTTTTCATGATGAAAGGTTTTAGTTGTTAGAAAAAACAATATTCACCTCTCAAAGTGAGATGGAGATTGTTTTTTCTAACAAAAAACCTATATTTTTCAACGAACCGAAGGTTTAAACCCTTGACATCTAACTAAAGTATGGGTTATAGAGCAGAAAATGTCAAGCTTTTAAAGCTTATTTATCCACTTATTATCCACACATTTGACGAAATAGCCTTATTATAGTAAGGTATTAAATGTAGTCCGTTTTCGAACCGGACTTTTATTTTTATAAAATTAAATACCTGCCCGACAGTGCCAGTCACTGGCAGGCGGAACAATTAAATATGTTAGACCTCAAAACAATGAAATCTGCCCTCGAGCAGTTAGAAGTAGAAAGAAAAATCCCTCGAGAGAAACTTATAGATGCAATCGAACAGGCCATCGCTGCCGCTTACAAGAAAGATTACGGAAAGAAAGGCCAAATAATCCGCGCTAAAATTGATATAGAAGACGGTAAGATGGAATTTTACCAAGTTAAAATAGTCGTCGATGAATCTCTAGTCCGAATGACGACTGATGATGAAGACGAAGAAGAAATCGCTGAAGATGATGATCGTATTCGATTTAATGAAGAGCATCACATCTTGCTAGCCGATGCCAAGAAAATAAAAAGTGATGCGAAACTTGAAGAAGAGATCATCTTCCCTCTTGAAACTCAAGAAGATTACGGTCGTATCGCCGCTCAAACAGCCAAACAAGTTATCATCCAGAAAATCCGCGAAGCAGAACGTGGCGCTATTATCGACGAGTATGGAAGTAAAGAAGGTGAAATCATAAATGGCTTCGTTCAGAAAGTTGAACGTGGAATCGTATATATAGATTTCAACCGTGCAACAGGTATAATACTTCCAGAAGAACAAATTCCAGGAGAATTCTACCGCCGAGGTGAAAGAATCCGCGCATATCTATACTCTGTCGAGGAAACTCCACGCGGAGTAAACCTCAAACTCTCTCGCACTCATCCTCAGCTTATCGAAGGACTATTTGCAATGGAAGCTCCAGAAATCGCATCGGGTACAGTAGAAATAAAGTCTATTGCTCGCGAAGCTGGTTCTCGAAGTAAGATTGCTGTTTACTCAAACGATGAACACGTTGACCCAGTTGGATCATGTGTCGGTCAGAAAGGAATTCGTGTTACTACAGTTATGAGTGAATTAAACGGTGAGAAGATCGATATTATTCCTTGGTCTTCTGATCCTGCGCAATACATCTCAAGCTCACTCTCTCCTGCAAATGTACTAGATATAGAAGTAGACGAAGAAGAACACAAAGCTGTCGTTGAAGTTGCTGCTGATCAGCTATCGCTTGCGATTGGTAAGGGTGGCCAGAATGTTCGCCTTGCAGCAAAGCTAACTGGTTGGAGAATTGATATTAAAGGTGTCGCATCAGAAGAAGTAGTATCTAGTGAAGATGCTATAATAGACGAAGGTCTAGTTGATGACGGAACTGAAGCATAATTACAAATTAAGTAATTTAAATCTATGGCAAATATAAATCATAAACCATCTAAATACATGCTAAATCTATTGCATGTCCTTCCTCCATTTGCGGATGAAGAAAAGAAAATAGTAAACACTATTATAGAGAACAATAAAGGTTCAAGAAACAAATATGAGATTATAACAGAAAGTGGTCAGCTCAAGCTTGATCGTGTAGGCTACTCACCTCTTGTTTACCCATTCTCATACGGCGCAATCCCGATGACTTGGGATGAAGACAATGATCCACTAGATATAGTAGTAGTAAACGTCACTGAAGACTTCGTACCTGGCTCACTTGTAGAAATACGTGTTATCGGTGTTATGAAGTTCATCGATAGTGGTGAAGTAGATGACAAGATAATCGGAGTAGTTAACGATGATAAGAAGAATGATCACGTAAATACAATCGAAGATCTAGGAGAATACTTTAAAACTGAGACTAAATACTTCTGGGAGAAATACAAAGAGCTCAAGAAGCCAGGCACAGGAGAAGTAAAAGAATTTTTTGGCGCTGATGAGGCTGTAAAAATAATAAATGAGTGTAAAGAGCGATACAATAAAGATTACGCTCCGAAGTTTGAAGAATAATAAAAGTAAACAATATGAAAATAACAGTCAAAAAACTTGAAAAAAGTGAGGTTGAAATATTGGGCGTGCTAGAGAATACAGAATTCGAGAAGTATGAAGGAAAGGCGCTTGAGAAAATCGCTGAGCGACTTGAGCTACCCGGCTTCCGTAAAGGCAAAGCTCCAGCTTCTGTCGTGAAAGAGCACGTCACAGATATGATGATCTTAGAAGAGATGGCCGAGCTTGCTCTTAGTGATGCATATCCGAAAATACTCGAGAGTGAAAAGATAGATGCTATAGGCCGACCACAAATCGCAATTACGAAAATCGCCAAAGGTTCCGATCTAGAATTTAAGATAGTCACAGCTGTCCTTCCAGAAATGGATTTACCAGATTACAAAAAGCTTGCTAACGAACAAAACAAGAAAGAAGATTTCAAAAAAGAAGTTGTGGTGTCAGATGAAGAAGTAGAGAAAACTATTCTCCAACTTCGTAAAATGCGCGCCGAGCAAGCAGTTCCAAAGCACGAGCACGAAGATGGTGATGCTCACGACCACACTCATGAAGAGATTCCTGAGAGTGACTATCCAGAGTTCAATGATGAATTCGCGAAATCTTTCGGTGACTTTGCAAATGCTGATGCATTCAAAGATAAAATTCGTAGCAATATGAAGATAGAGAAAGAAACTGAGCAAAAAGATAAGCTTCGTCTATCAATCGTAGAAGAACTTGTAAGTAAATCAAAAGGAGATATTCCAGAAATACTTATAAACAGTGAAATAGATAAAATGCTCTACCGTTTAGAAGCTGATATCACAAATATGGGTTTCAAGTTTGAAGACTATCTAGCTCAGATCGGTAAGAAAGAAGAAGAGCTCCGTTCAGAGTGGCGAGCCGATGCCGAGAAGAGAGCAAAACTTCAAGTTATCATTCACAGTATTTCAGAGAAAGAGTCTCTAAAGCCAAGTGAAGAAGAAATAGAAATAGAAGTTCAAAAAATTCTGACTATGTATAAAGACGCTGATCCAGTCCGCGCTCGTGCCTACGTCGAGAATATGCTCGAGAATGAAAAAGTCTTCCAATTCTTAGAGAGTCAGTAAAATTTAATAAAAAGAAAGAGCTCAGCGATAAATCGTGAGCTCTTTTTGATTGCTGAGATTATTTACTACCAATAAATTTAATCTAGCAATATTTTTAACCAATGATTTTTCCACTCCAGGTCGTATTGATGGTTTTTTGTTGCCATTCTACTAGAACAGCACACGGCTTAGTGTTATAGTTCCAATCCCTTAAAAAGGAAAAGAAATCATTATAATACTGCCAGTTACCACCAGTACAGGAAACAATTCCCATTTGCCGGCCATTTTTATCAAACACTGGGATAGCAGTCTGATCTAATGGTTTTGAAACTATATACACAACACTTGTGTATACGTTTTGTGGAACATTTCCATAACCGTAGTAAGCGCCCTGTCCGCTACCGAATGACAGTTCTACATATACTGGTCCTATTCCAATCCCAACAGATCCATCAACTCCTACTTCTTTACTACAAGAAGATAATGAAAACATTGATACAATAATTAGGATAATAATTATCCATTTAGTAATAGGCTTCATAAATAAATTATTTTAAGAGTGAGTGATTTAATTCGTATTGAGAGCTAAAACTAGTGCTTAATACGAATCAAACCACTTTTATGAAACCTGATTCTCAAAGAACTTTTACGAGCATATTATAGCACAAAATACGCCTATTTGTCAAGTACACTAAAAACCTTATTTTGCTATACTATCCCTATGTTAATCCCAACAGTTATAGAAAAAACAATGAATGGTGAGAGGGCTTATGATATATACTCTCGCTTGTTAAACGATCGCATTATATTCCTCGGTGGCCCTATCGATGACCATATGGCTAACCTTATTATTGCCCAGCTTCTTTACCTTGATCATAGTGATTCAAAGAAAGACATCCAGTTATACATCAACTCCCCTGGTGGATCAGTCACTGCAGGGCTAGCAATACTCGACACGATGAGCTTCATAAAAGCCGACGTGTCTACTATATGTGTTGGAATCGCCGCTTCGATGGCTGCAACACTACTGTCTGCAGGTACAAAAGGTAAGCGCTTCGCTCTTCCGAACTCAGAAGTTATGATTCATCAAGTTATGGGTGGCACTGAAGGGCAAGCATCAGATATAGAGATCAACGCCAAACACATCCTTCGCACAAAAGAGAATTTAAATAAAATTTTAGCAAAGAATACGGGTAAGACACTCGCCCAAATAGAGAAAGATTCCGATCGCGACTACTGGATGACTAGCGATGAAGCCAAGAAGTATGGAATCGTCGATGGTATAGTCTCAAAACCAAAAGCTGAATCAAAAAAGTAAATAAAAAATCCTACAATCAAGCTTGTAGGATTTTTTATTGGGAGAATAAATGATATAGTAGTACATATGCAAACCGCACTAATCATACTAATTGCTTTAATCTTAATCTACATTATTCGTAGAGAGTTGCACCGCAACTTTACCGAAAAATCTTTTATCTCGATTGTTAACCATACATTCCGCACTCCCCTTACCCGTATTAAATGGATGAGTGAAACTCTAACTCAAGATATTTCTCGCAAAGAACAATTAGACATAGCTAGTAGTTTATCTAATGCTTCAAATAGACTTTTAGAGATTGTCGACATCTTAGCTGGAGTTAAAGATATATATAGTCGAGCAAGTTATGATTTAAAGGCTGTCTCTATACGTGAAATGTTAGAAGACGCAGTCCAAAAGCATCGAATACACTTAACCGAGAAAAATATAAAGCTATCGATGCCAACACTGATAAACATGCCCCTCCTTACAGTCGACACTAAAAAGATATCATTCGTTATAAACGCATTAATAGAAAACGCTATCTGGTACTCTAAAGATGGTGGTAACATCACAATAAATTCAGAAATAAAAAATGGTGATCTAATTCTAGCTATCGAAGATGATGGAATAGGTCTAAATTGGAAAGATCGCATGAACTTATTCAAAAGATTCTACAGAGGTGATTCGGCAAAGAAAATGAATACTGATGGAATGGGCTTAGCCTTATACATATCTAAAGAAATAGTCCGCAGGCACCATGGCGATATATATGCTAAATCAAAGGGTAAAAATAAAGGGGCAATATTTTACATAAGCTTACCTGTTTCTTAAAGGTAGGTTATATACTCGACATATATACACTTTTACGGTATTATGAGGATATCGAATTTTAACAGTTATTTTAGTGTTTGCTTTTAAAATACGGTTTCCCTGGTAATACAGAATTTTATTTTATGAAAAATTGTTTCATTTTAGTCCTGAATTTAAATAAACATACCAACGGTATACTTCGTCCTTAGAGGTCGCGTATTTTTAAAGTGGCACTGTCACTTTTATGAGTTTAACAGCAATAATAATTTCTACACTTGCTCTAGTAGTAGGTGTAGGTGTTGGATATTATTTGCGTCTTGTTATCTCACTTGGTAAAAAGGGTTCAATGGAACTCGAGATCAAGCAGATAATGCTCGGCGCAAAAGAAGAGGCACAGCGAGTGCTCGACGAAGCAAAGAAAAGGGCTGAGGAGAAAGTAAATGAATCTCAGGTTGAAGCAAAGAAAAAAGAAGATGAGTGGAAGCAGACAGAGCATCGCCTTATCAAAAAGGAAGAGCTTCTAGACGCACGCCAAGTAGAAATCGACCGCGAAGTCGATAATATGAAGCTGAAAGTTGAAGAAGTGAAGAAGATAAAGGAGAGAGTTGATGGGATGGAAGCAGAGAAAGAAAAAGAGCTCGAAAAGATATCTCACTTATCTGTCGATGATGCAAAAGAAACTCTTTTCAAAAATATTGAAGAGAGGTATGAAGAAGATCTCCTTGTTAGAATGCAGAAAATGGAAACTGCGAACACCGAGAAGCTTGATCGAAGAGCAAAAGATATCTTAGCTGCATCTATTAATCGCCTAGCATCATCAACTGCAAGTGAAATGATGACAACATCGGTAAATATTCCTAATGATGAAATCAAAGGCAAGATTATCGGTAAAGAAGGCCGTAATATCAGAGCATTTGAACGAGCTTCAGGAGTTGAACTTATAATCGATGAGACTCCAGGAGCAATTGTTATATCTTCATTTGATCCAGTTCGAAGACAAGTGGCAAGACTTGCTCTTGAGAATTTAATACTTGATGGACGCATCCAGCCTGCCAAGATTGAGGAAGTAGTAGCCAAAGCTCAAGAAGATATAAATAAGATCATTAAAGATAAAGGTGATCAAGCAGTTTATGAATGTGGAATATTCAATCTCGATCCACGCATAGTCGCTATCGTTGGTCGCTTATATTTCCGTACAAGTTATGGACAGAACGTTCTCCAGCACTCTATAGAAATGGCGCACATTGCCGGAATGCTTGCTGAAGAACTAGGAGCAGATATCCAAATCGCCAAAGCAGGAGCACTCGTACACGATATCGGTAAAGCTCTTGATCATGAAGTCCAAGGTACACATATCGATATCGGTATTCGTATCTTACAGAAGTTCGGAGCAGACCCACGCATCATAACAGCGATGAAGTCTCACCACGACGACTGCCCTCATGAGACTATCGAAGCCGTTATCGTACAAACTGCCGACCATATCTCAGGAGGTCGCCCTGGTGCTCGCCGTGATAGTGTTGAGAACTACATCAAACGCTTACAAGACCTTGAAGCTATCACAAAAACATTTGATGGTGTAGAGAAATCATACGCACTTGCCGCTGGACGTGAAATCAGAATATTCGTAACTCCAGAGAAAGTAAGCGATGTCGAAGCCAAGAACATGGCTCGTGAAATCGCCAAGAAAATCGAACAAGAACTCAAATACCCAGGTGAAATTAAAGTCACTATGATCCGAGAGAATAGGATAGTCGAATACGCTAGATAATAATAAAACCCCTCAACTGAGGGGTTTTATTATACCTCTTCCCTCTTTAATACTAATAAATGAAGGTGGAAATGCCTGGGAATCGTCTGTCCTTTAGGCAAATTCTCCCAAAGAGCATCATAATGCTCACTTAAATATGTATCTTGTATTTCATTAAACTCCTCCATCTCCTCTGTATTTAGAGACTTCCAGTCAAGTGGGATATCCCTTTTCGTAGCAAGCATATGACTCACAGCAGCTATAGCGTCATATGGAAACTCGTTCTCTAGTATTACCCAATGTTTAAATTCTTTAATAATTAATTCATCTTCAGATAAAAATGGATTATATTTTATGCCTTTAGCCTCTCTTTCCCTCATAACTTCTATGTATTTTGTCATCATTTTATCTGATCGTAAGAAAGTCCTTGTAATATTTGCCATATATTACTTGATTATAACATATAAACTTAGCTACTTTGCTTACCAATATTAAGAACTGTGTGATTTTAATTTATTTGAGTTAAAACTTAAACATTATTTATTAGTATGTGTCAATTGCCTATTAATACTTGCACTAAAATACCCTTGGTATATAATGAGATTATCCTGTTTATAAGGACACGTTTGCAAACGGTCGAATATTATTTAGATAGCATTCTTATATTTTTTGAAAGAAAGATGTAAGGAAGTAAAAAATAAATGAATAAACAAGCATTAGTAGAATTGGTTCACGGAAAAATCGGCGGTACAAAAGTACAAGCTGAGGAAGTTGTGAACGGTATGTTCGATGCTATCGTTAGTACTTTGAAAAAAGGCGACGAAGTATCAATCGCAGGAATTGGAATCTTCTCAGTCAAGCAGCGCGCAGCTCGTATGGCTCGCAACCCTAAGACTGGAGAACAAGTAAAGGTTGCTGCAACAAAAGTTCCAAAGTTCAGAGCAGCGAAAGCTCTCAAGGACGCTGTAAAATAATTTTATATATACAGATTAAAAAACCACTCTATTCTATCTACGAGTGGTTTTTTTATTTCAAATTATAACTGATCTATTAAAGTATTCTTGTAATAAGAAAAATAAATATAATTCCAATCATTGTCATCCCGACAGTTTTCAGCGATGAATTTTTACTATGCGCTTCAGGTAATATGTCAGATACGCCTATATATAAAAGAAATCCTGCAAAAAATCCAAGATACATGAGTAAACTTTTTTCAGATAGTGTAAATAAAAGAGTAGATAAACCTCCAAGCACTGGAGCAAGTGCATCTATGAAAAGGAACTGCATAGCCTTCTTATCTGTGTTTTTATGACGAATCATCAGTGATACTGTGTTTAATCCATCAGCAAAGTCGTGTGATATAACAGCAAGTGCTATAAGAGCGCCTGTAGCTCCAGATATTTGGAAACCAAGCCCTATAGCCATACCATCTAAGAATGAGTGTCCTGCGAGTGCTAAGGCCTGGAACTTCCCTACTGTAGGATGAGTATGTGGTCCATAATGATCTTCGTGTGAATGATGGACTAAAAGTAATTTCTCCGCGATATGGAAAATCATAAATCCTGCAACAAGTGCAATCATCGGATAAGTAGAGCTTACTCCAAGAGCTCCAGTTATATTTATAATCTCTGGAAAAATATCAAATGCAATTACTCCAAGAATTATTCCTGCAGTAAGTCCGAGTATTAAATGCATTTTATCTCGGTACTTCAAACCAAAGAGTCCACCTAAAAAAGTAGATACAAAAGTAAGAAAGATAAATACAAATTGCATGTGCGGGATAAGAGAATCGAACTCTTGCCAGCAGTTTGGAAAACTGCAGTTCTACCACTAAACTAATCCCGCAATACTTTGGGAATTGGCTATTACATAGCCAGGTATTTTTCTCGCTTACAGCATAGAAAAATCTTTCAATTCCCTGACGCAAGCAAAGCAGTTTGCTTGCTCACCCCTTCAAGAAAAACCTAAAGGTTTTTCTATTGTCGGGGTGCAGGGAATTGAACCCTGTTCTCACGGTCCCAAACCGCGTATACTACCGGTGTACTACACCCCGAAAACCGAACAATCATTTTATATTAGCATATTTTCTATAAAATACAATTATAAAATAACATTATCTATAGTGCGCACACGAGCTGTTCGGTTCTTCAAGTCTATATAAACAAGGAGTAGATCAAATTGCCATGGTGTGTTCCCTATTCTTTTGTAAATTAGATAAGTTTGGATAGTGCGAGAAAGTCTTTTCATTTTCCAGGGGTGCATATTCTCTTCTGGTCGTTTTACAAAAGGGTTCTCATTTTTAAAATCAGGTAGTGTTTCGCAAGAAACAGATTTAACTTCTATAAAATAGAACTTCCCTTCTTTTTGACTAATAATATCTATCTCTCCCCATTTCTTCGTGTAATTTCTTTCTAATATTTCAAAATCATGTTTCATGAGAAACTTACAAGCAATATCTTCCCCTAATTGGCCTATTTTTTGCGAATTTGAAGTGAATTTCTTCATATGTTACATGTGTAACTTACTAATAATGTTTCACGTGAAACGTTCATATCTTATCGGACAAAAAATTAACTTATTTTGATGTCTTTCTGAAAACAACCTTTATTTGTAACACTTTTACTCTAATAGTTATAAATTTCCAGAAAAATCATTTTTGTCTTTTATGAACAATACACACATACTTATCCACAAAAATACTAATTTTAAAGGCTTTTTGGTGTGTATAAAAGACTAATAAAAGTCATAGCAATAGACATCATTAAGTACAAAGTTGTGCGGGATAGGAGAATCGAACTCCTGTCTCATCCTTGGCAAGGACGTGTTCTACCACTAAACCAATCCCGCAAATACCAAAATAACTCATAGATTATAACCATTTAAAAGAATAATTGCAATTAGTAAATTAGCCTTATTTTATAAAGATATTTACTAAAATACTGTTTTAGTATACAATTAACGTGCTGTAAAATATAGTTTTATGCGCCCGTAGCTCAACGGATAGAGTACCGGTCTTCGGAACCGTGGATGTGGGTTCGATTCCTGCCGGGCGCACCACAATAGCAGTAAAAAAGTTTCATATGAAACTCACAATAGATAAAAACTTAATACCAGACTATGTTACACATGTAACAACTACACTCGAAAAAGCAGGTTTTGAGGCCTTTCTTGTTGGTGGATGCGTTCGTGATCTTATTTTAAATAAAACCCCTAAAGATTGGGATATCACAACTAACGCCATACCAGAAGAAATAATGCCTTTATTTGAAAAGACTGTATATGAGAACACTTTCGGCACTGTGGGTGTCTGCATTCCGAACGTTACACATGTAACAAATGGGGGAGATGTTGCACGTGAAACACCAGAATATAACATTATAGAGGTTACACCATACAGAATTGAGGCAAAATATAGTGATTTTAGGCATCCAGATGAAGTAAAATTCAGTAAAAACATAGAGGATGACCTTAAAAGACGTGACTTCACAATTAATGCTCTAGCCTATAACCCACATAAAGGACAACTAATTGACCTTTATAAAGGACAAGAAGATATAAAGGACAAAGTTATAAGAGCAGTAGGGGAGGCTAATGACAGATTCAACGAAGATGCACTTCGCATGCTTCGTGCAGTTAGATTTTCAACACAACTAGATTTCGCTATTTCTTATGACACCATGAAAGCGATTGTGGATAACTCGAATCTTTTAAAAAATATTTCGATGGAAAGAATTCGCGATGAATTTACAAAAATTATTGAAAGCAAAAATCCTTCACAAGGAATTGGTTTACTTGAAAAATTAGGATTATTAAAATTTATTATTCCAGAGTTAGAAGAGGGAATTGGTTGCGAGCAAGGAGGAGCACATATATATGATGTATTTGAGCATTTACTTGGAGCGCTAAATCACGCTGCAAATAAAGGCTATAATACCGAAATTCGTCTTGCTGCACTCTTCCATGATATAGGAAAACCAAAGAGCCGTAGGCCGGGCACAAAGAAAGCGTACACATTTTACGGCCATGAAGTCATTGGTGCACGTATGGCAAAAACAATAATGGAGCGATTAAAATATCCGAAGAAAACTACAGACCTAGTAGTCTCTCTTGTGCGTAACCATATGTTCTTCTCTGATACAGAACAGATTACACTCTCGGCAGTTCGTCGCATTGTGCAGAAAGTAGGTAAAGAAAATATATGGCATCTAATGGAAATCCGCGAATGCGATAGGGTAGGAATGAAGAAAGCTGAAGCTCCATATCGTCTGCGTAAATACCACGCTATGATTGACGAAGTTCTGCGTGATCCACTTTCAGTATCAGCGCTTGCGATTGACGGGGAAGTGCTTATAAAAGAGCTCGGGATGGCTCCCTCACGCCGAATGGGATGGATTTTACACGCTCTTTTAGAAGAAGTCTTAGACGATCCAAAGAAGAATACAGTTGAATATTTAAAGGAAAAATCATTAGAGCTAGATAAACTAAGTGATAATGAACTAAAAGAATTAGGACAAAAAGCTAAAGATTTAAAAGATAAACTAGAGGAAGAAGAAGTAGAGAAGGTTCACGCTAAACACGGGGTGAGATCGGGCAAGGGACCCGATCGCAAGGCCGGAGCCTGACGAGGCGAGGAGGGCTCGCGAGATTTTTCAGTAGAAAAATACTTGTGAGAAAAAATAAAAAATACCAAAGGGTTTAATCAGTGATATTTTAAGGTTTTCTTTTATCTCTTGTTAGGTATGTAAAAAATATAAATATTGCTACAACTAACAGAACTTTCATAGCATCGTGAAAATTTTTTGTTTTTTCTGCATCTGTCATGTCTAGGAGATTTAAATTTTTTAAAATATCAATTCCAACGGTTAGACCCACAGTAGTCTTTTTTGATTAAATAGTCAATCAAAAAGGATTAATTGGTAAGCTCAATTAATCCTTGTGTTTCTCTTTTTTGAGGTTCAGTAATAATAATACGATAATAAGAGCAATAATTATCATTACTCCGCCTATTATTTTAAGTTCCATTTGAGCGCATAATAGCACAAACATAGTAAAAGTCATTATGCTATAATTAGCATATTAAAATTAAGGTTTATACAAAATGATCACAAAAGAACAATACTTAACATCATTAGAAAAAGAATTTGCTATAATAAAGCACTTAGCTGAGAAGATAAAACCAGAACAACTCTCACACAAGCCAACTGATAAGCAGAGAACAACTGAAGAGCTTCTACAATACTTAACTTCTATATTTATTGCAGGAGCAGATGGTATAGTCACAGGGGATGGTGAGGCATATAAGAAGTACTTCGGAGGACCAGTTCCAACCATTGAGAACTTCGGAAGTATGATGGATGATGAATGGAAAAAGTTCTATGACTTTATATCTCCACTTAGTGAAGAAGATTTAAAAGCTGAGATAAATATGTGGGGAATGAATCAAAGTAAGGCACTGCACTTACTAGGACTTCTAAAGATCGCTGCTGCATACAAAATGCAACTCTTCCTATATATGAAGCAATCTGGGACAGAGAACATTGGCACCATGAACCTCTGGGCCGGAATGGACCAACCACCTAAAGAATAAAAAAATTCCAGCAATAAATTGTGGAATTATAATTCTTTAGCGAAGATCTCACATATCAGACCAGAGTCCTTCGGAAACCTGCGGGGCTTGTATATCTTCTAAATTTTCGGTATTGCCTTTAGGCCACCATTTGAACATAAGAACATAACTAAAAAAACTTACAGTGCTTCGGAATACTTTCTTCATATAGGTTGGTTTTTGGTTAGTGAATTATTTATATCCTAACACAAAAAAATAACATTGTAAAATATGACTATTTTACACAAATTCTTGCTGATAACATTTCTCACAATAGATAACTTCTGGTCGATCTGGAGCAAATGCAGTAGAAACAGGTTCATTACATTTTGCACAATTCCTTTCCCAAAGATGTATTGGATTACATCTACCGAAACGTTTATTTTCTCTACATTTAGGACATTCATGCGGGAGAGGAATGTTGAATTTACGCAGTAAATTCAATTCATCATTATTTATCTTGTAAGCCCTAGAACAGTCAGAACACGCAATGACTTCTTTTAATATTGATTCGTCTGTAATATTTATAGTCAGTGGCAGATCAGAAGATTTTATTGTGGCTTCCGTTGTTGGATTTTCAATATCACTCCATATGTAACCTTCAGATAAGACTTCTCCTTTTTCTTTCGGAAAAAATTTAGAAGCGTTAGATTTATTGTAAGCAAATTTACTCAACTCTGGAGGGAAAAACTCTCCATAATAGAATTTGCGTCCAAGTTTATCTGTGTATGGATTTTTCTTCATATCTTCTATAATTTTTGCTTTCAATTCTTCAAATTCTTCTTTCGAATATTCTTTATTTAAAATACAATATGATTTTCTTTTTAAATTCACACACCCAAAATTATTTTTACCTGCAATGCTAAAAATACAATACTGTAGATTAAACACGTCAGGCCAACATTCAAGACAGAATGAACAAGAATCTGAATTCTCGCCAACAGTTACAGATTCATAGATGTTAGTAGCGTTGTTGCCCCAACCAGAATAATCTAAGCAGTCTTTGGCTGGCTTTACTGTTATAAACTGACATCTTCTACAATCTTCTGCCCCAGTACATATATACATATCTTCTGAATTTTTTGATTCGTAAGTGTACTCACCAGTTACATTTAAGTTGAGTGAGTTCCCAGTATATGAGCGGTATGGTTTTGTAAGCCAAAATGCTCGAGATTTCTTTTGTAAATCTTGTAGTTTATCCCAAGAGTCTAAGCCGAGTTCTTTAACTTTCTCGGCATAATCTTCTTTTGAATATTTCTCATTGAAAATACAGTACGATTCACCTCGTAAATTTGCACAACCAATACAATTTGTACAGTTGTAGCAATTACGAGAAAACCAAACATCAACACAAGCTTCACATTCTTCTGAAAAGAAAGTTTGATAACACTTATTTATCCCGATTGATTCGTAACATAATTCAGAGTCTAACGCTCGCAAGCAATCAGCACTATTTTTAACTGTATTAAGCAATGAAGAATAGAGTACGCTGTCACAAAAATCAGCCCAAAATACTAAATAACAGTCTTTTGACCAAGCAAGGGCGTTGGCGTAATTACAATTCTTATTACTAGTGTATAGGCTTGTTAGCGCAGAATATGGAGTTTTATTAGAAAGCTCTTCTAGCTGCTCTAAAAACGGCCTGTTCGGATCATAGTCCATTCCGTATTCTGTTCCATCCCAATCATCTTTCCACCAACACGGCTGACAATAGACATTTATTTCTTGTTCGGGCGAATAAACTGAAAGAGTCTTATCGCCACATTTAGCACAGTTACGCCAACTTAAATTCCAAGTATTCTGTGATGAAAAACGTCGAACAAGCCGACACTCCGGGCACCAAGTCGGATGGGGGACATTGATCTTCTTATAGTAAAGTTGATCTCGCTCATCTATATTAAAATCTTTCTTACAGTTCTGACAGTTTTTTGTTTCCATAAATTTTATATAATTATTATCTCACAATTCAAATTAAATGCTATATTTATAATAGAATAAATTTTATGCAAACTATTTTAATCATTATCGGTTCTATATTAGGATTCATGATCTCTTCACATGTGTCAGGACATTATGAAGGGCACAAAAAGGAAAATGGGTTGTTTTTTAAAGTAGGAGAGTACAGTATTCACATTCACCACTATATCTGGACCGGGTTAATTTTAATTTTTATGTTCTATTTTAAAATGGAAGCACCTACTATAATTGGAATTCTTATTGGATCTACAATCCAAGGTCTAACATACCGAGATAAATTTATCATAATTTATAAAACAAAAGATTTTGCAAAAATATACAAGCGTTTCCAGAAGCCACATTGGGGTACACATATTCGTCGCCACGCTCGAATAATTAAAAAATAGCCAGGTGGTTAACCTGACTATTTTATATTTTAGACATGGATTTATGAGCAGTAATTTTTACTGTACATATACCTCCATATAGCAAACATTGTTGCCTCCACAACTGTATAGATTTCTCTAATTATGGAGATATACGGGGTATGTTCATTAACAGAAGCAAATTGGCAAGTATCAATAAGTAACTGGTTGTACTCTTTTGATAATGCCACTAGTTGAATCCTCGGAAAACGAGATTTTTCAATTATTTCAAAATATTTGTCTTTCAAATGATTATGTTCTATTTTTAGGTTTTTTATTTGTTCTTCTACATTGTAGTCAGAACGGGTTAAAAATTGAATTACTTCTGGCATTCTGAATGCCACTGGAATGTGGTGATTCTTTTTCATAATCGAGGTTTTTATTTCATATCTATTATAACATTCTAAATTTTAGTTACAAAATAAAAAAAGATCTGCGATAGCAGATCTGTCACCATTCGGGGTGATACCGTTTTAATGCCCTGCACCAATGGCCATCTTGGCCATTGGTGGTAAGTCACTCTTGGAGTTAGACTCCAAGACCAGGCTAATAATTATGATTACTATAACCGCAATTATCTTAATTAAAATTCTTCTTATCATTCGAACTTAATCTAACATATAAAAGTGAAAAAACAAATTACTTCAATTCAAGTAAAATAGGGCAGTGGTCAGAGCCCATGACATCGGGGAGAATTTTTGCGCTTTTTACTTTTGATTTTAATTTAGATGATACAAGGAAGTAGTCTATCCTCCAGCCGACGTTCCGAGCCCGTGCACCAGCAAAATGACTCCACCAAGTATAGTGACCATTACCTTTGGTGAACATTCTGAATGTATCTACAAATCCAGCATCAACGAAATTCTGGAAGCCTTCGCGTTCTTCATCTGTAAATCCTTTCTTACCCACATTCTCTTTCGGTCGAGCAAGATCATCCGGAGTATGTGCAACATTCAAATCACCACAAAATATAACTGGCTTCTTTTTCTCAAGCATTTGCATATAAGCAAGGAAGGCTCTGTCCCAGACTTTATGCCTAAGAGGAACACGAGAGAGATCGTCTTTGGCGTTCGGAGTATAAACTGTAACTATATAGAAATCTTTAAATTCAGCTGCGATGACTCGGCCCTCAGCATTTGCATCGCCGTACTCATCAGCAGTTAATTTAAATTTCTTAGCGATATCTTTCGGAATATCGAGCAAGATAGAAATGGGTTTCGTTTTTGTAAAAATAGCTGTACCACTGTAACCCTTGCGAGTAGCTGAATTCCAATACTCTTCATAGTCTGGTAGATCAACTTCACTCTGGTGTTGTTCGGCTTTCGTTTCCTGAAGACAAATAATATCTGGCTTGTACTTCTTCACAAAAGGCACGAAAAGGTTTTTCTTATGTACCGCCCTTATTCCATTTACATTCCAAGATATTATTTTCATATCGTATTATTGTATATTACTTTCCTTTACTGTGAAACTTTTTATGTACATCACGAAGTTGCTTGTCAGTGATGTGAGTATAAATCTGAGTTGTAGCGATATTGGCATGGCCGAGCATCATCTGCACCGAACGTATGTCGGCGCCATTTGATAGTAAATCAGTGGCGAATGAGTGGCGAATGACGTGAGGGGTAACCTTTTTTGAAATTCCTGCTTTAATTGCATAGAACTTCACGATTCGCTCGATAGACCTAGGTGTTAATCGGTTGCCTTTGGCTCCATTGCGTGAGTATTGGATAAACAGTGGTTCATCTAAATCTTTCCTAGCTTTCAAGTATGCACGTATTGCATCTTTGGCAGAATCGGAAAGAAAAACGACTCGAACCTTTTCTCCTTTACCACGAATAGAAAATTCATCTTTCGATAAATCGATGTCGCGGTCTAGAGAACAGAGCTCAGAGAGACGAAGCCCTGTAGAGAAAAATAATTCAAGCAGTGCTTTATCTCTTAAACCTTTCGGATTAGAAAGATCTGGGGCACCGAGCAACCGACCAAGTTCATCGGAAGAGATCAGGTCTAGTGAGCGCTCTTTAATCTTGGCAAGTTCAATGCGATCTGGGGCTAAAGATTTTACATCGCGCTTCATCATATATTTAAGGAATGAACGAAGAGCGATAAGATGATAATTCTGAGTATTCTTCTTCAGTGTACTTGCTTGCTGTCCACGAATTTTCACTCCTGGTTGGCGATTCAAATATAAACGGAACTCACGAATTTTATCATCGGTGATATCTTTCGGATCAGTAATTTTCGCAAATTCAAAAAAGCGAGTTAGGTAGTGATCATAGTTGTTCACCGTCTTTAAACTATTTCCTTTCTCTATTTCTACATGCTCAAGGAATTCTCTTTTTAATTGGTCGAGTCGGGTTGCCATAATGTCGTACAATAATTATAGCACATGGAAAAAACCCTTAAAAAGGGTTTTTATTAGGCAAACTATTTGAATCATTTATTTATGGATTCTTCCTTCCAAAGTCTACAATTCGTGAATCATTTGTTTCCATAATCATATCATCATAGGTTTTTACTACTTGTAAAAAGCAAAAAATGCAGTGCCATTTAATTTCATCAGAACGATTTTTATCAATTGAATCTTCAAATCGAGGTTCACTCCAAACATGAATATGGTTGGGGGATTTTTTACATTCTTTTTCCATTTTATTAAATTTTAAATGTACAAAATTTTGTTAGAGCTTTGCACAACACAAAACCCTCTCTCAAGTAAACTTAAGAGAGGGTTGGTTTCGAGTTGTAGAATTTACGTACGCTTCAAAGACAATCCTTTCCCAAGTTTGATAGAATTGTGATGATGCATATTTGCTAGACGTCCAAGAATAAGGCGATAACCTCCTAGCGAGCCTTTAAGCCATTTAGAAATACGGGCAACAGTAGTAGAAGAAAGGCCGGTGAGCTCAATGATCGCAGTGTACTGAGTATTGCGAGAGAGTAGGCGAGCAGCTTCAAGGCGCTTACCAAACTCTATAATTTCGCTTTCAGTCATAAGATCGCGCAGAAAAAACTTAGCCTCTTCTTTTGATTCTATTGCTAAGATAGCATTTAAAAACTGATTATTTTCTTTTTTATTCCAATTAATCTCCATATAGTCCACTTTATCAAACTAAAGTACTTTAGTCAACTAAAGTTATCAACAGAACAATAAAAGGCTAGCTATAAACTACGCGGTTATAGCTAGCCTTTGTAGAAAATCAGATTCCTTTTAATGAATTAAACTTAGTAACCGTTTCTGATTCAGTTAATGCATTTTGGTGAACGAAGGGCTCCGATCGCACCAGAATAATTTTTTTAACCTTAATTCTGAATTTGCTATAGGCAAACTCTTTGCCGGTCTCAACTTTAAACTGGCTCATCTCCCCAGGATTGAAGAAATATTTTTCAAACTGTTCCTTTGTGGAATCAAGTAACCACGAAAATTCATTCTGAAACTTCTCTTTATAGACCCTCCAGACGTATTCATCTTCAGTTTCAAAATAAACTTCTGCATTTACAAACCGCAGTCCTGGCATAAAATCATTCCCTTCACCACATTCAGTGAGAAAAATAAAATTTATCCAAGGGACCAAAGCTGCAAGATAAGTTGCGTTATCTTTTGTAACTTTTCTAAAGTCTGAACTTGCTAACGCAAATCCAGGGAAAAAACTTTTTAAACTTTTCATGACTAAAATTTAGAATTTTTAAAAATTGATCTGTTATCTTTGAGTCTTTTGAGGCACAAAGGCAGCAGATCAATCTAACAATATTTACTTCAAACTACCACAAAGGGGTAGGGTGGTCAAATAGAGGGGGTCTTGCAATTTTTTCCAATATGTGCTAGTATATAGGCACATGTTAACAACAAAGAAAAAGCAAATAATTATAAAGAAGAGCCAGATTCACGACAAAGATACAGGATCTCCTGAAGTTCAGATCGCTATCTTAAGTAAGAAAATCGACGAACTCGCATCTCACTTAAAGGAACACAAGAAGGATAATCATTCTCGACGTGGCCTTATAAAGATGGTCGCTGATCGAAGAAGTCATCTTAAATATCTTGAAAAGAAAGATAAGAGTAGACACGCAGCGCAACTTAAGACAATAAAAGCATAACAAACTGCCTCGCAAGGGGCATTTTGTTTTGATACAATATATACATATGAGCATAATCAAACATAAAGAACAGAGAGTCGGGGTATTCATAGATACATCGAACCTCTACCATAGCGCTAAGAATCTATACAAAAGGAAAGTCAATTTCGGAGCAGTCCTCAAAGACGCTGTAGCTGGACGTAAACTCGTCCGTGCAGTCGCTTACGTTATAACCTCAGAAGGAGGGGAGGAGAAGAATTTCTTCGATGCGCTGACTAAACTCGGAATAGAAACAAAAACAAAAGAACTTCAGATATTCTCAGGGGGAGCTAAGAAGGGTGACTGGGATGTCGGAATAGCCGTAGATGCTATGAAGATGGCTCCAAAACTCGATGCTATCGTCCTTGTCGCCGGTGATGGAGATTTTATTCCTCTCGTAGAATACTTACAAGGTACATCTGGTATCCAAGTAGAAGTCGTATCCTTCGGTAAATCATCCTCAATGAAACTTAAAGAAGCCGCCGACGACTTCTTAGATCTTTCTCTAAGTCCACAGAAATATTTGATAGGGGGAAGATAGAAAAATTTTAAAAATATTTAATAAAAAAGCCTCCACATAACTGCGGAGGCTTTGACCTGTTAAATTCTACTTTAATTTTCATCATTGTCAGCATGAACATTTATCTCATGCTTTGTTCCCAAAATTACAACAACTCTGCTAAGATAGCGATCCGGGGCAACAAAACGGTCAGTTTCTATACGTGGACGCATATCTACATAATCATAAACCAGTTGGCCAGGTATATGTGTGAATGTACGCATGTGGTTGTAAACAATATTCGATTTATTTACCTCCAATACTTCACCCTCTGAACGATAACCTCCTTTACGGAAATTAGAATTTTTCTTGCTGTATCTGTAATACAGAGTGAGGGCATGTTCAGTGCCTATGCAGCCGGCCAGCAAGTTCCTCATTCCAGTGAGGGCCTTAAAGTAGCTTCTGAACTCCCTTATATTAACTGTCAGGGGGTTCATATCCGGGTAATCTGGATGAAGGGGAATCATGCCTAGGGCATTATCTAACCTTATCAAAATTTTAGCAGGATGATCATAAACACTGCTCAAATCCTCTTTGGTTTTGAAGAAAAAGTTATTTTCCCCAACTTCACAAACCTGGCCATTAAGGATCTTAGTTTTAAAAGATCCGTCGTTTTGTATTCTTCCAACAGGAATAGAAACAATTTTACCCTGACTTTGGTTAATAAATTGTGCTAAAGCTGGAAAAATCTTTTTGTAATCTTCATTAAAAGAATGGAGACTTTCAGGTTCAACATACTTGTATTCATTGAAAGCAACTTCCACCGTAGTTAGTGTTGCTGTAGAACTAGGAACTATTAACTTTTTCATATGCGTTGTTTTAATTTTTAAAAAATCTTGTTGACCATCATTCTATTACACAAAACTAGATCTGTCAAATCCAAAAATTTTATAAAAATAATTTTACTTCTTCAAATAACTCATCGAGTCTATCTTTTGTTTTCGCTTCACCGATTAGGCGAAGTATTGGTTCTGTATTTGAAGGACGTAGATGAATCCAAGAATTATCACTGAAATCTAATCTCAAACCATCGAGTTCATTTATCTGCGCATTATTAAAGTTTAGTTTAATTTCATTATATATTTTCTGTATATCACTTTTTATAGACATCTTATCTTTCCTGACTTCATATCTAGGAAGTGAGCCGGCAACTTCGGATATAGTTTGATTTCTTTCTGCTAGTAATTCTAAGATGAGTGCCATACTTGTGAAGCTATCTCGTGCTGTATTTATAGCAGGGTATATTATTCCACCTCCACCTTCACCACCAATAATTGCATTATTATCTTTTATCCCTTGAACAACATTGGCTTCACCTACTTTAGTCCTTATACAAATTCCATCATAAGATTTCGCAATATCAACATTCATTTGAGACGTAGACATATTTATAACCACAACCTTACTTTCTCTTGGAAGAGATCTATATTTTGACAACACTGCTTCGACACCAAGAGCAAGGGTATATTCTTCTGAAAGAATTTCTCCGTGTTCATCAACTACAACAAGCCGGTCTGCGTCAGGATCTTGAGCAAAACCGATATCACAATCAGAATCTTTCACAAGTTTAGCAATCTCAGATAGATTTTCTTTTAATGGTTCTGGTTTATGAGCAAATTTTCCATTAGGAATATTATTAAGAGAAATAAGCTCAACACCTAATTGATTAAATAAATATTCATCTTCCAAGCATGCCGATGCGTTAATCATATCGACTGCAATTTTAAATTTTCGTGATTTTATTTTTTCTGAATTAATATTTTTTATTATTTGATCTACGTGTTCTTTTATAAAATCTGGTTTTATACTATTTTCATTTTTTTTAATATCCTCTGTTTTATATTCCTCTTTATCATCAAAATATTTCTTTACTCTTTTAACTTGATCTCCATCTATAAATAGGCCGTTCTCATTTACAAATTTTAATCCATTGTATTCTATAGGATTATGACTAGCAGTTACAATGATGGCACCATCGTATGAATGCTTACGTACAGCAAAGAGAACTGTAGGAGTCGGAAGGATGTCTCCATTAATACAAATTACTCCTAATTTTTTTAATTCTTTTTCTATTTCCTCGACTATTTGGAAACCACTTTCTCTTCCATCACGACCAATTAAAATAGTCAGTGGATGATTTGCTTTTTCTTTAATGGATTTTATATAAGCCACTGCATATTGTATGGCTATAGGCACGGTTAGACTTTCTCCCCATATTCCTCTGTAGCCAGAAACTGTAAGTTTAGGTTCATTTGATGACATAATCCACATAATAACATTTTTTATATTAAATATTTTAAACTTTAAAAAACCAGCAATTTCTGCTATGCTTTAAGTATTAATAAGTAACAAGTTGTTATTCTCCAGACGGATAGAGTTGAAACCATATAATACAGTGTTTCAAAACTAGGGTCTGGGGATTAGCCTAATAATATATGCAAGAACGTGAATTCGAAGTAGAAATCGGTGGTAAGAAAATTACCGCAGTTTTTAGTGATTTAGCAGATCAAGCCAACGGCTCAGTCATCCTTAAATGTGATGGGACTGTCGTTATGGCTACTGCTGTGATATCAGCAGATGGGAGTAAGAATCCTGGATTCTTTAATTTAACAGTTGAGTACTTAGAGAAGTTTTATGCTACAGGTAAAATTCTCGGTAGTCAGTTTATGCGAAGAGAAGGTAGACCTTCTGA
Source organism: Minisyncoccia bacterium (assembly GCA_039809245.1). Lineage (GTDB taxonomy): Bacteria > Patescibacteriota > Minisyncoccia > Phycocordibacterales > UBA9973 > UBA8515. Next base: position 116,585 of record JBDHUP010000002.1, on the reverse strand, counting down.
TCAAGCAATACTCGCTGCTCGTGTAACAGACAGAACTATTCGCCCGCTTTTCGATCAAAGTATCAAAAACGCAGTTCAAGTTATAATCACAACTATCGCTATTGGAAATGCAGATCCAAAAACTCTGGCTATTAACGCTGCTTCAATTGCTCTTCATGTATCAGATATACCTTGGGGTGGACCAGTTGGGGCAGTACATATAAGTAAAACAAAACAAGACCAGAGCATAAAGATAAATGACTACATTCCAAATTCTGATGAGGCGGTATACGAACTCGATTTACTTGTATGTGGTAAAGAACAAACTATTAATATGATTGAGGCTATGGCTTTCGAATTATCTGATGAGGAGATGGGTAAGTGCTTCGATATGGCGGTAGCAGAAATCACAAAGTGGGAAGACTTTCAAGATAAGTTAAGAAAAGAATTAGGTAAGGAAAAGATGTTATTTGAAAAACCAGAGACTCCTACTGAAGTTATCGCCCTCTTTGAAGAAAAGGTTAAACCTATGCTCGATGAAAGGTTATTCAGTAATGATGGTAAGAATGTCACTCATGAAGCAGAAGCTCTCTGGAAAAGTATAGTAGATGAGAAGTATACAGTAGATGAAGAGAAGGATAAGCACCTAGCAGAGGATTATATGCATCACTATCTCGATAATGCGTTTCACAGTGCAGCTCTTATAAAAGGAGTACGTGCCGACGGAAGAGCTCTAGATGAGATCCGTGGTCTATATGCTAAAGCTGGGGGAATCTCAGATGTGCTTCACGGTTCTGGAATATTCTATCGAGGAGAAACTCATGTTCTATCAGTCCTTACTCTAGGTGGACCTGATGCAATGCAAACAATAGACGCAGTAGAATTCTCAGCGAAGAAACGCTTTATGCATCACTACAATTTCCCTCCATACTCAAGTGGAGAGACTGGAAGAGTCGGTGGACTTAATCGTAGAGAAATGGGTCACGGATTCTTAGCCGAGAAAGCATTAACTCCTGTTATCCCTGATAAAGTTTCATTCCCTTATACAATACGTGTCGTTTCTGAATCTGTTGCTTCAAATGGTTCTACTTCTCAAGCATCAATCTGTGCATCGACTGTAGCTCTTATGGATGGAGGAGTGCCTATTAAAACTCCAGTAGCAGGAATTTCAATTGGAGCCATGATCGATACAAAAGATAAAAATAAGTATGTGTTGCTTTCAGATATCCAAGGACCTGAAGATCATTATGGTGATATGGACTTCAAAGTGGCAGGAACAAAAGATGGTATTACTGCAATACAACTAGATGTAAAAGTAGATGGGATAAACCCAAACATTCTTAAAGAAGCTTTAGGAAAAGCAAAGGAAGCTCGATTAAAAATTCTAGAGACAATAACAAAAGAAATTGCTGAGCCAAGAAAATCTATCTCTCCAAATGCTCCAATGATTCTAGTAGTAAAGATAAAGAAAGATCAGATTGGTATGGTTATAGGTCCAGGGGGTAAAAATGTAAATGCAATCAGAGAAGCAACCGGAGCAGAAATAACTATTGAAGAAGATGGAACAGTTTTTGTAACAGGTAAGAATGGTGGGGCAGAAAAAGCAAAGAAAATTATCGAAGATATGACTCATGAGTATGCAGTTGGAGACACTGCAGAAGGTGTCGTAGTAAAACTAATGGACTTCGGGGCATTCGTTCGAATCGCAAGTGGAACTGAAGGCTTAGTCCATGTATCTGAGATTGCACCATTTCGTGTTGAGAAAGTTTCTGATATTCTTAAAGAAGGAGACATTGTGCCTGTTAAAATAATTAAGGTTGATGAAAAAGGTCGTCTTAATCTTTCAATCAAAGAAGCAGACAACAATTTCTTCAAACCAAAGGTTTAGTATAAGAAATGGATGAAAAAGAAATAAAAAATAATATTACCGAGAATATAAAAACCATTCATACATATTCTTCAGATATGGCTGATGCTGTTCGAATGAACGAAGCATCAGTTATAAAAGTGGCACTTGCTGAACAGAAGAAGCATGAACAAGAAGAAGTCTATAAAGAAGCTCAGGTAACCAAAACATCGAAGGTTTTCCTTTTCCTCGGCGGTCTGATAATTATTGGACTAGCTGTTGGTGGAATATACTTTATCAAAAAGAAGAAAGAAGCTCAGAATGTCGTTACCCAAATCACCAAAAACATAGAATCGGTTATCTCTTACGATGATCAGGTATTTATAGATGCAAGTGGTGCGCTTAATGTAAATGATATAGCTTCATTAATCAAAACAGAGACTAATAATGAGTTAGATGAAGGAAAAGTGAAAGCGATATTCCTAACACACCTAGTAAATGAAAAGCAGGAATTACTACCTCTTTCTGATTTGTTCTCTTTGATTAAGGTAACAGCTCCTGCATCACTAATCCGTTCATTTAATGATGAATACATGATCGGTACTTACAAACCAGCAGGAGATAGTAGACAACATCTTTTTATTGTTATACAAACAAAAGACTACAATATCTCATACGCTGGAATGCTAACTTGGGAGAAAACCTTACTTGATAATATGTTTGCAATATTTAACATAGATGTAACTGGTGATAATAATAAACTACTTGAAAAACCGTGGGGGGACATTATTATCGACAATAAAGATGCTCGCATTTTAACCGACAGAAGAAGTAATGAAATCCTATATTACATATTTGCAGATAAAAACAGTCTTATTATTACAGATAATAAAGATACTATTAGAGAAGTAACAGGGCGATTATTGATCAAAAAGGCGAAGCCATTGTAATATTGCCATTTATAAGATTAATGATACTATTTAAATATATGAATATAGAAAATAATAAAAAGAAATTAGAAGAAGAGAAAAAGCTTGTAGAAAGCGAGCTTAGTGATATAGGGAGAATCGATAAAAAAACTGGAGAGTGGGAAACAGTTCCAGAATCTCAAGATATGCCTGAAGCAGATGAGAATGATAGATCAGATAGAGCAGAGGACTTCGAAGAAAGAACAGGAGTAATGACAGCCCTAGAACTACGACTTGAAGACATAAACAATGCATTGAAGGAAATCGAGAATGGAACTTATGGGATATGTAAATCATGCGGTAATAAGATTGAAGAAGACCGCTTAGAAGCAAACCCTGCAGCACAAACATGCAAAGCATGTATGGAGAAGGTCGTATAGTTTAAAAGCCCAAAGAAGCCCTTTGGGCTTTTATATTTTATGTCGTTTTCAAGAGTTTACTCTGCACAAATACATTTACTAAAAGGAAAGATAGTTACAGTTGAAGTAGATATCACGAAAAATACTCTTCACGCTTTTACCCTTGTTGGCTTGCCAGACAAAGCTGTCGATGAATCAAAAGACCGAATGAGTTCTGCTCTTAAGAATTCTGGATTTGCTTCACCAAAAAATCAAAACCAGAAAATAGTTATCTCACTTTCACCAGCTGATTTAAAAAAAGAAGGACCGTATTTTGATCTTGCTATTGCACTTGCATACTTACTATCAGCCGAAGAAATAGATTTCGATCCAGAAGGCCGCATCTTTTTAGGAGAACTTTCACTAAATGGAGAACTCCAGCCTATCAAAGGAGCTCTGCCTCTTGCCGAAGCAGCCAAGAAACTGGGGTATAAAGAAATATTCTTACCAATAGCAAATGCTGAGGAAGCTGCTCTTGTCGATGGTATTACTATCTATGGGGCACATAATTTAAAAGAAGTAATAGATCATATTTATAAAATAAAATATGACAAGAAAGGTAACCCTGTTGAACCAGAAAGATCAAAACTAAAACCTCAACCAAAAACTGAAATAAAAATTACAAAGAAAACCCACGACATCGATTTCTCAGATATTCGTGGACAAGAAGGCGCAAAGCGCGGACTTGAGATTGCCGCAGCAGGTGGGCACAATATCGCTATGTCAGGACCTCCAGGCACAGGGAAGACGATGCTTGCTCGTGTCTTCTCGCACATCCTTCCAGATTTAAAAACAGATGAAGCTTTAGAGATAACGGGCATCCATTCTGTAGTTGGATTACTCGATGATTCACTTATAACTGAACCTCCATTTAGGGCTCCGCATCATACTGCAAGCTATGTATCTATGATCGGTGGTGGAGCAAACCCTAAACCAGGTGAAGTTACACTTGCTCATCGTGGAGTACTTTTCTTGGATGAGTTTCCAGAGTTTGAAAAAAGAGTCCTCGAATCACTAAGACAACCACTCGAAGACAATATAGTATCTATCTCTCGTGCTCGAGGTTCAGCAATATTCCCATCGAACTTTATTCTAGTCGCAGCTATGAACCCATGCCCGTGTGGGAATAAAGGAAATAAAAAGAAAGAATGTATCTGTAAACCAAATGATCTCGATAGATACACTCGCAAACTCTCAGGGCCTATAATGGATCGTATAGATATATGGGTGACAGTCGGAGCTGTTGATTATGATAAACTCTCAGAGACAGAACAAATAGGAGAAAAGACTCAATCAATAAAAGAGAGAGTTAGAAAAGCTAGAGAGATACAGACAAAAAGATTTAAATCGACTCACAATAATTCTAGGAAAATAAACACTAACAGCGAAATGAATGTGAAAGACCTGGCCATCTATGCACCGCTCTCATCAGAAATAAAAAAATTACTGAATGACTCAGCTGAAAGACTCCAACTCTCTGCTCGTGCTTATCACCGCGTCATCAAGCTCGCCCGCACCATCGCCGACTTAGAAGGAAGTGAACATATAACAACTCCCCACATCCTAGAAGCACTACAATATAGACCGAGAATGATTTCATAAAAACTTTGCTTTTTATCACTTTATGAGTAGAATCAGGTGATAAGATATATGACAAAACAAAATTGTAAAACATGTTCGAAGGAGTTTGAAATTCGTGATGAAGATATGGTTTTTTATGAGCAGATGGATACGGTTTCACCAGTTGATTGCCCAGATTGTCGTATGGCTAGACGTTTAGCTTTTAGAAATGAGAGGACTTTATATAAAAGAAAGTGTGATCTTTGTGAAAAAGATATTGTATCTCTTTACACACAAGATTCTAATTTTACAGTTTATTGTCATGATTGTTGGTGGAGCGACAAGTGGGATGCGAGAGATTTTGCTATGGATTATGATTTAAGCAGATCATTCTTTGATCAATGGAGAGAATTACAAATGAAAGTTCCTAGACTAAGTCTTGTAGCATTTAATAATGTAAGGAGTGACTACACAAATGGTTCTGCAGAAAATAAAGATTGTTATCTAGTTTTCGCTGCTGATTACAATGAAGATTGTATGTATGGTAGATTACTTCAACGAGATAAATTTTGTGTTGATTGCGCTTTTATACACGAATCTGAACTGTGTTATGAGTGCATAGATATTAGAAAATGTTTTAGATGTATGTATTCTGAACAATGCCAAGATTCCAGCGATTTATTGTTTTGCTATAACATGCGCAACTCCAATAATTGTATCTTTTGTACCAATGGACGAAATATGTCTAATTGTATTTTAAATATTAAATATACAAAGGATGAATATGAAAAAAAGAAATCTGAAATTCTATCAAGTTATGAGAATATAGAAGAAGCAAAAAAAGAATTCGAAAAACTTAAACTAAATCTAATCGTAAAATATACTAATCAAACAAAGTGCCAAAATGTCACAGGAGACTATATACATAATTGTTATGATGGAGTAATGTTGTACGACACCTATGATGCAAAAAATTGCTCTTATATGAAAGATACAGAGGGCCCAACTGATAGTTGGGATTGTAATAATTACTACTATAAATGTGAATTTGGTTACAACGTGATGGGAGCGATGCAGATAAGCAAATCAAAAAATTCAGCTTTTATATTTTATTCAAATGAGGTTGCATACTGTGAAAATTGTCACCATTTAACAAGTTCTTTTGGTTGTGAAGCTGTAAGAAAAGGTGAGTATATGATATTAAACAAGCAATACACAAAAGAAGAATATTCTGAGTTAAAAGAAAAAATCTGTGAAAATATGAAAAAAGACGGAACCTATGGACAATTTTTCCCAAGCGACGTTGCTCCATTTAGCTATAATGAATCTTTAGCTCAAGATTTTTTACCTTTAACAAGAGATGAGGCAACAAAAAGAGGTTTTAGTTGGCAAGAGAAATCAACTGGAACATTTGGTAAAGAAACAATTAGTGAAGAAAATATGCCAAATACATGTGAGAAAATACCCGAAGGAGTTTTATCTGAAATATTTGCTTGTAATGAATGCGGAAAAAATTTTAAATTAACTCAGGCAGAAGTTGAATTTTACAAAAGAATGGGGTTACCAATTCCACACAAAGACTTTGAATGCCGCCACCAAAATAGAATGAGTAAGAGAAATCCTAGAAAACTTTGGGCTCGCTCTTGTATGTGCGATAAAGAAAATCATATGAATCACAGTGGGGAGCATTGTAAAGAAAATTTTGAAACTACATATTCCCCAGATAGAAAAGAAATAGTTTACTGTGAGAGTTGCTACCAACAAGAAGTTTCATAATAAAATCCCCGATTCTGTCGGGGATTTTATCTTCCTGTATGTGGGGCTGTATCTGGAGTGAAGAGTGGAGGAGTAATAGTTAGTTTTTCTTTCCTCTTTTTTACTACTTTCTTTTTAGCGACAACTTTTTTCTTAACGACTGGCTTTGCAACTGCGACTGGTTTTGGTGTTGGCTTTATTGTCGTATTTGCAAGAGCAAGCATCGCGTTTGTAGCTATTACACTCTCATGAGCATAAGCTACTTGAGGAATTTCAACTGTTACAACGGGTGTTACTATTAAAAGTAAGACGCTAAAAGCTATTAAAATTTTATTTTTATTAGTCATGATCAACTGTTGTACTATTAACTTTCAATCCTTTATATGGGTTACTAAGAGGTCCGTGGAATCCTATGTGTGTATGATAACCTGTAGACTTTCCAGTTGTTCCAACAAATCCTATTACATCACCTTGTTTAACTACATCACCAGTACTAACCGCCACACTATTCATATGACCAAAGATTGCTTGGCGACCATCCTCAAAGTTTATAACTACATACTTACCGAACCCTCCATTATATCCAGTAGGATGAGCAATAAAGACTGTTCCACTTTGAATAGCATAGATTGGAGTATTCTTTGGTGCTGCGAAGTCATACGCATTGTCAGCATGCAAACCTTGTGAGACACGTCCAACTCCTGTTGGGAATGGCCATATATAACCTCCAACTATTGTACCTTTTGGCTGGCCACTTTGTTCATTCTCAACTGGAGCAGATTGTTCGGGTGTTTGAGGTAAAGCATTTTGAGTCTGTGCTTCCTTTTCAGCTATCGCTTTTAGATAGTCTTGTCTTGCCTTTTCTTGGACAGCTGGATCTAGATCTGGCTCCTTTGGAGTAGCAGGAGCTTCAACTTTTGCTGGTTCTGGTTTTTCTTCTTTTGCTATAGGTTTAGACTCACTTGTAGGGGTAGTTTTAATTCCATCTTTTAGACCAATAATAACGAGGTGTTGACCAACTTTTAGTAAATCTTCCTTTTTTAGATCAGTGTTAGCTGCAAGGATAGTATCTGAAGAAACCTTTAATTTATTAGCTATTCCAAGTAAGGTGTCGCCTTCTTTCACTATATAAACGTCAATTTTTTCAGAAGAACCATACTTATCCAACTCACCATCATCATCTGCTAATGGATTATTATTAGGTAAAAGTGCTTCTCCTGAAACAATAAGGACTTGTGGATCATCTTTAATATTTTTGAGGTCCGGGTTAGCTCCTCCAGATTCAAGAAGTGGAACAGTTTGAGAATTATGAATTACAGGAGAATCATCTTCTATTACAGGTACTACTGTAGCTTGAGCTTCGGTTCCAAGAATTTTCGTAAATAAACCAGAGAAAAAGCCAGCATATGCAAATACAGGCTGGCCAACTAAATAAATAACAAAAATCGCAAAAAGGCAGGCCTTGGCAACTGAAGGCTTGATAAATAATGATATTTTCATCTTTTGGCTATTCTGACCATCAGAATTACCATTCGAATCTTTTGTTTTTAGTAAAATAAGCCTAGATTAATTAATCATATTGAGACCACCCCATTTGGGAATTACAGTGCGACCACAAAAGTGAAGGCTGTAATTATATATGGTATCAATGTGATTGTTACGATCGTCTCTGGAATAGCTACAAAATAAAGCTTTTCTTCTGTTCGGCAGAAGGAATCCTCTTATAGACCCCTATCTATAAAGCCTATCTAATGTGGAGTTTTTAGTCAACAACATAATACACAGAGTCTAATATAGCCTTATTTTATGGTAAAAAATCAAGTATTGGAACATATTTTATAGTTTTTGACAATAATAAAAGCTATTACTTAGATAAGTGCTATAATGCAAGCACATGGACTACCTAGAATCTCTAAATGATAAGCAAAAAGAGGCCGTACTATATACAGACGGACCTCTTTTGATAGTAGCTGGAGCTGGCGCAGGGAAGACAAAAACAATTACTCATAGGATAATCCACCTAATCCACCAAGGTATAGCACCTTCATCGATACTTGCAGTAACATTCACAAATAAGGCCGCTAAAGAAATGAGGGATCGAGTGGTATCCCTTTTAGACCAACCAATCCATGGTAACAACTCTATTTATAACGCTGAATTGCCTTTTGTTTCTACTTTTCATGCCCTTGGAGTTCATATTATAAAAGAAAATGCACATCTTATAGGTCTAACTAAGCACTTCGCGATTGCGGATGAACACGATGCTCTAGTTATCTTAAAAGATGCTATGAAAGCTCGTGACATAGATCCGAAACAATATGAGCCTCGCAAAATAAAAAGTGTCATTTCAAAATCAAAAGGAGATTTTATAACCCAGGAATCTTATAGTCAAAATGTAAACAGTTCTTTTGGAAGTATTGTCGCTGTACTCTGGCGCGACTACGAAATAGCCCTAAAGAATGAAAAGGCTCTAGACTTTGATGATCTACTTATCGAAACAGTACAAATACTAAAAAAGTACCCTGAGGTAAAAATGAAATACCAAGAAAGATGGAAATACATACATGTAGATGAGTACCAAGATACCAATGAAGTTCAATATGAATTAACAAAATTATTAGTCGGTAAAAATGAGAATATTTGTGTTGTCGGTGATACTGATCAGAATATTTATAGTTGGAGAGGAGCCAACATAAAGAATATGCTTCACTTCGAGAAAGATTACCCGAATGCAAAGATAATTCTTCTTGAACAAAATTATCGTTCAACTAAAAATATTATTGAAGCCGCTAATGCTGTTATAGAAAAAAATACATATCGAGTTTCTAAAACACTATTCACCGAGAACAAACTAGGTGATCAGATAAGCGTGTATGAAGCTTACGATGAGGGGAGTGAGGCTTCCTATGTAGCAAGTAAGATAGATGAATTACTTGGTGAAAATAAACCCGAAGACATTGCTATACTATACCGCGCTAACTTTCAGTCACGTGTCTTAGAAGAAGCGCTACTTGGAAGACAAATTCCTTATCAAGTTCTTGGTGTTAAATTTTTTGAAAGAAAAGAAATTAAAGACGTACTCTCATATATAAGGGCAGCTTATAATAAAGAAAGTTTGTCGGATATAAAAAGAATTATAAATATTCCAGCTCGTGGAATAGGTAAGGTTACTATTGTTAAACTTTTCTCAAATCAATTTACCAATCTACCGAAAACCATGCAAGAAAAAATAAATAAATTTTATTTATTGCTTGATGATATAAGAGAGTATACAGACTCACATACTCCATCAGAATCTGTAAGGTATGTAATTCAGAAAACAGGACTTGAAGAAGAACTTGCTCGTGGAACGACTGACGAGCAAGAACGCTTGGAAAATATGAGGGAATTAGTAACTTTAGCTACAAAATACGACACAGTGCCTCAAGGTGAAGGAATAGAAAAGCTGCTAGAAGACGCGGCACTATCTAGTGATCAAGATACTCTAATGCATAAAAATAGTGGGGTGAGATTGATGACTGTTCATGCTTCAAAAGGACTTGAGTTTAAATATGTTTTCATTACAGGACTTGAACAAGATCTGTTTCCTCATACTCGGGCAGGGAATAAAACAAAAGAAGATGCCGAAGAAGAACGTAGACTTTTCTATGTTGCTCTAACTCGCGCAGAACACAGATTGTATTTATCATATGCTCAACTTCGAACAATTTTCGGTATGAAACAAGTAAATACTCCTAGTGAATTTATTTATGATATACCAGAACACCTAACAGAATTCGAACAAGGTAAACCTCCGAGCGGGGAAACAGTAGTATACTTATAATATGTTACACAAGGCGAAAAAATCTTTAGGGCAGAATTTCTTGAAATCCGAACCGGCTCTTCGTATGATGTGCGAAGCTGGGAATATTACAAGCAGTGATGTTGTAGTAGAGATTGGTCCAGGGAAAGGAGCACTGACAAATAAATTAATAGCACAAGCAGGAAAAGTTTTAGCTGTTGAGAAAGACAGAGCTCTTGTCGAAATCCTAAAAGAAAAATTCAAAGAAGAAATAGAAGAAAGTAAACTGCAATTAGTTGAAGGAGATATCCTTTCTTTTGATCCGAAAGATTATGGATTGGTAGATGGAAAATATAAAATTGTAGCAAACATTCCGTACAACATTACAGGCGCAATTATAAAAAGATTCCTCTCTGAGGTTTCCCAACCTTCTACAATGATTCTACTAGTGCAGAAGGAAGTGGCTGAGAGAATCGTAGCTCGCGATAATAAAGAGAGTATTCTATCTCTGAGTGTGAAAGTTTACGGTGAACCTAAATACATGATGAAGGTGGGTAAGAGGTTCTTCTCACCGAGCCCAAAAGTGGATTCAGCTATAGTTGCTATAAAAAACATATCTAAGAGCAAATTTAAAAATATAGGTGAAGAAAATTATTTCTTTACAGTAGTTAAAAGCGCATTTGCCCATAAACGCAAAGTATTGAAGAAAAATCTTGAGGATATAACTCAAAAAGACACTATAGAATCAATGTTTAAAGAACTCGGATTAGATCAAAAAGTTCGAGCAGAGGATATAAACATCTCTATTTGGTTAAAAATCAGTAATTATCTATATACACATAGGATAATTTAATAAAAATGCTGTATAATATATTGTATGAAAAGCAACTTACATAAAATATTATTACTATTAGTTATATTAGTGGTAGCAATAGCTTTTGACACTGTTAGCGCAGCTTCAGCAAGTAAACCATTTGGTGGGCAAATAGTTAACACTAAGGCTACAGAAATACAATCATATGAAAATGCTGGATACAACTGTATCGTTCCAGGATCAACTATTACCATAAGATCTAAAGTCAGCTCAGCTCCTATTACATACCTAATACCAGCTGCTGTTAAATCAAAAACAAATACAAGTGCTCGTGCTGGCCAAGAAATAAAAGGCTTATATAGCCAATCAAAAACTTCAATAACTTGTATCTATCAAGGATATCCTCCAAGGACAGCAACTGTTCAACTTACTCCAATAACATTATATGGAACTTCTAGATAAATAAATGGAAAATTATTTACCAAGCAAACAGTTTATAAAAAGAGTATTATCAATAATTGCTCTTCTAATTATTGCTGTTTGCGTATATAAGATCGCTATTTTCTTTAAGAATAAACTGCATAAAGATAATTCACCTGTGGTTATAGAACCGGGAGTCATCCAGAAAGATAGTAATAATAATGGTATCCCTGATTGGGAAGAGTCATTGTGGGGTCTTGATCCAAAAGGGAATGGGGATTCAAATAAAGAGTTTATTATGATAAAAAGAGAAACTCTTGCCAAAGAAAATGGAGCTGATTCAAAAAGCAATGAACCTTTAAGTGAAAATGAAACATTGTCTAGAGAATTTTTTGCTATTGTAATGTCGCTTCAAGAATCAGGTAACCTAGATGAAAATTCAATGCAATCTATAGCTGAAACTATTGGCCAGAAGATTGTAGCTGTTCCACTTCCTAATAAATACACTAAAGATATGGTATCTACAATCAAAGCAAACCCTGCAAATACAGATGCCTACTCTACTAAAGTAGCGAACCTAATAAAAAAGTATGAGCAGGAAGACTTAGGAAAGGAATTAACTTTCATAAGTGTCGGATTAAGCACTAACGATCCTCAAGCTTTTGCAGAAGCGGATAAAGTAGCAGATCTATATGATTCATTCTCAAAAGAATTAATAAAAATACAAGTTCCAAATACCCTCAGCGATATACATTTATCTCTTGCTAACAACTATGAAAATGTATCTCAGTCTATAAAAGATATGTCTCAAATGCTTGTAGAACCTTTGCTTGGTATGAAAGCTTTAATCAATTACAAAAAGTACACAGATGCTATTGTTAACAATGTAACCGCCCTTTCAAATGCAATACAATAAGTGTTATACTATAAGCATTAATTTCAATGAAGAAACAGACTGCTAAAAAAATATTATCTTTATTTATCATTAGCATATTTTTAATGCAAGCTGTTTTGCCTTCTACTGTACTGGCTGATAACCAAGCTCTAAACTATGACAATCCAAATAAGAATGGAGATAATCCTTATAAGCTATCACTCAACGGTATTATATCTAGTGGTCTACTAACTAACCTGGTAGGTTGTACTGGAATAGTAGATAAGGTTTCAAAAGTCACAGTCCAATTTGCTCAAAAAATATTAAGTAAAAAGAAAGAAAAAATTGCGACAAAAAAAGATGCAACTACCCAGCAAAACAGTAGTGTCCCTAGTATAGATTCGAGTAATTTAGAAAAAGAGGTGGAAACAAAACAAGAAGTTAAGGATGCAGCCGATTCTAAAGCTTTCACAGAAAACTGTTTGAAGGGTATTGCTATCACTCTTGCTAAAAACCAGTTGACCGCTATGACCAAATACACTATGAACTGGATTACAACAGGGTTCAATGGCGACCCTTTATATGTCAGAGATGTAAACTCATATATGGACAGCCTTACAACAGGGATACTGAAAAAGGAAACTGAGATATTCGGGAATATTGATAATGAGAAATATTATCCATACGGCCGTGATTATGCGAGAGGGCAAATAAATGCATACAAAGTAGGGAAGGATCAATATGGGGCTTTAAAGCAAGACCTGACTGATTATCTAGAACCAGGAGCAACTCCTGATAGCTTCGCTACTGACTTTTCACAAGGTGGTTGGAATGGTTGGTTAGCACTAACACAACATTCACAAAATAATCCATTAGGGTTTAATTTAAAAGCGTCAGAAAATCTAGAGAATCAAAAAGAAGTCGCCACTTCAAATGCTCAGAATGAATTAAATAGAAATGGAGGAGTATTTGACCAGAAGAAATGTATTGAATATGCTCCTGTTGCCCCAACAAGAACAACAGGTACTGATTCTTGTGGTATTAAGGATAGAAAAGGGAACTGTTTAGGTACACCGAGTGGCGGCAACACAACTTCCGCAACAGCTGTGCCTAGATGTTTAAAATATGAAACTGTTACTCCAGGTAGTGTTATAAAAGCAAAAATTGATACATATATCAACTCTCCTGAGCGCCAAATAGAGCTGGCTGACACTTTAAACGATGCATTAAATTCACTTTTCAGTGCTCTTATAAATAAATTTGAAAGCCAAGGTTTGTCAGGATTAGGATCAAAGGTAAACAACTGGACTACACCAGCCGGAGGTGGATTCGGATCTAATAGTCTTGTCGATACACTGGGCAATACTCTCTCATCAACAGGTGTGTTTGGTGAAGAAACCGGAGGCAATCAAGTTAGTGCTTCTTTTGATCTTACAAAAGATCTAGGAAACAAATATGCCCAACCAATAGATAGTGGCACATGGGATGCAAATACAAATACTCCAGAGATACTACCTGATACCGGAATAAAGAATCAGTACTATACAGTATCTGTCTCAGGTAATACAAGATTATTTGCAGGTACTCACACCTGGCATGTAGGAGAGAAAGTTTATTATGATGGGAAGAAATGGAACTTAGGATTACCGAAACATATTATAGATAAAAAGGGTGTGTTCCAACTTCAGAAAGATTATATGAAGTCTATTACTAAGACAGTTGCTGTTCTACCACAAGTACTTCCGAAGCTTTCTGAACTTGATTACTGTATTCCAGGACCAAATACGAACTGGGTTAGTAACTCTGATGAAGCTCGAAATGAATACTTTGCTTACTTAAGTGGCGTAACAACAGAACATATATCCGATATATTTAATTGTAATGCTCCTTTAGATCCTAGTGGTATTGTCTGTGGAATTGGTTCAATATTTGCAAGTTACGATCACTCTTACGATGTTATCTCTTATCCGGATTATACAAATTATCAAAAATTATTCGATGATGCTAGAAACTTGTGGCCAAAAATTGAAGTGCACCAATCATTCTGGATAGCTCATAATGATCATCATCAGACTTACGGTATAGGAACAAACCATTGGTATGTAGACCCTGCATATGTAGAAGCACAAGTTGCAAGGTGGACTGATGCCGCAAAGAGAGCTTACGACGAATATGTCGTTAAAGTAAATGACAAATTTGGTATTAATAGTCCTATGAGGACTGAGTTTACCCCACAAGGAAATTATAATCCAGCATTCCTACCTATGGCTCAAGCTGGTCTTGATATGACGAAGAACATAGTAACCGATGCAGAAGATTTACCAGGAGCTATTGATACAGCAAAAGATAACTTTGCCCAGACTAGTGGAGCTATATATAGACTTGGTTTTATAAAAGACAAAGTAAATGTAATAATTACCGCCGCTCAAAATCGCAGAAAGACAAGGAGAGCTAACGATGGATTACCAGCGATGCCACAGATATGTCTTGATAATGAAAAAGTAACCTGGGTAGAAAATGATGTACTAAAATATTAATTAAATTGTATGGAACATAACCCTAAAAAAAGTAAAGCCTTAGTGATTACAATAATAGTAGTATTACTGCTTTTGATAGTGGGTTATTTATTATTCAAAAGTAATGCAAAAATATTTAATAGCTCAACAACTGTTGGAAAAATTTTCTCTCCTTTACTAGGAACATCTAAAGAAAAAAAGGCTGATACTATAGTAGTAGATAATTCTAATAATGGAGCAACTAATACATCTGACTCTGACAATGGAGTAACCAATGTAGATATTGGTGTGTCTAACGGAGGTGGCTCTAACTCTGGTGGTAATAATGGAAATGGTGGAGGAAATACAAATCTACCTGGACCGATTCTTCCACCGCTTGCTCCAATCCCAACTCCAGTGCCTAACCCGAATGAGTGTAAAGACTCAAACGGAAATGTGATTCCTTGTGGACCGAGTGGTGGACCAGTGACTGTCACACAATGTTCTGATGGAGTTGATAATGATGGAGACCGTGTTGCAGATATTAATGATCCAGGATGCCACACTGACTTTAATGAAAATAATAATCTTTCATATGATAGAACTATCAACGATGAAAGTAGGACAAGGGATACCTCGACAACTGCAGTAGGTGGTATGTGCCCCGATGATCCTTTAGTATTTACCGAAGATGAGAAAGCTGAATTAGCAGTTTTACTTAGACAGTACTATCTACTAGCTCCAACCCTCAGAATAGAAGACGATATCACTCTTCTAGATTATGATAATCAAACTAATGAAGAATTAGTTAAGCAAGCTACAATACTGATAAATGATTGTAAGGCTCAGAAAGCAAATCCAGGCTATACAGGCCCTCAAGAAATAAAAGACAATCCTTATTATCAACAACCTGCTACAACTGTTAATACTACTGCTACTACAGTTACTGGACCAGAATATGTACAAGGATATGGACTTTACGAATTGCTATTCAATATCTGGTAAAATTTACTAAATAAACCAGCATCAAAGGCTGGGATTTAGTAATAAAATTGGTATAATATATTGTGTGAAAAAGATTCTCCCTTCAATTTTTATATTTCTGATACTTGTGAACATCTTCGCGCCTTTTAGTTTTGGAATAGACAATCAAAATAACCCTATAATAAAAAAGTCGGTAGCTGAAGCAAAAGATGTAGTAGGAATATCTTTAGAAGCTAGTGTAGCAAAAAACGATACAACAATAACACCAGACGCAAAAGTCGTTTGGTATATAGACGACAATAGAACTAGTGATGATATTCAGGTTCTATTACAGAAAGATGGATCTTCGGTTATAACTAAAACAGATATGACGGTAAACACTGATGATGCTGCTACGCAGGCTTACCGTGCAAACCATACTAGCGACCCTCTTCCATACACTGTACAAAGGGGTAGTCTACCAATAACAGGGCTATCTCCGAATACAACATATCATGTAACTATAGTAGCTACTCAAACTATAGGTTTTTGGGGTGCCCCTCTAACTTTTATAGTAAACAATCTAACACTTGGTAGTAATAATGATGCAGCATATCTATCTTTTAATATTACGACAAACAAAAGTGGTGATGTTACTACCACATCAACTTCTGTCAAAAAAAGTTTGAGTTTAGATGCGATAATGCCCCCTTGTGGATTATTCTCAAAAACAGGAACCGTAGTGGGGTGTGCGGCGCAACTTATTTATTACGTACTTTTTATACCCACTTCATATATATTTGCATTAACTGGTCAGTTTTTTGATTTTACTTTCCATTATTCAGTTAGTGATTCATCTTATCGTTCACCTTTCGTTTTACAAGGATGGGGAATAGTTCGCGATTTTTGTAATATATTCTTTATCTTTGTCCTACTATATATAGCGTTTAGAACTATATTAGGTTTTAGTGGTGGTCATGGTCCAAATACAAAGCAACTTATAATAAATGTAGTCATAATTGGTCTACTTATTAACTTTAGTCTTTTCGCTGCACAAGTTATTATAGATAGTTCAAATATATTAGCCAGAGTTTTTTACAATTCTGATGCTATAAAAATTACAGAAAGTGGAGCAAACGGTGTTTCTGATAGCACCCCATCTTTAAAAGAAGGTCCAAATGGTGAAATACCATTATCAGCTGCTATTGTGAATAAGGTAAACCCACAGAATCTAATAATAAATGGAGCAAATAATGTTAGTGTAGAAGACTCTGTAAGCGGTCAAAAAGTAAGTGATGCAACAATAAATGGAGGTAACTTAGGAGCGGGAGCTTTTATTTTAATAACATTACTTGCTGTTGCGGTAAATGTAACTGGTATAATTGTCTTTTTATCTGTTGGAATGATATTCATAGCAAGAGTTATAGGTTTATGGCTTGCTATGATATTTGTGCCTTTAGCATTCTTTAGTTATACAGTACCAGCAATGCAAGGTATGAGTATGGTTGGTTGGAAACATTGGTGGCCTGAAACTCTAAAGCTGGCATTCCTTGCTCCAGTATTTATGTTCTTCTTGTACTTAATAATTGCATTTTTACAAACTGGATTAGGTTTAATAAATACACAAGACCTAAGTGGTATAGCTTTCATAGTAGCTACTGTTGTACCGTTTGCATTTATTATGGTTCTTCTTTGGAAAGCTAAAGATCTAGCGAAGGATATGTCTGGTAAACTTGGTCAATCAATCACAGGTGGAGTTGCAACTATTGGAGGACTTGCTCTTGGTGGCGCAGCATTGGGAGGAGCAATGCTTGGTAGAAACCTATTAGGAAGAGGTATGGCTGCTGCTTCTAGAACACCAGATGCTATGCATTATGGAAAAGAAAAACTAGCTTTTAATCAGAAACTGGAAGCTTGGGAAAACGGTGGTAAGAAGGGAGCTAAGCCAAAATGGGAAGATCATGCAAAAGCTGCTGGAGTTAAAACAAGTCTCTTGACTAGATTAGGTGGTAATCTAAATGCAAAACAAATGAAAGTAAACGAAGTAGACCACGCTCGCCATGAAGTTGATGCTATTAAAGAAAAGGCTGGACTAAAAGGTGTTGAAGATTACCAACTATCAGGAGTGGATAAAGAAAAGCTAGCTAAAACTTATACAAAAGAAAAGAAGGGTGAAATTGAAGCCGATATAAGAAAAGGTGCAGCCCCACTTGTTGACTCAACAGGTCAGCCTGCTAAAGATAGGAATGGTAATATTATCACTGGAGGAGAAAGTGGATTTAAAGCTGCAAATAGAGGAGCAGAAGTTTCTGCCGCTAAATCATATAAAGATCCTACCACAGGTAAAAATACAAAGGTTGGTAAGAATGGGGAATTAACTGACGAAGCAAAGAAGGAAATTGAAGACAAGTTAAATGTTGAATTTAATGCTGTATTAAAAACTTCTATAGAGAAAGAATCTAATACAAGATTTAGTCATTTACAGGAAGAATCTAGCAAGAAAATTAGTGGGGTAGAAAGAGTTTTCTCTAGATCAAACAAAGGTAGTTATGATGCTAGAAACCTTTCACAAACTAAAGCAGATAAGAGGGAAGGGATTGGAACAAAGATGACAGCAGGGTTAATAGCTGGTATTGCTATGGGAGTAAGGACAGGATTAAAAACAAGTAATATAAATCACGGTTCTGGTCAAAATGATTTCTTGAAAGATATTGGTCATACAATTACAGAAGCATTAAAGAGTGCAAAGGTAAGCGTGAAAGTAGAAGAAAGTCATGGTAAAAGTAGTGATGATCATGGTGGAGGAGGACATCACTAATATTAAATAATTATGGATCAAACACAATTACAACAACAAATAGCCTTATATTACTCAAAACTTTCACCAGATATGCAAGAAATGTTTTCTAGTATGAAGTGGATGGATGCTATTGGAGAAATTAGTAGCAAGTATGGTCTTACAGAAGAACAAAAAGGTTCCCTTGGGGCTGAAACAACCCTAGTGTTACTTGGTATGATTAGCGCAGAAGAATATGAAAGAAATCTTGAAGCTGAGATTTCGATTTCGGCAGATTTAATTCAAAAAATGGTTGGAGAAATAAATACAAGTATACTAGATGTAATAAAACCAAAATTATCAGAAGCCTATAATAAAAACAATATTGATGTTGCCGAAAAAAATTATGGTGGAGTAAAAGAACTTGACGAACGCTTTGCAAAGCTACCTAAAGAAGTACAAGTTGCAATCAGTGAATCTGGTTATCAAGCTGCTCTATATGAAATAGCGAGCAAACACAAACTTTCTATTAATCATATGGGGGCTCTCGATGAAGCTACAACAAAAGTAATGCTCGGTATAATTCATCCAGATAGATATGAAGCCGAGTTACAAGCAAACATAGCCATACCAAAAGAGGAGATCATTGAAATTGTAGATGAAGTGAATGAGAAAGTTTTAAAGAATATTAAAGAGATATTAAAGAAGCATTGGGGAGGTAATGATACGGAAGATCTAGATGACGACGAGGTCCCAATACCACCATATGCAATGCCAAAAGTTGTAACGAGTTCAACTCCTAAAGCTAGTGATGAATCCAAAATATACTCAGATTCTGGTATTGAAATAATGAAAGATGCAGATATACAGAAACCAAAAGAGAATATTGTTACTCCTGAGAAAGAAATAATAGATACCAAACCACCAGAGAATATCCCAACAATGCCAATGGAAGAAATGAAAGATGATCTTCTTGAAAAGAGTATCATCGGAGACAAATTAGCTGGAGCAACAAGTAGTTCTACTTCTACAACTGACTACTCACTGCCAAAGGTAAGTAAGGATGGGGTAACTTCAAGACAACACGATCCTTACCACGAACCTATAGAATAGTTTGTGATACAATATAAATATGCAATTCAAAGTTCCACAATTTATCGATATCGAAGATAAACTTTTCGGTCCTTTTACTTTCCGACAATTCGTCTACTTAGTCGGTGGAGCTGGTATGATATTCGTAATATACAAGCTTCTTCCTCTTTGGATTGGTATTTTCTTAATAATTCCTGTGGCAGGTCTTGCTGCGCTTCTTACTTTCCACAAGATAAACAACAAACCATTTATTTACTATCTTCAAGCAGCTATTAGCTACGCAGTTTCAAGTAAACTTTATGTTTGGAAGCAACGCTTAGCGAAAAATAGCGATAAAAAAGATGAAGACATTAATATGCCTTCAAAAGTCTCTACTCTACCTACACTAAGTAGTAGTAAACTAAAAGATCTATCCTGGAGTCTAGACGTAGAAGAGAAAGAAAATTAATGCTAGTTAATATATGATATAATTATAGTATGGCGATAAATGCACGTGCAGCTCAAGAATTTGTACCAATCAAAGAAGTCCGTAACGGGGTCATCATTCTAAAGGATGGAGGGCTTCGTGCTGTTCTCATTGCTTCTTCTATTAACCTTTCCCTAAAGTCTTCTGATGAACAGACTGCTATTATTAGTCAGTTCCAATCTTTTTTAAATGGATTAGATTTTCCTACTCAGATTGTAATGCAGTCTCGTAGACTCGATATCCGTCCTTATCTTTTAATGTTAGAAGAGAGATTGAAGGTTCAAAATGAGAAGTTATTAAAAATACAAACAAAGGAATATATTGATTTTATACGTTCTTTTACTGATGAGGTAAACATTATGACGAAAACTTTCTTTGTAGTTGTTCCATATAGTTCTGCTGTATTTAAATCAAGCGATGATGTTTTAGATAAGATAATTGGTGGCAAAGCAGAGAAGAAACAAGTAGAAGAAAATAAAAAGGCTATGGACTTAGCATCTTTCGAGGAGAAGCGTAGTCAGCTTGATCAACGTATTAACGTTATTATTTCTGGGCTTGGAGGTATTGGTATAAGAAGTAGCCAATTGAAAACAGAGGAGATAGTAGAACTTTTTTATAAGACATTTAATCCTGGGGACATTAGTCAGGGTATAAAATTACAATAATATGGGTATATTTTCATCATTATTTGGGAAAGGGGATAATGTTTCAAAAGCAAAAAGTACTGTTATGCCAGTGCTTCCTACTGAAATATATAAAGCCGCAACTTTAGAACTCCAAGATATCATAGCCCCTTCAGCTCTTCAAGTAACTCCGAAGTCGCTCAATCTAGGTGATAAAATTGCTCGCACTTTCTTTGTTATTTCATATCCTAGATATCTAACAGATAACTGGTTTTCTCCTATCATAAATCTAGATAAAGTTTTCGATGTGTCTATTTTCATACATCCAATTGATACTGGAGATGTGCTACATATGTTCCAGAAAAAGGTAGCTGAAGTCCAAAGTCAGATTTCTATCCGCGAATCAAAAGGTCTTGTTCGTGATCCAATGCTCGACACTGCATACAGAGATCTTGAAGGTTTAAGAGATAATTTGATGCAAGCACAAGAGAAAATGTTCGATGTAGGTCTGTACATAACAATATATGCTGATAGTGAAAATGACCTCTTTAAAGTTGAAAGTGAGATCAAATCACTTCTTGAATCAAAATTAGTATATCTAAAGCCTGCACTATTCCAACAAGGTGAAGCATTCAAGAGTGTTATCCCTTTAGAAACTGACTTACTAGGAATACACCAGAAGCTAAATACAGAGCCTTTGTCTAGTCTTTTCCCTTTTGTATCTTTTGATCTTACTTCTGATAAAGGAATACTATATGGAGTAAATCGACACAATTCTAGTCTTATTATCTTTGATAGATTCTCACTTCCAAACTATAATTCTATTACGTTTGCTACTTCTGGAGCGGGTAAGTCTTATGCAACCAAACTCGAGATAATCCGCACTCTGATGTTTGATACTGAAGTTATTGTTATCGACCCAGAGCGTGAGTATGAGTATTTGTCTGAAGCTGTCGGAGGAAGATACTTTAATATTGCTCTTTCTTCTGATCACCATATTAATCCTTTCGATTTACCTATACCTACAGCCGATGAAACAGGGGCTGACGTTTTACGTGCAAACACCATAAACCTTGTAGGATTATTCCGCATAATGCTTGGAGGACTAACCCCAGAAGAAGATTCTATTATCGATAGTGCTATTACTGAGACATATGCATTGAAAGATATTACAGCCGATTCAAACTTCGCGGATATAGAACCGCCTCTTCTTTCTGATTTTGAAATGGTTCTCGCTGGTATGGATGGTAGTGGTTCACTAATACAAAGATTGGCGAAATTCACTCACGGATCATGGTCATCATTCTTAAACCAACCATCGAACGTAGATATAAACAGAAAGTTCGTTGTTTTCTCTGTCCGTGACATGGAAGACGAGCTAAAACCAGTTGCTATGTATATAGTTACTCACTTTATATGGAATGCAATCCGTAAAAATATAAAGAAAAGGCTTCTTGTTGTGGATGAGGCTTGGTGGATGATGAAGTCAGAAGATACTGCTTCATTCTTATATTCTATTGCAAAACGTGGGCGTAAATACTATCTCGGCCTTGCAACTATTACTCAAGACGTAGGGGATTTCATGAAAAGCCCTTACGGTGTGCCAATTGTTACGAACTCTTCAATCCAATTACTATTGAAGCAATCTCCATCTACTGTTGATGTATTGCAAAAAACCTTTAATTTAACAGATGAAGAGAAGTACTTACTTCTTGAGGCAAACGTCGGGGAGGGGATATTCTTCGCTGGTCTTAAGCACGTAGCTGTAAAGACTATTGCTTCATATACAGAAGATCAGATAATCACTTCTGATCCTTCGCAAATACTTGCTATAAAGAAAGCAAAGGACGAACTAACCACATCAAACACATCCAACCCTTCATAAACTTAATAACTATTAAAATACAGTTGTTTAGGGAGTTAGGTTCGCGTATAATATAAAAGTGACTAAAATAAGACTAAAAATATTGTTTAGTATTCTCCTAGTTCTTGGCTTAATTTATGTGGGTAGAGTTTCTATGGCAGCGAACCAGATAAACCCTCAAGAAGGGGATGTTTCAGCCGATATAATTCCTGAAAACCCACAGCCATATCAAGATGTAACAGTAAGTTTAAATAGTTATGCTACTGATTTAAATAAGGCATTTATCCAATGGCAAAGTGGGTCTAGTATTGTTCTATCAGGATATGGTAAGACAAGTTATTCTTTTAAGACACAAGGGCCAAATACTATTACTATACTAGATATTACTATTAGTATACCAGGCTCTTTAGATAATATTACAAAGAGGGTGACTATTAACCCGTCAGAGGTTGAACTAGTTTGGGAGGGAGTTGATTCATATACTCCACCATTTTACCGAGGAAAATCTTTCCCAACAGCTGAAGGTTTAATAAAAGTTGTGGCAATTCCAAATACTAATACTATTAAGCAAGGTAAGGGTTCCATAACTTATACATGGAAGTCTAATAATAATACAGTGCTGGGTGTATCTGGCTACAACAAGGACTCTTATGTATTTAAAAATAGTGAGTTAAATGATAGTGAGAATGTCAGCGTAACTGCAGAATCTATAGATGGAAGATATCGTGCAGTTGGAACAATTGAAGTCCCAATAACAAAACCAAAAGTTGTATTTTACAAAAAATCACCAACTGAAGGCATCCTGTATAATCAAGCACTGGGAGATGGTTCTTTTATTAGTGAAGATGAAGTTACTATTGTAGCAGAACCTTACTTCATATCTCTAAATGGAAATGAAAACAACTTTTCTTATGAATGGAAGATAAATGGTAAAGATATAGCCACCCCTTCAAAAAAGACTGAGCTCACTATTCGCCCAGCATCTCGTGGTGGATATGCCACTATAGATGTTGTCTTTGAAAACCTAAACACACTTTATCAGAAAGTAACAGGTAAGCTTAAATTGAGTCTTTAATTATGAAAAAACATTTATCTAGAATTTTAAAAATATCTTTACTGACTTTCTTTTTATTTTGTTTACTCTTTAATATTTCAAACGCGGGAAATAACATTGAGATAAAAGGATTCGATCCTGGATCAGGTAGACCTGGTGATCTAATAACTATTAGTGGGTTCAATTTTTATCAAATAACAAGCGTCTTATTTGGCTCAATTCAAGCTACCGTAACAAATACAACCCTAAATCCACAAGGGTTAGATTTACTCGAGGTCAAAGTTCCTGAAAATGCTGTAACTGGTAAAATAACTATAAAGACAGCATCCAGAGGAACTGCTGTTAGTGACACTGAGTTTACTGTTGATTCAACCCCAGCCCCTAGTAACTTAAAGTGGTGGTTTGTTAATTTCGCTGGATACTATATAGGTCCCTTTGAAACACCAGAGAGTTGTAGATCAGAATTAGCAAAAGATAAACTTGCAAGCGGTTCTTCTAGCTCAAGTGATTGTGTTCAGAAAACAGCTGAAGCTGTAAAAGCTACTGGTAAACAAGATGAGGTTTATAATCTTGATGTTGGAAGTGGAGATAACAGTAGCGACAATGTTTATAAATTACTTGCGCCTATAGGCAATTTGAAAGAAGTAAAATCTCAAGGGGGTAAGTGTCCTGGAAATCCAGATTTAAATAATGGTATCGGTTGTTACTTAAATATTATATTCTTACTTGCGATAGGAATCTGTGGAGTACTTGCTGTCGTAATGATTGTTATAAGTGGAATACAATATATGGGAGACGAATCTGTTTTTGGTAAAACTGAAGCAAAAAGTAAAATCTTATCAGCTATTCTGGGCCTATTTATCGCCTTAGGTGCATACTTGATATTAAATACTATCAATCCTGACCTGACAGGTAAAAATGGGGTAACGGTAGATCAAGTAGAATCAGTGATAGTAGCACGAGATCGTGCTGATGATCCTGACTTTATGAATAACATTGATAGCTTTGATATTTCTAACATAACTATTAATCCTTCAGATTATAATGATCCTTCATTTTTAGGTTATCTAGCCCACCAACAAGGGACAGCAGGAGCTTCAGCAATACTTTGGGCTGCAAAAAAGGGGTATACTCAAGTACCAGCAAATAATCCATTTGCTAGAGGAGATATAGCTAGGAATATGAGGAACAATTTCAATCCAGCGAGTGCACAGAAGACAATAGGAACATCAACTTTAACTACTGCTAATTTCTTAAAATATTGGGCAGTAAAAGTAGCGGCAGTAAAAAGAAAGACAACCCCTGCAATTCCAAGCTTCATTGATAGTAGCCTTGTAAAAGTCTCTGGTGAGACAGGTGTAGATGTATCCCAACTAAGAACTATGTGTAGAATAGAGTCAGCTGGAGGTTGTACAACTCAAGCATCAATCACTACAGTAAATAAATTTGGGTATTCTGGATTATTCCAATTAAGTAAAGATGTGTTTAATAATTTTGGGAAAAAAGGTGGAACAATACTTGATGCTTATCATAATACTTTTGCAGCTGCCCAATTTTATAAATCAAATTTAAATGGAGTTAACAAGAACTGGCCTAAGATAAATAAATAATATATGCCACGAAAAACAAAAATCATTTTCATAACTGTATTCATTTTAGTTGGAGTTATATCTCTAGGTTTTTATTTATACACCAACAAAACAACAACAAGCAACAGTGCTACAGATAATCAACAATACCAGCCATTCTTAGGAGGGGGTACAACTCAAAACACAACAAATAACACAACTACATCTGGTGGTGATGTTGGCACAACAAATTTAAACACTAGTTCAAATACAAACACAAACCCTCAAATAGCTCAAGAATCATCTAGATTTCACAAATTAACAGAATTCTCAGTAGCAGGAGCAGCTTTCTTTGAAGACATGAGGCCTTTACCTACAGAGGAAGTATCCTTGCCTGGTGGAGAAGCACCTACAGAGGAAGTTCCAAAAACAACAACAAAGAAGACTAAAACTGTTCCTAAACCAGCACCACCAAAATTTGAAACAGTTCCGTCTCTAAGATATGTCGAGCGTGCCACAGGTCACATTGAGCAAATGTATCTAGATACGAAAGCTACAGGAGAGGTTTCTAATTCAACAATACCAAATATTTATGAAGCGTTTTTTGATAGCAAGGCTTCTTCTGTCATATATAGATATTTAGATAGTGATAATAAATCTATAACGAGTTTCTTTGCTACACTTGGAGGTACTCAAGGAGAGTTCCTTCCATCAAATATTTTAGATGTAAGTCTTTCTCCAGATAAAACAAAATTCTTTTACCTAACTAAAACATTTAGTGGTGTAACGGGTTCAACAAGATCTTTTAATGATACTAAGAAAACTCAAGTATTTAACTCATCTATAACTGAATGGTTATCACAATGGGTTACTGATCAAAAAATATATCTCACGACCAAAGCCTCTTATTCTGTCGATGGAAGTTTATTTAGCTTAAATGCTATAAGTGGAGTCTTAACAAAAATTTTAGGTGGAATACCTGGGCTCACTACTCTTGCAAATAGTGATGGTTCGCTTGTTTTATATAGTGCCTCTTTTGATACAGGTCCTAAATTAGAAATATTTAATGTTAAAAATCATTCGTCTTTAGATTTAAATATTTATGGACTCCCAGAAAAGTGTGTTTGGGCAAATAATCCTTCAATTATTTATTGTGCTATCCCTAATAGTATAGATGGTAATCAATATCCTGATAGCTGGTATCAAGGGCTGGTTTCTTTCACTGATCGTTTTATTAAGATAAATTCAGCCACTAACGAAATAACTACTATCGCCGACTCAACATATGGCTCACCTATAGATGGAATACATTTATTCTTAGATGACAAAGATAGTCAGCTATTCTTCATAAATAAGAAAGACTCCACATTGTGGAGTCTAGACTTAAACTAATTTAGTTAGTTTCAACATATTTAATCACTACTCGACGATTTGCTCCATAGCCTTCAGATTCAGTCTTTATATCTGGAGCTCCTTCTAAGAACATATGGACAATTCGTCTTTCATAAGCGGGCATAGGATCTACTTCAATACTACTCTTGAAATATCGAGCACGTTCAGCCATCATATGAGCTATAGTTTTTAGATTATCAAAACGTTTCTTCTGATATGCATTTATATCTATAAATAAATTCGCGGCTTGCTCTTCATCTGAAGTCTTTTCTATCATTTTACGAACAATGTGATTGAGAGAGCGGAGTGTCTCACCATCACGACCAATCATAAATCTAGAGTCGGGAGTGTCGATCATACACCAAAGCATCCCGTTCTCATCAGAAAACTCACATTTTGAAATAGTACACCCTGTTTGGGTAAATATATCTTCTATGATTTTTTTGATTTCGTTTTGATTCATAAAATTAAGCTATAGTTTCTTTAAGAGATTTACGAATATACCATTCTTGAACTATAGTAAATACATTACTTGTAATCCAATATATTGCAACCGCTGCTGATATTTGATAAGCAATAAAAGCGATAAATACAGGTAATATGTATCTTACATTCATCTGCATACTATCTGATAGCTGTTCTTGGAATGTTTTTGGCTCTGGTGCTTGGACTTCTTTCACTACTTCAACTTTTGGTTTAATCGGTGTAGCAAGATAACCTTGGACAAATTGAGATACCCCCGCAAATAACGCTAGGACGATACTTTTGCCATGGACATCAAATATACCTAGGAAATTTGTGTGCGGAGCGACAGGGGCTTGTATAAAAGCATATAGAGGCCCTGCATCAAGAGATAATCCTTTGTAGAAAACATAGTAAAGTGCAAATATAACTGGAAGTTGGAGAATAACAACTAGACATCCTGAAAATGGATTGACTCCGTACTTTTTATAAAGTTCAAATGTTTTTTTAGCTTGTTCTTCTTTGTTTGGAAACTCTTTTTTAATTCTTTTTAAATCAGGCTCTATTTTTTTCATCAAGATCTGACTTTTAATAGACTTTTTAGTAAGAGGGAATAGGATGAACTTAATAATTACCGTAAGTATTATTATTGCAAACCCAACATCACCCCAAGTGACATTGTTTATAATAAATATAAGGGCATTATAGATAGGTTGATAAAATACGGTGTTCCATAGAGTATGCATCACCCTATTGTATATCAAAAATGCTCTTAATCAAAATCCCTTTATTTTAAAGGATCGTAATGATTTTTCTGCCATGGATGACAACGACAAATTCTTAAAAACCCTTTCCATGATCCATATATAGCCCCATATTTATTTACAGCTTCTTTTGTATATTCTGAGCAAGTAGGTATAAAAACACAAGAACTATGAGATTTCAATGGTATTTTTTGATATAGAGATATAAGCCATAATATTACATTTTTCATATAGTTAAGAAATTTGGGCTTTTTCCAAAATAGCCTTTAAATCAAGCTTTATTTCATTGAAATTTGCCTTTTTAGCTTCTTTTTTAAAGAAAAATATACCAGCACAAGATTCAGGATTATGAGTTTTTAGAGCATTATAACCAACTCTTCTTAGTTTATTCCTAGAAACAGCTTGTTTTTCAACGCTTTTTGGGACAACAAAGGCATACTGCGGTTCTTTTTGTTTAATATAACGAAAAGAAAAAAGCGAGCCTGAGAGTGTTCTCCCTTGCTTCATAATTGCTTGGAAGAGCTCTTTTGTGACCCGCTTTTTCTTTAAAAACATAGCTTATTTCTTGATTGAAACTCTAGCCCGACCTTTTTGTCGTCGGCGAGCATTAACTTTCTTGCCACCAGGAGTTTTGGCTCTTACTAAGAAGCCATGAGATTTAGCTCGTTTCCGTGTGTTTGGTTGATATGTTTGAGACATAAGGGAAATATATACTAAAATTACATTAAAAGCAATGTTTATAGGGGTGTAAACATATCCACAGGTTGTTAACAGGTTAATCCAGACATTGAATTATTGGGAGTTTGGAAAACTAGAGTATAATGTGCACTATGAACACAAAAGAGCTTTGGGATAATTGTCTTTCAGAAATTGAGTTAAATATCTCAAAAGCCAACTTCACTACTTGGTTTAAAAATACATCAATAGTTAAAGAAGATAGTGGAACTTTGTATGTCGGCGTCCCAAATGAATTTGTAAAAGACTGGCTATATAATAAATTTCATAAACTCATACTAAAAACTCTTATAGCCTATGAGGAAAGTATTAGAAATGTTGAATATATAATACATAAACACGATAGTAGTAAAGCTCACAGTGAAGATAAGGTTTTACCTGTAGTTAATACTAATAAAGAGCTACCTTTAAATGATCTTTATGTAAATAAAGATGACAACTTAAATCCTAAATATACATTCAACTCATTTGTGGTTGGCCCATTTAATGAACTTGCTTATGCTGTAGCCCAAGCCATAATCACAAATCCAGGTCAAAATTATAATCCATTTTTTATATATGGTGGTACAGGTTTGGGTAAGACCCATATGATACAAGCAATAGGTAATACTATTAAAACAAAGTATCCCCTAAAAAAGATATATTATGTGAGTCTAGAACGATTTGCTATTGATTATATAAATTCAATCCAAAACAAAAACCCAAACTCATTTAAAGAGAAATATAGAAAATATGATGTTATTATAATGGATGATATTCAGTTTATTTCTGGGAAAGACAAAACTCAAGAGGAATTGTTCCATCTTTTTAATACTTTATACGAAAGCAATAAACAAATTATTTTCTCATCAGATAAACACCCGAATTTTATCCAGGGTTTAGAAGATAGACTTCAATCCAGATTTGGGTCTGGGATGATTGTCCAGATAGTCGAGCCAGATTACGAATCTCGAGTTGCTATTATAAAAGCAAAATTTGAGTCATCTAATTGTGATGTTGATAATGAGGTTGTTTCTTATTTAGCTGAATCTTTAGAAGGAAATATCCGCGAACTTGAAGGTAGTTTAAACACTGTAATTTGCCAATCCCAGTTGAAAAATAAGGTTTTATCTGTTGCTGAAGTAAAAACTCTAATAAAAAACAATATTAGGCCAAAAAAGACAGTAGCTATAAAAGATATTGTCAGAATTATAGCTTTACAATATGGGATAACAGAAGAAATAATCTACGAGAAAACAAGGAGGAAGGAAATTGTTAGAGCCCGACAAGTTGCAATGTATATACTTCGTGAAGATTTTAATATTTCATACCCTTTAATAGGACAAAAGATGGGTGGAAGAGATCATACTACAGTAATACACTCTCACCTTAAAATTAAAAATGATTTAAAAACAGACCCGTCGTTATTACAAGAAATAGAAAAAATAAGAATTATGTTTAAATGATAAGTATGTGGAAAAACTGTGTTTAAAAAATAATAGTTTGTGGAAAAGTTTATATAAAAAATACAAATATAAACTAATCAACAAAAAATTTATTTTAATTAGAAATAAAAAATACATAAAAACTTTATAATATAAGTATATAAAAAGTAATCCACATATTCACATAATTAATAGTAATAATAAAGTATTAATAGATAATAATAACAATACTATGAAACTAGAGTGCTCAATAGAAAAAATAAAAACAGCTTTAATTACAGTAGAAAGGATAACTGGTAAAAATCTAACACTCCCTGTTTTAGGATCAATACTTTGGGTTGCTTCTGGTAAAACACTAAAACTTAGAGCTACAAATCTAAATATAGGAATAGAAATAGATATACCAGCAAAAATAGAAAAAGAAGGTATAACAGCTATAAAAGGGGATATACTATCTTCTTTATTCTCTGCCTTACAAGGTGATGGTAATATATCTTTTGAAATTATAAACGATAATCTTTCTGTAAAAACAAAATCAAACAAGATTTTAATAAAAAGTATTCCTTATGAAGATTTCCCAACAATACCAATAGTAGAAGGAGAAAAACTTACAATATCATCTAAAAAATTTATTGAAGGTGTTAAGTCTATTTACTATGGAGCATCAACGTCTGAAATTAAACCGGAAATAGGAAGTGTTTATATATACCCAGAAGAAGATATGTTGGTTTTTGTAGCGACAGATTCTTTTAGACTTGCTGAGAAAAAAGTAAGAATAAAACAAAAATTATCATTTGATGGTATTTTAATACCCTTCAAAAACACACTAGAGATAATTAAAGTTTTCGATGGTTTTGATGATGATTTATTAATAACACTTCAAAAAAACCAAGTATCTTTCCTAACCAACAATATTTACCTAACATCAAGGATTATAGATGGAGTTTTCCCTGACTATAAACAAATAATCCCTAAGAACTCTACAACGCAAGCTGTTGTGTTAAAACAAGATTTTATAAATTCACTTAAAATTTCAAATATATTTTCAGATAAGTTTAACCAGATTTCTATAAATATTAACCCTAAAGAAAAAGTATTTGAAATAGAAGCTAAAAATTCAGATATAGGTGAAAATAATACACTAGTCTCTGGAGCATTATCTGGAGAAGTTGTTTCTGCTAATTTTAACTACAAGTATATAGTGGATTGTTTCCAGTCGATATCTTCAGATAGTCTTAATTTGGAATTAAATGGTAATAGTAAGCCTATGATAATTAAAGCTGTAGGTGACCCGTCTTTTATGTACTTAGTAATGCCAATGAATAGATAAAATGGATTACGGACACATTAAAGGTTTTTTAGATAAATTCAAAAAGATTCTATCTCAAAAAGAGGTATCAAGTAGAATAATTGCCGAGACAATAACAAAACACATTTCGTTTGAAATTAAGCAAGATCTAATTAATATAAAAAATGGGATTATTTTTATAAATAGTTCACCATCTATTAAAAATGAAATTTTAATTCACAAACAAGGAATTATTTCTGATTTAAATAAATTTCTTCCACAAAGTCATTTTAAAGACATTAAGTAGTTTTATTATTTAATTATCTTCAACAGATAGTGAAAATGTTTTCTCACCAATATTACCTAAACTATCGTAACCTATTAAATGTATAGTATTTTCATTTTCAATATCACTTATATTGTTTGGTGTAAATGAAACATTAAAAGGAGGGTTTTTTAGTGATGTCAAATAGGTGTTGTTAATAAAAACATCTATTTTTTTAAGAGGACTTTGACTTTTTGGAGTTATTGAAAAAGAAATAACTTTATTTTTCGGATAAGGGATACTGTCTAAACCAAAGATTTCAAAGCTAGGCTTAGAACCTTCTGTGTGTATTGTGTCATAGTTGGTAGGACGATTATAATCGGTTACAAATGGATACCTACTACTGTTAGCATTCCACCACTTCTTCACGCCATACTCCCAGTTTGTATACTGAGGATCTTTTTCAGGATTTGTAGGACGCTCTCCTAATGGATTATTTTTATCTATCCAATACAAAATGTTGTGTACATTTGTTATAGATATCTCCTTTTTTGTATTATCTGGTGTGTACTCTGTCGCAAGGCCACCTGAGACGGTGTCTATAGTGAACGTTTCACCTCCTTGCCAGAAGCCTCTAAGTATCGGTGGTATAGAAGGGTCTATTTTATCAGGTTTATTAAAAGATTCTGTAGGTAGATTCTTTAATGCTTCAGACATAACTCCATTCCAAATTGGACCAGCAAGCGCTGCACCACCTTTTTTCATTGGAGTGTTGTCGTTATTACCAACCCATACACCAACAGCGACAGAAGGGGTGTAACCAATTGTCCAGGCATCCTTGTTATTGTTTGTAGTACCTGTTTTTACAGCTACCTCATGTCCTGGTATTACAAGCTGAGAGTTAGCTCCAAAAGTAGGAGTTCTAGCGACATTGTCTGACAATATGTCTGATAATGTTCTAGATATATTAGGGTCAATTACTTGATAAGGTTTATCTTCATATTGTTCAAGGATTGTCCCACTACTATCTTCTACAGAAAGAACACTTTGGTATGGATGACGGACTCCTTCAGCTGCAAATACTCCATAAACAGAGGTCATGTCTAAAAGAGTTGTTTCACCACCTCCGATTACTAGAGACAAACCATAACGAGTAGGGTCGTTTAATGTAGTAATACCTAAATCATGAGCCATTTTTATTGCATCAGGTACACCAACTAAATATAGTAGTTTAACTGCGATGACGTTAATAGATTGCGCCAATCCTTCTTTTAAGCTCATAGGACCACGGAAATTATTATCGTAATTATCTGGTGAGTAACAGTCAGCATTTTTATGACCAGGTAGTGGAGTGCTTGTAGGACTACAAGATGAATTAAATTCTGTTTTTACATCAAAGAGTGTTGTTTTCTCTGTATATCCTTCTTTTAAAGCTAGAGCATAAACAATAGGCTTGAAAGAAGATCCTGGCTGACGAGAAGCGGTAGTGACATTAAAGTTTCCATCGATTGTCTTATCAAAGTAATCACGTGAACCAACCATTGAAAGAATTTGACCTGTTTTAGGATCGATTACAACAACAGCTGCATTTTTTCCATTCCAACTCTTTTCATTTATTAATGCGTTCTTGTTTGCAATCTCTTCAGCTTTCTTTTGAAGGTCGTAATCAAGAGTTGTAATCACTTTTAAACCTCCTGCTTCTAGAGCTTCTACTCCATACTTTCTTTCTAAATAATCTTTGATAAAGAAGACGAAATGTGGAGCAGCAATATGCATTGGTTGAGATGGGAGGAATACCACTTTCTCTGCAAGAGCTTTTTGGTAATCATCCTGTGTAATAAAGTTTATATCTAACATTCTTTTTAAAACAAGATTTTTTCTTTCTTCTAATTTGTCTACATTCTTGCCATATGGTGAGTAGTATGTAGGACCATTTGGTATGGCTGCTAGGTAGGCTGATTCAGCCATTGTTAAATCAAGCGGTTCTTTTCCAAAGAAAGCTTTAGATGCTTCTTCTATTCCATAAATATTTCCACCATATGGAGCTTCATTTAAATATAAAGTTAAGATTTCTTCTTTACTCATTACACCTTCAAGTTTTATTGAAAGAATCCATTCTTTTATTTTTCTACTTAGAGAGCGTTTTGGCGTGAGTAAAGTGTTTTTTATGAGTTGTTGAGTTATAGTTGAACCACCCTGGATCTTTCTTCCTGTTAGTTTAGCCCAGACAGTTGCTCTGATAATAGAACTAATTCTTATTCCTTTATGCTGGTAGAAACTAGAGTCTTCTATGGCTACAGTCGCATTCTTAATATTTACTCCAATACTTTCATAAGGTATAACCGTACGTTTGATATCTTGATGGACGTCGTACAACAGGATTTTTCCAGTTCGGTCATATATCTTAGTAGAGCTTTGAACCTTACGCTCGGTAAAAGATTTAAAGTCAGGTAGCTGTAAAGTACTTACCCATATCAAAAAGACTCCTGATAATACTATCCCTATACCAACTATCGTAAAAGTCCAGTTTTTAAACGATATTCTCTTTACTTGTCTCTTTATAAACCTCAAAAATTTAAATGTTTTTATTATAAACTTCCTCCCATATTTCTTTACTTGATCCATATATTATTATCATATCATAGTTTATTGCTCATACGGACAAAGGCTTGTTTATATGATAATATAGTTTTATGACTAAGATTTCAGATAAAGAGAAGATAGACGAGCTCCTAACCAGAGGGGTAGAAGAAATTTTCATAGAAAGAGACCTAAGAGAGAAGCTTCACTCCGGTAAAAAATTAAGAATAAAGTTCGGGATAGACCCTACAAGCCCTTTTATACATCTAGGTCGAGCTGTTCCACTTCGTAAATTAAAAGCTTTTCAAGATCTTGGGCACAAAGTTGTTCTTATTATAGGTGACTATACTGCAAAAATTGGTGACCCATCTGACAAACTTGAGAAAAGGCCAATGCTAACTGATAAAGATATAAAGAATAATCTTAAAAAGTATATTGATCAGATCGCTTTAATCCTTGATATGAAAAAAGTTGAGGTTAACTATAACTCAAAGTGGTTAAAGAAAATGAACTTTATACAGATTGGAGAACTTCTAGAATGTTTTACTGTACAGCAAATGTCTAAGAGAAGGAATTTCAAGGAACGTCTTGATGCGGGCACCGATATTTTTATGGTTGAGTTTCTATATCCAGCTTTGCAGGGGTATGACAGTGTCGCGGTTAAATCAGATGTTGAGATTGGGGGGTTTGACCAGCTCTTCAATTTAAAAGCAGGACGAACTGTTCAAAAGAGATATGGTCAGAAAGAACAAGATATAATGACTGTCTCTATGATCGAAGGTACAGATGGGCGAAAGATGTCTTCTTCTTGGGGAAATATTATAGGACTTACTGATTCACCAGAGGATATGTTCGGTAAAGTTATGTCTATAAAAGATGAACTCATAACAAAGTACTTTTTACTTTGTACTGATACACCTATGAATACCATAGAAGGATATGCTCGCGATATGGTTACAGGAAAAGTAAACCCTCGAGATCTGAAAATAATCTTAGGTAAAGAATTAGTCACTATGTATCACAGTAAGAAATCTGCTGAGAAAGCCGAAGCAAACTTTATAGCAACATTCCAAAACAAAGAAATTCCTAAAGATGTAGAAGAGGCTAAAGTAGAAAAAAATACATTCTTGGTGGACGTATTACTAAAGAAGAAAGTTATCACTTCTAAGAGTGAGTTTAGAAGATTGGTAGATGAACATGCGATTACGAACTTAGATAACAATGAAAAAATTTCTTCTCATGGAGCTTTGGCAGAGAATGGTACTTATAGAATAGGCAAAAAAAGATTTATAAAGATAGAGGTTAAATAAAATAAAACCCCGTTTGGGGTTTTATTTTAGTACTCTGCGCCATCTATTCCAGCGAAACTTTCCATATCATCATCGTCATCGGAAAGTAGATCGTCATCTAGAAGAGGGTCGCTAGAATCTAAGTCGAGATCTGCATCTTCGTCTTCTACGTCATCGATCTTAAATTCTTCGTCTTCACTATAACTCATATATTGTTATATTTTTAAACCTCCTAATTGTAATGCATTATTTGTATCAAAATCTAATTTTCTTTGCAATAGAGATTGGCCTGTGGATATCTTAGTAGGATTACTGTAGATTTAATATTACTTTAAAAGACTATTTTCACAAGCAAGACATGTGATACCAATAGCAATAGCATCTAATTCATCGTCAGAATAAGAAGGCGTTTTCATTTTTATAAGCTTAGGAACCATACTCATAACCATATCCTTACTAGCTTTACCGTAGCCTGTGACAGCTACTTTTATTTGGGGTGGGGTATATTCGAAAATTTTTAATCCATTTCTTGATGCACTATATATCATCACTCCTCTGGCTTCAGATACTCCCATTACTGTTTTCTGGTTTGTTGTGAAGTAGAGCTTCTCGATAGCGAGAGCTATTGGCTTGTGCTTTTTAATTACCTTTTCAACTTCATTACCTATAGCAGTTAGTCGCGTGTGGAATGGGATTTTCGCAGACGTCTTAAAACAAGCAGAATACAGAACTTCATCTTTACTACCATTTTCTTTTTTAAGCACAGCTATCCCAACTCTTTCAAATCCTGGATCAATTGCAAGTATCTTCATACTATTTAGTGTAATCAAATCCTAAATGCTCATAACCTTTCTTTGTAACCGTTCTTCCTCTTACTGTTCTCTCGAGTAATCCAAGTTGGATTAAGTAAGGCTCAATAACTTCTTCGATGGTAGCTTCTTCTTCGCTTGTCGCTGCAGCGATAGTTTTGAGTCCGACTGGGCCACCGTCGAATTTAGAAATTATAATTTCAAGTATTCTTCTGTCCGATGCAGATAGTCCAAGCTCATCTATCTCAAGCAAAGCCAGAGCTTTCTTCACAGCTTCTTTTGATAATGGAACTTTATGAACTTGAGCATAATCACGGCATCTTTTCAAGAAGTAGTTCGCAGTACGAGGGGTAAATCTTGCTCTTTTTGCGATTTCATCTAGAGCTTCATCTCCTAACTCTACGCCAAGGATAGTAGCTGAGCGTGATAAGATCCTTTTTATTTCATCATGATTATAAAATTCAAGTCGGAATACTCCACCAGAGAAACGTGAACGGAGAGGGGAAGATAAAAGAGCTATACGAGTAGTTGCAGCGATAAGTGTAAATGGTGGAAGCTCTAATTGAATAGTTCTCGCTGATGGGCCCTTACCGATAATAATATCAAGTACACCACTCTCCATAGCAGGGTAGAGGACTTCTTCTACCATTTTATTCAGTCTGTGTATCTCATCTATGAAGACTATATCACCCGGAGTGAGGTTTGTGAGTATAGAAGCAAGGTCACCAACTTTTTCTATAGCTGGACCTGAGGTGATTTTAATCTGCCTGCGTGTCTCTTTGGCAATCAAATGAGCAAGAGTTGTCTTACCGAGGCCTGGGGGACCGTAGAATAGTATGTGTTCAGCTGGGTGAGAGCGCTCTTCGGCTGCAGTTAGTAATATCTTCAGATTTGCCTTGATATTTTCCTGGCCAATGTAGTCATCCCAGACACTTGGACGGAGTGTTTGGTCTAGAAATCCCTCATCTTTTGTTATAGGCTCTTGGCTTGACATTACTTTTTTATTATGCTATACTCTTGTTCAGAAATATACGAAGTGTTTTTACCATTTAATTATAGCATTTTAGTGAAGAGGACATAAATCTCTAAGCAATCGGCCCCGTGCTCTATATGTGTGCATAGGACGTTCTGGTTATATTTATATTTACTGGGGCTATCCTGTAATCATTTGTTACTTTGGTTACGCATGTTCCCAAAGGATTGTTTAGAGATTTATGTTTTTTTCTTTCTAATAATAAAACCCCCGATTCATTCGGGGGTTTTATTATTCTTCGTAGAAGTCGACGACACTACCTACTTCGGAGTAAGATGTGATACCTTTGAGGACTTTTACTATTCCGTCTTCACGCATATCGAGGGATCCTTGATTCTGAGCGACTTCTTTAATTTCACGTTCACTAGGATTTTGAGGAATTAGAGCTTCGAGGTGAGCGTCATTGTGAATCGCTTCAAAGATTCCCATACGTCCTTTATATCCAGTGTTGTTGCATTCTAGGCATCCGACAGCTTCATATATCTTGAAAGGTACACTCATATCTACTCCATAATTACTGAAATCTTTTCCATGAGCTTTCGCATTTTCAGCGACACTTTTAATTATTCGCATTTCTTCATCAGTTATCGTTTCTTCTTTCTTACAGTGAACGCAAAGTTTACGAACCAGACGCTGAGCGATAGATAGTGAAAGTGCAGATACTAGAATTTTCGGATTAACTTCAAGGTCTATCAAGCGAGGGATAACTCCAGCAGCATTGTTCGTGTGGAGTGTAGAGAATACCAAGTGACCAGTAAGAGCTGACTCAACAGCAATCTTGGCCGTCTCACTGTCGCGGATTTCTCCCACCATGATTACGTCTGGGTCCTGACGAAGTGCACTACGTAAACCTTCAAGGAATGTATAACCTTTCTCACTTTCAGTTTGAGTTTGAGTGATGCCTGGTAAATGGTATTCGATAGGATCTTCGATAGTAATAATCTTTATCTCAGTTGAATATATTTTCTGTAGGAATGAGTAAAGAGTTGTTGTCTTACCGGAACCAGTCGGACCTGTAAGGAGGATCATCCCGTTTGGCTTTCTGATCTCACGCATGAACACCTCAAAGAGTTTCGGCTCAATTCCCATATCTTCAAGCTTTACTCGGATAGATTTCGGATTTAGGATACGCATCACTATAGATTCGCCATAAGCACCAGGGATAAGAGAGACACGAAGACTAATCTCATCTTTATCAAGGAATATACTGAATCGTCCATCTTGAGCGATAGATTGAGCGGTAATTTTAAGACCAGATAGGAGTTTGATACGAGAGTTTATGTATTTATGAATGTTCGGAGGAATTTCCATCACTGTATGGAGTATTCCATCAAGACGAAAACGCAGACGAACAGTATTCTCCTCTGGTTCGAAGTGTAGGTCAGATGCATTAATAGCGATTGCTCCAGCAAGAGCAATTTCTAGTATATGTGAAGTTGTATGTGACTTATCTTTCTCTGTTTCTGTAATGGCGGCTTTGATATCTTCGATATTTTTGATACCTTCCATTATTTTCTTAAGTGTCTCACCAGAAACGCCGATACTTCCGGCTTTTGATTCTGATGCATAAGATATTTCTTTGTATCGTTCCCAAGCTTTCTCTAAGCTTGCCATAGAAGCCATATAGAAGTGTGGGTTATAACCATGCTCATTGTAGTATTGAGTCATTCTTTCTAGTCTATCTTTTTGAGGGGAGTGAACAGCAATGTGAACATCTTTCCCAAGCATTTTAAAAGGAGCGACTTGTTCTTCTCGAGCTTCTTTTTCTGTAATTGTACGTAGAGCGTCGTTATCAATAGGCATACTTGCAAGGTTTACTCCCGGTACTCCGTACTTAGATTGGGCTAGCATCTGCACTAGGTCCTCCTCCTCTTGTTTTCGTAGATCAGCAAGGTTTTTACTCTCTTCTTCTTCGTTAAATTGTATAGTCATACCAGCTTATTATAACTTATTAGGCCTATATATGTGCCCTTGACATTTGTATTAAAGTATGCTAACATTTAGGCAAATGGGTTTTCTCTAGTTTTTACAGTATTGCTGTATTTGCTTCTTATTTTATAGGAATTAAATACAGCAATACCGCTGAAAAAACTTAAACAACCCAAAATGAAAAAGTTAACAAAGTACATTGTAATTTTGGTTCTAGCCCTTTTGGGTTGTAACCAAACAAAAGCTCAAACCGAAGTTGTATTAGGAACTGTTCGTTATGATGGTTTCAACAACATAACCAAAGGAGCTTTCTGGTCAACAAGACCTGAAGCGAAAATGGTTTATAACGGAGGTTATCCTCCGGGCGTTGAAGTTATCGTTCTGGATAAAGATTACTATGTACGCTTTATTGATAGTGAACATAATTCTGGTGATAAAAACTACATAATTTTTCCGAAAGGAGAAAAAGTGTACACCAAAAATGGAAACTATTATGCAGCTGTATGTGGTAATCAAATCGAATACTTGCGTCCCGTAGACCAGGTTAAGATCATCCAGGAGAAACCTGTGGTTCCAACTGTAACTTATGCAAATGTTGTCATCCGCGACACTACTTATGAGATCGTTAAGGTCAAAAAAGAAGTGGAAGAGGAAGAAGAGAAACCACAGGAAAGGAGTTACAAAGGTGGCCCAAGTTGTAATTGTGAACCAGTCTATGAAAATAGAAGGGTTTATGATGAACGAAGGAGAACCTATGTAATGGTAAGGATTAATGTTAATGCTAATATGCAAAGACGTCAGCAACCTTACTACGCACCTCAACAAACTATTCGCACTATGCCCCAAGGTATACCTGCCAATGGTAATCCAGGAGGTGGAGGAATTCCAGCTGGTCGTCGCACGATGCCAAGAGGAACTCCATACAGAGGTTATTGAGCAAATTACGTAAGCGAAGTGTTGCTTGCAATACTTCCTTACTTTTTTAAGTCTTGAACGGATCGAAACGTTGAAGGTTTAAAATTGTAAGTTTAATTAATAATTATAATGAAAAATTATATGAAAAAAATAATAGTCGGATTCTTAGCGCTTGCGCTGCTTTTCGTAGGGAATAGTGCGATTGCTTCTGGGTGGAATACATTCCCAGGAGACTGTCCACTACCTCTAACTATAGGTAACTACACTACAGGTGTAGGTATTCAAGATGGTTCAAATGGTTGTTGGACTCGTACAAGTGTTTCTGCCAACCAGGGTGAAACTATAAATGTCGCTGTGTATTATGATAATACAAACAATACAAATGCGAATAATTCAGTTATTCATCTAACTCAGTCACCTGCAGGGTCGATTTCAAATCCTAGCACTACATTTAGCTTCTCAGGAAGTCTTACTTCTAGTGCTGGTACATTAAATCTAAGTCAGGTTACAGCTAATTTAACAAGTTCTCAGACATTAACATTTGGTCAAGCTAAATGGTTTAAGATGGGTTCAAATACTGGCATCTCTCTTCCAAACGGACAAACTGGTTATGAAGCGTTTGGTAGTGGAGTTTCTCTTGGCACTATCGGCGATGGTGACTGGGGAACAGTAATATTCTCATTTGCTGTAGGAACTAATGGAGGTGGAGGTGGAGGTGGAAGTTCTTGTACAATTTCAAACTTCACAGCGAACGGTTCAAGTTCTACTACTATTCAATCAGGAAACTCTGTAAATTTATCTTGGAATACAAATGACTGTACCTCAGTAAATGTATCAGGCCCTAACGGTTTCTCTAACACAAGTCTAAGTAATAGTGTTAATACTTATCCAACATACTCAGGTACATATACTCTTTCTGCAACTGGTAATACAGGTACACAGACTCGTACTGTATATGTAAATGTAAATGATATTCAATCAAACTGTACAATTTCAAACTTCACAGCTAACGGTTCTACTACAGCTTATATAACATCTGGTAACTCAGTAAACCTTGTATGGAATACATACGGATGTACTTCAGTGAACGTATCAGGTCCAAATGGCTACTACAGTTCAAGCCTAAGTAATAGTGTTACTACTTACCCAAGTAATTCAGGTACATATACTCTTAGTGCTTATGGCAATACAGGTGGTACACAGACTCGTACTGTGTACGTAAATGTAGATAACAACAATCAATCTTACTGTACAATTTCAAACTTCACAGCTAACGGTTCTACCTCTACTACAATCCAGCAAGGTGGAGCGCTAAATCTTTCTTGGAGTACATATGGTTGTACATCAGTAAGTGTTTATGGTCCTGGTATCTCAAGTAATGTATACAGTAGTTCTCAAATAATCTATCCTTCAAACAATGCTCAATATACTCTAACTGCATACGGTAGTTCAGGTGGTACACAAACTCGTACTGTATATGTAGTGGTTAACCCTACAATAATTACACCTCCAGTTTACAATGCTTGTGCTGTTACAACAGTTGCAACAAATGTAACTCAGAACTCTGCAACCTTAAACGGATTACTTACAGGTTCTACAGGTGCTTCATATTTCGAATATGGTACGACTGTTAACCTAGGTTCAAGGACAGTTGCTCGTACAGCAAGTGGAACATTCAGTGACATAGTTACAGGTCTATCTCCGAACACTTCATACTTCTACCGTTTCGTATCACAATGTTCAGGTGGTCTATCATACGGTAAACTTGAAGTCTTCCAGACACAAGGAACAGTTGTAAATACTGTAAGACAAGTCATTGTTCAGGGTACAACTGTCGTTGGTACTGAATCTCCAATAATGCTTAAGATCGAAGATCGTTACCAGTACATTGGTCTTGGTGATATCGTTGACTACACTGTAACTTACAAGAACATCGGCAAGAAAACTCTTACTAAACCAGTTCTTCAGGTTATAGTTCCAAAAGGTATTACTCTTATAAATTCTTCACGTGGAACATATTCAACAGATACAAATACATTAACTGTACCTCTTGAAGATCTACTTCCAAACGCTGAAGGTGTTGTGTACTTACAAGGCCGTGTTGATGCTATAACATCAGGTGTTGCGCAAATCGTAACAACAGCGGTTCTCGTATATACAAGTCCAAGTGGTGCGCAAGAAAACGCAATTGCCTATGTACTGAACAATCCAAGAGACCTTGGAAATGTTCTAGGAGCCTCTGCATTCTGGTCAGGTCTAGCAAGTATTGGTCTTATAGGTTGGTTACTAATCCTTATACTAATATTGCTAATCATATTACTAACTCGCAGATACTATGGCAGTAAAGTAGTTCATACTACAGTCCCAGGTGGATCAAGTACAACAACTACACACTACTAATATCTTCTAATCAAAACACCCCACGTAAAATGTGGGGTGTTTTGTGTTAAGATATCCATATGAAAATGACACGCGACACAGTACCACAGGTGACAGCCTCTATATTAGAGAAGGCTCGGGAGTTAGATTTAACTAACGCCACTGTTATTTCTCTTAGTGGTGAACTTGGAGCAGGGAAGACAACTCTTACTCAAGAAATAGCTAGGCAACTTAAAGTGAAAGAAAATATAATCTCACCAACATTCGTGATAATGAAAAAGTACGAGGTGACAGATGAAAAATTTAAATATTTAATACATATTGATGCTTATCGATTAGAAAAGAGTGAAGAATTAATGAAGCTTGGATGGCAAGAAATCTTAGAAGATAAAAATAACCTCATAATAATAGAATGGCCAGAGAATGTGCCAGATTGTATTCCTAAAGATGCACTCACTGTCAAAATCTCACATATAGATGGTGATACTCGCGAAATAGAATTCTAGGTTGTTTTTCTGTCGATGTGTGGTAGTATTGGGTTCAAATAAACAATTTTGTTAAACCCTAAAAGTATAAGTTATGCAAAAAAGAATGTGGAAGTTGAGGGCATGGCTTATACCCTCAATAATTCTAGCTATTTTAACAATAGCATTGCCTTATTTTATAATTCGGCACCACACTATATACACAACTGTTTATGTGTATTACGCACTAATGTTTTTTTACATAGTTTTAAGATCTAAAGATTTCTTTGTATTTAAACCAAGTAAGACTTTTGATAAGATAACGACCGTAATAACATGGATTATATCTGTGCCGGTATTTATTTTTCTTGGGATTACTGGGATCTTAATAGTTTCTCTACCCATTAAAAATATTATTTATAAAGTCATGTGGACTATATCAATAGTAATACTTTTTATTTTAGGCGTCCGACTCGACTTTGACGGGGAAATGTCTAAAGAACAAGTCATTGTCGTTTCTAATCATTGTTCCTGGGTAGATGATGCACTCAACTCTGTCATAATGGTTTGGTTTAAATGGAAGGTTGTCTATGCTTCAGAGGTGAAAAGAATCTTTCTCGCTTCATTTTTTCTAAAGTTTATTGGAGTTCCGATAGACAGGAAGGATGAAAAGTCTCGTAAGATGGTTTTTAGAAATATAATAACCGAAATTAAAAATGGTTTTAATATTCTTATTTATCCAGAAGGACGAAGGCTTCCTGCAGACAAAGATGAAGATCAATACCTTTTACCGTTTGAGGATGGAGCATTTGCTTTATCTAAATTAACAGGAAAGCCAATTCAACCAGTGGTATTATCGTGGACATTTCTATTTAAACCAAGAAGTGGCCAATGGTGGTATTCACCAAGAACAATTTGTATTTATTGGCTGGAGCCTATGACTATTTTTCCTGACGAAGAGGTCGAAGGTTTTAAAAAAAGAGTATGGGAGGTAATGGATCTTAAATTAAGAAATTCATTAGGTGTATAAAATGGGTGCAGGAATGCACTCATTTTTTTCTATCTCAAAATGCTATAATTGGTATATGGCGAAGGAAAAGACTACAAATAAAAGGCTGGTTTTGCTCGATACTCACGCGATTATACATCGTGCTTATCATGCCTTACCTGAATTCATGAACAGTAAAGGCGAGCCGACTGGGGCTATTTATGGTTTGGCTACTATGCTTTTTAAGATTATTACTGAGCTCAAGCCTGACTATATAGTAGCTTGCTACGATCTACCAAAGAAAACTTTTCGCCACGAAGCCTATGTTGATTACAAAGCCGGTCGCGCGAAAACAGATGATGCTCTGGTGGCCCAACTTATTCGTTCTCGAGAATTTTTTACTGCATTGTCAGTGCCGATGTATGAATACGAAGGTTTCGAAGCGGATGATTTGCTTGGAACTATTACCGAGCAGACAAAAAAGGATAAAAAACTCGACGTCATTGTCGCTTCAGGTGATATGGATACACTCCAGCTTGTCGATGATGATAAAGTCCGAGTCTATACATTAAAGAAAGGAATCAACGATACCATTTTATACAATGAAGAAAAAGTAAAAGAGAGATTTAATTTCGAACCAAAATATTTGCCAGATTATAAAGGTCTTCGTGGTGATCCTTCTGATAATATTATAGGTATCAAAGGCATAGGTGAGAAAACAGCGACAACTCTCATAAGCGAGTAC
Source organism: Minisyncoccia bacterium (assembly GCA_039809245.1). GTDB lineage: Bacteria > Patescibacteriota > Minisyncoccia > Phycocordibacterales > UBA9973 > UBA8515. The sequence goes on along the minus strand of JBDHUP010000002.1, from coordinate 71,828 downwards.
GGAACAATCGAGAAGATGTATCAAGCTATAAAGAAGAGCCCAGATAAAGTTCGGGCTCTTGGCATAACAGAGCGAGTTTTTAATCTTTTGAAAGATGGTGAAGACGAAGCTCTGTTTTCGAAAACCTTAGCGACCATTCGTCGTGATGCGCCGATAAAATTCGAATTACCAAGGAAAACTTGGAAAGAAACAGTTGCTAAAGAAAGTGTCGCTCAATTCTTCCGTACAATGGAATTCAAAAGTTTGCAGAACAGATTCCTAGCCGTGGTTAGTTGTGAAGAAGTGGAAGTTATTTCAAATGAAGATCAGAAAGTTGCTGACCAGAAAAAAGAAGAAAGTTATAGTGAAGCCGATAAAGAGAAAATCGCTAAAGCCAAAGTCGCATTCTGGTTACTCGACTCAGAACAGACAGATCCAAGCCTAGACGACATTATCAACTACAAAGGGAGTAGCTCACTAGACGAAGCCTTCAGAAAGCTCGAAGCCGACATAGATAAAGAGAACCTTGGTTATGTCTACAAACAAATCGAAATACCTTTAATACCTATCATAGAAGGAATGGAGAAAGTCGGGATCAAGGTAGATACCAAATATTTAAATAAGCTTTCTAAAGAGTACCATTCTGAACTTTCAAAGATCGAGAAGAGTATATGGAAGCATTCCGGCCGTGAGTTCAATATCAACTCACCTAAACAGCTTGGTGAAGTCCTTTTCGATGAGCTTGGCCTTTCAGTAAAGGGGATGAAGAAGAGTGCCGGTGGGGCACGATCAACTCGTGAGAGTGAGCTCGAGAAGATTCGCGACCTACACCCAGTTATCGATGAGATCCTGAAATATCGAGAACTACAAAAACTACTATCTACATATATAGATACAATTCCAGAGTATGTCGGTAAAGATGGGCGACTTCATGCTCACTTCATCCAAGCCGGTAGTACGACTGGGCGATTCTCTGCGGCTAATCCGAACCTTCAGAATATTCCTATCAAGACAGAGAAAGGTAAGAATATCCGCAATGCATTTATCGCTGAAGATGGATACGTTCTTGCTTCATTCGATTACTCTCAGATCGAGCTTCGAGTTGCCGCACTTCTGTCACAGGATTCATACTTCATTCAAGTATTCAAAGATGGCAAAGATATTCATACGGCCGTAGCTATGAAAGTTTTTGGTGTGGCCGAGAAAGATGTTACAGCCGATATGCGTCGTAGGGCAAAAGTCATCAACTTCGGCATACTCTATGGGATGGGAGTGAATGCACTGAAGACTAATCTTGGGACTGATCGTAAAGAAGCACAAATTTTCTATGATAATTACTTTGCTCAGTTCCCGACAATAGCTGCATATCTAGAGAGTATTAAAACTTTCGCTAAAGAGCACGGCTACACAGTGACACTATTCGGACGCAAAAGATATTTTCCAGCGATTAAGTCACCACTACCTTTTATGCGAGCGATGGCTGAGCGTATGGCAACAAATGCTCCCATCCAAGGTACAGCTACAGCCGACATTATCAAAATAGGCATGAGGAAAGCTCATGACGACTTAGAGAAAGCTGGCATCTTAGATAAAGCAAGGCTACTACTACAAGTCCACGATGAACTCGTCTATGAAATAAAGGAAGATGTTAAAGACGAAGCTATGAAGATAATAGAGAATGCGATGAAGAACGCTATACCTCCTGAGTTTCTAAAGAATTTAGACCCTGTACCACTACTAGTATCCTCTGGAGTAGGGGCGAACTGGGAAGCCTTGAAATAGTAGCAAAAAGTTGTAATAGTGATAGGATATATTATATGGAAGAAGACCTAGACGAGTTTCATAAAAATGAAAGTTTCAAGTATGGCATGGTCCATTTCGTCCTTTCGCATTCATACTTTATGTTCTTTATCGCTGTTATTCTAGGAGCTATTTTCCATAGTGCTTTTAATGTTTATCTTTTTTCTGCGACATTTTTCCCTTATGTAGGTTTTGCGATGATTATCTTGGGTTCACTACTTATCTACTGGTCACAAGCAACCTCAGCTCGTGTGCAGAAGCAGACTGGATTAAACAGAACCGAGAAAGATTTCGAACGTGGTCCATACAAGTATAGTCGCAATCCGACACACATCGGGCTTACTATTATGACTCTAGGTCTTGCGATAATACTAAACTCATTCTTCACTTTTGTATTTTTACTAATCGCTTCAATCATAACGAAGCTAATCTTTCTAAGAGAAGAAGAGAAGTTGCTCGAGAAGAAGTACGGTCAAGTCTATTTAGATTACAAAAAGAAAGTTGGTAGCTGGTTATGATTTATATTCTAGTCGGTAACGATATCAAAAAAAGAAGTGACTATACAAAGTCGATCACAAAAGGTCGCGAAGTTATTAAGCTTCCTCAGTCAGAGACTTCTAGAGAAAAGCTCATCGAGTATTCCGGAAGTCAGAACCTTTTCGGTGGTTCACCAGTAATTCAAGTCGATAATGTCCTAGGGGAAGGACTAGTCGAACTCTCAACGAAAGACCTCGGCCTACTCCAAGAGTCCGACTCTATGTTTATATTTATCGAGGATGCTCTCAAAGCCGTAGATGAGAAGAAGTATAAAAAGTACGGTGAAGCGGAACGCTTCGAGGAGAAGAAGAGGGAGCAACCAAAGCCGAACACTTTCGCTATTGTGGATTCGTTTGCCAAGAGGGATAAGGTTGGTACTTGGATACTATATTGTGAGCAGATAGAGAAGGGAGTTCAGCCAGAAGCAATCTCTGGACTTATATTCTGGAAGATTAAGTCGATGATTATCGGCGGTAGCCGTTCGTTTACGAAAGATGAGTTGAAGAGTCAATCGAGTGCGATTGTCTCTCTATACCACAGAGCCCACAGGGGGGAGCTCGATTTTACTATTGGGCTTGAGCAGTTCATCCTTTCCTCTTTATCTAAATAAGACCTGCCTGCGCAGACAGACAAAAAGAAAAGGCTTAGGAGTCTAGCCTCGATCTCTCGAGAACAGGCTCCTAAGCCTTTTGAGCTTTTAGATAAAGAACTGGTTGCAATTGCGTTACTTAATATTTAACACAAATCACACTAACTATCCCATCTACATAAAATCTTCCTAAATATGAACCCTCTATCATTGGGGTGAATGTAAAAGTCTTATGTAAACTACCTTGCATACATTATACACCACAGTATGTGCATAAATCAAACGATATGTGGATAACTTAATGTGCCCTCGGTAGGAATCGAACCTACGACCATCTCCTTAAAAGGGAGCTGCTCTACCGACTGAGCTACGAGGGCGATTAAACAAAAATACCATATTTAAGCGTTAAAATCAACAAAACCAATTCTTGTTTCTTGCATCTAATATATAAAAATGATCTAATGACTTCATGTCTAAAAGCCAAGAATCAGGAGATATAGGAGAGATTGAAGTAGTGAAACTTATACCATGTCCTAATTGTGGTAAAAGTCTCATGGTACTTCCTAAGAACTATCCTTTATATGATATACAATGCACAGGTTGCCTTTTTCGTGCTCAAGTAAAGACAAATAATTCAAAACCCAAACCTGTAATTTTTGGAGCTGGATGGGATGTAATTTCAAAAGTTATGAAATCTGGCTATATGGTTCCACCTTTAATTACAAATTTTAAATGGAAAGACAAAGAAGGTAGTCATCAAGAAATTAGGTTTTATCCTTTTATTCCAAAAATTAATTTAAAAATGCATCAGCTATCAGAAAAAGCTAGACGCGCAAATTATAAAATGTTTAATTATATAGGCATTGATGAAATTCCATTTTTTATTTTACATAAAAAATAATTTTTAAATGAAAAAGAATTCTTCAATTTTAATCCTCCCTGATATTCGTTCGGCTATTAATGTCGGGGCGATGTTTCGGACGGCGGATGCTGTCGGGGTAGATAAGGTCTACTTAGTAGGGTATACTCCGCGACCGACGGATAAGTTCGGCCGAGTCCAGAAAGATATTGCCAAGAGTGCACTTGGAGCTGAGACTTGGGTTCCTTGGGAATACCAAGAAGAACTCGTACCACTCATCAAATCTCTAAAGAAAGATGGCTACCACATCATAGCTCTTGAGCAAGATAAGAAGTCAGTCGACTATCGGAAAGTAAAAACTCCAAAGAAGGTTGCCATAATAGTCGGACCAGAAGTCACAGGCCTCGATAAGAAGGTGCTCGGTATTTGCGATACGATAATAGAGATCCCAATGTATGGGAAGAAAGAGTCTCTGAACGTCTCTGTGGCGACAGGGGTCGCACTATTTAGAATACTTAAGCCTTAGTTTGGCTTCTCACCTGGACCGTAGACTTGTAGAGGAGCACTCTGGTCATTACCAGGAGTGATGAAAGGCTTATCTTTACTCGCATTATTCTGACCACCAGTTAGCACCCAGATAATAAATATAACTACTAGGAAAAGTAGAATCATAATTAGGAAATCCATTTCTCCGCCATTTGTTTTTATTTTTTTCATCATAATATTTTAGAATAATTTTTGGTGCACACTACAGTAGTGAGCGCTGCGACCATTGATAACTTTCCTCATTATAACACCCTTACAGCCTTTCTTCCCACAAAGTTCATTCTTCTTTTTATAGACATTGTGATGGTTCTGGAAGTTGCCACGCTTGCCATCGATATCGCGATAGTCGGACATCGAGTCACCACCAAAATCAATACCACTCTTAAGCACACTCTGCATCCCTTTATAAAGTAACTCGAGCTCTTTCTTTGGAAGTTTAGCTGGCTTGGATTCTGGGTGGACGCCGGCAAGCCAGAGCATCTCATCAGAATAAATATTACCGATGCCAGCGATGACTGACTGGTCCATCAGAACTGTCTTAATATTGCCGTTTGGTTTACTTAGTAATCTATCTTTGAACTTCACCAGTGTGAAGCTCTTATCGAGTGGCTCAGGTCCTATACCGCTTAAGTGAACTGTCTCATGAGCGGTTGCGGTCGGCATAATCGTAACCTTGCCGAACTTTCTAGAATCACAAAGTACGAACTGCTTGCCATTTGAAAGAGAGAAGACGACGTGGATGAATCGGTTGAATGGATCATGCAGAGCTTCGCGTTCGTCTTTAGCTGGAGTCCACTTATTCTCCTTCTTATTATAGACATACTTACCGTAGATAATATGTCCGGTCATCTTCAGATGGATGAGGACGGTCTCTTTATTGGCGAGGTTTATCAGTATGTTCTTCGCTCGGCGCTCGACGTTTATAACCTTTGTGCCTTTGACTGTATTTTTAAATTTCTTGAAGAAGACTTCATTCTTTATTGTTTCTCGGAACTGCTTTATCGGATTCTTCTTGGCAAGGTCAGTCCAGACATCGACAATAGTGTTCTTCGGAAGAACTCTCTGCAATCCTTTTACTGTTGTTGTAACTTCTGGTAATTCAGGCATGCTACTTTCCTCCTAGTATTTTGAGAGCTTCTTTAATGCGGGCGTTGGTGCCCTCTGTCTTTTCGTCTACTTTCTTGAGAGCATCACGAGCTTCGTTTTGTGAGTAGCCGAGAGACTTGAGAGCTTCAACTATATCGCTTTCATCGCGGAGGCCGTTACTCTCTCCATCTTCACCTTTATGAGCTTGGAGTTTATCACGAAGTTCGACGACTATCTTCTCGGCAGTTTTCTTGCCGATACCAGAGACCTTGTTTAAGTAGCTAGTGTCGCCAGTGGCGATGGCTTTCTTCAGAGTATTGATAGATGCGACTGAGAGTATAGAGAGCGCAGACTTCGGACCAATACCAGAGACATCGAGCAAGAGCTCGAAGAAGTCCATCTCTTCCTTGGTAGTGAATCCATATAGATCAAGAGCAGTCTCTCTGACGGCCATATATGTCCATAGGGAGACGATACTGCCTTCATCTAAAGATAGGAGAGAGTCTGGGGCGACGAAGACCTTGTAGCCCACGCCAGCAACATCGACGACTAGGAATTTGTCGGATTTATGAATTATGGTTCCTTTTATGTGGGCAATCATAGTCCTATTATACTAAGTTTTCACGATTTTGCAGAACGTTTACTTTATATATGTTTTCTGGTAGTATACACATATTCACTTTTATCCGTGTCTCGGTGAAGAGAATACTAATAACTTATAAAAATATGCCAATTACAAAATCAGCAAAAAAAGCACTACGTGGATCTCTAGTTAAGAAAGCTGCTAATGATCGCAATAAAAAAGCTGTCAAAGAAGCAATCAAAGATATCGAAAAGCTAGTAAAAGCAAAGAAGAATGCCGATGCAAAGAAACTTCTTCCTACTGCTTACAAAGCTATCGACAAGGCGACAAAGAAAGGAGTATTCAAGCAGAATACTGCATCTCGCAAGAAAGCTAGACTATCTAAAATCACAAAGTAGAGAACAGACCGCCAGATGGCGGTTTTGTTTTTTATACTCACTCATATATAATGCTCGTATGGAAAACTTACTATTCTTCTATGGACTTGAATGTCCGCATTGTATCCGAATGGAGAAATTCATCGATAAGCTAACTAAAGAAGGAATCAAAATAGAAAAATTAGAAATCTGGCACAATAAGAAGAATAATGCACTTTGTGAGAAGCTCGACTGCGAAGCAGAACCTTGTGGTGGAGTGCCATTCTTTCTAAATCAAGAAACAGGGAAGACTCTCTGTGGCGAAGTCACTCTCAAAGAAATCAGAGATTGGGCCGAAGGGAAGTAATATATCTACTTGACATTTAAGGTTTTTTGGTGTATAATACAAGGTAATTTCTTTAAAAACCTAAAACCAGCAATATGAAAAAAGTTGTATGCCTCGCAGTGCTACTGCTAGTTTGCTTTTTATATTCAAATGCTCAAGTTTATGTAAATAAACTTAGTAAGTGGGATAAAAAGCGTCCGAAAAGAACAAAAACCAGCATGATTGTCCTGCATACTACAGAAGGAAGTAACACTTCCTCGCTAAATGCGGTAGTAAAACAAGGTACATGCAATTTTTTAGTCACTACTAATGGTGTAATCTACACTGTTATTAGTACAAACAAAATTGCAAAGCACGCTGGGAGAAGTATGTGGAGTGGAAGAACAAACCTCTCTAATACTTCCATAGGTATCGAAGTGGTTGGTTATCACAATAGAAAGCCGACAGTCAAACAGATATCTTCTTTAAAGAAATTAATTTTCTCTCTAAAGAAGAGCTATCATTTGGCTGACAAGCAGGTGATGACCCACTCAATGATTGCCTATGATGTGCCGAACGAATGGTATTCCAAAAATCATCGTGGTCGTAAGCGTTGTGGGATGTTGTTCGCAACATCTTACGTAAGGAAGCAGTTGGGATTAGGTAATACTTTTTCCACTGATCCTGATGTAAAAGCAAAACGTCTTACAAATGCTGACCCATACCTTTTTAAAATTCTATATGGTAAACAAGAGGTCGTTGAAAAAGATGAACCTGTTGAGCCAAAAGAAGAAAAGAAGGAAGGGGCGGATGATGATTTTGAAGGATTCCGGACTATAACATCTAAAGGTGTATATTCAATCGCTGGAGAAGATTATGATAGTAAATCTACTATATATTTCTTTTCTGACGGCAGAATATTAACTGGTAAGCAGCTCACTAAGAATGAGTTGAATTCATTACCTTTAGGGACAAAAGTTTTAGTTGGTTATGTTTATGGTGGTAAGGTCGATAAAGACCGAACCGCCTATAGTATTGTAGGGAAAGACTACAATCTAGCATCAACCTTCTATCGCTTTCCTGATGGTAAAGTTTTTACTGGAGATGATGTAGACGGAAACAAAATTCCTAAGGGTACCATTGTGATATTTAGGGATTAGTTTTGTTCTTTTAACTTATTTGACACTCGCTATGTATTTAGCGAGTGTTTTTTATTTACTTGCGAATATGTCGTTAATGTTGTAGATTTAAAACGTTATATGATCCCGTCGTTCAATGGATAGGACGTAACTTTGCGGAAGTTATGATGTAGGTTCGATTCCTACCGGGATCACAGTAAAGCAATGACTTATCTAGAAGTACTAAGTTTTAAACAAATAGGATTTCTTACTCCTTTTATACAGATAATTATTATTTGTGGACTTATTACTCTTGCAGTTATCACTCAAAGGAAAGAATATAAGGAAACTGGTAAAACCTACGGTCGCTACCCGTGGCGAGTCTCTACATTCCTATCTAGTCTTTATGAAGAAATAATATTCAGAGGATTTATATTATTTGGATTATTCCTATTTTTGAATCCAATTTTATCTATTATTATTTCGTCTGTCCTGTTTGGACTATGGCATTTTAAGAACTCCAAGTGGCAAACAAAGAGAGAAACTATTCATCAAGTTCTATACGCTGGGCTAATATTCGGTCCAATAGCATCAATCGTTACTCTGTGGGCTGGTACTATTTGGCTTGCAGTAATAATCCACTATATTCACAACTTGCTTTCAGAGGTGTATAGAAAAATAAATTTATAAGTTTGATATACTATAACTGTATGGGAATGGAATCAATAAAAAATTTAATATCAAAAAAACAAGAAGAGCATACATGGCTATATATGGGAGATGTAGTTACTGTTGAAAAATTTGATAGAAATAGTAAAGAAAGACCAAAATCAGTAGAATTTGAAAAAGCTCATCCTGAATTATATGACTATCTAATGAAGAAAGATGGCGCAAAAGAATTCAATGTTAGTTTAATGCATATTGATGGATTTGGGAGTATCTCAGAGAGATTTGTTAAAGATGAGCTTTCTAAGTATGATGAAGATATTTTTAAATCAAAAGAGAAACAATATGAAATACTAAAGAAATTATTTTCTGATTTACAAGATAAATTAGAAAAAGAGACTCGTTCTGATTTTGAAGATATAGCTAAACAAATAAGAGAGAATCCTACAGGAGAATTAAGTAAAATTGATTATTTTACTGCATACTCTGTACTTGCTAATAAAACTGATATTGCAAAAAGTCTAGGTATTGAAATTTTTGAAATTGATAATGATGATAAAAATAAATGGGATGTTAATTCTAATAATAAACAAAGGAATCGAGTAAAAGATATGATATCAAAATTTATAACTATTAAATATTTATCTCAACCACCAAAAATTGCTCTTTTATCAAAAGAATCACTTTTAGATTTATATAAAAATTAAAATTTAGAATAAAGTGATATAATTTATAGGTGTTCGGACTAAATGAAAAAGAAATAGTAATTTTTAAAAAGCTAGATACTCCATCCAAGATTCAAGACTTTCTAAATACTCTACCCGCTAACTTTGAAGAAAAAGGGGAGACTTGTTCCTCTCCACGCGTAACTCTCGCGCGTGGCACTGCTCACTGCCTCGAAGGAGCCTATCTTGCAGCAGCAATACTTTGGTTTCACAAGAGGAAGCCACTGTTGCTCGATCTAAAAAGTGCCAAAAGTGACTTCGATCACGTCGTAACTCTATTTAAAGAAGGTGGCCGATGGGGAGCAATATCAAAGACGAACCACGCTGTACTCCGCTATCGCGAACCAGTCTACAAGAGTGTCCGCGAGCTTGCGATGTCGTACTTCCATGAATACTTCACAAACAGCGATGGAGTGAAAACATTACAGAGCTTCTCAAAGCCATTTGATTTAAAAAAGTTTGGGAAAGACTGGATTATATCAGACAAAGATCTATGGGCGATAGGGGCAGCGCTCGATGACTCTCCTCACGAAGATGCCTATCCGAAAGGTGTAGAAAAATACTTCAGAAAAGCCGACCCTATCGAGATAGAAGCCGGCAGTTTGGTGGAATATAAAAAGAAGAAGTAATTCACTAGTTGACAAGTATACCCCCTAGGGGGTATACTTGTTTTATGCATACAAATAAACAAAAAATGATAAGAAGATTAAAAATTTTAGAAGGGCAGGTTCGTGGGCTTCAAAAGCTTATAGAGAATGATACTTACTGTATTGATGTCATCACTCAAACGTCTGCTATTAAGCAAGGTCTCTCAAATGTCGAGGATATGCTTATGGAGGGTCACCTAAGTCACTGTGTAGTAAACCAGATTAAGAAAGGTGAGACAGGTAAAGCTACAACTGAAATACTGAAAGTTTACAAACTAAAGAGGAAGTAATTATGAACAAACCACAGATATACAAAATAAAAGGAATGCATTGCGCATCATGTGCAAGCATTATCGAGAGAACCGTCAAGAAGATTGATGGGGTAGAAGAGGTATCTGTGAACAATGGTACTGAGAATGCCAAGATAACTTTTGATAGAACTAAAACTAATCCAGAGTCTTTCAATAAGAAATTAGAACCACTTGGTTATAGTTTAGTAGTTCCCGAGCCTGTGGATCACAGTAATCATAATATGAGTGCGAAAGAAATGGGTATGAGCGAGAATGAACACGCCGAGCACTTAGACCTCAATCAATCAAAGAAAGAAAAGCTTGAAGAGATAAAAGATATGAAATCTAAAGTCCTGTCGGCTATTCCACTAGCTATTTTCAGTATTTTCGTGATGACTTGGGATATTTTAGCTCAATACAAAGCTGTTCCTATGATGAGCTATACATTGAAAGAACTTTTTCACCATCTCTTACCAATTTTTGCGACATATATGTTATTCGTAGTTGGTAGGCCGTATCTTATGGGGTTCTATCGTTTCCTTCGATATGGTAAAGCGAACATGGATACACTTATCGGAATAGGAACTGTCTCTGCTTTTTTATATAGTTTCGCCGTTACCGCATTTGAAGATGTCTTGAAACCTTTTATAAATGTAGATCACACATATTACGATGTGACTATTGTTGTTATTACTTTTATTGCTTTAGGTAAATATCTAGAAGCTCGCTCAAAAGTGAAAACGGGGGATGCGATAGAGAAGCTCCTAACCCTTCAAGCTAAAACAGCACTGGTCATACGCAATGGTAAGGAAGTGGAAGTTTCTATAAATGAAGTTGTCCATGGAGATTTAATTGTCGTAAAACCAGGAACAAAAATTCCTGTCGATGGAGTGATTACTAAGGGTGCCTCATTTATTGATGAGTCTATGGTTACTGGTGAACCAATGCCAGTAGAAAAGAAAATAGGTGATACTGTAGTATCTGGAACTATAAACACTACAGGATCGTTCATATTCTCGGCTACAAAAGTAGGGTCAGAGACACTGCTCGCGCAGATTATAACAATGGTAGAAGAAGCCCAAGGATCAAAGGCTCCAATACAAGCACTAGCTGATAGGATTTCAAGTGTCTTTGTTCCAATTGTAATCGTTATTGCATTTCTAACTCTAGGAGCGTGGCTTGCGTTTGGTATCGGTCCACTTGGACTATCTCAAGCTCTATCTTTTGGACTAGTTTCTTTTGTTGGGGTTTTGGTAATTGCTTGTCCATGCGCACTTGGACTTGCAACTCCGACTGCAGTTATCGTTGGAGTTGGTAAAGGAGCTCGCGAAGGAATTCTAATTAAAGATGCAGCCACACTCGAGAAGCTGCATAAAGTAGATACAGTCATTGTAGACAAGACAGGGACAATAACTCTAGGTAAACCAACGCTCATGAATATAGAAAATCTATCTGACTTAAAAGATAATGAACTCATATCACTTCTAGCTTCGCTTGAAAGTAAATCAGAGCATCCGATAGCTCACGCGATAACTAACTATGCGAAAGAAAAGGATATCGCAATAAATGATGTAGCTCTCTTTAATAATATTGAAGGTAAAGGTATTACAGGTGTAATCAAAAATACAGAATACTATGCTGGGAATGCTCAGTTAGTTAAAGATTTAAGCATTAAGTTTGATACGTCAAAGATAGAGCAGTTTACATCAGAAGGTAAGACCCCTGTTATACTTTCTACGAAAGATAAAGTTCTAGGTTTTGTAATGATTGCCGATGAGATAAAGCCTGAATCAAAACAAGCAATAGTAAATCTACACAAGCTTGGTATAAAAGTAATAATGCTCACTGGAGATGATGAAAGGGCTGCAAAGTATATGGCTTCTCTTGTTGGGATAGATGAAGTTGTTGCTCATGTCTTGCCTCAAGATAAGCTTATGAAAATCAAAGAACTACAAAAGGAAGGTAGGATTGTGGCTATGGCTGGAGATGGGGTTAATGATGCTCCAGCGCTTGCCCAAGCTGATGTAGGTATTGCTATGGGTACAGGAACTGATGTAGCGATAGAGTCAGCAGGGATTACACTACTCGGTGGCGATATCTCTAAACTCTCAAAAGCTATTAAGCTTTCAAAGATAACAATGACGGGTATAAAGCAGAATCTTTTCTGGGCATTCTTTTACAATATCATAGGTATCCCACTTGCAGCAGGAGTATTCTATCCTATTTTTGGATGGTTACTTAATCCTGTATTTGCAGGTATGGCAATGGCATTATCAAGTGTCTCAGTAGTGTCGAACTCACTGAGGATTAAAACTAAAAGATTATAAATATGAATAAATATAAATTCCATGTGTCGGGTACTCATTGTGCGTCATGCAAAATCTTGATTGAGGATATCTTAAACGAGCAAGATTTGATCATAAATGCACAAGTAAATTTAAAAAGTGAAACAGTAGAAGTAGAGACTGATAGTGACGTGAGTCCTCAAGAATTAACAGAGATACTCACAAGCAAAATAAAACCAAACGGCTACTCCCTTTCATTAGAAAAGGTAACTCAAGAAAAGAAAGGGGATGATGTCATTTGGAAAGCTATACCACTAGGTCTTGTTTTCTTGGTACTATTTTTCCTTTTACAGAAGTCAGGTTTTCTGAATTTCGGTATTGGCGGTAAGACCACACCTATTACTAGTTTTATTATCGGACTTATAGCATCAGTTTCCTCATGTCTTGCAATTGTTGGGGGATTAATACTTTCTTTGTCTGCAAAAGTATCACAAGATAATATAGATGATAAAAAGAATCTTGTATTATTCCATGTAGGAAGAATTGTAAGTTTTGCAATTCTTGGAGGATTACTAGGGATGCTTGGGAGTGCTATAGGTATTAGCTTTACTCTTGGTGCAATACTCGGACTAATAGCAGCTACTGTTATGCTTCTACTCGGTCTCAATTTGATGGGGATTTTTGCCAAGAGTAAAATCACACTACCGTCTGGAATTTTTAAATTTTTTAGGAAAATTGAACATAAAACTCTGACACCACTTCTAATTGGATTTGGAACTTTCTTCTTACCATGTGGTTTTACTCAATCTATGCAGATCGCAGCACTTTCAAGTGGGTCATTTTTAACTGGAGCTTTGATAATGTTTGCCTTTGCTCTAGGGACTTTCCCAGTACTTGCCTTACTTTCATTTGGATCAGCATCACTAGCGCATTCAAAATTTGCCCCACTATTCTTTAAAGTCGCAGGAGTGGTTGTTGTTGGGCTTGGAATATTCTCCCTATTGGGAGGACTTGCTGGAATTGGTATTATTAGACCATTGTTTAATATATAGATTATAATTATTTTATGAACAAAACTACTTTAGTTATTATTACTCTTGGGTTAATCATCGGCATAGGTATTATTTTCTGGGGAGGATTAAAAGGTCCCCAAAATGGTACAGCAGATACCCCAGTAGAGAATTCAGAAATAAGAGACGGTGTCCAGTATATAACCATAACAGCAGGTGGTGGATATTCACCAGAGTTTTCAATTGCGAAAGCTGGTATCCCAACAAAGCTTATCGTAAAAACAAAAGGAATATATGACTGCTCAGCTTCTCTAGTAATAAGGTCTGTTGGTTTTCAAAAAATCCTACCTCAAACAGGAAGTACAGAAATTGATATAGGTATACCAAACAAAGATACACCTCTACAAGGTGTATGTGGGATGGGTATGTATAATTTCTTAATTAACTTTGTATAAAATCTAGAAGCCGAGCTTCTCCATGAAGACCATTGAGCGAGATTCCTCAAGGTCAATCTTCGGAGTCACTTTATTTAAAGCATCTTTTAGTTGTGAAGACAAGTCAGAAGGGAATGGGATAGTGTATATAGGTAAGAACTTCTTTGACGTCATAATAAGGAGTTTATGATAAGGCTCGCCTTTCTTAATATTGAAACCTTTTATATCTTTCCAGATGTGTTCATCTTTACCGATAGTGATACCTTCTGTTTTAACAACGAAAGTTATACTCTGTGGTTCACGAATAGTAAAGAGAATGAGGCAAGCTCCAGAGATAATAATGAATATTGCAAAGACATAATTATGAAACCAAACAGCAAGCACAGCTCCAACTAAAGCTGTTAGTCCGATACTCCATAACCAGTCATTTGAACGCTTCTTATGATTGTACTCGGGGGCAGACCATTCTATAGGGGTAATAACGATTTCTTCCATATGTATATAGTATACCAACACAATAATAAAAAGACCACAGAAATGTGATCTTTTTATTATTGATTCTTGAGTGCAAGGATCAAATCATCGCGAGCTTTATCTGTATTTGTTTTATATGTAGCTTCTACAACTTCGATAGCTTTATCGCGAGTCCCTTTTATGAGTTCAAGGCTCTTTGTCATATCAGCTTTATCCTGAGCTTCTTGAAGAACTTTCTGAGCTACTGATATCTGTTCATCTAGAGTGTTTTTGATTTTTTCGCTTCCTATTAGTTTACTCTCACAGTCAATCTTTGCTATCCCAAGATTAGTATTTATAGATTCTTCAAATATTCCAATAGCTTTATATATTGCATCATAATGATCTTTTAATATTTTAGTTAGCCCATCACGGTATTCTTTCACAGCTGCATCAACATCACTTCGGCGACTAGTAATGGCTTGCTGGACAGCTACTTGGTAAGCTTGTACTGCTTCTTTCTCTGTATCAGTCTTGGCCTTCTCGCTCATCTTTGTCCAGTTTAGGGTACGCTTAGTATCTGCTTCTGTTCTACTTATGGCACGCTTTGCGTCAGCATCATCTTCTTTGCTTGAGATATCTTTATCAAGATTTTCCTGATTCTCTAACTGTTTTGTTTCAGCCTCTTTAATCTTGTCAGTTATCTTTGTAGAGTATTCATCAATCCCAACGCAAAAGTCACCATTCGGATCGATGGCTTCTTCTTTACTACTATCACCCTCTTTTACTTCTGCAACCTTATCAGTTGTAGCAGTATCTTGCTTCGTATCTAAAGACAAGTTTATTTCAGCAAAAGTGAATCCTGGTATTAAGGTAAAAATAACAAATATTCCTACCAACATTTTCTTAAAATTATAAGTCATTTTGAAGTATACTAAGATCATTAATATCTGGCTCATCAAACCCCGTTATTGAGAGTGCTGGGTCGTCATCGTCGACAATGGCTAGTTCTTTAATGGACTCATCCTTTTGTGCTAACTGCTCAATACTTGAACCGTATGTAGTAGTGTGCATTGATAGAGAGAAGATTCCAATAAATAGTAGCAAGATGAAACTTGGCACTAGTATAATGCGATTTGATCTCCAGATACTAATGAAACTAGTAATTCTACTTATAATGTTAGACGTTGGCGTCTGTATACTATAACGAACCTGCTTTGTTTCTGTGACAGGGTTGTTTAGTATTGAAAGAAGGTGTGAAAAAGAGCCGCGGTCAGGACTCGCGTTTGTTTTAAGGCTCTTTTTTATAATGTTTTCGAATTCTTGATTTGTCATGTATCTAATATTTGTATAAATCTCTTAATCTTTTGATAGCCCGCGAGTGGGTCTGTCTGATAGCGTCTTCTTTTTTACCAGTAATCTCAGCTATTTCTTTGTAAGTCAGGTCGTTTGTGTAAAAAAGCGTTATTATTTCTTGCTGGTCTTCCGATAGTTGCGAGACAGCCTGTAAAATAGCTCCTCGTAATTCTACAGAAATACTTTCGTTATCAGAATCACCATTCTCTTCGGCGTATTGCATGATGACTTCATCAGAGACAATTTCCTTATGGGCGTTCTTTCTGAAGTAATCAATGAGTGTATTACGAGCAACTGTAAAGAAGAAAGAGATAGGGGAAGTATGATTCATATCCCATGAAGATATAGATTTCCATATCTTCATAAAGGCAGTTGCGGTTATGTCTTCAGCTTCCTGCCTGTTCTTAACCCTAGTGAAAATATAACGATATAGAGGAGTATAGTATGTATTATATACTTCCTCAAAAGCTTTATCATCGCCTGCTTTCGCAAGTAATATAAGGCTTTTTAAATGTTCTTGATTTTCATCGACTTCCTTCATATATAACGTTTGATATACACTTTTGTGATTCTCGCTTGAAAGTGTATTTAATCTATAATTCAAGAACTACTTCTCTATAGTGTTCAAACCGCGAGACACCTTTTATTATACTACATTTTCAGAAAAAGCTTGATTTTATTGAGTTTTTTGGTAAGCATTTTTAGATGATATAATATATCTGTGTTTATACATATACTAATCTTAGTTATAGGACTACTCTTAATTATATATGGAGCAGATTACTTCATTGCTAGTAGTTCTCTTATCGCTAAGCGTTTTGGCATACCGAAGCTTATAATCGGACTCACAATTGTAGCCTTAGGGACTTCAGCTCCAGAGTTTGGCGTTAATGTAATTGCTTCTATCCAAGGTCATGGGGATATTGCCCTCGGAAATATTTTAGGCAGTAATATTTCAAACGTTTTACTTATTTTTGCTGGAGGAGTTCTTTTTGCAAAAAAAGTTTCAATCTCAAAAAATAGCCTGACTCAAGTATCTCTTGCTGTATTCGTTTCATTTATACTCTTAACAATGAGTATTGTTCCTTCTGGTCTTGGAATCACTGCTCTAACTAAGATGGAAGGGTTGATATTATTGTTACTCGGATTCTTCTATTGGTTTTATCTTTATAGAATTACGAAAGCAAATACAGAACGCTTAGAAGTTGATGATATTACCGACAATAAACTATCAAAAGTAACCTCAGTTGCTTTATTGTTTGTTATTACGACTGCAAGCTTAGCTGGTCTTTTATATGGAAGTAATATTGTTACTAGTAATGCTGTATGGATCGCTCAGTATTTCGGTATCTCAGAGCTTGTAATTGCAGGGACAATTATCGCTATAGGTACATCACTTCCAGAACTTGTCACATCAATTACTGCTGTTAGACAGAAGCAATACAATTTAATGATTGGTAATGTCGTCGGCTCAAATATTATTAATACATTATTTATATTAGGTACGAGTGTTCTGATACGTCCTGTCTCAGTAGAGAAAGATGCTATCCCATACTTACAAATGAACAGCATCTCTTCTATTATGCTTCTTATTGGGTTTACTATTTTTATCCCTAGAGTCTTTAGGCGATGGCAGGCCTATATACTACTTTTGACATATATAGCCTTTTTAGCGTTTACATTATACAATTAATAAATTAAATAATTTTAATAAAATATATGGATATAAATTTTAAATTAGTTTTATTAGCAACCATAGTACAATTTGCTTTAGGAGCGTTGTGGTATTCACCAGCTATGTTTGGTAAATGGTGGATGCAGATTATGGAAGTTACAAATTTGTCTAAAGAAGAAATGAAAGCTATGCAGAAAAAAATGGCACCATTCTATCTTCTTCAGCTTTTACTAACACTACTTATGACTGTATCTTTCGCGGCACTAGTACCACTCTTACTTATATTTAATGTTTTTCATATTGCTTTCTGGATATGGCTTGGATTCTTGGTTCCTGTACAGGTTGGAACTGTTATCTGGGGAAATACCAAGAAAAAATTCTGGGCTAAGCAAATATTTGTAATGATAAGCTATCAACTAGCTTCAATTATGATAATAGCTTTCATCTTATCAATGTAGTTTTTTGTATATGAAGAGAATAACACCACATCTTTGGTTTAATAAAGAAGCAAAAGAATCAGCAGAGTTCTACGTTTCTATTTTCCCTAATTCAAAAATTAAGAAGCATAACGTAATAAAAGGAACTCCTTCTGGAGATTGCGATATTATGTCGTACGAACTAGCTGGGCAATCTTTTATGTCTATAAGCGCTGGACCACTATTTAAAATAAATCCATCGGTTTCTTTTATGGTGAATTTTGATCCATCTCATGATAGCAATGCAAAAGAAAATTTAGATAAGCTTTGGGAAAAACTTTCAGATAATGGCAAGATTCTGATGCCATTACAAGAATATCCATTTAGTAAATGGTATGGGTGGATAGAAGATAAATATGGTGTTTCATGGCAACTTATTCTCACTAATCCTAATGGAGAAGAAAGACCTTTTATTGTGCCGACACTTCTTTTTGTGGGTGAAGCATATGGAAAAGCTGAAGAAGCCGTAGATTACTATCTGTCAGTATTTAAAGATTCTAAACTTGGTAATCGGATTAAATATCCATCTGGAGCTTTGCCAAATAAAGAAGGAACAGTAATGTTTTCAGATTTTAATCTTCTTGGTACTTGGTTTGTCGCTATGGATGGAGGAGGTGAGCACAAGTTTAATTTTAATGAAGCAGTGTCTTTTATGATAAGTTGTGATACTCAAGAAGAAATAGATTACTATTGGGATAAATTATCTGCAGTTCCTGAATCAGAGCAGTGTGGCTGGTGTAAAGATAAGTTTGGTTTATCTTGGCAGGTGGTACCAACTAGAATGAATGAAATGATGGACACAGGAACTCCCGAACAGAATAAGCGAGTAACAGAAGCTTTTCTTAAAATGAAGAAGTTTGATATTAAAAAATTAGAGGAAGCGTATAAAGATTAGAAAAGAAAAAGAGCGATTAATCGCTCTTTTTTTGCGGAGGCGGTGAGACCATGAGTACACTTTTCGGCTACCACGTAGCCAGGTACTTTTCTACATTTGTAACCAAATGACAGAAAAGTCTTTCGAATCTCACACGAAAGAGAAGCAGTTCTCTTTCTCGCCCGCAAAAAGAAAAACCCTTTCGGGTTTTCTTTATTTGCGGTGTACTCGGGTATGGTACCCCACACTCCAAGCCTTATAAGGCTATTCTAGCATTTTTTAGTTGGTAAAAAATAGGTTTGTGGGTCGGGGTCTAGTTTCTGTAAATGCGACAAATGAGACATAGAAAGGGCTTCCTTGGCATTGTCTCATTTACGGCTAAAACTTCATGACGGTCATACGCTCAAGTTTTGTACCAGCTTCTAGCAAAGCCTCTCTTCGCTCCATATCGAAGATAAATCGTACGAATAGATATACAAAGTCAAAAGCCATAAACTCTCTACCTTTGTCGTCTTTGAGTGGATAATAACTGACTCTAGGATTTTCTGATTTTTCGTTACTCCCCATGAGTATGTAACCATTAAAGTCCTTTTTACCGAGGATGATATCTCGCACCTCATCAAACCGTGGCGACAGGACAAAATCTCGTCCGTGATCAAGACACACTAATTCATATCCAATCTTATACAAAGACCTCGCAAGAAGTTTTAATCGTTTCGTATCCATTTTTCTTGTGCCACGAAAATCTAGTTTGAAACCCGTATCGCTTTGATCTCGTACATGCTTCATGGTTTGAAGATGTACTTTGATGTGATCCTTGTTAGGGTTTTCTATTTTTAGATTCGGAAAATTAGCAACAGGAACTTTCCCAGATTTACTTTCAATTCCATTCATGACTCTCATGAATTTGATCCCCTCAAAATCAAGAAGCTCAGCATCTAGCCCAGAGAGAACTTCATTATTACAAGTATCACAAACGAATCCCTTATCTAAAATCTTCTCTTTGTTACCAAGCGACTCAGGAAAAATATGCTCAACACTATTGAATGAGTTGGTTGTGCTTTTACAAAAGATACATTCTTGAATCGTCCCCATACGTACATTATATCCCTTATTTAAGGTAAAATATGGCTATGAATAAGAAGCGGAAGAAGCCAGAATTCATATATCCTTTTAAAGATAAAGAACACGAGGAATCGTGTAAGTTTTTGGATATTAGAAGAATGAACATGGTCTCTGATCGCAATTCAAAAGTCGAACTTACTGAAACCATTTATACAGGCGGATACCGAAAGATTGAATTGAAAGAAACTATCTATATTAAAAAAGGAAATGGTCAGAAACTTGGCGAGCTACTCTACCTGCGACCATACGATCAAATGCGTATGAAAAAGCTGATTGATTTTGTTGTTCACATCAATAAAGACGGCGAGATGTTTCTTACGAGAAAAGATTATGCCAAAGAGCCTCTTGATTTCACTCCTGATCAACGAGCCATCATCAGATTATTCTATGAACGAAAGAACGTAACACTTGAAGATGCAGTTGAAATTTTAGGGACTTATAAAAACACAGAGTCGCTGAGAGTTACTATAAGAAAAATAAATCGTCGTGTTGTAGGACATTTCAAACTTACTGATCGAGACGAATTCATCAAAGGAGATTTTGATAGAAAAAGAAAAGGATATGCATTCAACCCAGACATTAGACTTGAATTTATAGACGACAGAGTGCTCGGCGAATAAGTGGAGTGGAAAAGTTTTCTTAAAAGCCCATAAATGTGGGCTTTTTTGCTTTTTTTACCCTCTAAAGTTACAGATTACAGCTGTTTTCTTTAGGTCTATGCTCAATACAGATATACACGTATCTACATTATTAGCTAACCAATATAACTATGAGCAAAAAATTAGTTTGGCATACGGAGAAACGTAAAGTGAAGGATTTGATTCGATACGAAAAGAATCCTCGCAAACTTTCGCCTACACAACTTGAGGGACTCAAGCGAAGTCTCAAGAAATTTGATCTGGCAGAATTGCCGTGTATCAACACAGACGGCACTCTGGTTGCTGGAAACCAACGAGTGATGGTCTTGTCTCTTCTTGGTCGAGAAGATGAAGAAATAGAGGTAAGAGTTCCAAACAGAACTCTTACAGAAAAAGAATTTAAAGATTACCTACTCACCTCAAATCGAAGCGGTGCGTCTTGGGATTTTGAAAAGCTTGCACGAGATTTTGATCTCGACGAACTCCTTACTGCGGGTTTTGATTCATTCGATCTTTCTAATATTTTCGATGACAACCTCGAAGTAGATGACGATGATATTGATCTTGAAAAGGAACTCAAGGAAGCTCAAAAAACTGACATTAAATTGGGTGATAAATTTTCACTCGGGAGTCACGTTTTAATTTGTGGAGATAGTACTAAAAAAGAAACCGTTACAGAGCTAGTGGGTTCTGAGCGGATAGATCTCATCAATATAGATTTTCCATATAACATAGGCGTAGATTACTCGGCGGGATTAGGTGGCAAGCAGAACTACGGAGGAACTATCAATGATAAAAAATCAGATGCTGAGTACAAGGAGTTTCTTGCAAGTATCTTAAAAAACGCACTGGGGGTATCGAAGAACGATTGCCATGCTTTTGCATGGCTGGATGAGAAATACCTAGGGATGATGCAGGATGTTTTCAAAGCAGTAGGTATTGATTTCAAACGACTCTGTTTGTGGGCAAAGTCTCAACATAATCCAACCCCTAAAATCGCTTTTAATCGTGCCGTAGAGCTTTGTATGTATGGAGTTCGAGGTAAGCCCTATCTATCTGACAAAGTTAAGAATCTGACTGAATTTCAGAATAAGGAAATATCCTCTGGTAATAGATTACTTGATGATATTTCGGACATGTTCCAGATATGGCTTGCGAAAAGACTGCCTAGTTCTGAATATCAGCATCCGACAATGAAGCCACCGACTTTATACGAAAAAAGCATCAGACGGTGTAGTAAACCTGGTGATACGATTCTTGATCTGACGGCTGGATCAGGGAGTATTCTGGTTGCCTGTGAAGCACTTAAACGTCGAGCATTCCTTGCAGAAATTGAACCAGTTTTCTGTCAGGTAATTATTAATAGATTTAAGAAAATATCCAATGAAAAAGTCACAAAGCTCAATTAAATACGGCGATGCATTTCGGTTAGGACAGCATTTGCTTTTGTGTGCAGATTCACGAAACAAGGATATGATCGCAAGGCTTGTTAGTACACACAAAATCAAAGCAGTAATCTCTGACCCACCCTATGGAGTAGCCGTAGCTGAAAGTAAGGAAGGATTTCAGACACTCGCCAAGAATAAACCAATACTCAACGATCACTTACAAAGCGATCTGGAATATAAAACTTTCACCCGTGATTGGATTGAGGCTATTAGACCCCACCTTGATCGTAAAAATAGCTTTTATATCTTTAATTCAGACAAGATGGTATTTGCTTTGCGTGAAGGAATGCACGAAGCAGGTCTTAAATTTGGACAACTTCTCATTTGGGTGAAAACTCATGCAGTCATCGGTCGTATGGACTATGCACCTCAACATGAACTAATCGCATACGGGTGGCATGGCACACATGAGTTTTTGAAATCAAAAGACAAGAGTGTCTTGGTTTGTCCAAAACCAAATAAAAGCAAAATGCATCCATCGACAAAGCCAATCGATCTTATTCGTAGACTTGTACTAAATAGTACACGGATCGGAGATGTGGTTTTTGATGGGTTTCTAGGTTCAGGTACAACATTGCTTGCGTGCGAGCAGACAAAGCGTATATGCATCGGAGTCGAGATGGATATTGAATACTGTCAAACAGTCATTGATCGTTTTGAAAAGCTGTCTGGAGTCAAAGCAGAAAAACTATGAGTAGAAAAGATTCAATACAACAAAGGCAATCGCGTATCAAAGAAGCTTTGCTCGACCAGCTCAAGCGTACGCCCACTCTTGAAACTTCCTGTCAAAAAGTTGGTGTATCACGAGCTACGGTTTATCGATGGATTGCGAATAGTAAGAAGTTTGAACGGCAAATTGATGAGTCTCTTAACGAGGGTAGAAAATTTATGTCAGATGTTGCTGAGAACCAACTCTTTGCTCTGATTAGTGAGAGAAAGATAGAGGCTATTCGGTTATATCTCTCAACTCACAATCCACGGTACAGCAACAAACTTGAGCTTTCAGGAAGTATTGAATCAAAAGAAAAGCCTCTGACGAAAGAAGAAAAGAAGCTCATTCGTGCCGCACTCAAACTTTCATCATTACGCAAACATGCCAAGTTTAAAGACACAAAGGAATAGTGAAGATATTTTTGAGAAAATTCTTATTGATCAAACAGTACGAAAACATACTGTACAAAATAGTTTTGAATTCTTTTTCCCAATATATTTTCACCAATACATGGAGTATGAGACAGCACCCTTTCACGAGGAGATGTTTCGTATTCTTGAAGATGATCGCATTAAACTTGCAGTGTTTGTTGCATTCCGTGGTTTAGCAAAATCAACCATCATTTCAACAGCGTATGTCCTATGGTCTATCCTCGGTATACAGCAAAGAAAGCTTATTGTTATTTGTGGTCAAACTGAGCAAAAAGCACGGCAGTATCTTTTGAATATAAAAAGTCAGCTTTTAAATAATGACCTTCTGCGAAAAGACCTTGGACCTTTTGAAGAAGAAAAGAACAATCTCGGTAATGCTACGGCACTCATTATCAAGAGACTCAATGTGAAGATTATGATCAGCTCTGTAGAGCAAAGCATCCGTGGAGTAAGACACGATCAACATCGCCCCGACCTTATTATCATAGACGACATTGAAGATACCCAATCGGTTAAAACTCGTGTTGGTCGTGATAAAACATTCAACTGGCTTGTAAGTGAAGTAATCCCTGCAGGAACCAAGAAAACGAGAATCATTGCTGTGGGTAACTTACTTCATGAGGACTCTGTGCTGAAGCGACTACAAAAGAAAATCGAAAATGGTGAAATGAGTCGCATTAAGGCTGTATACCGTGAATATCCTATTGTTGATCCCAAGGGCAATCCTTTATGGCCCGGCAAGTATCCTGCTCCAGAAGATGTTGAAGCTGAGCGAGAAAAAACTATGGATGATGTTGCGTGGTTTCGTGAGTATATGCTTCAGATCATTGCGACTGACGAGCAGATTGTCTTGCCTGAATGGATCACATTCTATGACAAAATGCCTGCCGATGGATTTAGAAGTATCTGTATAGGTATCGATTTGGCGGTAAGTGAAAAAGATTCAGCTGACTGCACCGCTATTGTCGTTGCATATGTATACGGCACAGGGAAAAATATGAAAATCTATATTCAAAAGCATCCTTATAACAAAAGGAGTTCATTTCCTGTACACGCAGAATTTATCAAAGCGTTGGTGGCAACCGAGAAAATGAAACACAATCGGGTAAAACTTTTTGTGGAAGATGTTGGATATCAAAAAGCATTGATCCAATTCTTTGAGAGTCAAAAGTATGACATTGAGGGTGTGCCAACAGGAAGAAACGACAAAGGTGCACGATTACGACTCACGACTCCATTGTTAAAGGACGGACGCATTTTATTTCCTGAAAGCGGTTGTGAAGAATTAATCGAGCAACTTCTTGGATTTGGAAAAGAAAAACACGATGACTTAGCTGACGCTTTTTCCATCGTGGTTCTTAAAATTATTGAGAATAATCCAGTTTCAGGTGGAATATTGTTCGGTTAGTTTTCGACATTCTCACTCTGGTTCTCTTGAGTTTTATTAAGTGCTCTATCGAATATCTTTTCCATACGATTTTGCATTTTATTTATTATTGGAGTCATAATAAATTTAACCTCCTTCATATAAAAATCAGCACCTTTCTTTGAGTCACCAGTAAAAACCCCGTAGAGAACAGCAAGTATGACTGCACCAATCAATAATACTCTCAAAATCTTTTTGGGTATGTTGAAGCTCCAGTCATCCATATTAATGAAATCTTAAACCACTTCTTTTTAACTCCTCCTTGATCTCTAGATAGTCAGGTATAGCCTTGGCTACCAAATTCCAAAACTTCTGAGAGTGATTAAATTGTCCAAGGTGGCAGAGTTCGTGTACGACTATGTACTCAGCAAGACGTTCAGGCAACAACGCAATTTTATAGTTGAAATTAAGGTTACCTTTTTTAGAACAGCTACCCCAGCGAGTCTTTTGATTTTTGATATTAATCTTGTTGTAAGAGAATTTGTAAATCTTATTGAATTTCTTAACCTTTTTCTCGGCTAAAGATAGAGCCTCTTCTTTGTACTTCAAATATTCTGCTTGAGTATTCTTCTTTTTGAATACATCAGAGAATTGGCTGAAGTAATCTAACTTATCGATAACCCACTGAGATCTTTGTATGATGAATTTCTCAATAACTGAAACCTCAACATTTCGAGGAGTGGTCACAACAAAAGCACCATCACAATAAATTGCGAGGCGGAGTCTTTTTGCTCGCTTACTTACTTTGAGCGTATATGGAACTTTTCTTTTGTGAAGTTCTATATGCTTTTTCATAGTTAGAATTTTTTAATAACTACATCAATCAAACGATTGAGATATTTTTGGAAGTCAGAAATCTGAATCTTGTTCTTGTAGTCTTTAAGAATTAACTCCTGCAATGTTCTCTTGGCTTCTTTTATAAACTCCTCACGCTTTGATGAGTTTTGCCATCCCTCATCAAGAACATCCTCCAATCGAGATGACATTTCCTTGATGAATTCTTTTATAACCGCTTGATCTGATTCGCTAATGAATTCCTCAGAAATTACAAAGAGTCCGTATTCATGGAGAGAATAACCAAGTTCCTTTGCTTCTTCAGTTTTGGTCTTGATATCGTTCAGAAGTTCGTAGTAACGCTTGATACGTTCAGCAAGATCAATCTGATGTTTCTCAAACTCTTGTCTAATTGAGGAAAGTCGCTCACCAAATCCTTTAAATGCTGGGTGTGTGTCTATGTTGATAGAGATCTCACGTTTAAGCATCTTTTCAAGATTAAGAGCCTTATCTTCATCAGGAAGTTTGTCTAGTTTGTTAAGTGTAGCGAGATCGTGTACCGATAGCTCACGGAAATTCTTAGTGATTCCCTCATAATCAATCTTGTCTTGGATAAGGTTTTTGATTTTCTCTCCGTATTCAGCAAGAGAAAACGCATCAACTCCTTCTGGTTGAAATTCTTTACTAAAAGCAAGATAGAAACTGGTAATCCACTCAAATTTGCGTAGATACTCAATAAGGAATGGATCGGGAGAAAGTATCTCAAACAACATCTTTAGACGACCATATTTGTCTTTGAAGAATTGTTGTTTGCTTTGATTGTCGATAAATATCTTGAGACATCGACGAAGGTTTTCAATTGAAGGATCTTCAATATTAACCCCCTCGAAAAGACTCATGACTTCATCAAGCACCTTTTTGAAGTCTTCTTTCAACTTATCAATATTGATCATCGCACTATCAACCACACTCTCATCAAAATTGAGAGCATCATAGAGGTTCTTAGTCACACCATAGTAGTCAATAATCTTTCCACACCCTTTGTTTGGGTAGACACGGTTTGTACGAGCAATAGCTTGTAGAAGATTATGGTCTCGGAGTGGCTTATCAAGGTACATTACCTGTTCAACTGGAGCATCAAAACCAGTCAAAAGCATGTCACAGACAAGTAGAAACTTTAGAGGATGAGTTGGGTCTTTGAATTGTTCAATAATCTTCTCTCGCTTTTGTTTGTTCGTGTTGTATTTTTTTAGGTCGTCGCTATCACTATTTGGATCAGCGGGAGAATATACAACTTCTGACCATTCTGATGGCACAAGCTTATCAAGCAAGTCTTTATACTTTGCTGTTGCTTCTCGGTCATAACACACAATCTGTGCTTTAAACCCGTTTGGAAGGACATACAGCTTGTAATGTTCAACAATATCCTGAATGACTGCTTCCATTCGTTTCTCTAGCTTTACCAGAGCTTCCTTCTTTCCGTACCTCTTTGTAAGGAGTTCTTTCTGTTCTTTGCTCAGATCAGTAGTTAGTTCATTGAACTTTTTGTCTACGGTTTCCTCGTCAATAAAGAATTTAGAAAGTCGAGCTTCATAGGTAACAGGCAACGTCGCACCATCATCAATAGCTTGTTGAATAGAATAATAATCAAGATATCGCTCTCCATCTTCACCAAAGTTGCGGTGTGTATTAAGAGTTAGTTTATCAATAGGAGTTCCAGTGAACCCAAAGAAGAACGCATCTTTAAATGCATTACGCATCTTGATAGCAGATACTCCCTCGTTATCTCGGTGGGCTTCATCAGAAAGAACGATGACATTTCCATCAATACTTTCAATTTCTTCTAGTTCAGTAAATTTCTGGATAGTTGAAATAAAGATACCTCGGTCTGCACCTTTGATTTTCTTTTCGAGATCCTTACGAGACTCAACTCGAATGAGGTTCTGACCACCCCAAGCTTCAAACTCTTCAAATACTTGATCATCAAGATCAATACGGTCGATGAGAATAAATACCTTTGGGTTTTTAAGCTCAGGTGCATATCGAAGCTTCCAAGCAGTAAAAAACATGGTCAGAGTCTTTCCAGATCCTTGAGTATGCCAAATAAGACCTTTTTTATGGTCACCATCCTTAACTCTCTCTACAATTTTATTAGAAGCGTACAGTTGCTGATATCGAGCTATCTTTTTAATAGATCCGTCTTTCTTCTTTTCAAATACAATAAAGTTCTTCAAGACATCAAGGAGTCTTTCTTTTTCAAATAGGAAGTAGAGTGTTGAATCAAGCTCATCTTCAAACATCTTTGATTCACTATGTGGATCTTCTCGCCAAGTCAAAAAGTATTGCTTTGGAGAATAAGTTGCTCCATACACTGTTTTTAGTCCGTCTGTTGCAATATTAAAGCAGTTAGGGAGAAATAGTTTTGATGCAACTTTTTCGTATCGCTTGATCTGATCAATAGCATTCTCAAAGCTTACCGAGCTAGAAGCGGTGGGGCTTTTTGCTTCAATATCAGAGATAGGTAGACCGTTCAAGAAAATCATCACGTCAGGGCGAATGTTTTCTGTGGTGCCCTCGAAGTAGAACTGACTTGTAACAACAAATCGGTTGTTGTCGGCATTATCAAAATCAACAATCTGAAAATCACGATTCTTGCCAGTTGCAGGATCTTTAAGATTTACACCATTTCGCATCGTAAGTAAAAATGCTTCATTGGTATCAAGTTTCTTGATCTCACGAACGACACTTTGAGCCAAAGTTTCATCAACCTCATTTATCTTTTGAACAGATTCAATAAGGTGTGAAGTGATAATAACCTCGTTTTCGAAAGCACGAAGTTTTGAAAACTCTTCAGCAGGAATAAACTCATAGCCAAGTTTTTCTTGGATGAATTTTATAACGTGTTTTTCTATTGTATATAATTCGTTGAATTTCATATTGTTTAGTTAAAATGGAATATCTTCTTCATTATCACTTTCTTCATCTTTTTCTTCTTTAAGTTTTTCTTCAAGATTATTCAATTCGGCAGACAAATCCGCAACTTCTTCACCTTGAATTAAGCCTCTAATACTTTGCTGTGTCTCGGAATCAAATAAGTCTAACCTAGGAAGAAGATTGTCTCTATAAAATTCCTTTACATCGGCATCATCAATAATCCATCTAACCTGACTATTTTCACTCAAAGCATTTGCTATACCTCTTACCTGATCATCTGTAAAACTACTGTATTTAGAGAGACTACTTACTATAATGTGTGTATTTAAGAAGTTGTGACTGTTAATCAAGTCTCGAACAAGTTCATCTTTTTCCTGTTCTATACGCAACTCGATCTTGATATCATGCTCAGTGAAAAATTTAGTTAAGCTTTTGTAGAAAAATATTTCATTATCTGGATGACTCTTCTTCCATTCATCAACAAGATAGTCTTTTAGCGACTGATCATCTATTGCATGAGCATAGTCGCCATCTTTACTAAGAAGTATAAATTCACCCTCACCAGACACTTCAGCTAAAATTGCCTCCCAGTTAATCTCGTCGCCATAACTCCTATCTTTCTTTCCAGGCGGTCTACCTAATTGATGCCTTTGTATTGCCTGAGGCAAATATTTATCTGAATCAATTATACTACTCTCATTGATAAGGTCGTTAATAATTTTATCAGCTTGTAGTGTGTGATTTTGTATATCTTCCCAAAGTTTCTTACTTAGTTCAGATTTTAATTGATCAAGAATATTTTGAGCACGCTTAATATCAGAATACTCATCGTAGTGTTTACAAAAAGGAGGAATAGCTAAAGTTACTTTTGAATCTACGATTTTCTCATACGCAACCTTTAATCGAGCCTCTCTGTTTTTCTTAATTTCCTCACAAACTTGAGTAGTCAAAAAGAGCTTTATTTCTTTAGCCTTTATTACATCCACCAACTTCGCAAGTTGAGTTAGATCTTCATCATGAAAATCATAGAAATTAAGGAATATATTTGAATCTAAAAATAGTAATTTCATATTTTTACTCTTTTACTTCCACTCAGGAGA
The DNA here is from genome assembly GCA_039809245.1 of Minisyncoccia bacterium. GTDB lineage: Bacteria > Patescibacteriota > Minisyncoccia > Phycocordibacterales > UBA9973 > UBA8515. Next base: position 42,571 of record JBDHUP010000002.1, on the reverse strand, counting down.
TCCGACACTAATCCCTTTTTAAGTTCTAATAATTTTGTTTTTAATTTCTGACAAGTAATAATTTTTCTATCTACAGAAGATAAAATGTTTACAATTATCTCTTGACCTTCTTTTTTTGGAAGAATCACTATTTTAGAATATGCGTCATTTCTATTTAATCCAGGAACAGCACTACCTCCGGAACGCTTTTTTAAGTTTGTATTTACTAATAAATAATAAATAAATTTTTTATTAAAATCCGTTTTTACAAAATAAGCTGTATCTATGGGATAAAAATCTACTTCTGAAAACATCACTTCTCCAGCCCCTCCTTTTCTTCCTACAATAACACCAGGTCCTTTTACTAAGCTTGTATCATGATATCCAACTATACCGTTTGAACCAAAAACTGGTATATCTCCAGAGACTCTATCTGATGCTTTTAATGGTTTGCCGTATTCTAAAGTTAATATATCTCCGATTCTTGTTTTTTGAAATTTATTATTACCAATTCCTTTAGTAAATAATCCTGACATCAGCCCTTTTTTTAATTTTTCAGTCGCGGAAATTATCTCTTCAACCTTTTGAATCTCTTCATCAACAGATAACAAAATATCAGCAATTTTCTTCTGCTCTTTTATTGGGGGGACAAGTATATTAATTTTCTTGATAATATTTGGACGTACTTCCTTAATAGTACTTCCTGTAGCCATTTGATTGAGTAACTTTTTTTGAGATTGTAATAAAAAATATAAATATTCAGTTGTAATTTTTGAAACATCTGGCAAAACTCCGGCAATACCTTGCTTTGTAGCTAAATCAACTTCTGCGATACCAACTTCTCCAATCGTTGCACCAAATGATAAAATAACTGTGCCTGCAGGAAAAACCTTAGCACTTGAATTTTCAATGCCTAATTTAGAAAGGGTTTCGTTTGTAGAGTAAATTCTAGATTTTATATCTTTGATGACAACCCATGGTATACCACCACCAAAATATTCACCTTTACGCCTAGAAGGAGTTCCTCCATCTTTAATATCTACAATAAAATCTCCAAGAGAACCGTATTCCCATCCTTTCGGAATATTCTTTTGTTTAAGAGGATTATTCATATTACTTAATTTCTTTTGTGCTTAAGTCACTGGCATCCAAGCAATCGAGAAAGACTGATGTTTTCTTTCCAGTTGTATTAACGAGATACATTCGCTTCTTCGATCTTGTAATAGCAACAAGCATTTGATAAATTTCGCTGTCAGTCGGTATGTTTTTTGCAGGAAATTTACCATCGTCAAATCCGACCAAAAATACAACATCAGCACCAAGTCCTTTCGAATTCAGAATATTGCATACTGTAATATTTAAGTTTCCAAGGGGTCTTGAGAGAACAATGTTTCGGTCTCGTAATTCATCAATAAAAACAGATCTCTTGAGGATGGGATCATCAACGTGATTATTTTCTATAGTCTTTTCTAGTTCGACAATAGCAGTATCTTTGAGTTTTTTAATCTCAGCAGATTTACCTGAAATAATTACTTTTAAGGTCTTAGAATTTTTTAGATGCCTTTCTTTTTCAGTTTGATCTGTTGGATTATCAAGTATTCGCCAACCCAAAACTGACTCAGGATCATTCGCTAAGAACTTATAAGCATCAACAATATTCTGCTTAGTATCTAGATAGCCATTAGATTTACCGTAATCTACATTTTTAAATCCGTAGTGTTTCAGTTGCTTTGCTATCGATTCAAGGATAGCTTTGCAAGATCTTCCTTCACCAATAATGAGAATGTCTTTAATTTTTTGCTCGGTAACAAGTTTTTCTAACTCAGCTCTTATCTTAAAAGCAATCATTCCACTAGGGCAATTTTTTATAAGATGTATTTGTGGGTTCGCTTTAGAATCTTTTTCTTTGTCAGGCACGTAACATATATAATCCTTTTCAATCCGATTTTTTGTAGAATCTTTAAGGTTAAATTTCTCCACGAGAGCATGAAAATATTTAATCACAACATCAGTACATCTCGAACAAAATCTCAACGTATGACTTTCAAAATCTGTATTGCTTGTGTGGTGTTTGCTTCTAATATAAGCTGGAGATGAGCCTTTGAATTCATAGAGTGCCTGATCGTCATCGCCAACTATCACAATCTCATTTTTCTCAGCAAGCAAATCAACAAATTGCGATTCTTTTTCATTAAAGTCCTGGAACTCATCAATTAATATTAAATCGTGAGTAGGAATCTTTGATTTGTCCTTTTCACATATCTGGATTGCGTAATGAACAACATCTTCATCACCAACAGCTTTATAAAAAAGAGTTTTCTTTTTGTAATTGTCGTCTCCAATTTCAAAATCATCAATACCTTCGCTTTTTAAATCAGCTTTAATGATGTCATACATTCTAGGGTAATAAATCCAGCCCTTACACTTTTCTAGAACAAATCTTCTCGCAAAACCATGCATAGTCATAGTTTCAGCTAAACCACAGAGGTCATCAGCAAGTGCATCACCTAATTTACCTATGAATGTAATAGCAACAAAATCAGTCTTACCAGACTTTTTCTTCTCTTTGATAAGTTCTTGAAACAAAAAACTCTTACCTGTCCCAGGCCCTGCAACGACAACCTTTTTAGGGTGGACAGAAGACTTAATTTTACTTACATCATTCTCTCTTTCTGTTTTGTAATCAGTAATAGTCATATTGTATTAATAGCCAAGCTCATCTAAATACTTTTCAACTAAAGCATCTGCTTTTGATAATTCTTTTTTAAGTGAAGCAATTTCACTTCTTACTTTTTTCACATCAATAACCTCCTCTTCTTCAGATGAATCAATGTACTCTCGGATATTAAGGTTAAAATCTTTCTCCTCTATATCTTTCAATGTTACAACACATGCGTATTTATCGATATCCTCGTATCCATTAAATGCTTTTACAATCTTATTTATATCGGCAGGTCTTAGAGTATTTTGATTTTTGCCTTCCTGAAAATCTTTTTCGGCATCGATAATCAAAACCTTGTTTTTCTTGTCCTCAGCTTTGTTTTTGTTAAGGATAACCACTACGGCAGGAATACCTGTCCCATAGAATAGTTTTGATGGTAGAGCAACAATTGCCTCAACAAGATCATTTTTAAGTATTTGTTCACGGATTCGTGCCTCAGCATTACCTCGAGTTAAGACACCGTGTGGCAACACAATACCTGCACGACCATTAGTGTTCATTGATTTGATTATATGGAGGACAAAAGCATAATCAGCATTTTTCTCGGGTGGTGCATCGTATCCCTCCAAACGACCAAACTTATTCTTGAATGCCTCCCATTCATAGTCTTTGATTGAGTACGGAGGATTAGCTACTACAATGTCGAATGTTTGAAGACCTCCTTGTTGATTAAGGAATTGTGGATTTGCCAATGTGTCACCTCGGCGAATATCGGCACTATCAAGTCCGTGGAGGAACATGTTAATTTTCGCAATCGCAAAGGTTGCAAGGTTTTGTTCTTGACCGTATAGATACAAAGTCTTTGCGATCTTTTCACCAGACTTTTGTTTCAAATAGTCATATGCTTCCAAAAGGAAACCACCCGATCCAACTGTTGGATCGTAGATGTGGTCTTTCTGGTGTGGCTTTAGAATGCCCACGATAACTTTTTCAACTTCACGAGGCGTGTAGAACTCTCCACCTTTCTTACCTGCATCCGCTGCAAACTGTTTGATCAGGTATTCATATGCGTCACCAAGGAGATCAGAGCTGATGTAAGTATTACCAAAGTTGTATTGAGAAAAGTGATTGATCAGTCGCTGAAGTGTTTCGTTTGGAAAACGGTCTTTGTTTGCAAAGTCTAGGTCATCAAAAATTTTATCTAGTTTCGGACTGTTTGCATTGGTTAATTTATCAAAAATATCATTGAGTTTTTGTCCGATGTTTTCTGCTTGCTCTGTAATTTTTTCCCATCGACAATCTTTAGGAACTTGGAAACGGTGATTGTAGTCTGCACGAGCGATATCTTTATCATCGTACTCTTTCATTACAGCGTTGAACTCTTCATCCCAAACGTCACTCATTCGCTTGTAGAAAAGAAGACCAAAGATATATTTCTTGTAATCAGAACTGTCGATTTTTCCTCGAAGAATGTCAGCACTCTTCCAGAGGAACGATTCAAGTTGAGGAAGGGTCAATTTGCTACCCATTTTGTCGACAATTGCTTCAATGTCTTGTGGGCGGTACTTTCGATCTTTTCGTGGTCCGACTCTAAGAGGGACGAGTGTTCCGTCTTTTTCCCAGTTTCGTAGGGTGTCTTGGTGGATAGAGAAAATCTCTGCTACCTGACCGATAGAGAGTAATTCTGGCATCCCCTTAAGTTTTTCTTGTATATCTTTTCTCATATGTTGTAATTTGAGTCTATCAGATTCAAGATATAAAGTCAAGTGTTCATAGGTTTTCATAGGTCTGTATCCTAGCTTACATTGAAAAATAAGGGTAATTTAGTTACCAACAGCTAGGAAATGGGACGCTCTAGACTCCTCAAATGGTCTGCGTCATTAATGGGTTGTATGAAAATAACAGCACCACAGGGCTTTGAGATGCCCCAAATAGATATTAAAAGCGTAAAAACACAGTATTGTCTGTACGCCAGAAAATCGAGCGAGTCAGAAGAACGCCAAGTCCTCTCTATCGACTCCCAGATCAAAGAAATGCTTCAGTTGGCAGATCGTGAGGGCTTGGAGATTGTGGCAATGAAAAGAGAAAGCCATTCGGCAAAGGAAACGGGTCAGCGACCAGTATTCAATGAAATAATCGAAGAAATAAAAGATGGTAAATATAATGCGATTCTCACGTGGGCACCTGACCGTATCAGTAGAAACGCAGGAGACCTTGGAAAAATTGTGGACTTGATGGATGCAGGAAAACTTTTACAGATACGAACATTCGGTCAGACATTTTCAAACAATCCAAACGAGAAATTCCTCCTGATGATTTTGGGAAGTCAGGCTAAACTCGAAAACGATAACCGAGGTATCAATGTGAAGCGTGGACTGCGTACCCGAGTTGAATCAGGTCTCTGGCCCGGAATGGCACCGCTGGGATACATCAATCAGAAAAGAATGGATAAGAAGTGTCAGATCATACCCGATCCAGATCGTGCTCATGTCATAAAACAGATGTTTGAGAAAGTTGCATTCGAAGGATGGAGTGGTAGAAAAGTCTATAACTGGTTACGGTTCGATTTGAACTTCTATACTCGAGGGAATAAACCCCTGACTCTGTCGGGGGTTTATCGTATATTCGATATGCCAATCTACTACGGACCATTTGAATATCCACGAAACTCAGGACAGTGGTATCAAGGATCGCACGAACCGTTGATCACTAAGGAATTGTTTGATAAGGCTCAAGATAGATTAAAGAGAGATAAGATAGTGCGAGAAAATAGAGAGTTTGCATTCACTAAATTATTCACCTGCGGGATGTGTGAATCAGGAATAACAGCACAAGAGAAATATAAGGAACTTAAAGATGGAACAACAGCAAAGTACGTCTACTATTCATGCAGTAAGTCCAAGGATAGGAATTGTAAAAACAAATACATACGAGAAGAAGAACTGATCGAAGAATTATTTAAGGTCATCGATAAGGTAAGCATCAATGAGTTGGGTATGCGAATGAAACTCGAAGAAGAAATCAAGCGATTCAATAGATTACAGAGACTAGCAACAAAAGGTACACCAAAATACAGCATCAATGAAGATGATGTGAATACTCGGGAATATGCTAAGTATGTGTTGCGTGAAGGTACACCGCTTGAGAAGCGTGAGCTACTGGGACACTTAAGAAGTAGACTAGTGCTGAATGATAAAAGGATTAATCTCCTACAGGAGTAGGCATAAGACTCTCGTCTTCATCTGTAACAACATCGAGATAAACGAAGCCGTCCTTGAGAATTAATTTACTCTTCAGATTGAGGAGTATGTTTCGTTTCTCTTCTATAGAACCATCGAGAAGAATGTATTTAATATACTTTTTAATATCAACATCTTGCTCTTCAGAATCGGTATACATGGGTGGTTTGCCCATAACATCACAGTTGAATCGGTGGATACGTTCAACCTCTTTCTCAAATTGACCACGCAAACCAAGATCGTCGAGTGATAATTTATCAACCAACTCACGAAGTGATTGGATGAGATATTCCTCACGAATATATTTAATCTTACATGATGGATCTTTGGATCGAGTGCATCCATAGTAAACATATCGAGCGATAGATCCGTCTTTGAGAGCCTTGAACTTTTCCTCTGCGGTAACATTTCCACCACACAAACCACACTTCATTAACTTGGTATAGGCAAAGTTTTTCTTGTACACATATTGCAATCTTTTCTTTGCGTCAGTCTGCTCTCGCACCTGATCATATAATTCTTTTGTAATGAGTGGTGTATGAATACCTTTATACCAATTGCCACTTTTTCTAGGAAACTCAAACTCGCCATAATAGAAAGGAGTACATAATATTTTCTGTATCGTACTCATAGCCAAGTGCTTATTGTTTTTGGATCTGAAATCCAAATCATCACGAAGCCATCTTCTGATTCTTCTATGACTCCAGCCTTCTGCTGCGAGTTGGAATATTTGTTTTACAACGTGTGCACGAATTGGATCGATAATCACATGACCCTCTTTGCCTCGAGTCATGTTGTTTAGATATCCTGTTGGTGCAACAGTGGGCCATAATCCCATCTCAACCTTGGTACGAAGACCACGCTTCACATTAATACTCTTATTGTCATTCTCAAGTTTTGCTTGAGAACCAAGTATCATGAGTAAAAACTTTTCATTCGGTGAGTTACTAAACTTTTGATTATAGGTCCGTATCTCAACTAATAATTGACTGTCCATAAGATCAACCAATACACCGAGATCGCCAGCATTTCTGCTTAAACGATCTGGATTCCATGTAAGAATTGCGTTGTATTTACCCTCACGTATTTCTTCAATCATTTGATTAAAGACAGGACGTTGACCAGAATTCTTTGCAGAGTGAGCTTCTGTTCGCATAGTAGCGACATAGAGATTATCTCTTTCTGCTATTTGCTTCATTTCTTTTAGCTGTGAATCAATAGACAAAGCTTGCCGTTCTTCGTCTTCCATTGATTTACGAGCATAGAGACAGTACTTAATAACGGGAAGTGGTTTATTTGGTAAGGTCGCATTTCCCACAGACCTTTCATTTATATTATTCATACACTCAAACTCTCTAAAAAACAGTGTGTGGAGTCAAATTTGAAAAATGCTAAAATTAAAGTATGAGTCAAAATCGTTCACACAATTCAGAGTCACAAGAACATCGTCTTGAGCGACTCAAGAGTCATCCAGTAGAGGCAATTGAAACTCTACTTAATTCCATCGCAAACTATTTCAATAATGAAATTGGAGTGACACCTTCGCACTACCAAACATCTTTGATGTTTCTAGGTGTTCATGCATCGGCACTTACTGTTGGCGAAGTATTCTTTGCGAATGAAAGTCCAAATTCGATGTTCAAGGATTACAAACAATTCCTTGAAACTTTTGTTGATGGAGATACGGATGATCTCAAGTTTTCTTTAATAGCAGAAGATATTCATAACTGGCGAAATATTCTTGCTCACCAATGGCTTGGATCTATGGGACACAGAATAGAATACGATTACCAATTAGATTTAGGATGGGAGAAAAGAGATGACGTTTTGGTTATAAACCCAAAAACCTATTGCGAAGCTTATTTGAAGGCTTTTTCTCTCGGAGGGAAGATCTGGAAATATGACAAAATATTTACTGAGGAACAGTTAATACAGATACATGAACGTATCGTTAGAAAGTTTGAAAACAAATAACAAAAAAGAGCGAAATGAATCGCTCTTTTTTGTAACTTGATAGGTTTGTGGGTCGCACTAGTTACATAAGTAATCAGGTCATGTATCTACCAAGTTGTCAATGCGGAGGCGGTGAGATTCGAACTCACGGACCGCGTAAACGGTCTCTTGTTTTCAAGACAAGTGCCTTCAACCACTCAGCCACACCTCCAGTGTGTATTTAATTTTAAATTTTTGTTTTTAAGGAATTCCTTAAATCTTTTGGAGTTTTCTTAGCAATATAAAAAATATAAAAGATATCAATGATTGCAAATGTGTTTAGAATTATCAATGCGATAAACCATCGTTTATGGCCCATTTTTGACGCAGTCCAGAGTGCATATCCTTTCCAAGGAAGGACCCAAAGCGTAGCAATTACAAGCATCCACATATTCTTTTGCCCTAAAACTTCCATAGGCGAATCATAGCAGAAATACCTTTTTCCCGCAATTATGATAGGCTATTATATATGAAGCATTTAGGTATAGATTATGGATCAAAAAGAGTTGGAGTTGCTATATCAGATGAGGGGGGCACATTAGCTTTCCCGAAAGCAATACTTCCTAATAATATGTCTTTAATGGAGGCTATAGAAAGGCTATGCAATGATGAGAATATAAGTGCTATTGTTCTCGGTGAGTCGCACGACTTATCAGGAGCTCGTAATAAAATAATGGGAAGTATTGAAGAATTCAAACGCAACCTCGAGGCTGATACCGGATTACCAGTTTATTTTCAATCTGAATTCATGACAACTGTTGAAGCGCGTGGAAGAGAAGGCAAAGAAAGTAAAAGTGCCAGAAAAACAAAAAAGGAAGATCAATCTCAAGCTGATGCATCCGCCGCCGCACTAATCCTTCAAAGATACTTAGACAAAAAGAATAATAATTAATAATATTAAAATTATGGAATACGTAACATACGATGAATTTAAGAAGATGGATATACGAGTCGGAACTATTCGTGAAGTTGAGCCAGTGCCAGAGACAGACAAACTTTTAAAATGCATGATTGATTTCGGAGAAGGGGAACTTCGACAAATTGTTTCTGGCATTCATGAATTCTATCCTGAATATGAAAATTTGGTTGGCAAACAAGTTCTATATATAGTAAACCTTGAACCTCGAATGATTAAAGAGGTTGAAAGTAAAGGAATGCTTATGGCTGTAGATGGTAGCGATGGCCGACCCGTATTCTTAGTTCCTGAAGTTGAAGTTAATGCGGGTAGTAAAGTAAGATAATATGCCAGATCCTATTATTATAATAAAGACAGTTGGAATAATAGGAGTCTTTCTTATGGTTTTCGCTGAGTCCGGATTATTCTTCGGATTTTTCTTACCAGGCGACTCACTACTATTTAGTGCTGGGTTAATTGCAGCGAGCGGATTTTTCGATATTAAAGTTCTTATTGTCGGCTGCATTATAGCGGCAATATTTGGGGACAGTATTGGTTACTGGATGGGTAAGGTTATGGGCCCGAAGCTTTTTTATAAAGATAAAGGTTTCTTCTTTAAGAAGAAAAGAATAGATGATGCAGAAGCTTTTTACAAGAAGCACGGTATATATACTATAGTTATAGCTAGATTTATTCCGATTATTAGGACGTTTGCTCCAATTGTCGCTGGTATTGGTAAGATGAGATATAGGACATTTATCTCATACAACATAATAGGAGGAGTCTTGTGGGTTACTCTCTTAATTTCACTCGGATATTTCTTAGGGAGTTTAATCCCAAATCCAGACACTTATATACTACCAATAATAGTAGTTATAATTTTTATCTCTCTTATTCCGCTTATCTACAAATATATAATTGAGTCATCAAAGAAACCTAGTTTATAAACTTATTCTGCTTTTATAACACACATAAGTGTCGTATAATAAAATAGTAATGAAGAAATTATACAGTCGTCATTTCCCAACGCCATCATTCTTGGCGATGAATTCTTGCGCTCTGGATATTTCAGATCTATCTATAAAGTATGGGGAACTTTTAGCTACACCTTTAGGGCTACGACTTGGACGGTTCGGTAAAGAAAATATTCCACCTGGGGTTATTGTCTCTGGTAAGATTGAAAAAGAAGCTGAACTAATTAAAATCTTGAAAGATTTGGCAAAGCGTGAGCGATTACACTTTGTTCGTATATCTTTACCAGAAGAACAAATGTACTTATTTACTCTCGCTTTGCCAAAAATGAAAGAAGATGAGATTAGAGATACCATCCTCCTTCAACTTGAAGAACACATACCTCTCCAAGCAATAGACACAACTTTCGACTACGATATTATATCTGAAGACGGTCAGTCTATTTATGTTGAGGTTTTAGCCATCGCCACTGAAATGATAGAGAGTTATCTATCTGTTTTTAGAGCTTCTGGTCTAGTCCCGCTTTCATTTGAGCTTGAAGCTCAAGCAATAGCTCGTGCAGTGGTTCCGGTTAATGATCCTAGTGCGGTACTTATTGTTGATTTCGGTGAGGCCAGAACTGGAGCTTCTATTGCTTATAATGGTAGGGTCTTTTTTACAACGACGTTAGATATTGGTGGTACAAATCTTACTAATATGATCGCAAAGAACTTCTCAATCTCATTTGAAAAAGCTGAAGAACTAAAAAGATCGCATGGGTTAAGAGAAACACCATTAAATACTGAGGATATATTCCCGGCAATTCTAAATGGACTCTCTGTTTTACGTGACGAATTAAATAAACAATATGTATATTGGAAAACTCACGAAGAACCAGGAATAAAACATGAAGACATAAGTCATATAATTTTATGTGGGGGAGATGCAAACCTAGCTGGCCTTGCTGAATACTTGGAGTCTAGTATGTCGCTTCGAGTTGAGAATGCAAATGCTTGGGTCAATGTTTCTGATATGAAGATATCAGTCCCTGACATGTCCTTCGAGGAATCTTTCGGTTATGCCACAATGTTGGGTCTTGCCCTTGCTGACTATATACAGAAACCACAAACATTGATGAATGTATTGCCCGTTGAAGAAAAAAAGAAGTTAAAAAGAGAATATTGGATGAGGTTTACTAGTGTAATATTATCACTATTTACTGTCACAATGGTCACAGCTATCCTTCTAATGTTCCCACTATACTTCTTTTCAAAGTCTAAAGCCGATCTTGCTGAGAATAGATTAGAAGCTTTTAATCAGAGTAACCCAGAGGTAGAAACAGAGAGTATTGATAAAAAAATTGCTGAAATAAATACAAAATTAACCCTCCTTGATTCAAAGAAAACTGATTACGTTGTTAGCGATGAATTAACTGAAAGTATTATTAATATCAAACCTAAAGGAATCACCTTCTCCGATATATCTTATACTGAATCAGGAGATAACTCGAAATCTATAAAGATTATGGGGATTGCTTCTGACCGTTCAACTTTGCGCGATTTTAAATCTAGCCTAGATTCAATCAAGAAATTCAGTACAGTTACGCTACCTATATCAGATTTCTTGGAATCTTCAGATATAAACTTTACCATTTCAATTACCATAAAATAATATGAGTAAAAACAATACAAAAATCATATTCTTTTCATCGATAATTACAGTCTTATTATCTGTAGGAGCTTTTGTATTTATATTCAAAATAATTGCAAATAAAAACGAACATACATCGGCTGTCATAGCTACTCTTAACCAGAAAATAATTAATAAGGAGAATAACTCAGCTCTAGCGAATAAAATTACAGAAATAGAAAATACAAAAAAGATTATTGATAGCTACTTTGTCGATACTAACCACATAGATACATTTATAGAATACTTAGAAGGTCTTGGTTCTGGTTTTGGAGTTGTAACCAAAGTTAAAAATTTTGAAGTATTACAAAATGATAAATCTATTCTAGCTGTGGATCTTTCTTCGGATGGTAGTTTTGCTGATGTTATGAGAATTATTAAACTAATTGAAAATTCTCCATATCAAACTCGTATAAAAAGAGTTTCATTAACAAAAGCACCAGATACACAAACCGAAGTATCATTATGGCAAGTAAATATTAGTTTTAATATCTTAACTTCTAACAAATAATATGATTAAATTTTTAGAAAAATTTAAAAAGAAGTCTAGTGCTATACATACGTCTGAGAAAATAAATCCACACAAACACTGGATGATTTTAACCAGGGTATTTCTAGTAGTAGTATTATTACTTATAGTTTTTAGTTTATATCTTCTATATCAGATAAAAAATGAGCAAATATTCCAAGTGGATCCAACCAACACAGAAAAGCCAGGGCTCTTAAAAGAAGATCTCCTTAAAAAGGTAACAGATTCATTTAAGCAGAAAGCTCTAAAAGAGAGGGAATTAGGCGGTCACTCAGATGTGACCATAGATTCAAGCTCTCAATAGTGCCCCTGGCAGGAATCGAACCTACATCGACGGCTTAGAAGTCCGCAGTTCTATCCATTGAACTACAGGGGCATTTACTATCTATAACACCTACAATAACACTTTAGGCTTATTTTTCAAAGGGTATGGAAGGGTGGTGCTTATTGACAAATACTTCAAAATATGCTAGGGTATTGGCGTATCTTAGATATTTGAAATATGGATTACCGAATTGCCTTTCATCTTGTCCGCAAAATTTGTGGCCAAAATGAAGGGTAATTCAACCCCTCAAAAACTAAAAAACTTAAAAACACAGTTATGAAAAAAATCAAAATGCTTTTAGTTATGGGGGTGGCTATCCTCATAGCAAGTTGTTCATCTTCAAGACATGAAGGTGTTTCTTCTAAGGTTGGTCAAACTCCCACAATTATGACAGAAGCAGATTTAAAAGAAATACTTGGTTCTGGTTATTACCAGGATTCAGTTATTAAAAAGCTTCATTTATTCAATACTGCTGATGTTCAATGGAGGGCAGAAAGCCAACAGACCAAAGTATTTGTGGATTTCCAGGATGGGCGTGTACAATCTGTAAAAGATAAGACCAAAGACATGATGTCTGGCTTCTTACCTTCTGGCACTGAAGGCCAGGTAGACAGTATTGTAAGGTATAAAAATACACGTAATATATGGAAATTGAAAGTAAAATACATCATCAAACAAACCGGCCGTGAAATGTACATATGGTACTACCGCAAGGATAAAAATGACGACCCTGATGCATCACTATTGTATGGACCAATGACTTGGTACCAATCAAATAATAATGCCTCGCAAACAGTTGATGGAGTCTTACTTTCAAGGATAACATTAGATAATAAACTTCAATGGATGTTTTCGCTTGAAACTAAGCAAAAAACAAACAAGAAAGGTTTTGATGTTGTTTCACCATTTGCAAGTACATCGCCGGATGTTTTAAATCCAGCCAAAATTGTCGGTGACAAAAACAAACCCGACGAAGAAGAAGAGAGAAATAATTAAAAACAAAAAAGCCCTTAATCGAGATGAAACTTGATTAAGGGCTTTTTATTATGTGCGCGATGCAAGACTCGAACTTGCGACCTTTCCGGTGTAAACGGATTGCTCTACCAACTGAGCTAATCGCGCATAACTCGAATATTAGCATATTTTCGGTATATTTCAATCCCGTGCTACTATAGTGCTATGAAAGTTAAAATCCTTTTTGAAGATAAAAATCTGCTTGTTCTAGATAAGCCAGCTGGAGTTGCAGTACATCCAGACGCTCGAACAACAACTGAAAAGACAGTTTCTGATTTTATTTTAGAAAACTACCCAAAATTAAAAAATGTAGGTGAACCTATGACTGTTGAACATGCTGGTAAGCAAGTCAAAATTAGTCGTCCTGGAATAGTCCACCGTCTAGATAAAGAGACTTCAGGAGTTTTAATAGTTGCAAAGAATCAAAAAACATTTGAATTCTTAAAAGACCAATTCCAGAACCATACGATTGAAAAAGTTTACCGAGCTTTTGTTTATGGATTTGTCTCAGATCCGAAAGCTTCACTAGCAACAGGTAAAAAGGGAGTCATAAATGTCCCTATTGGTCGCAGTCCGAAAGATATAAGAATGTGGACTGCAGGACGTGGCGCTCGACCACCACTTCGTGAAGCGATAACTAATTATATAGTTCTCGATAGATTTTCAGATATTAAGAAACCAAAACCAGGAGTCGAGCATCAATTTTCATATGTAGAAGTTTACCCTAAGACAGGGCGCACTCATCAGATACGTGTTCATATGCGATATATAAACCACCCAGTAGTTTCTGATCCACTTTATCGTGGAGCAAAAGATCTTGCTTTGGGAATGAAAAGACTTGCTCTTCATGCTTGTTCTGTAACTTTTCGTTTACCTAGCGGTGAGCTTAAAACTGTTGAATCTCCACTCCCATCAGACTTCAAAAAGGTCATAAAAACTTATCTTAAATAAAGAGGCTGAATTTCTTGCTTAAAATAAGCATATATGATAAAGTAGGCCCTATGACAACAGCGGATTTAACTAAAGTACAGTTCACAACAGTAGATATGGCAAGCCGTAAAAAGCTTGATTTCAAAGCTGGTGATAGTGTTCGTGTATGGAACAAAATTCAAGAAAAAGGAAAGACTCGCCTTCAGGCATTTGAAGGGCTTGTATTATCTCGCAAGCACGGGGCTGAAAGTGGAGCGACATTTACTGTTCGAAAAGTTGCTTCAGGTGTAGGAGTTGAGCGTATTTTCCCTCTATATTCTCCAAATATAGACAAAATAGAAGTTCTACGTAAATCAAAGACTCGCAAGAGTAAACTTTACTATATACGTACCAAAGCAGTTAAGGAAGTTAAGAAACGCCTTAAAAGTGTTACTCTTTCTAAAGAAGATTCAGAAGAATCATCTACAAATGAATAATAGAAAATCCCGCCTAGTGCGGGATTTTTGTTGAAAAAAGACTAGTAATTGGTTATACTCGGGGGGTTCGTATATGCACGGGTGGCGAAACTGGTAGACGCACTACCTTGAGGTGGTAGCGGGGGCAACCCTGTGGAAGTTCAAATCTTCTCCCGTGCACAACAAAAACACAGACAATTGTCTGTGTTTTCTGTATAATATTTATATGAATAAAGTTATATTTGCAGGTGGATGCTTTTGGTGTGTTGAGCATGATCTTCACGAAGCCGAAGGGGTTGTAAATGTTGTTTCAGGATATACCGGAGGGGATTCAACAAACCCAGACTATCATAATCACAAAGGTCACAGAGAAGCTGTCGAAGTCGAATATGATCCTACTAAAACTTCCTTTAGAAAGTTGGTTCAATTTTTCCTTGACCACATAGATCCTACTGATGAAGGAGGACAATTTGGAGACAGGGGAGAGTCTTATAAAACAGCAATATATTTCTCAAATGAAGAAGAGAAGAATATTGCTAGTAGCTTACTCAAAGAATTAGATGAGAGCCATGTGTACAATAAACCTCATGCAGTTGAAGTGCTCGAAGCAAAGCCATTTTATAAAGCAGAAGAATATCACCAGAATTATGCTATGAAAAATCCTGATCACTATGCTTCATATAGAAAGGGTTCGGGTCGTGAGGATTTTGTAAATCGTACTTGTGCTATTCGTGAAGAAAAACATATAAATTGGAAAGATAATATATGATATTACTATTCTCTATTCTTCAATGGATTTTAGTTATCATATTCTTCGGAATATTTGTTTTATTGCTAATTTGGATGTGGTCAGG
Organism: Minisyncoccia bacterium; assembly: GCA_039809245.1. GTDB lineage: Bacteria > Patescibacteriota > Minisyncoccia > Phycocordibacterales > UBA9973 > UBA8515. The sequence continues at coordinate 27,057 of JBDHUP010000002.1, read as the reverse complement.
AATTCGAGCAAAGGTACCGTTCATTCCAGTATCTAATAATATATTAGGAGATATTTACAAAGCACTTGAAATTAAAGACGGCAGTACTGTTTACGATTTAGGTTGTGGAGAAGGTAGAGTATTATTTTATTGCTCTAAGTTATCACCAAAAGCAAAATATATAGGCATTGAAAATAGTCTATTTCCATTACTACTTGCTCGATTTAGAGGTTGGTGGCACACAAAAACAACAGGAACAAAAATAGAAATAATAAATCAGAATTTTTTTGAAAGAGATCTATCGGATGCAACGCATGTATTTACTTACCTATACCCAAATGTCATGGATGATCTAATCACTAAATTTGATCGTGAGTTAAAACCTGGAACAAAATTGGTTTCTGTATCATTTAAATTTACACAGAAACAACCAAAGCTAGCTATCGATCTAAATAGGGGAAAGTATAAACTCGCAAGACATATATATGTCTATGAATTTTAACTCTAAATGATATACTATATAGTATATGATAAATGAGGAGCTCATTACTTTTATTCAATCTCAAATTAGAAAAAATCGTAGTCATGATGAAATTTCATCACGACTACAAAAGGCTGGATGGCATGCTGATGATATTGCTCTAGGTTTCGAGAAAATAAATCCTCCTAAAATTACTCCAAAGTATACTCCTCCTCAAACTATAGTTAATAAGGCTCCTGTTGCAATAGAAATTCCTCCTGAAATTAAAACATCGACAAGTAATTTCGATAAATACCGTGAAGTACCTGAAATTAGTAATTCTGTTGTTGTAAATGCACCTATCATACCTATAAAACCAAAGGCACCTATTGTTTCTATAGCTACAGATCCTATAAAAGAAGAGGTAGCAATAAGTCCTATTAATTCTTACGAAATTCCAAAAATAGAAGCAAAACCAGAAGTAAAACCAGTAAAAAAAGAAGAGTTTAAACCCGTTATCACTCCGATGTCTGACATTAGACATAGTTCTTTCATTCCTAAAAATTCTCCAGAAATAAAGCCAATACCTATAGAGAAAGAGGAATCTATCCCAAAACTAATACCTAAAGTCCCCCCTTCATTTATTCCTAGACCCCCAGCTACAAGTACACAACCAACAGTAGATTCGATTGTTAAAAATATACCAGAAGGAGCTCTTTTAACAACTCTTTCAAGAGATATTGCTGCTTCAAGCAGTAAACAAGTAGAAGTTGCTCCGAAGAAGAAACAAAAAAGTAGAAAACTTCTACTAGTTTTTATTCTCATCCTACTTATTATAGGGGGAATTTCTTTTGCTATGATTTCTGGATATATTAAAACCCCATCTTTTTCTTTTATTAAGAAAGATCCAAAAGTTTTACTTCTTGGTACAGCTGCAACACTAGCAGATCTTCAATCATATAAATCAGAAACACATATAATAGTTTCACTACCTTCTTTTGCAAACATAACGAATGGTCTTACAAGTGGAGATCCAGTAGCTTCTAACAACAAGGACACATTTTCATTAAACATAAAAGGTTTAAATCAGAATTACAAAAATAGCCCACTACCATCTCTATCTAGTTATTCTCTAAATATAAAAAGTTCACTTCTTAAAAATGATATAAATTCCAATATCAAATATGATGGTTCAACAATGTATATAGAAGCCCCAGATATGAAGGGTCTTTTAGGTGAGAAAGCTCTTCCTACTGGGATAGTTTCTGTTGATAGTAATCAAACAGAGCTACTACTAACTTTCTTGCCAAAAAATTGGGCAGATCAAGTAAGAAAAGCCGATACGTATAATATACTGTCTGATGGAGTACCAAATATTTTAATTAATAATATGGGGAGTTCGCTTGAGACTTTTATCAATAGCGTAAATGTTATAGAAAAAGATCCAGAGAATATAAAAGGTCAAGCTATGTACCATTATCAAATAACAGCTGATAGGACAGAGACAAAGAAATTACTCAATTCATTTGCTGACCCAGTTATTTCTAGTTTCTCTGATTCAAATAAACAAGGTGTAAGCGAAGCTCTTGGTTCTACAACCCTGAATTCATTTGATGTGTGGGTAGGGAAGAATGATTCACTTATCCATCAATATAAATTCTCTATTAATATTCCACTTTCAAAAGTTATAAGCTTAGATGATTCTGGCATAGCTGGCAATATAGTCACACTTGATTGGCAGACCACACTCTATGACTTTGATGTAATTAACGATATAACTATACCTAAAAAAGTAACCCCATTACCAGATTTTATTAATCTAATCTCTGATCAAAAATTAAAAGATACACTAGCTTCATTTAAGGATGCGTCATTGATTTTGCGTAATGCAATAGGGTCTTATGGTAAACATGCAAACCTAGGAGGAAGCTGTACTGAACCAAGCTCTGGATCACTATTCTCCCCAGTTGGACATACTAAAGGTGCTGCAAATTCAGTTGGGACAATAGCAGGAATAATGAATGAAATACTTGATATAACAGGAGACAAAGGACAATGTTTCTCAACATTAAATACGTGGGCGGTCGCTGTTCCACTTGCAAGTTCACCAACGTCAACATACTGTATCGATAATACTGGAGTTTCTATGATACTTACTGAACCACTTACCAATACAATTTGTAAATAATATGCACACAATAATTATCAATGTCATAGTATTGTTAGGACTTATAGGGTTTTTCATAGCTACGTATATCTATGGAAAAAAGAAAGCAAAAAAGAAGCTTGTTTGCCCTAGAAGATCAAATTGCGATACGGTTATACATTCTGATTATTCTAAAATCCTAGGTATTCCGGTTGAAGTTCTAGGGATGATTTACTATTTTTTTATAGGTAGTATTTATAGTATAGTTTTTGTTTTTAATTTTTGGTCTCCGCTAACTGGTTTTATAATTCTAGGTGTCAGTATGTCGGCTGTTTTATTTTCTATATATCTTGTTTCTATGCAAGCTTTTGTTATTAAACAGTGGTGTGTATGGTGCCTTTGTTCTGCTTTCATATCAATTCTTATTTTTGTATTATCATATATACACTTAGAATTGTATTAGGCCTGGATTAATAAGCAGTTTTCTGGTATAACAGTGTAATCGCCCCGCCTTAGGCGGGGCTGTAATATGGTGCCTATAGTGTAATGGTTAGCACTAGAGTTTGTGGAACTCTCAGTCTGGGTTCAAATCCCAGTAGGCACCCCATAAAAATACATTGTAAAGTTATCTTTACAATGTATTTTTATTATGTATAATTAAAAGGTAAAATTTATGAAAGAAGTTATTAAAAATGAAGTAAGTAAATTAAGATCTGATATGGGGGTTACCCAAGAAGATTTAGCAAAGAAAGTTGATGTTAGTCGTCAAACTATTATTGCTATGGAAAAAGGGAACTATACCCCTTCTATATTACTTGCTCTAAAGATTAGTAATTTCTTCAAAGTTCCAGTAGAGAAAATATTTAAAATATCATATGAAAAATAATATAAAAGAAACAATTATCACTCTGTGTCTTATAATAGTAGCCATTTTACTATTGAATCCTTTCCACTTCTGGATGCCTGATATGATGGTTATGGGAATGCTTGCGTGCGCACTTGTATTATTTGCTATATTTGCAAGTTTTGTTTTAAGAGAAAAAGCTCTCGATGAGAGGGACAATGTACATAGAACTTTAGCTGGAAGGAATGCCTTTCTAGGTGGTTCTGCCATCCTAATGCTCGGTATAATTATCCAGGGGTATTCTCATTCTGTAGATCCTTGGCTTGTCTTAACTCTTATCACAATGATTATTGTGAAAATGGTATCTCGTTTTTGGAGTGATAGGAACCTATAGTCTTAGTTATCCACAAATCCTATGTAAAGCCAACTTTACATAGGATTTGTTATTTTATATACTAAAGTAATGTTATTCTTATTTATTTCATTTATAGCTGGAGTTCTGACAGTGCTTGCTCCATGCATACTACCACTTTTACCAGTAATTATAGGCCACTCTATATCTGATCCTACCGTCAGTAAGAAAAGATTGTTCACCATTATACTTTCTCTCGGCGGATCAATAATAATTTTCACTTTCTTACTTAAGGTTAGTACTTTGTTTATAGATATACCACAGGATTTCTGGAAATGGATATCAGGAGGAATAATATTATTCTTTGGACTCATTATGGTTTTCCCTGGTATTTGGGAAAGATTTTCATTTACAAATCTAATCAGTCGTAAATCAAACGAAGTATTATCAAAAGGTTATCAGAAGAATAATTTCTGGGGAGATCTAATTATAGGAGCAAGCCTAGGCCCTATATTTTCTGCTTGTAGCCCTACATACTTTGTAATACTTGCTACAGTCCTTCCAGCCACTCCAATATTAGGAATAATATATTTACTAGTATACGTTCTTGGTCTATGTCTTGCTTTATTATTTATAGCTTTCATAGGTCAGAGAATAATGAATAAGATTGGGGTAGTTTCTGATTCTAGGGGTTGGTTTAAGAGAATATTTGGGATCATATTTATATTAGTTGCCATTGCCATACTTACAGGTGCCGATAAAAAGCTCCAAATAAAAATATTAGATTCTGGATTCTTAGATGTAACTAAAATCGAACAAAAATTATTAGAAGAAAATGATAAACAAAAAGAAGAAACTAGTATTAATGCAGATGGACAATCTACAAGTGAAGATGTTGTTAATAATGATAATAATGTTCCACAAACAAATCAGACCGATAACAAGGTTACATATTTAACTCTTGCTCAAAAGGCTAAAAAGTATACATATGCTCCTGATATTAGTACCCCAGATGGGTTTATAAATACTGATGGCAAGCCCATTACAATATCTGAATTTAAAGGCAAAAAAGTTGTTCTGCTGGATATCTGGACTTACAGTTGTATTAACTGCCAGCGAACACTTCCGTATCTAAACCAGTGGTATAAAACTTATGAAGATGAAGGTTTGGTTATTATTGGTCTCCATACTCCAGAATTTTCTTTTGAGAAAGTTCAAAAAAATGTAGAGAATGCAGTAAAGGATTTTGGTATAAAATATCCAGTTGTTTTGGATAATGATTTCTCAACTTGGACTGCTTACAAGAATCAGTATTGGCCACGTAAATATCTTATCGATATTGATGGCTACATAGTCTACGACCATGCTGGAGAAGGGGATTACGGTATAACAGAGAAAAGAATTCAAGAAGCTTTAAAAGAGAGAGCTGCAAGATTAGATATGAAAGAAGAATTAACTACAGGTATTTCTAACCCAAGTGGTGTGGTTTCTGTAGAACCAGGCAAAGTTAATAGTCCTGAGACGTACTTCGGTGCTTTTAGAAACGAATTGCTTTCAAACGGTAAAATATATACGACAGGAGATCAATCGTTTAAGTTGCCAATCATTAAACTTCCTAATAGATTGTATTTAGAGGGGACTTGGAATATTGCTTCTGAATATGCTGAGAACAAAAACTCTTCTACTATATATTTCGACTATGATGCTAAGAATGTATATATGGTTGCTAGTTCACCACAAGGTATAGAAGTTGAAATTTATATAGACGACGTATTGTCTAAAAAAATAAATATAAAGAATGAACAGCTGTATACCATAGTATCAGGTGATACATATGGCAAACATAAACTTCATATAAAAATTCCTGAATCAGGACTTAAAGCGTTTACTTTCACTTTCGGATAAAATCAAATATCATTTCTATGCTAGAATGTAAAAATGCAGGAAATTTTATCCCCATGGTCTCTTAGTGAAGATGAAGTCATAAAGCTTTTAAATACAGCCAATACTGGTCTATCAGACAAAGAGGCTCAAGCTAGAATATCAAAATACGGCACAAATACTTTTCATAAGAAAGAAAAACAAAGTCCTGTAGCACTATTTTTAAAGCAGTTTTTAAGTCCACTTATATTTCTACTTGTTGGAGCTGTAGTTCTGACAGGAGTCCTTTCTGAATGGATAGATATGATTGTAATTATTTTTGCTATTCTAATGAATGTTGCACTTGGGTTCTATCATGAATTTCATGCTGAAAATACCTTAGAAAAGTTAACTACTTATATCAAAGATCGATCCAGAATTATACGTAATGGAGTTGAACAAGAAGTTGATTCAAGCTTACTCGTGCCTGGAGACATAATTAAGCTTTCATATGGTATGAGAATACCAGCTGATGCCCGTATTATTGCAGTAAATAATTTTCAAGTAGATGAAGCTATTCTTACTGGGGAATCTATTCCAATTGAAAAAAATGAAGAATTAGTTCCACCAGCTCTACCAGTATCTGAAAGAAAAAATATAGCTCATGCTGGAACTCTAGTTGTTCAAGGTTATGCTACAGCTATAATATATGCAACTGGTGATTCAACAGAAATAGGGAAGATTGCGAGTATTGTCTCAGCAACCAAAAGAGTCGAGACCCCACTACAGAAAGGAATCAATCAACTTGCCTGGCTTATATTTATTGTCGTTATTGTGGTAGTTATCGGTATTTTAGTACTCGGTCTTTTAAGAGGGGAAAGTTTACTGCCAATGCTCGTTTTATCTTCTGCTGTTGCTGTTGGAGCTGTGCCTGAAGCTTTACCTATTACTCTAACTGTCATACTTGCTATGGGAGCTTTACGTATAGCTAATAAAAAAGGAATTATTCGTAAGCTATCTGCTGCAGAAACATTAGGTTCGACGACTTTGATCATGACTGATAAAACAGGAACTCTTACACTTGCTGATATGCAACTAGTGGGTATAGATACTAAGACTTCGGTACTCTCTGGTAACAAGAGTTCTGATAATAAAATATTTTCTAGTGATCAAAAGAAAATATTAGAATTTGCATCACTTAATGTTGATGTCTCGATTGAGAATCAAGAAAAGAATAGAGTTGATTGGACTTTCCATGGGAGACCATTTGAAATAAATATCGCTAAAGCATGTTTAAACCATAATGTACCACTTGATTCGATACTTGCTGGTTCGTCTTATTTGGTTCTGCCTTTTAATTCTACTAATAAGTTTTCGATTGCGGAGAAAGATGGAATGTATATAGCCATGGGTGCGCCTGATGTATTGCTTAAAAGATCAAATGTCTCAAAAGAGGAATATTTAAAAATTCAGGAATGGATTGAAACTACAAGTCGGGATGGTAAACGCTTAATAGGTCTTGCCACTTTCCCGAAAAAGCATATCAAGAAACATATAACACTTGAAGAAGTAAAAGATTTGGATTTTATGGGAATGCTGATATTTTTTGACCCTATAAGGACTGAAGTTCCACAAGCTATTAAGAATATTGAGTCTCATGGGATAAAAATGGTTCTTGTCACAGGAGACTTAAAAGGAACAGCAATCTCTGTAGCACGGAGTTTGGATTGGAAAGTAGAAGAAAACGAAGTTCTAACTGGTGGGGAGATAAGAGATTTATCCGACGAAGAATTACTCGCCATAATTTCTAAGATTAAAATATTCGCTAGAGTAACACCAGAAGATAAACTTAGAATTGGAAGACTGTATCAGAGACTTGGTGAGGTAGTTGCTATGACAGGGGATGGAGTTAATGATGCTCCAGCCCTTAAAGCTATGGATATAGGTATATCACTTGGATCTGGAAGTGATGTCGCTAAATCAGCGGCTGATCTAGTCTTGCTTGATGATAACTTTGAGACTATTAGTCTATCTATAGATGAAGGGCATAAAATCTTGGCCAATATAAGAAAGACGGTTGTTTACCTTATAGCTACGTCTTTCGACGAGGTGCTTGTAATAGGGGGAAGTCTGATTATGGGCATTGCTCTACCTCTAACCGCTCTGCAGATAATATGGGTTAATCTATTTACCGGAAGTCTGCCTTCACTTGCTTTTGCTTTTGATGATAATATGGATAAGAAGAGATTTTCAAAAAATGAATCAAAACAAATATTTACTAGAGAAGTAAAGATATTAACTCTTAGCATCGGTATTCTAACTTCACTATCACTACTAGTACTCTATGATATTCTAATAAAATTAATTCCAAATATTGCAGAAGCTAGATCTATATTCTTCGTCTGTTTTGCTTCTTATCTGTTTGCGGCATCTTTCTCATTTAGAAGTCTTCATAATTCGATCTTTTCATATCATATCTTCTCAAACAGGAAATTAAACTGGAGTATAGTAATATCACTTGTAGTTCTGGTTATTACTATGGCTATACCTTTTATGAGGCATATATTTAACCTTGCCCCACTACCAATGTATTCACTTCCTATTATTATCTTTTGGATTTTGTTTAATGTCCTTCTTGTTGAAGGACTAAAATACATACTGCGCAAAGTTGAACATATCCGTTTTAAAATAAGTAATCAAAAACTTTCACTAATTAAATAAAAAAAACCGTGGCAGACATAGTCTGCGCACGGGTTAGCAAGTGAACATAGGGATTATTTCTTTTGAATAAAATCAAAAGTTCCTTTAAAAACAATATGATCATCTCTATAAATTTCAACCTTCCCACCAAATTTTTTTTCATGGGATTTTTTATTATCATAAAAAATTTGCTGAACTTTAAAGATTAAGTCATCATTTGTAAATATAGGATTTTCGGAGGTTGTTCCACATCCAAATTCCATATTGTTAATCATGGATATTGGGAACGATGCATCTTCTTTACTAAGCTTCTCGATCGTTGGTCGGAACATGTCCAATATCATGGCTCCAGGAACGGAATACTTTTTAATATGTATAATCCTTTTCCCATACTTTTTAATGGTTTTTGATTTCTTTAAAAAATGCTTGTTAATGTTGATATCAAATAGATCACAATAAGTCTTCAGCATTTTTATCGTAATTTTTTTCATTTCAGTTTGCCAGATTGATTTACCTGGTTCAAACTTGCTTTCAATTTCTACCATAATCTTTTAAGGGGTTTAATTTGTGTAAGTTACTTTTTCATTAGCATTCTAACCTATTTAATGGCTTATGTCAAATAAGTATACAATCCTTATTTTACTTGATATAATCGTATATTATAGGTAATAAATATAGAATGATAATATGAAAGGGTTTAAACAGTTTATTTTACGTGGGAATGTTGTTGATTTAGCAGTCGGTGTGGTTATTGGAGCTGCTTTTACTACGATAGTGAAGTCCCTTGTAGACAACATTATCACTCCATTTATCAGTGCTGTTATCAAAAGTCCAGACTTTTCTGATTTGTCTTTCACTATAAATGGTAGTCATTTTCAATATGGAAACTTATTAAATGCGACTATCAACTTCCTTATCGTTGCCGGCGTAGTTTACTTTTTCATTGTTAAGCCTATAAATGCGCTAATCGCTCGTACCAAGAAAGAAGCTCCACTTGATCCAACTACAAAGAAGTGTCCAGAATGTATAAGCGAGATACCAATAGAGGCAAAGAAATGCGCATTCTGTACTTCAACTGTGTCATAAATTATGGATACACTACAAAAAGATAATTCATCAATGCTACGTATTCCAAAAGATTTACGTATTCTTTTAATGCTTGCAGTTGTCTTGAACATTTTACGCATTCTGGTTTTCCGTTCTGATTACCTAGTGTATATTCTGTGGAATATCTTTTTAGCCATACTTCCTTTCATTGTGAGTTCTATCTTACTCTGGCATTCAAATAAAAGTAATATAAAGATTCACTTCCTTATATTAGGTTTGCTATTGTGGATTTTACTTTTACCAAATGCTCCGTATATAGTGACTGATCTCATTCACATAGGTAATAATCATGGAGCGCCAATACTTTTTGATACTTTTCTTTTGTTCTCTTCAGCTTGGGCGGGGTTAATACTTGGGATGTATTCAATTTTTCATATTGAAAATATCTTTAAGAAAAGATTTTCGAAGAAAGTTGCAAACACTAGTGTTCCTGTAATTATTTTTTTTGCTAGTGTGGGTATATACATAGGGCGTTATCTAAGATTCAATAGCTGGGACATATTCACTGATGCCAGATTTTTTGGTCATACATTTAAGACATTATCTCATTCAGCCCACTTTGCTGAAGCTATGACGTTTATACTAGTGTGCTTTCTATTCCTATATATGTCTTACAGGGCTTGGAAATCTGAGAAGACATTATAAATCTATCGAATAGCAGCTTTTTTAGATTTGAAGAAGAAGTAGCCGATTATTATAAATGTAACTATAGGGGATAGGAGAGCGGGAATATGGGCTCCGAATCCATCTGTGACCATAATGACACCAAGAGCAAAGATTGAATACATTGCGCCATTCTTTAGGAAGGCGTATTTTTTTATATTATCAATATTACCAATTGTGAGTCTGCGGAGTATAAATGCACCGAGTCCATTACCTAATATAATAAGTGGGATAGATAGTGTGAAAGCAAATGCTCCAAGTACTCCATCGATAGAGAATGTTGCGTCTATAACTTCAAGGTAGAGTATTTTTGATAGATCACTCATTTTGTTGTCACCACTTAATAATTTCTCTTCACCCTTCTCAGCGTTTTCTTTAAATCCATGAGTAATAAAGAACGCAGTTGAGCCGATAACAGCACCAAAGGCAAGCATAGGATTTATCTTCATTGTGTACCAGACTATTACTGATAGAATTACTGATACAATCGCATAGAACCAGATTCCATGCTTCTGAAAGAATTCTTCACTTTTTAATCCTACATTTTTCTTCTCAAGGAAAAGCCAATGGAAGAATAGAAATACCAGGAATACTCCACCACCCATAAGTAGAATAGGTGAAGCAGTGTCTATAGCAGTGTGGACACTTGGATCATTAGAGAATGTAGCTGTAAAAGCACCTATTGGACCAAGAGAGGGAACAGTCGCCCAGATTATAATCCATGGGAGCAATCCGCGGACAAGTATAACAGCGAACAAGAAACCCCAAAGTAGGAACCACCTTCTTCCTTTTTGGCTCATAGTGCTTAATACTTCGGCGTTTATGACGGCATTATCAATACTCGAAATGATTTCAAATAAGCATAAACCCAAGACTGTTACTATCATTGTTCCAATTTCCATAGCATATAGTATACATATTTTGTTAGTTAATCGCTATGTGGTAAAGTAGATCAATGTTCAAAAGTAAAATTCTGATAATTATATTTCTGACAGTTTTTATCGATCTCTTAGGGATCGGTATTTTAATCCCTGTCATTCCTCAGCTATTCGCCAACCCTCTGTCCATAGAGTATATGTTGCCGATGGGTACATCTATCAACCAAGGCTATTTACTACTTGGTCTACTTATTGCTGTCTATCCTATAGGGCAATTCTTGGCTACTCCAATCCTTGGTCAGCTTTCAGATAAGTATGGCAGGAAGAAGATTTTAGGGCTCGCTCTATTCGGCACAGCGATCTCTTATGTACTTTTCGCAATAGGTATTATTACCAAAAATATTCCACTCCTTTTCTTCTCAAGATTCTTTGATGGAGTAACTGGTGGAAATATTTCAATAGCTCAGGCGATGATAGGGGATGTCTCTACTGGGGAGAATCGTGCCAAGAACTTCGGGATGCTTGGAGCGGCTTTTGGGCTCGGGTTTATCCTTGGTCCATATATAGGAGGGAAACTTTCTGATCCTCATGTCTTATCATGGTTCAATGCGGCGACCCCGTTCTACTTCGCAGCGATACTCGCAACTATAAATATGCTCTCTGTACTATTCCTTGTGCCTGAGACAAATCATAATCTAAGAACTGAGGCTCTTACTTGGGGTAAATCTATTTCAAATATCAAAAGAGCTATGAAAATGCCAGAACTTAGTTCAATATTCTTAACGAACTTCCTTTTCTTTGGTGGATTTACTTTTTTTACAACTTTCTTTGGAGTTTTCTTGATTCAGAAATTTAATTTCACTCAAGGCAACATCGGTGACTTCTTTGCCTATGTTGGGCTCTGGAGTGTCTTCACCCAAGCCGTAGTTACGAGGATAGCAGTGAAGTACTTCCCAGAATTTAAAATTGTACGCTGGACCCTGCTTGGAGCTGGAGTTATGGTACTTGCATATTTCTTACCCAACCATGCTTGGCAACTATTCTTGATTCCACCATTCTTCTCTATCTGTACTGGTCTGACTATGGCCAACATCAACAGCTTGCTCTCAAAGCGAGCACCATCTGATCAGAGAGGGGAAATAATGGGAATCAGCTCTTCTGTGCAAGCTCTAGCTCAAGCTATCCCTGCAATACTCTCAGGATTTATTGCAGCTTCACTCTTACCTACGACTCCACTTATAATAGCCTCTATTATAATAGTCTGTTCAGGTATTGCTTTTCGAATGTTGTACAAACCTGTGCAGCAAAATATGTCTTAATTGTCTTAAGAAGGTCTATTGTGAGCAATGTTATCAAGCTGAGGTACTATAGTACTAGTAAAAGTGAGTAAAAAACAGTCAGAAAATCTCCAAGAAAATTTAATTTTTTGGAGATTTTCTTTTATGTGATTTTATGTCAATTTTTATCTGAAAATAGACTAGTATAAAAGGACTTTTTGAAATAAATTTTATGAAGGGTTGACGAACTTATGAGGTTAGGACATAGTTGTTAAATTTTCCGTTATTCACTTGGCGTATCTATTAACCAGAGAGTATAATATACTCCCGAGAGACACGAACTACTAAAAACTATTATTAAGCAGCAATTAATTTTTTCAAAAAGTATGACAATCACCATCACAAAGAGAGACGGGACGAAAGCATCCTTCAATGCTGACCGTATTAACAAATCCATAGAACGTGCATGTTACGGAATGACAGATCCAATAAGTAAAGTCATTCAAATCGCAACAGAAACACGATTAACTCTCTACGATGGTATTACAACTGAAGAATTAGATCTCGCGACTATCAATGCTGCTCTTCAAAATACTCAATACGACCTCGAGTTCGACAAAATAGCCACAAGATTGCTATTGAAAGTCATATATAAGAAAGTAATGGGGGACTATGACCCTGATAATGAGGCTGCAGTTATCACAAAAGATGAATTTAATAGACTACACGCTCAACATTTCAAAGAATATATTAATGATGCAGTAGAAAAGAACCTTCTTGATAAAAGAATGGGAACACTTTTCGATCTTGATGTACTCGCTGAGAGTTTAAATGTTGCTAACGACGATCTCTATAAATATTCTGGACTCTCAACAATGCTAAATCGTTACTTAATGAAAGATGAGAAGCAAGCTCCACTCGAGACTCCACAATATTTCTGGATGAGAGTTGCGATGGGAATGTCACTCAATGAATCAAATCCGACAGAGTGGGCGAAAAAGTTTTATTCAAAGATGTCTGCACTCGAATATCTTTCTGCTGGATCTTCAAATATTGGAGCAGGAACTCCAAAGCCAAAACTTTCAAACTGTTTCCTAATGGAAATTCATGATGATATGGAGCACATTGGTAAAACTGTTTCTGACGTTTTACTTCTTTCAAAGGCGACAGGTGGTATCGGACTTTCAGTTACAAAACTTCGCGCCGAAGGTTCACTTCTTAAATCAAACAACACAGTTTCATCGGGCCCGATTCCATTCATGCACATCATCGACTCTGCTGTTCGTGCAGTACAACGTGGAGGAAAGAAGAAAGGTGCTCTATGTTTCTATATGGAGAACTGGCATCTTAACTTTCAAGACTTCTTAGACCTTAAGCAAAACAATGGAGATGATTATCGTCGTGCTCGAACTGCGAACACAGCCGTCTACATATCAGATGAATTTATGAAGCGTGTCCTTGCAGGAGACGACTGGTATTTATTTGATCCGAAAGAAGTCGCTGATCTAAACGAGCTATATGGTAAAGAGTTCTCAAAGCGTTATAACGAGTATGTAGAGATGGCAAAGTCTGGAAAGATCAAGCTATATAACGTTCTTCCAGCACGACAGCAGTACAAGAACATCTTAGTATCACTTGAGACTACTTCACATCCATGGCTTACATGGAAGGATACTATAAATGTCCGTGCGCTTAATAACAACACTGGAACTATCCACTGCTCAAATCTATGTACAGAAGTTACTCTTCCAACTGATCGTGATAATGTCGCTGTCTGTAATCTTGTATCTATAAACATAGCTCGTCATATAGTGAATGGTCAGATCGACTGGCACAGACTAGAGGACAGTACACGCCTCGCAATTCGTCAGCTCGATAACTTGGTAGATATAAATGAACTTCCAATACCAGAAGCACGTCGCGCAGACTCTGAGAATCGTGCAGTTGGTCTCGGGCTCATGGGATTCTCTGATGCGATAGAACAACTTGGATACTCATATGAAGATAAGGAAGCATTTGAATTCTCTGATCAAGTTTTCGAATTCATTTCATACATGGCTATCGATGAATCTGCTGACTTAGCAGAAGAGCGTGGTGCTTACAAGAATTTCAAAGGTTCAGAATGGGCGAAAGGTCATGTGCCAATCGATACAATGGATAAACTTGCACAAGAGCGTGGACGCGAACTTCTAACAAAGAAAGATTCAGCGAAGTTGTTACCTGCTCTTGATTGGGATAAAGTCCGAGCTAAAGTAAAGAAGGGAATTCGAAACGCAACTCTACTTGCTATTGCACCAAATGCAAACATAGGTCTTGTTGCCGGAACAGCTCCAGGTATCGATCCAAGATTTGCTCAGATGTTCTCTCGAAATAAAATCTCTGGTAAATATCTTGAGATAAATCCAAATCTAGTCCAAGCTCTCCAGAAAGAAAATCTTTGGGAAAAAGTTCGAGAACAGATTCTAGAACATCATGGAGATATAGGTGAGATCGCAGAAATCCCAGATCATATCAAACGCATTTATAAAACTTCATTCTCAGTTTCTCCTTATGCATTTATCGAAGTTGCAGCACGAGCACAGAAATGGGTAGACATGGGAATCTCTCGTAATATGTATCTAGATATTCGCGATATAGATGAGATTATGAATATTTATACAAGTGCATGGGATCGAGGACTCAAGACTACTTACTACTTACACATGAAGCCTCGTCATACTGCTGAACAGTCAACAACGAAAGTTAATAAATCTGAAGCTATGGGACGTCGTGGATTTGCAGCCCTTCGTAGTACTCCAGTGAAAGCTGAAGCAGAAGAGGTAAAAGAAGAATCTAACCTTGTTTTAAACGAGATTACACCACTAGCACCTCTTCCAAAAGGAGAGAACATAGCAGATGTAGCTAAAATTACCACTAAAGAATCAGAAGAAGCCTCGCATATATGCCTACCTGAGGATCCAAACGATAAGTTTTTGTGCGAAAGTTGTCAGTAATTATTATTAGTTTATTTGCCTCGTAAATTCTATTCTGAAAAAAGTCCTCGGGTCTCCTCGTGTTTACACTCGGCCAGACATTTTTTCATAAAAGAATTTACTCGGCCTTACATATATGATTTTAGGAAAAGCATCACCGGAGGATATGAACCTCCATCCTATGCACTACAAGTGGGCATATGAACTTTACAACCAAGCTGTTCGAAATACATGGTTCCCGCATGAGATTGCATTAGGAGAAGATCTTGTTGACTGGAAAGCAATGACAGAAGATGAACGCCACGCTGTTGAATTTCTAATGGCGTTTTTCAACCCAGCAGAACTTATCGTCAATCGTTCTCTTGCTCTTGGAGTTTATCCTTATATTAAATCTCCAGAGTGTCATTTATACTTAGCGAAGCAAATGTTCGAAGAAGCGAACCACTGTGTATCTTTCGAGTATGTTCTCGAAACATTTCCATTAGATAGAGAGAAGGTTTACAATGTTCACCTAGAGACTGACTCAATGGAGAAGAAAGAGGATTTCATAAAGAAATATCTCATCCGCATGACCGAGGATACTTTAGATATAGAAACTCCAGAAGGAAAGAAGGATTTCTTAAGAAACTTAGTCGCTACAAATATTGTCATGGAAGGAATCTGGTTCTACTCTGGATTCATGGTGGCACTATCTTTCCGTCAACGTAATCAGCTTCGTAACCTCGGTTCCATGATTAACTGGGTTATTCGTGATGAGAGTTTACACTTGAAGTTTGGAATCAACCTTATTCATACAATTCTCGAAGAGAATGCGGAGCTTCTAACAGAAGAATTTGCAAATGAAATTCGTGATATCGTTATAGAAGGAGTAAGCCTTGAAGTAGCTTACAACAAGGATTTGTTCCCGAAAGGAATTCTTGGATTAAATGCTGATTATGTAAATCAGTATGTTCAGTATGTAGCCGATCGTAGATTAGAAGAGCTTGGGCTTGCGCCACACTTTAATGTGACAAACCCAGCTAAATGGATGGCTACTTCTACTGATGTATATGAACTTGTTAATTTCTTTGAGGCTCAGAATACTGCATATGAAGTAGATGCCCATGGTCACAATAATGAAAAAAAGAAGGATGACAAAAAGGAAGAAGAATAGTATCATAAGCATATGAAATCAAAATTTATAGTATCAGTTGTAGTTATAATATTAATTGTGATAGGTTTGGGAGTCTTTATGAATAAAGGTTCTAATAAGCCTGGTAAATATGATGCCTTTGTTGGAGCTCTAAAGGAAGGAGGGGCTCAATTCTATGGCGCTTTTTGGTGTCCACACTGTCAAGCTCAAGAGAAAGAACTAGGTATGTCACGACAGAAATTAGAATCAATTGGTCTTTATGTTGAATGTTCTAATCCTGATCAAACTCCAACACAAGCTTGTCTAGATAAAAAAGTTGAGAGTTACCCTACTTGGATGTTCCGAGACGGTATCTCTGTTCCTTCTGAAAGCGATCCTGTAGTTTGTCAGCCTAAGTCAGATACACCAACTCCTGGGGAAGAAAAAATTTGTGAACAAATTGCATCAAAGTTCTACAAGACATACTTATTCCCTGGATATAAATTCTCTATAAAGAGTCCAACTGAGCCAGTAAAGAAAGATGGTGTGTGGAAATTCGAAGTAAATGCTCAGACTCAAGGAGAAATTCCTCTCGAATTTTTAGCTTCTCAAATAGGGTTTACTTTACCTCAGGAATAATATGCCTGCATACGTAGAAATAATAAATAAATTTCTAGCTACAGGAACAATCTTTTTACAGCTTGTTGTAGTTGTGTTTCTATTTAATTTACTTTTTACAAGATCGAAAAGTAATTCGGTTCTTATATTTTTCAAGAAGTATAGTTCCTATTTGGGTTTTATAGTTGCAGTTTCTTCTATGGCTTTATCATTATTTTATTCTGAAGTTGTAGGATATGCTGCATGTGAACTCTGTATAATTCAAAGATTCTTTATATACCCTCAAGTATTAATATTCGGGTTGATTCTTTGGTGGAAAGAAAAGAAACAAGTAATAAACTTAAGCGCTTGGCTAGCTTTCCTTGGCATGTTTGTTTCTATTTATCATATCTATATAGAAAATGGAGGAGCTTCAAATCTTTCATGTTCTAATTATGTTGAAGGAAGTATCACTTGTGCAGCTAGGTATGTTTTTGAGTTTAATTATATTACTGTACCAGTTATGGCTTTGACAGCTCAAGTATTTATTTTGTTACTTATTTTAAATTATAAATACATGTCAAAAGAGTAGTTTTAGACTCCGTTCTTGTGTGATACTATTGTATATAGATTGAAATATGAATATCTGTAGCACAGCCTAAGAAACTGCAAAGAGCACTAATAATTATTGGCTTATTATCTTTTAAAAACTGCCTAGTGTCAGTAATAACAAGCGAAATAATACATTCTTAAAATCAACTACTCTCGGTTTACGCCAAGGGTATCGGCTTACGTCAAGGGTAGTTGAAAGTTTTATATTTGATTTATAATAGGCCGTTTGGTATCTATTATGCTTGGGTTGTGCTATAGCTACTTATATAAGATGATCAAGACTATAGATGTGTATGATTTAATAGTAGACTACGATAATATTCGGCAGGCTTATTTTGATATAGTGGCAAAGTTCGATGAGGATCAGAAAACCAAGAAATATTATGGAATAGATGGGGTTAAGATAAATGATTTAAACTATACCTCAGAAGATATTTTAAAGCAGATTCAAAAAGAAATGATTTCTCTTTCGAGTGTTACACCTGCATATATGGTCTCAATCCCTAAAAAGAATAATGCTACAAGGGATGTATACATATACACAATAAAAGAAAGAATAAAAGCCGAAGCCATATATAGAATTATAGAACCAATTCTAGATAAATATCTATCGCCATTTTTATTTTCGTACAGAAAATCACACCCTTCATATTTTGCCGCTCGAAGCGCTATTAGACGATATAAAAGGCATTATGGAGAAGATTATATTCTGGTTGCAGATTTGTCTGACTACACAGATTCTATGGATCATGAAATGCTTATGAAAAAGATTTCACTACTTAATCTAGATAGTAAGACAGAGAAGCTAATAAGCTTGTTCATAGGAGCCCATACTATGGAGTATGGGTATTTTAAGAAGAATAAAAAAGGACTAATGACTGGGACCCCACTATCTGGGCTACTATCCAATCTTTTTATGGATGAATTTGATAAGTGGGCTGGTAAGTATGTCGCATTCTATCGTAGAGTGGGGGATGATATGATTGCCATGGATAAGGATCAAGAAAAGATAAAAAATGTATATGGAAAGTTAGTTGAAACTGTAGAATATAGTAAACTTAAACTAAATACAAAGAAAGTAAGATTAATAAAAGATACAATCATTTTTAACTTTTTAGGTTATAAATTTGAGAATGCTCAGATATCGTTTGACCCCTCTGTAGTTAAAAGAACAATATCTAAATGGAAAACTGAACTTCAAAGATATTCAGGATCTAACCTAGACAAGAAGATTAAAAGATTTAAAATAGTTTTTCATTCAAAGAGCAATTCAATAGAGGATCAGTTTAGTGAAATTATTAAACAAAAAATATTAGTAGATAACGATATGGAGGTTAAAGAATTTTCAAATCGTTTTTATAAAATGTTGACTACATACTTTTATGGACGCTATTCAGAAAAAAATAGAAGAAAATTATCAGTCATGATGAAAGATTTTAAAATTGCATCATTATACGAACACTATAATAATATTCACTTCTCTAATAAATATGGAAAGTAAAAAAGAACAAATAAATCTATTTAGAATGCGCAATGAAATTAAACAATCATTGTCTTCTATTAGAGTCGGTAAGGATAGATACTTATATTTAAAGAGGTTTTTGAGGAGAAATAAGATTTTACTTTTCTATGCGATATCCTTTTTATTACTACAAACAATAATTGAGATATTCTTACTTGTTTTAGTAAATAATACTATTGGTAGTATTTTTGTAGATTTCTCAAACAAGAGTCACAGCTTACTCGCTATTACCATACTAGTTTTTTGTTTGGTTTATACTTTCATTTCTTTCTTTGCTGTGCGTTATGAGAGGAAGCTAGTACTTACATTAATTAACGATCTAAGACGAGAAGCATTTTCTCTGAATTTATCAAAAGATACTATTGATAATAACTTTAGAAATCGATCAGACTTCATAGCTAAAACTTCTTACCACTTTTCATTACTTACTATGGGTATAGATAATACGTTACTCTCTGGTATAAGGTGGTTACTATATTTCATAGTTCTGTTAATTCTAACTTATGTGAATAAAGGATTTTATCTTTCATTAACTGGGGGGATTTTTATAGCTAGTATATTGCTATTTTTTGCTTTTTATTTTGTTTCCAAAAAATATATATCTAGACAAATAGCATCATATTCTAAGATTATTAAACATATTGCAAATAGTATGCTTGAGATTCCTCTTATAAAGAACTTTCACCGAGAATTCATTACTAAAAAAAATCTAGATAGAATTGTCGATATCGATACCCACTTTCGTATTATTCGAGATACTTGGATTCGTTACTCTGGTAGAGTCGTCTTTATTTTAATAATAGCGGCTGGCGCCGGATACTTCCTTATTGCTTCGTATTATCCCGTGCTTGAGTTTAATAAATTAAATCAAGTTTTTGTTAAAGGGATATTTTATATTTATGCAGTTAGAGCTCTCTATTCTATATCTAAAGCAGGACTTTATCTATTACCACTTAGGCTAGGTATTTTCCTTTCTATTCCAGAGTACTCTATTAAGAATATTAAACCTAGGAAGAACTGGAACTTTAAGACAATAAATTTTAAATCTAACAAAATAAAACTCTTTAAAGAAGGTTCTTATTATAAGAATATTTCACTAGAATTTTCAAAAGGAGGACGGTATCTTTTCTATGGTGATTATAGGATAGGGAAGACTCACCTGGCAGCGCTAATTGCTGGGCAAGGCTACTTCTCTCGTCATAGTTGGGTTGTTAAAGTTGATAGTGAACGTTTGTCTTATAATGTCTGGAGTGAGATTTTCCACGATAGCTATATGTTCAATATGAATTTCTATTCTGATGCATCTGTTGGAGAAGTTATATTAGGGAAAGAACGTGAAGACATAGAAGAATCAGATATTAGCAAGATAAATAATCTAGCCTTGAAGCACCCTGTGTTCTTGTCTGTTTTCTCTAAGACTAGATTTACTGGTGAATCTATTCGTTTATATGCATCTTCACCTGTATCACTTTTTACAATCCAAGCAGCGTACTGTATATTAAATAGACCGAAGGTTATAGTTATAGATAACTCTTTTATTGATCTGAAATACAAGCAGATAGAAGATTTATTAAAGATTTTAGAATCTGAATTACCGGAATCAATTATTATCATTTTTAGTCGAGAGAAGAATTCAATTATAAATTACTCATCAACATATGAAATGGAACAATCAACAATTAAATAGTATAAAAGTATTTCTAGTATTAGTTTTATGTATAATTGCTGTAGCGACTTTAGTATTCTTTATCAGAGGAACTAAAAGTAAATTAGAAGTAGTGAATAAATATAACAATGTTTTACCATCACAGATTCTCTCTTCTGATGAGAACTTAGACACAAAACTATACTTTAATAACGTTTTAGGGGAAGATAAAGCTCTAGATCCTGTTGTAGAAGTTATAAACGGAGCTAAGCATTCAGTTGAGCTTGCAATGTTCTCTTTTGATTCTACTAAAGTTAAAAAGGCTCTCTATGATGCAACAAATAGAGGAGTCCAAGTTACCCTTATTCTTGATTCTTCTCGTAATATTAAACACAATAGAGTGTTTAGTGACTTACCAGTATCTATTAAACGTATAGATGTAGGCAACTATGATGAATCCATATCGACTAACAATATATATATGCACCACAAGCTCTTAATAATCGATCGTGGGTTAGATACAGAGAAAATGATAACTGGTTCTATGGACTATACTGCAAAAGGGGAGAAGTATGAGCAAAGCTTCTTGTTAGTTACAGGTGATAAAACCTTAATAAAAGTTTATGGGCAAGAATTCGATCTTCTAAAAAGAGGAATTCACGGAGAAGATAAATTAAAAGAAAAAGACTATTATCCTTGGGCCGCAGATATAGAGTATAAAGATAGTTACTTAGATCTATGGTTCTCTCCAGGGTTCGAGAAAAACTCTGTGAAATATAAAATCATAGAGAGTATAAATAAAGCAGAAAAGAATATAGATATAATAATGTGGCAATTTACCGATAGGTCTATTGCTGATGCTCTAATTAATAAATCAAAAGAAGGTATAAAGGTTAGGATTATCACAGATGATCTCGTGGCTGATGGACCAAGCTCAGAAATTACATATATAAAAGGTAAAATTAAAGAAGATAATTTAAAGAATATTGAAGTTGTGCTTGATACTAAATCAAACTCAAAGCTAGACCTAGCTACCTTAGGTGATGGCTTTAGTGCCTTCATTCACCACCACTTTATGACTATTGATAATTCGACGGTTGTATTTGGGACAAATAACTGGAGCTCTTGGGGGTTCTATAGTAACGATGAAGATACAATAATGACAAATAATTCCTATCTAGTTAGTGAATTTCAAAAAACCTTTGATTACTTCTATAAAACGCTAAAATAAAGAATTTTTATTTAAATTATTATAGTCTAGCTTAAAGATGTTGTGATATACTATATAGTATATGCATGTTGATGAGAAAAGCATCATAGACCTTCTAAATAGCTCAGGTCTTGTCACTAAGACAGACGTTGCAATGGCACTTAAAAAGTCAAAAGAAACTAATCAATCGATTGGTGCTGTTTTGATGAGCGATGGCAAACTAACTGAAAAAGATTGGAATAGTATGCAAGCTGTTTCTCTAGGGATTCCTTTTGTTAGTTTGAAAGGCGAGCACATAGATCCAGAAGTACTAATGATGATTCCTGAGCCGATTGCTCGTAATAACAACATCATTGCTTACAAGAAGAGTAAGACTGGGCTTGAAGTGGCTATGCTTGATGTAGATGATCTTTCAGTGATCGACTTCATTAAAAAGAAAGTTGGACTAAAGATACTTCCACGTATGACGAGTTCAGATTCTATAAAGGAAGCTCTGACTCAGTACAAGAAGAGTCTGCAAGCTGATTTTGAAGATATTATTAAGAAAGAAAGTGCCTCTATTAAGCCGATAGGTGATGATGGTCAAGAAAAGTCTGAAAAAGAGCTTAAAGAACTTGCAGAGGACTTACCAATAGTTAAGATTGTCGATACTCTCATATCTCACGCGATTATCGGAGGAGCCTCAGATATACATATAGAGCCAGGTGAGACTTCTTTAATCGTTCGCTATCGTATCGATGGAATACTTCACGACGCCATGGTTTTGCCTAAAGATACTGCTCCTGGAATAGTTGCTCGTATAAAAGTATTATCTAATCTGAAACTCGATGAGAAGCGTCTTCCACAAGATGGTCGTTTTAAAATCGTAAATGATCAAGGTAACGTCTCTTTCCGTGTTTCAACTCTACCGACTTATTTCGGAGAGAAAACAGTTATTCGTATTCTTCGTGAAAATGCAAAAGGTTTCTCTCTCGAGACCCTTGGTTTCCATGGCGAAGCCTTGGAGCGTATTCATGATGGAATGAAACAGCGCACAGGAATGCTTCTTTGTGCAGGTCCTACTGGTTCTGGTAAAACAACCACACTCTATACAGTGCTCGATATTCTAAATACTCCAGATGTGAACATTTCAACAATTGAAGATCCTATCGAGTACCAGATGGCGCGCATAAACCAGACACAGACAAAAGCTGAGATAGGTCTAACTTTTGCTAATGGATTACGTACACTGCTTCGTCAGGATCCAGATATAATCATGGTGGGGGAGATCCGCGATGGAGAGACAGCTTCACTTGCTGTTAATGCTGCGCTTACTGGTCACTTAGTGCTCTCTACCATCCACACGAACTCTGCTGTCGGTGCTATCCCACGTATGATAGATATGGGAGTTGAAGCTTTCTTGATTGTCTCTACTGTGAAAACTGTTATCGCTCAACGTCTAGTTAGAGTTCTAGATGAGAATAAAGAAAAGTACTTTCTCTCTGAAGCTGAGAAAAAGTCACTAGAGAGAGTTATCTCACTTGATCGAATGCTAGATATCTTAAAGAAAGAAAAGGTTGTTCCCGTAGATGCGACATGGGAAAGTATCCCTTTCTATAAACCAAAAAAGAGCGAGGAGTCTGAGACTGGATTCAAAGGTCGTCTCGGAATTCATGAAGTTATGCAAGTCAGTACAATAATCAAGGAAATGATTCTGAAAGGAACTCCAAATGATGAGATTGAAAATAAAGCAAAAGAGGAAGGTATGATGACAATGATTGAAGACGGGATATTCCTCGCTGCTCAAGGGCGTACATCAATCGAAGAAGTTCTACGTGTGGTTTCTGAATAATATAAATGAAGTTTAAATATAAAATTCAAACTAGTGATAAGAAGATAATAGAAGGATTTAGAGAATCTCCTGATAGATTTGCGCTTGCTCGTGATCTTCGTAACGAAGGCAGTACACCCATAACTATAGAAGAATCTAAAGATAAAGATTCAAAATCTCTATTAAAGAAAGATTTATTTGGAAGGGTTTCCCTTTCTGATAAAATGATCTTTACAAATAATTTAAGTGGAATGCTTATGGCGGGGCTTTCTCTTACGCGAGCTCTGACTATTCTTGAGAAGCAGTCGACAAACGCTACCTTTAATAGAATATTAACAAGCTTAGTTGATGATATTAATAAAGGTAATACTCTGTCTGATGGGATGAAAAAGTTCCCAAAAGTTTTCTCCGGGATATTTGTCTCGATGGTTCATGCTGGGGAAGAGTCTGGTGGGTTGCCACAAGCTCTTTCAGAAGTTGGACTTAATCTAAAGAAGTCTTATGATTTAAATAAAAAAATAAAAGGTGCTTTAATGTACCCATCTATTATACTTATTGCTATATTTTTAATTGGAGTTCTGATGATGGTATATGTTGTACCAACTCTAACAAAAACATTTAAAGAGTTGGGTGGTGATCTACCAGGGTCTACTAAGTTTGTTATTGGTCTCTCAGATTTAATTAGCCAACATACACTACTATTCTTAGGTTCAGTTGGAGCTATAGTTACTTTTTTTATTCTTTTTGCAAAATTGAAACAAACTCAAAAATATTTCGATTTTATTGTATTAAAATTACCTGTCATTGGGACAATAGCTAAAGAAGTAAATACTGCTCGTACCGCTCGAACCATATCATCACTTTTGTCGTCAGGAGTCGATATGTCCAGAGCTCTATCTATTACAGAAGAAGTTTTGCAGAATGTTTATTATAAAGAAATTATTAGAAACGCTGTAAATTCTATTGAGAAAGGTAACCCTCTATCAACTTCTTTTAAAGATAATGTGAAATTTTATCCAGTAATGATGGGAGAAATGATTGAAGTTGGAGAGGAAACTGGTAACATGTCAAAAATGTTACTAGACATTGCTAATTTTTATGAAACAGAAGTTGATAATAAAACCAAAGACTTATCAACTATTATAGAACCAGTGTTGATGGTTTTCATAGGAGGAGCCGTAGGGTTCTTTGCTGTTTCTATGATTTCTCCAATGTATTCAGTTATGAATAATATTAAGTAATATGAGAATTGTTTACAACAAAGGAATAACTGTCCTAGAAATATTAATGGTTATTACTATTATGATTATTCTTATTGCAACAGTCATGCCTAATCTATCAAAGTTCAAGAATGAAAGAATTTTGAATAATACCGCAGGAGATGTGGTTGCAATTTTAAATAAGGCTCGTAGTGACACTATATCGTCATATAACTCTAATAATTATGGCATCCATGTAGAATCTAGTAGAGTTGTTTACTTTTCTGGTCCAACTTTCAATAATAATGATTCTTCAAACATTGTGGTTAGTCTTGATCCTAATGTGAATATACCTGCAATCGGAGGTATTAATTTATCCGACGGAACTAGCGATATTCTATTTACTAGACTCACTGGGGATACAACAAATTATGGTACAATTATAATTAGTTTAACCTCTGATGCTACTCAACAAAAAATTATAACTATTAGTAAAACTGGTTCGGTTAGCTCAAATTAAATGAAATTTTTTTATTATAAAAAATATATCAAAGGATTTAGTCTTGTAGAAGTACTTATTGCTTGTGCAATAATGGCAACCTCAGTACTTGCTTTAATGGCTGCTTCAACAAATGGTATCCAACTCTCAAACCAAACTCTCAAGCAAACCCAAGCTAATTTCTTATTAGAAGAAGGAGCTGAAGCTGTTAAATCAATTCGCGATGAAAGTTGGGAAAATATTTCAAACATAACTCTCAATACAGATTACTATTTAACTTTTAATTCTGGAACTAATTCATGGTCTCTTGGGACAACTCCAGTAGGAGCTATAGATTCGCTATTTACTCGTAAAGTTGTCTTCTCAGGTGTCAGTAGAGATATTAATGATGATATAGTTTCATCTGGTGGGTCATATGATGATGATAAAACTGTTAAAGTAATAGTAAGTATATCCTGGCCTTCAACTCAAGGTTCAACATCGTCACGAGACTTATCATTCTATATTAGTGATATTTTTAATTAAATGATTAAACACAAAAAAAATGGTTATAGTATTGTCGAGATTCTAGTTTATCTAGCTATTTTTACCTCTATATCTATTCTAGTTATTAATTCATTCATTATTATTTTAGGATCTTTTAGTACAACAAGAGCTAATCGAGATTTACTAGAGTCTGGTTCCACTGCTATCGAGAGAATCTCTAGAGAGATCAGACAAGCTAAAAGTGTTGATATTGTAAGTAGTACACTAGGAACAAACCCAGGTGTTCTACAGTTGAATAGTAGTGATACTTCTGGGGTTTCTGAAGTAATTAAATTTAGTATTACAAATGGAGCTTTGAATATATATAAAGACGGTACTTTAATTGGTAATTTATTAGGCCAGAACGTTTCTGTATCATCACTTATCTTTAGAAGAATAACCACTACCAATGGGGAAGCGGTAAAGATTGAACTTACTCTTGAAGATACAATAGGCAATATTACTAAACTGGAGAACTTTTACGACACTATTATCTTAAGAGGATCATATTAAGTTTATGAACAGAATAAATAAAAAATTAAATACAAGTAAAGGAGCAGCAATGATGATTATTGTCTTGTTCTTTGTTTTTATTAGTCTTACTATATTAGTCGGTATTATAACCCCTACATTACGTGAATTTAAAATAGCAGGAACAAATTCTAATTCTAAAAATGCTTACTTCTTAGCAGAATCTGGAATAGAGGATATTTTGTATAGATTAAGAAATAATAAGCAGATTAGTGCAAGCGAAACATTAACTCTTGGCGATTCAACAGCAACCACAAATATTACCGACGTGTCTAGTAGTCAGAAACAAATTGTATCATTGGGTGATAATAGCTCAAACCAAAGAAAGGTAAATATTAATGTAAATACAGGAGTCGGAGTATCTTTCAGTTACGGAGTTCAAACTGGTAAAGGAGGATTCACGATGTCTAACGGTTCTAGCATAATAGGTAGTATCTATTCAAACGGTCCTATTACTGGATCGGGTTCTGTTACAGGAAGTGCTACATCTGCAAACTCTTCAGCACTTGCCGCAAACCAAACCAATGGTTCAGGAACTCCTGCTTACGATGTTTCTTT
>JBDHUP010000001.1:0-167574 GCA_039809245.1 Minisyncoccia bacterium | reverse complement strand
CTGCTACTGATGGTGTGATGCCACAGACTCGTGAACACATACTTCTTGCTAAGCAAGTTGGTGTGCCAAAGATCATCGTCTTCCTCAACAAGTGCGACATGGTTGATGACAAAGATATGCTAGACCTCGTAGAAGAAGAAGTTCGTGAACTCCTTACAAAACAAGGCTTTAATGGCGCAGAAGCTCCAGTTATTCGTGGATCTGCACTTAAAGCTCTTGAATCAAAAGACAATACAGATGAATGGGCAATGAAAGTTATGGATCTTGCAAATGCACTAGATACATACATTCCAACACCAGAGCGTGATGTTACAAAACCATTCCTAATGCCTATCGAAGACATATTCTCAATCGAAGGTCGTGGAACAGTTGTTACTGGTAAGATTGAACGTGGAATTATAAAGGTTGGTGAAGATGTTGAAATTGTTGGTATTAAAGATACAGCAAAGACTACTGTTACTGGTATTGAAATGTTCAATAAAAATTTGAAAGAAGGTATGGCTGGCGACAACGCTGGAATCCTTATTCGTGGTATCAAAAAAGAAGATATCACTCGTGGTCAGGTTCTTTGTAAGCCAGGTACAGTTACTCCACACTCAGAATTTGAATGTGAAGTTTACATCTTGAAGAAGGAAGAAGGTGGACGCCACACTCCATTCTTTACTGGATACAAGCCTCAGTTCTATATCCGCACTACAGACGTAACAGGTGAATCTACACTTCCATCTGGAGTAGAAATGGTTATGCCAGGAGACACAGTTAAGCTTACAGTTAAGCTTGTAACTCCAGTTGCACTTGAGGAACAGCAACACTTCGCAATTCGTGAAGGTGGTAAGACAGTCGGAGCAGGAGTAGTTACAAAAATCATGAAGTAAAAAAGCGTTAATCGCTCTTTATTAATTACAAACGTATGACAACAAAGCAAGCTAAAAAAAAGCCAGTTGCGAAAGTGAAAAAAGCGAAAGATGACGCGGTTGTCCAGCTTCGTATTCGTGTACGAGCATATGAAAATAAAATCCTTGACGCATCCGTCAAGCAGATTATTGATACAGCTCTAAGATATGATGCAAAGATTGTTGGCCCAATTCCACTTCCAACTGAAATAAAGAAATATACTGTGAATCGAGCATCGTTTGTTTTTAAGAATGCTCGCGAACAGTTTGAAATAAGAATCCACAAAAGAGTTATCGATATACTAAACCCTAACCCAAAAACAATCGAAGCCCTCACAAACCTATCACTACCATCTGGTGTTGATATCGATGTGAAAATGATGTAATACAAATTTATGAAATTTATTCTTGGTAAAAAACAGCATATGATGCAGTGCTTTGACGGTGATGGCACAGTGATCCCAACTACTGTAATACAGGCGGGTCCACTTGTAGTTACTCAAGTCAAAAATCCTGATACAGACGGCTATACTGCAGTGCAGGTAGCATACGACGAACAGAAAACAAAGCGTGCTACTAAAGCGCATCTTGGACATGTCAAAGAAGGTGCTTATAAGCATCTTCGTGAATTTAGAGATATAGAAGAGATTGCTGTTGGTGATCGTATTACAGTTTCTGCTTTCGCTAAAGGAGACATCGTAACAGTTTCTGGACTTTCAAAAGGAAAAGGTTTCCAAGGAGTTGTGAAGCGTCATGGTTTTCACGGAGGTCCACGTTCACACGGTCAGAAGCACTCTGAGCGTGAACCTGGTTCTATCGGAGGAGGTCTTCGAAATAAAGTTCCAAAAGGAATGCGCATGGGAGGCCGTACTGGTGGCGATCGTATTACTGTGAAGAACTTGGAAATAATTGGTGTAGATACAGAGAACAATCAGTTACTCGTTAAAGGTGCTATTCCAGGACGCAAGGGAACACTTGTAGAAATAATTGGGCTATAATATTTATTCAGTATGGAAACACAAATATACAATCAAAAAGGTAAATCTGTAGGAACACTAAAACTTCCTGAATCAATTTTCGGAGTTAAATGGAATGGTGACTTGGTTCACCAAGTTGTAACTGCAATGCAAGCAAACGCTAGAACTCCAGTTGCACACACTAAGACTCGTGGAGAAGTTCGTGGTGGAGGTAAGAAGCCATGGAAGCAAAAGGGTACAGGACGTGCTCGTCACGGATCTTCAAGATCTCCAATCTGGAAAGGTGGTGGAATTACACACGGCCCTCGCAATGAAAAGAGCTATGAACAGAAGATAAATAAGAAGATGCGTGCAAAGGCTCTTTATACAGTACTTTCTGAGAAGCTTCGTAAGGGCCAACTTCTTTTTGTAGAAGAACTTGCTCTTAAGAATATCAAAACCAAAGATGCAGTTGCTGTTATTAAAGATCTTTCAACTGTAAAAGGATTTGAGAAGATTGTTGGTGGTAAAAAGCCAAATACATATATAACAGTTCCAGCAAAAGGCGATACACTAAAGAAAAGTTTTGCAAACATTCCAACAGTAGAAATTGATGAAGTTCGTAATATTAACCCAGTTGATTTACTTGCTTTCCGATACATTATTATCTCACAGCCAACAGAGAGTATTGCTTTCTTGGGTGGTAAGACTGAGAAAAAGGTAGCAAAATAATATATGGCAACAACAAAGACAAAAAAGAATACAAAAGAAGTAGTAGATGCAAAGAAAGTAACAACACACCCACTTATCAAAGGCCCTCGCATTACTGAAAAGTCTGCTCTTGATGCTGAGCGTGGAGCTTATACATTCAACGTGGCTCCTTCTGCAAACAAGAATGAGATCAAGAAAGCCATCAAGACTCTTTATGGAGTTACACCAGTTAAAGTTTCAGTTACACAGATTACTTCAAAGGTTGTTGTTCGTCGCGGAATGCTTGGAACAAAGAGTGGTGGTAAGAAAGCGGTCGTGCATTTAAAGAAAGGAGATAAGATAACATTTGCATAATATGAAAACCTACAAACCAACAACTCCATCAAAGCGCCATCAAACAACTGTTTCTTACAGAAATGTTTTGACTAAGAGTGAACCTACAAAATCTCTTACTCGCGGATTCAAGCGATCAGTTGGACGCAACAACCAAGGACGTATAACTACTCGCCATAAAGGTGGTGGCCACAAGCGTCTATACCGTGAGATAGATTTCATGTACAACAAGCATAATATCCCTGCAAAGATTACATCTATTGAGTATGATCCAAACCGTAATGCATTCATCGGACTTGCAGTATATGCAGATGGTGAGAAGCGTTATGTAGTAGTCCCTAAATCTGTAAAAGTTGGCGACAAGTTTATAGTAGGAGAGAAAGCTCCACTTACTATTGCTAACCGACTACCTCTTAAACTAATCCCAGTAGGTACGTTTGTATACAATGTAGAAATAAAGCCAGGTAACGGAGCTAAGCTTGCAAGAAGTGCAGGAACATTCGGACAAGTAGTAGCGAACGATGATGGATATACAAATATAAAGATGCCATCAACAGAAGTTCGAAAAGTTTCTGAAAATTGTTACGCTTCAATTGGTGAAGTTTCAAACTCTGAATATAAACTTCAAAACTTTGGTAAAGCAGGACGTTCTCGCTGGAAGGGTATCCGACCTACAGTTCGAGGAAGTGCTATGAACCCAGTTGATCACCCATACGGAGGAGGTGAAGGAGCACAAGGACGAGGTCTACGCCGTGCTAAGACTAAGTGGGGTAAGCCATCTGGAAAAGGTCAGAAGACTCGCACTCCAAAGAAGTACTCAAATATGTGGATTGTTTCTCGCCGAAAGGTAGGAAAATCAAAGAAAGGATAAAAAACAAAAATACCCCGAAAGGGGTATTTTTGTTGTATACTAAAGCAATGGAAAAGCTATCAGAAAAGAAAAGATTCTCAATAGTCAAAAGGATAAAGAGTACTACTCATGCATTTCGTGGCATAGGAGTTTTCATCAGGACTACTCACAATGCATGGGTCCACGTTTTCTTTTCAGTTTTAGCTATATATCTTGGTATTATCTTACATATATCATCTTTGGAGTGGATCGCTATAATTTTCGCAATCGGCCTCGTTATTCTCGCTGAGACGATAAATACTGCTATTGAAATTGAAGTTGACCTTACTAGTCCGAACTATCATCCATATGCTCGCGATACAAAAGATGTCGCCGCTGGTGCAGTTCTCATAACCGTCGCCATCGCCGGCCTAGTCGGACTGATAATTTTCCTCCCGAAAATTTTTATCTTCTAAAACCTCTGTTTGACTAATTATTATATTTACAGTAGAATTTCACGAAATTGTGATGGTTATTATTGTTTGATTTAAGCGCCTTTTCTGGGCTTTTGAATCAAACAATAATTTTCACTTAAAACTAAATACGATGAATTACAACAAGATTCTCTCTAATTTAGCTGCCTTAGGGCGCTACAGTTGTCTTGGTCTCGATGTAGACTATGATAAACTACCAAAAAGTGTAAAAGGCGATGGTTTAAAGGAAAAAATAACTGCTTGTTATGATTTTCTTCTTAATATCATTGTTGCCACCGGTGGTAATGTACAATCATATAAACCCAACCTGGCTTTTTTCGAACGGTTTGGTGGCGAGGGCATATCAATGCTTGAGGAAATTGTAAGGTATATCAGAAAAAAATTTCCAGATGTTTTTTTAATTGGAGATGGAAAACGTGGAGACATTGGCAATACAAACATGGCTTATATGGAAATGCTGGAAATATTTGATGCCTTTACAATTGCTCCTTATTTAGGTGGCGAAGCTAATAAGCCGTTCTTTTTTAAGATGGTTGATGAAAAAGAAGTATTAAGAGATAAGTTAGTTTTTGTCCTTTGCCAGACATCGAATGAAAAAGCTGATGAAATCCAAGGTTTATGGACTCTTCCTTTTAATCCTGCTGCCATACCAGATGGAGTTGGCAAGATGGATTGGTGGGATAAAATTGTTACAGCTAATTTGAACGGTGAAATTTTACCGCTTTATCAAAACGTGGCAAAGAAAGCTATTACCTGGTCACCTAATGTAGGCCTTGTTACCGGGGCAACGTATCCTGAAAACATGGCAGCTGTTCGCCGAATAATTGGTGACGATCGCTACTTACTAATTCCTGGTCACGGTACACAGGAAGGTGATCTTGAAGCATCGCTTGATGCCGGCATGACGAGAAGAGGACGAATTGTCCTTAATGTTTCCCGGGCAGCGTTGTATGGTTCCAAAAATGAAGATTATGCCGAGGTGTGTAACAATTATATTGTGGATTTGAATGGTAAGATCATGGCATTCCGCCGTAAAAAATATGGCGAGTTTGCATAAAAAAAGAGAATAAATTTAAAAAGCAGAATTATTAAATTCTGCTTTTTATTTTTGCCTTGCTGTTGAGTTATTTTTTCTCAGCAGCCTTTTTTAATTTATCCCAGTCATTCTTTGGCTTCCAAACTACATTGTCGGTTGCCACATCTTCAATTACATACAGATCTTCCTGCTCGTAACTTTCAAATAATTTTCTTATTAAAGAAACAACAGGGATTGGTTGACCTCTGTGCATGTATACTGAATCAATTTTTGTTGAACGGTTTAAAAGTCCAACAATAATACCAACCTTTGCCCCGTACGATTCTACAAGCCGGATTAATTTATCCGTTGTAGAAAAATTGTTCAATACATCTTCAACAATTCCAACTGTTTCTCCGGGGTAGAGGCTGTGCCTTAAGATAGAAAAAGAAGATTGTTCTTCAGTGGTTGCAGTTTTTGCTACCGTAACAATTTTCTCAGCACAAGCATACCTGGCTTTGGTGTCTTGTGAAGCATGTAGTGTTAAGAGTTGTGCCACCGAAATGCCACCCATTGCTGGCCCAATAAATACTATAGGCTCATGGATTTTTAACTTGTCCCAAAGCTTTTTGGCGAAGTTGTACATTATGTGGGGATGCTCCTCTGCTTTCGCAAAGTTCACATAAACTTCCCCAACGTATTGAAATTCCTGGCCATTTTTTGGGTATTTACCAGCATAGCCAACTAAAGGTGTTAAACGTTTACCCTCGGCATTTTTTGCAACTTCATAAAAACCACCAACAGCTTCAAGAAGTTTAAGATTGTCATAACCATATTGGTTAATCAAATCTTGAGTTTGTGACTTGTTCATACTCTATTATTTTGTTTGTTTTGAAATATTGTGAATTTTTCTTAATCCTACCTTTATTGTGGGTTTTGTCAAATAAGGGTTATGTATATGATATAGGGGAGGGGAAGTAATTTGACTTTATTTCTATATTTGCTAGTATAGACGGACGAGCTCAGAAGAGCTTATTTATATTGTATATGACAAGGTCACTCAAAAAAGGTCCATACGTAGACGAAAGGCTCTTGAAAAAGATTGCCGGCAAGAAACCTATTGAAACAGGTATGATTAAAACCTGGTCTCGCGCATGCGTAATTTCTCCAGAAATGGTAGGATTCGTGTTCGGAGTTCATAATGGTAAGACACACGTAGAAGTCCTGGTGAGTGAAGATATGGTAGGTCACCGACTCGGTGAATTCTCCCTAACTCGTAAGTTCGTCAGACACGGAGGTAAGATGCAGAAAGAATTAGAGATTAAGAAGAAAGAAGCCGAAATATCCGCTTCCAAAGCCGCGAAAGCTTCGACTGACTCAAAGAAATAACATTAAACTATGAAAGCATTTTTGAAAAACTATAGACAGTCTCCACGCAAGGTTCGCCTTGTAGCAGACTTACTAAAAGGCAAAAGGGTTGCTGATGCTTTTGTTCATTTGCACGCAATGCCAAAGAGAGCTTCAAAGCCGATAGAAGACCTTTTGAAGTCAGCTGTTGCTAATGCTCGCCAAGCTGGTATCTCAGATACTGATTTATATGTTGAAAATGTTACAGTAAATAAAGGTATTGTCTTGAAGCGTTCTATGCCTCGTGCTCAAGGATCTGCTTCACGTATCAACAAGCGTACTAGCCACGTGGCTCTTACTCTTGTAGAGAAGACAGTGGCTAAGAAGGTAAAGGCTACAAAGGAAGAAAAAGCAGAAATGAAAGAAAAGACACCAAAAGTTAAAAAAGTCGCTAAAAAGAAAGTTATAAAAGAGGATAAATAATTATGTCAAAAGTAGTACACCCATATGCACATAGACTTGTAACCCTTCGTGATTGGAAATCACGCTGGTTTGCTGATAAGAAATATAAAGATCTTCTAAAGAGTGATGTTGTTATCCGTGAATTTCTTCTAAAGAAACTACGTGGATTCTATGTATCTCGAGTTGAGATCGAAAGAAACGTTAAAGCGACAAAGGTTATGGTCCACACATCACGCCCTGGTATGATTATTGGCCGTTCTGGTGAGGGGGCTGCTAAGTTAAAAGCTGATCTTCTAAAAGCAATGCAAAAGAAAGGTATTGTTATGGCTGAAGACTTTAAATTCGACATTGTTGAAGTTACAAATCCTGATGCTGATGCTGCTATTGTTGCTTGCATGATTGCTGAAGGTTTAGAGAAGCGTCTTCCTTACCGACGTGTGATGAAGCAGAGTATCGAGAAGATAATGTCTGCTCGAGGAGTAAAAGGGGCACGTATTTACATTGGAGGCCGTCTAGCTGGATCTGAAATTGCTCGTTCTGAACAGATCAAACGTGGTTCAATCCCACTTCAGACTTTCCGTGCTGATGTTGATTTCGCTCGCGAGAAAGCTCATATGAGTTATGGAGATATCGGTATTAAAGTATGGATTTACCGTGGAGAAGTTTTTAATGCAGATAAAAAATAGTAATAAATAATTTTATGTTAACACCAAAAAAAGTAAAATTTAGAAAATGGCAAACAAGCCGTACCGACATGACAAAGGTCACTCCTGACACTCGTGGTATTACTGTTGCCTTCGGATCATATGGCTTGAAAGCTACTGCAGGTGGACGTATCCGTGCAAATCAGATAGAATCAGCACGTAAAGTTACTTCACGTACTATCGGCAAGACTGGCCGTATGTGGATTCGAGTTTTCCCTGACAGACCTTTTACAGCAAAGCCGGCAGAAGTAGGAATGGGAAAGGGTAAAGGTGATCCACAAGGTTACTGCCTAGACGTTCGCCCAGGCCGAGTACTATTTGAAGTTGATGGAGTATCTGAAGCTGTTGCTAAAGAAGCTCTTCGCAAAGCCGGTACAAAATTACCAGTTACCACTCGCGTAGTTGCACGATAATTATATGGATAAAAAAGATATAAAACCAAATAAAATTCTTAAAGGTGTTGTCGTTTCAGACAAGATGAATAAGACAATTGTCGTAGAAGTTACACGTTTCGTGGAGCACAGTAAGTACGGCAAGCGCATTAAGAAGTCAAAGAAATACAAAGCTCATGATGAGGATAATACGAAGAAGATTGGTGATATGGTTGAAATAGAGGAAACTCGTCCAATTTCTAAAGATAAGAAGTTTAAAGTAGTAGCATAAAAATTATATGATACAAGATGGAACAGTAGTAAATATAACAGATAACGCCGGTGGAAAGGTGGGAAAAGTTTTCAAGGTGCTTGGATCTTCTAAGCGTCGCTATGCTGGTATAGGTGATAAAGTTATCATCTCAGTGAAGATTGCTGAACCTCGTAAAGGAGTGAAGAAAAAGGATGTATGTCAGGCCGTTGTTGTTCGTACAGTGAAGGCTTTCCGCCGAAAGGATGGATCATATATTCGCTTTGACGACAATGCGGTTGTTATTTTAGAAAAAGATAAGCAAGATCCAAGAGGTGGTCGTGTATTCGGTCCTATTCCACGCGAGCTTGCAGAGCGAGGATACCAGAAGATTATTTCACTTGCACAAGAAGTTATTTAAATACATTTATATGAAAATCAAGAAAGGAGACAATGTAATAGTAATTGCCGGAGCAAACAAAGGAAAGAAAGGCAAAGTTATCAAAGCAATTCCAGCCGAGAATAAGGTGGTAGTTGAAGGTGTAAACGTGAGAAAGAAGTCTCGCAAGGCTACAAAGCGTGGTGAGCAAGGTCAAATACTTGAGATCGCAATGCCTATACACGTATCAAATGTAGCTCTACAAAAGTAACGTAAGAATTTAAATATTATGGAAACAGTAAAACAAAAAGAAAAGAAAGCATATACGACTCTAAAATCTAAGTATGGATATAAGAGTTCTATGGCCGCGCCTCATCTTGTAAAAGTTGTTGTGGCTTCAGGTACTGGAAGTGGTATCAAGCGTGATAAAGATCGCAATAAGTTCATCATGGAGCGTCTAGCAAAGATTACAGGTCAGAAGCCTGCAACTCGTGGAGCAAAGAAATCTATCGCAAGCTTCAAGATGCGCCAAGGTGACCCAATCGGTGTTATGGTTACTCTTCGTGGAGCACGCATGTATGGATTCTTAGATAAGCTAATTAATGTAGCTATCCCTCGAACAAAAGACTTCCGTGGAGTTGATCGAAAGATCGTGGATAATATAGGAAACCTAACTATGAGTATCAAGGAGCACACTATTTTCCCTGAGACAGGTGATGAAGATATCAAAGATATATTCGGACTGGCCGTAACAATCGTTACAACAGCTAAAACAAAGCCTGAAGCAACCGAATTCTTCGAACTCATCGGGTTCCCATTCAAAAAGTAGGTTTCCATAAAAGCCCCGCAAAGGGCTTTTTGATTTGGAGGTAGATGGTATAATGAAAATATGACTAAGCTAATATTGTTTATTATAGGATTTGCGATACTAATATTCGCTGGATATAAATATTTCAAACTCGATCAGAATGCTGAATTCCAAAGATCTCTAAAAGCAAAGGATACAGCTTCTGCTGAAGCTATAATTAAAGACGTTGTCTCAAATCAGCTTCAAATCCAAGCTCAAAAGTTCTTCTACGATCACAATAACTACTTTATTTCTAAGTACAACAACATCTGTGTAAGTATGCAATCTAAGTTCGATGCCTTAAAGAAGGTGATAGATAACCCTGTCGAATGTGTTGCCAATGTCCATACATTCACAGCTCGTATCAAGGTCCCAGCAGGTAAGTACTATTGTGCTGACAGTAAAGGTTTCTATACTACTGAACTAGAAGAACCAGGATATAGAGCTGGTATTAACTGTAAATAGAATAGTTTGACATAGATAACCCTATCTGCTAGTATAGGGGAACGTGAGTCGTAGATCCGTGCTTCTCCTTAAGGGCCAAAGCTTTTAAGAAAAAGAACGAGATATCTCGAAATCACTAGGGGAACAAAATCCCTTTCATTATTTATGGCAAAAACATCAGTATTAGCAAGACATCATAAGAAATCAAAATTTTCAACACGAGAAACAAATCGTTGTTTTCGCTGTGGACGCGGTCATGCATATATGAGAGATTTCGGACTTTGCCGTATCTGTTTCCGTGAAATGGCAAACGAAGGTATGCTTCCAGGTGTTCGTAAATCAAGTTGGTAATAATTAAACTATATGGATCAAATCGCAAACATGGTGAATATGATAAAGAATGGCTCTCGTGCTGAACACGAGTTTGTTACTGTTCCATATTCAAAGATTAAATTTGCTATAGCAGAATGCCTAGTAAAAGAAGGATTCCTTACTTCAGTATCAAAAAAGACAAAGAAAGGCTTTCCAATTCTTGAACTTGGCCTTGCTTATGCAGATGGTAAACCTAGAGTTAATGGAGTAGAACGCGTTTCAAAATCATCACGCAGAGTCTACAAAGGAGTAAAAGCTATTAAGCCTACACGCAATGGTTTCGGATTAATGGTTCTTACAACACCAAAAGGAATTTTAACAGACAAACAAGCTCGCAAAGAAATGGTCGGCGGTGAAGTTTTATTTAAACTTTGGTAATTATATGTCACGTATAGGAAAACAAACAGTAATAGTTCCCACAGGTACAGAAGTAAATCTATCTGGTGTTACTTTCTCTGTGAAAGGACCAAAGGGTACACTTACTCGCGATTTTCCTGGTGATATAACTATAAATATCAATGGAAGTGAGATAACTTTCACTC
The DNA here is from genome assembly GCA_039809245.1 of Minisyncoccia bacterium. Taxonomy (GTDB): domain Bacteria; phylum Patescibacteriota; class Minisyncoccia; order Phycocordibacterales; family UBA9973; genus UBA8515. Next base: position 156,625 of record JBDHUP010000001.1, on the reverse strand, counting down.
CAAATAAAGTAGGAGACAGAACAGTAAACGCACTATGGGGCACATACGCTTCACACGTGAAGAATATGATTGAAGGAGTAAATAATGGTTTCACTAAGAAGCTTATTCTAGAAGGAGTTGGATTCAAGTCAGATGTCGCAGGTTCAGTTCTAAACCTTGCATTAGGATTTTCACACCCTGTGAAAGTCCCAATCCCAGAAGGTCTTACTGTCACTGCTGATAAGAATATTATTACTGTTTCAGGGATGAATAAAGAATTAGTTGGCTCATTTACTGCTTCAGTCCGTGGAATGAAGAAACCAGAACCATACAAAGGTAAAGGATTCCGATACTCTGATGAAGTTATCCGTCGCAAGCAAGGTAAGAAGGCTGCATAATTATTTAAATTTCTATTATGAACAAAAAATTAGAAAAAAGAATAAGATTAAAGAAAAAAATCCGCAACAAGATAAACGGTACTTCTACACAGCCTCGCCTTTCTGTTTTCCGATCAAATCAGTTTATCTATGCGCAGGTTATCGATGATGCAAAAGGACTTACATTAGTATCTGCTTCTGATATGGCTACTAAGAAAGGCACAAAGACAGAGAGAGCTCAAGCTACTGGTGCTACAGTTGCAAAACTTGCTATAGAGAAGGGAATCAAAGCAGTCGTATTTGATCGTAATGGTTTTAAATACACTGGTCGTGTGAAAGCCCTAGCAGATGGAGCTCGTGAAGCTGGTCTTAAGTTTTAATATAAATATATGGATACAACAAAGAAAAATCATAATACAGCAGGTACAAGATCTTCAAATGGTCCACGTAGAGAAGGAGGTGAGCGCAAGCCACGTGCTTTCTTCGAGAGACCAAAGCCAGAATTTGACCAGAAGATGGTTTCTATCCGCCGTGTGACTCGTGTGGTTGCTGGAGGACGCCGTATGACATTTGCTGTTGCTCTTGCTATTGGTGATAAGAAAGGTTCAATTGGACTTGGAACAGGTAAGGGTGGAGATACTGCTCTTGCTATTGCAAAGGCTCTTCGCCAAGCAAAGAAGAATATGTTCAAGATAAAGACAACAAAGGATATGTCTATCCCTCATGAAGTATCTGATAAATTCTCAAGTTCAAAACTCACAATGATGCCTAATCGAGGCAAAGGTCTTGTAGCTGGTAGTACTGTTCGCGATATGCTGATTCTTGCAGGACTAAAGAACGTTACAGCTAAGCTTAACTCAGGTAGTAAGAATAAACTTAACAATGCCCGTGTAGCATATGCGACACTTTATCAGCTTCGTGCTAAATCTTCACTTCCGAAAGTGGCTCCAGTAGTAACTGATGCTATAGCTGAAGATAAAGAAGAAGTTAAATAATATTTTATGCAATTAAACACACTAAAAAGAGAACATCCAAATAAGAAAGCACGACAAGTAGGTCGTGGAGGTACTCGTGGTAAGACTTCAGGCCGTGGAGGTAAGGGTCAGACAGCTCGCGCAGGTAATAAACGTCGCCCACAGATGCGTGATATAATAAAGAAGATCCCGAAACTTCGAGGATATAGATTTGCTTCTCACACAGAGAAAGCAACTCCAGTGAATGTAGGAGAACTTAACGTTTTTGCTTCAGGATCAGTTGTAAATCCTAAAACACTACTTGAGAAGAACCTTATCCGACGATCAGGTGGAACAGCTTCTAGTGTAAAGATACTCGGCAACGGAGAGATAAATGTGAAGTTATCTATCGAAGGATGTACAGTCTCAGCTTCTGCTCGTACTAAAATCGAAAAAGCAGGAGGGAGCGTTAAATAAATATGGAAACTGTTTGGAACAAAATAAAAATGATATTCACCGATAAGGCACTGAGATTTCGTGTCTTATTCGTGTTAGGTGCATTTATTGTGTTCCGACTACTTTCAGTCATTCCTATTCCTGGAATCGATTCAGTAAAACTTCAGTCTTTTATAGCTAATAATCAGTTCCTTGGAGTGCTAAACCTTTTCTCTGGTGGTGGGCTATCTCACTTATCTATTCTTATGCTTGGAGTAGGTCCATACATTACTTCATCAATCATAATGCAACTTCTAACTATAATGTCTCCAAGACTTAAAGCTTTATATCAGGAAGATGGGGAGATTGGACGCAAGAAGTTTACACAGCTAAGTAGAATGATAACTATCCCGCTTGCAGTTATTCAAGGCTTGAGTTTGCTTATAGTTCTAAAGCGTCAAGGTATCCTTGTAGACCTAACACCATTTGCGATGTTTGCTAACCTTTCAGTTGTTGTAGCTGGTTCAATTCTTATAATGTGGATCGGAGAGTTAATGTCTGAGTTCGGTATTGGTAATGGTGTCTCACTTATAATCTTTGCTGGTATAGTAGCGAACATTCCAAAGGAAGTTTCTCAATTCCTATTTACTTTCGATATGTCTAACCTTCCAGTCTATATCCTTTTCCTTGCTGTAGGATTTCTTATTGTTGCTGGTGTTGTTGTTGTTTCTGAAGCTGAAAGACCAATCCCTGTAACTTATGCTAAGCAAGTCAGAGGGGACAAGGTTGCCGGTGGTACTCAGACATATCTACCACTACGTGTGAACCAAGCAGGAGTTATCCCGATAATCTTCGCTCTTTCTATAATGCTATTTCCTCAGCTGATTGGTAACTTCCTTGCCGCTAGTAGTAATCATATATTACTAAGTATCTCAAAGGGACTTCTATGGTTCGTTGGTAATACTTGGTTGTATTCACTCTTCTACTTTATCTTTGTATTTTTGTTTACATATTTCTATACTGCTGTTACTTTTGATCCTGACCAACTCTCTACTAATCTTCAGAAAAACGGTGCGTTTATCCCAGGTATCCGTCCAGGTCCGGCTACTCGTGATTACATTGCGAAGATTTTGAATCGTATCACTATGATGGGCGCTGTATTTCTTGGATTAATTGCTGTACTTCCTCTTATTGTTCGAGCAGTCACAGGTATTACAGCTTTCGCTATCGGGGGTACAGCTCTTCTGATTGTTGTTTCTGTTGTTCTTGATCTAATCAAGAAAGTTGAAGCTCAACTATCAATGAGAGAGTATTAAAAAATCCCATTATTATGGGATTTTTTAATCCCAAATTTTTAGTATATAATAAAAACATATGCAAAAACCACAAACATTTATATTCTTTGGTATCGTTGGTTCTGGAAAAGGAACTCAAATAGAATTACTAAAAAAGTATTTAAAAGAAAAAAACTCAAATCTAAACATTGCCTCTATCTACCCAGGATCTGAATTCAGGAAGATCGTAGAGAGTGGTAACTACACAGGTCAACTTGTAAAAGAGACACTAGAACAAGGTTGGCTACAACCGAACTTCCTTACAATTGGAGTTTTCACTAACATTCTCATCTCTTCACTTGAACCGGAGACTAACCTTATAGTTGATGGTTTTCCACGTACTACTACTCAGTCAGAAGTTCTTGAAGCTGCGATGGATTTCTATAAAAGAGAAGATATAAAGATAGTTTATATTAAAGTTGAGAAAGAAGAAGCAGTTAAAAGAATGAAACTCCGTGGACGCTCAGACGATACAGATGAAGGTATAGCAAAGCGTTTCGATGAATATGTGAACAATGTCGTACCAGCGATGCTCTACTTCAAAGATAAAGGTGGATACACAATATATACAGTAAATGGTGAGCAGAGCATAGAAGATGTTCACAATGAATTAATTAAGACTTTGGGCCTCTAGTATGAATAAAGAAGATTACATTATCATCTCACTTGGTGGGTCACTCATTGTTCCTAATGAGATAGATGTAGTTTTCATTAAAGAGTTTGTTAACACTATAAAAGAATATATAGATAAAGGTTTTAGATTTGTCGTCATTACTGGTGGCGGACATACTGCGCGCAACTACATAGAATCATTAAAAAAAATATCAGATTCAAATGATATTGATTTAGATTGGATAGGAATTGCTTCTACTAGACTCAATGCTGAACTCTTGCGAGTCAGCTTCGGTGATATAGCTCATAGTTCTATAGTGATGGATCCAGATGCTGTCCCACAAACCGATAAAGGTGTTATTCTTGGTGGTGGCTGGAAACCAGGGAACTCTAGTGACCTTGCTGCTGTTCACGCTGCAAATAGCGTTAAAGCCAAAGTTGTGATTAATCTTTCAAATATTGATTATGCTTATGATAAAGATCCGAAAAAGTTCCCAGATGCAGTAAAGATAGAGCAATCTTCATGGGCAGACTTCCGTAAAATTCTTCCTTCAGAATGGAACCCAGGACTCAACGCACCATTTGACCCAATAGCCGCAGAGAAAGCGGAAGAACTAGAGCTCGAAGTAGTCATAATGAATGGTAAGAATATAGATAATCTTAAAAATTACTTAAATGGAGACAAATTCTTGGGTACTGTGATACATTAAGCTCCTCGTGTACAATACAATATATGGAAACTCGTGTCTGCCAAAACTGCAAAAACTCCTTCAATATCGAATCCGACGACTTTTCTTTCTATAAGAAGATGAAAGTTCCTGTTCCACATGTTTGCCCCGAATGTCGTTTTAAGATGAGAGCTGTTTGGCGTAATGAGCTGACATTATATTCAGGAAGAAAATGCGGATTATGCGAAAAAAGTGTAATGTCTATGTATAACCCTAAATCACCATATACAATTTATTGTTATGATTGTTTTTATTCTGAGAAATGGGACCCAAAAGATTATTCTATAGATTATGATATATCACGCCCATTCTTCGATCAAATGAAAGAATTTTTAATAAAAGTACCAAAAATAAACTTGGGTATTTCTACTGGAGATGGTCAAAATATAAATAGTGAATATGTAAATATGGCTGGTGGTTGTAAAAATTGCTATCTTGTTTTTAATACAAGTCCCGCTGACGAATTACTCTATTCTCGAGGTGTTAAAAATGGTCTTGATTCATCAGATATTTATTTTGGAGTCAGTTTTGAACGTTGTTATGAGTGTGTTAACGTTCAAGAATCAGCAAGCACTATATGGGGTCAAAATGTTAATGGTTGCGTGGATTCATATTTCATATTAAATGGTAGTGGACTAACTAATTGTTTTGGTTGTGTTAACTTAAGAAATAAGAGTCATTGTTGGTTTAATGAACAATTAAGTTCTGAAGAATATTTAAATAAGCTTAAGGAGATAAAAGGAAGCTATCAAAAATTTGAAGAAGCTAAAGAAAAGTTTAAAGAATTTTGTAAAACTTTGCCAAGAAGGGAAAATAATAATTTAAAAACAACAAATTCAATTGGGGATTATTTAAATGAATGCAAAAATGTTTTTAATTCTTTTGAGGCCGCAAAGGCTGAAGATTGTCGTTATTTATTTTCATCTAAAACAAAATAAAAGATTCTCTTGGAACTATAGGCTATGGTACAAAATCTGAGCGACTACTTGAAGTTGTAGCTACAGGTTATTCTAGTAATATTATTGGCTCATATTGGGCTGAAAATTCAAGTGATATTATGTATTCTTTTGATATTAGGAACTGCCAAGAATGTATTGGTTGTGATGCTCTTAAAAATGGTAAGTATTCAATTTTTAATAAAGAGTATTCGAAAGAAGAATATTTAAAACTGAAAGATCATATTGTAAGAGAGCTTACAGACAAAGGAGTACATGGTCTGATGATGCCAGCACATATTGCACCTTTTGCTTACAATGAAACAATTGGTCAAGATAATTTTCCTTTAACTAAAGAAGAAGCTTTGTCTTTAGGTTTTCGATGGGAAGATGATATTCAGATGACAAAAGGTAAAGAAACACTTAAACCTGAACAAATCCCTGACCATATAGATGAGGTATTAGATAGTATTACAAATGAAATTTTAGTTTGTAAGGACTGCGAACGTAATTATAAAATTACTGAGCAAGAATTACTTTTCTACAAGAAGATGTACTTACCATTACCACGTAAATGTTTCTTCTGTCGCCATAAGGATCGCCTCACTCGTCGTGGTGAATTCAAATTCTTTACAAGAGAGTGTTCAAATTGTAATAAAGAAGTAACTACTAATTTAAGCAAAGAAACTGCTCCTATTTTGTATTGTGAATCCTGCTATCAGCAGGAAGTTGTATAAAACGGTGGTTCTGGTAGTATAAGCCTTATATGGCAGTTATCATTAAAACGCCTGAAGAAATAGAGATTATAAGGGAAGGGGGGCATAGGCTTGCTTCTATTTTGGCGCAGGTGGCGAAGAAAGTGGCTCCAGGAGTGACTACAAAGGAGCTCGATGATTATGCTTATAAACTCATAAAAGAGGGTGGAGATGAGCCAGCTTTCTTAAACTATAAACCTGAAGGCCATCCGAAAGCTTATCCTGCCTCGCTCTGTACGTCAGTAAATAACGAGATAGTTCACGGTATTCCAAAAGAAAGTAGAATTCTTAAAGAAGGAGATATTATTTCTATTGATCTCGGACTAAAGCACAAAGGCCTATTTACTGACCACGCCATGACTGTCCCAGTCGGTAAGATAAATAAAGATTCACAAAAGCTCCTCGAGATTACACACGAAGCACTCCTAGTGGGAATAGAGCAAGCGAAAGGCGGTAATACAGTAGGAGATATAGGCTATGCGATAGAGAAGTTTGTTGGGAAGAAGTATGGTATCGTTCGTGAGCTATCTGGTCATGGAGTAGGGAAGAAAATCCACGAAGATCCATATATTCCAAACTTTGGTAAAAAAGGCAAAGGGCAGAAACTTATTCCTGGTATGGTAGTAGCTATAGAACCAATGCTCAATATAGGTAAAGCTGGGATTATAAGTATGTCTGATGGATACACTATTAAAACTGCCGATGGTTCTCGCAGTGCTCACTTTGAGCACACGGTTCTAATAACAGAAGGTGAAGCGGAGATTTTAACTATCGCTTAGGTTCTAAAACTACATATTTTTAAATGACACGTAAATTTTGAAGCTTAAAATTTACTCAATCGTTCGCGCCGTCGCGCTCTCGAGCTTATTTAAAAGTATGTAGTTTTTTTCGTTATGATATAATGAATACAATGGAAGGTTTTAATTTAAACAATGCTCCAAAGTTCAAAACTCCACAAGAGGAGCTTGAATTTTTACGTGCGCATCTCGCCGAGAAAGAAAGATCTCTAAGCGAACAAGGTCAAGAATATTCGAAGGAAGCACTCGCTCACGATGTAATCCAAGAGTACAAAAAGCTTGAACCACACGAAGTAATGCATAAGAATGTGGTAATGAAAGAAGGAGAAGAAGAAAAGCTTGTTCTTCGTCTTCACCCAGAGTCACATGATAATAAAATGGAGGAAATGCTAGGAGTCCTTCTAAGTAAAGGTATATCTAGCGCTCTTTCTGTAATAAGTAAGATGAATAATCCCCATCTAGATGATGATTTCCATCGTTTCTTAGTCCAGTATTTATATAGTACACATAAGATTCCAGGACTCAAGGAGGGAACACCACTGTTTAAATCTCTAGATATGAAGCTTTTCGAGATCACTCTACCTGACCCAGAAGATGATGAGAAGAATAAGAAAAGTTTAAAGGAGTTACTTTCAGCTATGGAGCAGTTCTATGCCGGTATGCATTCAGTCGGTGAAGGTCGTGAGAATTATAACCGTAATCACTTTACTCTCGAGATTGCTCTAGCAGAAGATACTGACCATTTTATATTCTACACAGCTGTCCCTACTCATAAAGCTGATCTATTTGAGAAACAGTTACTCGGAGTCCATTCTCATGCCAAGATTGTCGAAGTGCCTGATGATTATAATATTTTCTCCGAAGGGGGAGCCATCTCAGCTTCTTATGCCACCCTTGATTCTTACGAGGTCTATCCTATCAAATTATATGACGCCATAGACCACGATCCACTAAATATAATTCTTAATGTTTTCACTAAACTTAAGAAGTCTGGTGAAGGAGCCTCAATACAATTCACAATATGTCCAGAGGATGATGAAATAATAAAAAAATTCCACACTATATTAGGTGATGTCAAAGAGGGAATGTCAGTTAAAACAGCTTCTAGTGTTGTTCGTCAATTCGGTAAAGAGTTCGGTAAGTTAGCAAAAGGCATGATTTTCGGTGAATCAAAAGAAAAAGAAGAGAAAAAGATCAACGACAAAGCGATAGAAAGCATTACAGAGAAAATGAAGAGTACTATAATGGCTGCCAATATTCGTATCGTTGCTTCGGCGGAAAGCAAAACTCGCGCGGATCAGATTCTAGCTGATATTGAATCTTCTTTTAATCAATTCACTGAATCACACCGTAATAGTTTTAATTTTAATCACCCACAAGGTTCTGACTTGAATGCACTGGTTCACGATTTCTCATATCGTATGTTTTCACAGAAGTATTCTATGCCACTAAATCTCAAAGAGCTTGCTACAATCTTTCACTTCCCATATGGCATCGTCTCTCCTCAGCTCAAACAAGCTCGTGCTGGCATAGCCCCTGCTCCAATAGAGATGGGATCAGAAGGTATTAAGCTCGGTATAAATAGTTATAGAGGGAAAGATACCGAAGTACACTTTGCTGATGAAGATCGAATGCGCCATTTGTATGTTATAGGTCAAACAGGTACAGGAAAGACTACAATTATGAAGAATATGATCGCTCAGGATATCAAAGCCGGTCACGGAGTTTGTTATATTGATCCGCATGGTACAGATATCCAAGATATTCTTAGCTACATTCCAAAAGAGCGAATTGACGACGTTATTTATTTCGATCCGGCTTACACAGCGCGACCTATGGGGCTCAATATGCTTGAGTATGATCCAAAGTATCCAGAGCAGAAGACTTTTGTAGTTAACGAATTAATGAATATCTTTAACAAGCTTTTTGATATGAAGACATCTGGAGGTCCAATGTTCGAACAGTATTTCAAAAACTCAGCTTTCCTTGTGATGGAGCATCCTGAATCTGGAGCAACTTTACTTGAGATTGGTCGCGTTCTTGCGGATAAAGAATTCCGTGATATGAAGCTTTCACACTGTAAGAACCCAATAATAACTCAGTTCTGGAGGAGTGCAGAGCAAACAACAGGTGATCAATCTATTGCCAACTTCGTGCCATATATCACTTCAAAATTCGATAATTTTATTTCGAATGACATCATGCGCCCTGTGGTCCTTCAAGAGAAATCAGTGTTCAACTTCCGAGATATCATGGATAATAAAAAGATTTTGCTTGTGAACCTTTCGAAAGGACGCCTTGGCGATATAAATGCGAATCTAATAGGTCTTTTAATTGTAAACAAGATACAAATGGCCGCGCTTTCTCGTGTAGATATGTATGGTAAAAAAATGGAAGACTTCTTCTTGTATATAGACGAGTTCCAAAACGTGACTACTGACTCCATAGAATCTATTCTATCTGAAGCTCGTAAGTACCGCTTATCTCTAACTGTTGCTCACCAGTATATAGCTCAACTTGAAGAGAATATTCGAGATGCTGTTTTCGGCAACGTTGGTTCTATGGCTGTGTTCCGAGTCGGTGGCGAAGATGCGCAATTCCTCGAAAACAAATTCAAGCCTGTATTCTCTGCAGCTGATATTATGAAAATTGAGAATCGTAATGCATATATATCGATGCTCATAAATGGCCAGCCGACAAAGCCATTCAATATTGCCACATTTCCACCACCACAAGGGACACCAGAGATAGTCGAGAAGATTAAAGAGCTTTCATATTTGAAGTTTGGCCGTGAGCGCGAAGAAGTCGAAGCCGAGATTATGGATAAGTATAGACAGCAAGGATAATATAGAAAATAGCTTGCGATTTAAGGTTTTTCTGGTATACTATACCTACTTTATTATTTATTTATATTAAAATATGATTACAGAACGTTCTCTTATAGTTTTTAAACCTGATGCTGTACAGCGTGGAATTGTCGGCGAAATTCTTGCAAGGTTTGAAAAAGTTGGTCTAAAAATTGTTGGCTCTAAAATGTTAAAACCTGACACAGAGTTTTATCATCACCACTATGAAAAAATAGGAACTATGATTACTCGTCATGGTCAGAAGATTTTCGATACAACAGTCAAAATGATGCAAAATGGTCCAGTTATCGCTTTCGTTCTTGAAGGTGTTGATGCAGTGACTGTAATACGTAAAATGGTTGGAGCGACTGAATCAAAAAGTGCACTTCCAGGTACTATTCGAGGAGATTATTCTCATATGAGTTATGGTCATGCAGATAAGATGGGTATCGGCCTACCAAATATCTTGCACGCCTCTGGTGATTCGAAAGAAGCTGAAGAAGAAATAAAGCACTGGTTCTCAGAAAGTGAACTTTTTGATTATGAAACTGCTCATGATAAGTTTACTCAAACAAAAGAACATCATAAAAAATAGATCGCAATAAAATCCCCGAAAGGGGATTTTATGCTAATATAGCCATATGCGGAAAATCAAAGATATATACGAAGAGTATAAAATAATGCCAAATCTACAATTACACCAATTGCGAGTGGCGGCAGTAGCTAAACAAATTTGTGAATCACTCAGTCTTGATATAGACAAAGATATCGTTATTAGAGTTTGTTTGCTTCACGATATGGGTAATATTATTAAATCAAAGTTAGATTATTTTCCAGAGTTTGTTCAGCCAGAAGGTATAGAATATTGGCAAAACGTCAAAGATGGATTTATTGAAAAGTATGGAAATGATGAACATGAAGCAACTATCAAGATTATAAAAGAACTTAATCAATCTAGTGAGGTTATAAACTATGCAGGTGAGAATAGATTTCCTTATATGTGTAAACACAAAGAAGGGGAAAATTTTATTCAGAAATTAATCCACTATGTTGATGGTAGAGTAGGGCCTCATGGAGTTCTTTCGTTTAATGAAAGAATGAATGATGCAAACAAAAGATATAAAACTACAAGTTTCCATGAAGAAGAGCGAGATAGGTTAATAAACTGTGGTAGAGAAATCGAAAAACAAATTTTTTCACACTCAAATATTAAACCAGAAGACATAAATGATGAATCGGTGGCGGAAATCATTGAAGAATTGAAAAATTTTGAAATCTAGATAGAGACTTTATTTGAAATATTGTCAAATATGTGCCCCTTTGACCAAAAAACTTGCGTAGATGAGAGAGAGGCGTATAATTAAGGTAGGGTTATTTGATTTGTATTACCTAGATCAAAATTTTAGGGGACAAATTGTTTTAATACAGTGCTGTAACGTTATTAATGTGAACAAATCTGCATTATTCATAGTCCCACGTAGCTTAATGGCTATGGTAATATCTATCAGATAGTCCTAATAAGAGATTCTTCCTATTTTTCGGAAGGATTTTTTATTTTTGAGTCTTAAATTTTCGTTTATTTTAATAATCTCGTGTATAATAGAGCATATATGGCAAACGATTCAAATCTTTCAGTTACGTTTTGTTCGGGAGCAGGGACAGTCACAGGAGCAAATTTTCTTTTAGAAGGTAATGGTAAGAAATTTCTTATTGATTGTGGTTTAATCCAAGGCGAAAAGCTCGCTGACGATCTAAACTGGGATAAATTTCCTTATGAAGCTTCACAAATAGACATACTTTTTATAACCCATGGTCATATAGATCACATAGGGCGTATTCCGAAGCTCATAAGCGAAGGATTTAAAGGTAAAATCATATCTACTATCCCAACCAAAGACATTACAGAGATAATGCTTGCTGATACTGCGCACCTGCTTTCACATGACAAAGAACATAATCTACCAGAGATATATAGCGTCGAGAATATAAAGAAAGCTATGGATTCTTGGGAGACTCTAGAGTATGGTCAGAAGCTGAATGTTGATCATGGATTCCAGTTTTCATATAAAGATGCAGGTCATATACTCGGCTCTGGAATGCTTGAGGTAGTTTATAATGGGAAGAAAATCATTTTCACTGGAGATCTTGGTAATTCTCCATCACCACTTCTTCGCGATACTGAAGTAGTTTCTGATGCAGATTACCTAATAATGGAATCTGTATATGGTGATCGTAATCACGAACATAGAGATGAACGAAAGAAAAAATTAGAACAAGTTATAGAAGATAACTATAAGCGAAATGGTACACTCATCATCCCTACGTTTTCACTAGAGCGAACCCAAGAGCTACTCTATGAGATAGATTCATTTGTCGAAGGGAAAAGAATCCCAAGAATGACAATGTTTCTCGATTCACCACTTGCTATTAAACTAACAGATGTATATATGAAGTACGGGAAATATTTTAATGAAGCAACACAGAAAATAATAGCTTCGGGTGATAATATATTTGAATTCGAAGGTTTGAAAGAAACTCCAGATACAGAAGAATCCAAAGCTATACTACACGCTCCAAATCCTAAAATTATTATTGCTGGAAGTGGAATGTCTAATGGGGGTAGAATTATACACCACGAGAAAAACTATCTCCCAGATCCAAACAACACCATCCTCCTAACTGGATATCAATCAGTAGGTACACTTGGGCGTCGTATTCAAGAAGGTGCTAGTACAGTCCATATTCAAGGTCAGGAAATACCAGTCCGGGCGCACCTAGAAATGATAAGTGGATATTCTGGACACAAAGATTCTGATAATTTGGTAGAATTTGTACATAATACAGCAGATACAGTAAAAAAGATTTTTGTTGTTATGGGTGAACCAAAATCTTCACTTTTCCTAGCTCAGAAATTAAGAGATAACTTTGGTATAAAGACTTACGCTCCAGAAGCTGGAGAGAAAGTAATATTAGAGTGCTAAAAAATATTTATGGATTTAAATGGTAAAACAGAATATATTTGCTACAACGGTCAGATGGGTAATGGTGACAAGCATAATCATCTAAAGTTAAAGATTGGTGTATCAGGAGCTGCCGAGACTGGGACTTGTGGTATGAATGCTTTTGACCAATCTAAAGAGCTTGGACGTGAAATAATTCGCCAAGGTGGGGTAGTAGTCACTGGTGCTAGCACTGGCTTTCCATTATGGAGCGCTATGGGAGCAAAAGAAGAGAAAGGTTTGAGTATAGGAATCTCCCCAGCTGCTAATGAAAAGGAGCATGTCAGTACTTATCGATTACCACTCGATTATATGGATCTCATTATTTATACAGGGTTTGGATTTTCCGGAAGAGATCTATTGTTTACTCGTAGCTGTGATGCTGTCATCATTGGATGTGGTCGCATGGGGACTATACATGAGTTCACTATTGCGTTTGAAGACGGTAAGACTGTCGGAGTACTAGAAGGCGATTGGACAATGGCAGATACAATCAAAGATATGATTGAGAAAAGTAATAAACCCAGTGATCATGTAGTTTTCGATACTGATCCAAAAAATCTAGTTAAGAAAGTCATAGAGATGGCTTTAAAAGATAAGAAAAAATAAAATCCTCGCAAAAGCGAGGATTTTATTTATATACTTTTTACTACTCTTTCGAATGTTTCAGGATTGTTTTGTGCAAGGTCTGAAAGTATTTTACGATCGAGTCCGATTTTCTTCTTTGCTAGTCCGTCGATTAGTTTACTGTATGAGAGACCCATAGGTCTAACAGCTGCATTTATACGAGTAGTCCATAGACTGCGAGCATCTGCTTTCTTGTCTTTGCGATGTGCAAATGAGTAAGCTCCTGCATGAGCAAGTGCTTCTGTTGCTTGAGCGACTTTCGTACTGCGACCGAAACGAAATCCTTTTGTCTGAGCTAGGATATTCTTGCGACGCTTATTCTTCATTGTTCCTCTTTTTACTCTTGTCATATATTTATATTAAATAGTAATTATTAATTATTTTGCATTAGCAAGATATGTACGAGCGTTCTTATTTGAAATAGCAAAATCCTGCATCTTTTTACCATTTAGCTGCTTTCTTCGTGTCTGTCTAGCATTAAAGTGGTTGAAACCTGGAGCTCTCGCTAGGATCTTACCGTTCTTAGTAACCTTTAGACGCTTTGTTAATGATTTGTTTGTTTTTATACTCATAAAATATTTTTACTTAAGATTTTGGAGTTGTTGTAGTTCCTTTATCTCTTTCAATAGTAATTGTTGGTCCTTTCGGTCCCTTCTTATAATCTTCTGCTATTTTAAAATTCTCTGTTATTAGGTGGAGAACTCTATCTAGTCGTTCTTTTAGGAATGGGTCTGGCATAAACTTGGAACGGCCTGATAAGAAAAGTTCTACTTTGATACGGTGACCTTCCTTGAGCCATTCGGAAGCCTTGCGAGCTTTCAGAGCAAGATCATTGTCGCCAGTACCTATCTTTATCTGGATAGATTTGGTTTCTGTTGTTTTTGCTCCTGCTTTAGCTTTCTTCTGCTTCTTGTTCTGCTCATATTGGTATTTGCCGTAGTTTGCTATTTTGACTATTGGTGGTTTAGCATTTGGAGAAATTTCAATCAAATCAAGGCCTTCTTTTTGGGCTAAAGCGAATGCTTCCTTAAAACTCAAAACGCCAAGGTTTTCGCCTGTGCTTGAGATTACACGAATCTCATTAGCTCTTATTTGATTGTTGGTTCTTTCTCTCAAATTATAATTACCCTCGATAGTATAAATAGATTGCTTGCTTATAAGCAAGACTAAGCCTACCTAGCTAGAATACTAGCATATCTATGTTAGTATGGCAATATGCCTGAGAATGTCATCATAACCTATAAAAACCAAGGGGAGACACCCCTAGAATCTCTAGAAAAAGTTCGAAAAGAGCACTCTATTTCAGCTGATATACCTATGACTTATGCTGGACGGCTTGACCCTATGGCTGAAGGGGTGATGATTCTACTTGTCGGGGAAGAATGTAAGAATAAAGATCAATATCTTGGTTTAGATAAAACATACAAATTTGAAATCCTCGTTGGATTTGAAACTGATACTTATGATTTACTAGGAAAAGTTGCTTCGTCAGAAGATAAAATTTCTGGTCCTTTGGAAAAAACTGCTTCGCTGGAGATGGATTTTGGAAGGTCCTCGGATCTCCCCACCGAAGAATTTGACGGGCGGGGCCAGACCATTCCAAAATCCATCTCCAGCTTCGCATATGAACTTGAATCTTTTGTTGGGACTTTTATACAGAAGTACCCGAGCTTTTCATCCAAGACTATCGGAGGGAAACAACTTTTCCAGCTTTCAAAGGATGACGAACTACCGGAAGACCTACCAGAACATGAAGTTGCTATACATAAACTTGAACTTATCAGTCAAAGAACTGTGACCAAAGATGATTTACAGAAAGATATATTAGAGCGTTTATCGAAAGTGCACGGTGACTTCAGACAAGAAGATATAAAAGCTAAATGGAACGAAGTATTTAAACAATCAGCTGAGGCAGAGTATACGATAGTATCTTGTGTAGCCGAATGCAGTAGTGGCACATATATCAGACAGCTTGTTTCAGATATAAGCGACAAGATAGGCTTACCTTTAGTGACGTACTCCATAAAGCGTACAAAGGTAGGGAACTATACAAAATAAGGCTTGATTCGCTTGACTTTTCGGCTTGTATCTGATATAATACAAGCAAGATTTTTCAGAACATATTGTTGGATTCTAAACCCATTAAAAATTGTTTTATGAAAAAAAATGAACAGGAGTTAACTCCTAAACAAATAGTAAATATTTCTGCTTCAGGGTTGTTTGGATCACTTTTTTGTATCATATTTTTAATATCAATACATGACAAAAATACAGGAGATTCTGACTGGTTCGGATTTCTCTTAGCTGGGCTCGTATTTTTGACCTCATTGTATTGGTTAATAAATGGATGTAAAAAAATTGCTGGACCAAGCAACCAGCAGACAGAATAAAAAATATTACAACCAAGCACAAAGCATGCTTACCTCAATTTCAAGCATGAACAGCACCATCCTTTAAAATCGGATGGTGTTTTTATGTAACTTGCAATTTATATAGTATTGCGTTATAAAAAATAGAAACTAAAATTGAAAATCATGAACACACTAACTCTTTTATCGACTGAATGGGCTGGCTGGATAAAGTCTACTGGAAAATTTTTAAGCGAATACTACATACCTGTTGCAATTTTTATTGCAATATTAGTAATAACTTTTGTTATCTTGAATCAGTGTATACCCAAAAAACAAAAGTATGAATATTTATTTTGTACTGGATATATTAGTAGACGTATTGATGAAATGGATACAGAAACTGAAACAATTCTCCGGAAAGATGTCCCAGTAAAAATAGATAAAGAAACTGGCATGTATTACTTTCAAGATATTCACAAACACTGGCATAAGCTCCATAAAAAGCACCGTGATCAGATTGATGAATCAAGAAAGACTGGTACTCCATGGTTTGATATCCCGAAAAAAGATAAAAGATCCATGATGCTAAAAAGAGAATTAAAGAAAGCAGAGTTCGTTTAAAATTAATACTTCTCAACCCACACAAAATACCGTACCTCAGGAATGAGTGCGGTTATTTTTTTACCTAAATACGGATAGATAATATGCTAATATATGGATATGACAGTCTTGATAGATAACCGAAAGGCCCATTTTAATTATGAAGTTATACAGAAATACGAAGCCGGTATTGAGCTTTTTGGATTTGAGGTGAAGTCTATAAAGAGTGGCCGAGCGATACTAGCCGGAGCATTCGCAATAGTTCGTGGTGGGGAAGTCTACCTTATGAATATGCAGATTCCACCATACCAAGTTGGCAACACTCCACTCGATTATGATCCAACCCGGACTCGCAAACTCCTGCTTAGTAAGAAGCAAATAAAGGAAATAGCTCCAAGTGATAATATGAAAGGTTTGACGCTGGTGCCACTTTCGTTGTATAGTAAGGGGCGCCTTATCAAGGTAGAGCTTGCTGTAGTAAAAGGAAAGAAGAACTATGACAAACGCGAGACTATCAAGAAGCGCGAGACAGATCGAGAAATCGATCGAGAATATAAAAGATAATCTTTGATAAAAGAATAATGGGGATGACGGGCTTCGACAAAGGACGTCACTCATAGATGTGCATGTAAAGTACCCAGGAATCTTTCTAAACTTCTTGGAAAAGACTAAGTGCAAACAAAGTCGCTTCAGTAAAGTCACCATTTGCTAACGCATTTGGTTTAAACTTTGCTCCTGTACTCGCTTAACTTAAGCCGGTCAGGTGTCTCTCTTATCGACATCCGATAAATAGGGGAGGCATAATTAATCGGGTTACGAATTTTATACCGCTTGCATAGAATTCCGACAATGAAGAGCTCGGCGCGAAAGTATATTGCCTGTTCTCTAGCTTTCCCGTTTAAACCCAATCGAACATGATAAACATGTAGATTCACCTATGAACTTCTTTTGCATGGCGGTTCAACTCCGCCCATCTCCACAATATAAAAACTCTGCGCAAGCGGAGTTTTTATATTGTGGAGTGAACAAGCAAACTGCTTTGCTTATGTGGCGGAGGTGAAGACCTTTTCCTCATGAGTGTAATCGCGAATGGAAAAGGTGTACAGATCCTGTAAGGATCAACAAGTGTACTCACGGTCCAGCCCATCTCCACAGATATTGATTTATATCACTTATTATGGCAGTATGGACAAAAATATTTATTTAACCCCTAAAATTGAATGTTATGAAAAAGTTAAAGAAATGTGGCTCAATGCCAAACTGGTTCGGTAAAAGTAAGTTTGTGATCAAGAACCAGAAAAGTTCATTTGTAGAAAATCTTATTAAACTCATAACTTTCATACATATTGAAATGGGTTTAAAAGATGGCAAAAAAAGTGATCCAATACCAGTAAACAAAAAACCGGCATATTTTTCCAAATTGGAATCCCTTTATAAGAAAACTTTAAAGGATAGCCAGGTTTTTACTGGAGATGACTATGAAAAAGCAAAGGATATCCTGAGTAAGTTTAAAGCAAACTTTGGCAATCATATGCCATTTTTGAAAACTGCATAGACTTTTTAATTTAGTCTTTTAGGAACCGTTTGCAAGCAATTGCAAGCGGTTTTTTATTTACTCCTCTTTCGTGTATAATGGCCATACTATGGATAAGAACAAAAGGAAACCCCAACAGAAAATACCTAAAATTGGCAGTCAAATCGTCATTGCTATCTTTATATTTATTAGTATTACGATTATTTACTCACTATTAGCTAAAACCCCTGAGACCATAAAAGATCTTACTATTTCTGATGTAGCCAAGAGTGTTACCGAAGGTACAATAAAGAAGATAGAAGTTATAGGACAAGAGATTGATGTTACTTTCAAAGACGATACACTAGGCAAAGCAAAAAAAGAAATAGAGAGTTCACTTTCTGAGACTCTATATAACTATGGTGTTACTCCAGCTCAGCTAGCTGAGACACCAATAGAAGTGAAAGATCAGGGTGGTTTCGGATATTGGTTGCTCAATATACTCCCATTCCTTCTACCAGTTGTACTTGTTATATTCTTTATCTGGATGCTGACAAGGCAAGTGAAAGGCCAAGGTATGCAAGCCTTCACTTTCGGTCAATCAAAAGCTCGTATCACTGACCCAAATGATAAGAATAATCGTGTGACATTCAAAGATGTTGCCGGAGCAAAAGAAGCTAAAGAAGAATTGAAAGAGATCGTAGACTTCTTGAGGAACCCGAAAAAGTTTCTTGATATAGGTGCTCGTATTCCGAAAGGAGTTATCTTAACAGGTGCTCCAGGAACAGGAAAGACTCTACTTGCTCGTGCGGTAGCAGGGGAAGCGAGTGTGCCATTCTTCCACTTGTCTGGTTCTGAATTCGTCGAAATGTTCGTCGGAGTTGGAGCTTCTCGTGTTCGCGACTTGTTCAAGATGGCAAAGAAAGCAGCACCAGCGATAATATTTATCGATGAGATAGATGCAGTTGGACGTGTACGTGGTTCTGGTGTTGGAGGAGGAAATGATGAACGCGAACAAACTCTAAACCAGATACTAGTCGAGATGGATGGATTCGAGCCGAATGAAAAGGTAATAGTTATGGCTGCGACGAACCGTTCCGATGTGCTCGACCCTGCGCTCCTACGTCCAGGACGTTTTGATCGAAGAGTTCTTCTAGATCTTCCAGATCGATCAGATCGTGAAGAAATACTTACTATACACTCACATAAAAAACCATTTGCTGAAGATGTAAATTTGAAAATCATTGCCGAGCGCACTCCTGGATTCTCTGGAGCTGATCTTTATTCACTTATGAACGAAGGCGCGATTCTTGCAGCTCGTGAAGATCGCAAGAAAGTTGCACAGTTCGACCTGATACGTTCAATAGAGAAAGTCATGATGGGTCCTGAGCGCAAGAGTCACTTACTGTCAAAGAAAGAGAAAGAGATTACAGCTTACCATGAAGCAGGTCATGCACTTGTGGCATCGGTGCTTCCTTATGCAGATCCAGTACACAAAGTTTCTATTGTATCTCGAGGATCTGCTGGAGGTTATACACTTAAACTACCTCTTGAAGAGAGACGTCTGCAAAGTAAAAAAGAATTCTTAGATGATATCGCGATGGCAATGGGTGGCTATGCAGCTGAACAAATGATCTTTGGTGATATCACTACTGGCCCATCCAATGATTTGCAAGTTGCAACTGGTCTTGCTCGTGCTATGGTGACACGATGGGGTATGAGTGACGAGATAGGTCCTATGGCACTAGAGAGTGATGGAGGTAGAACAATGTTTGGTCGCGGTGTGAACGAACAAGAATATTCTGAAAGAGTTAGTGCTCTCATTGATGGTGAAGTTTCTAAAATAATGAACAAGGCTCTTGAAGTAGCCAAACAAACTCTTACGGAGCACCGTAAAGTTTTAGAAGCTATCGCTAAGAAATTAGTAGAAGTAGAAACTCTCGAGCAAGATGAGTACAATCAGATAATAACCACTCACGGCATAATGCCTAAAAAGAAAGAAGAAGCAAAAGCTTAACAAATAAGCAAAATTTGGTTAGTATGTAGAAGTTCATAGCTAACCATATTTCCACCCTTAGCTCAGTTGGTTAGAGCACAGAGCTTATACCTCTGGGGTCCTTGGTTCGAATCCAAGAGGGTGGACTACATAGAAAAAGGAGTATCTGCGTACTCCTTTTTCTATGTAGTCCAGGGCGGAGCATTATTTTTCCAGTAGGAAAAATTGCGAGCCGGGATCGCAAAAATTCCGTAACGACGGTGCGGAATTATTTGTGATGACAATTTTGATTGACAATAACTTGTTTAATAGATAGTCTAAAAATAAGGTTAATTTTTAAAATCTAAAACTAATAATAATGATCTTTTTAACAAAAGAACAACTCATAGAAAATGAGTGGAAAAGTTCTTACTATCACTTTAATGAAAGACTCAATGAAAGATATGATATCAATATTACATATAAAAAATATATAGAATTATGTAAAAAATCTGTTAAAGTATTAAAAAAAGATGCCGAGAATACATTTATAGGTCTATTAATTATCCACCGTAATTGGGTTTTAGTAGTTAAAAATCGTAAAACCAATAAGCTTGTAACAGCACTACCGTTCAGTAATATCTATAAAATTATATAATATCTTTTATTCAACACAACTCCATTATTTTAATGGAGTTTTTTTACTCAAAATGTAAATCTAGATTTTTAGAAGAGAGTGCTTGTGCAAGGAGAGGGAGGCCAGAAAGATCCTGGTCTTTTTCTATTAGAGCCAAAGCTTCTGTTCGAGCAGCTTCTACCATCTTGATATTTTTAATGGCTTCCATTCCTAGATCTGTAATGCCCCATTGTTTATCGCCAGATAGAAGCCCTGCACCGCGAAGAGTAAGATCAAGCTCAGCGAGCTCAAATCCATTTGCAGCTTTTACTAAGGCTTTTAGTCTATCAACTGTCTTATCAGTTTTCGCATCGGCAAATAGATAGCAGTATGATTGATGGTTGCTTCGTATAACTCGGCCGCGTAACTGATGAAGTTGGGCAAGGCCAAAACGCTCCGCACCTTCTATGATTATAGATGTAGCATTTGGCACATTTACTCCGACTTCGATAACAGAAGTAGATACTAGTATATCGAGCTCATGGTCTTTGAATTCTTGCATAATATCTTCCTTCTTCTGTTTTGTCATTTTAGAGTGCATTACCCCAATTCTATATTTAGGGAATACATCTTTAGCTAGGCGTTTTGCTTCAGCGATGACAGACTTAGCAATCACAGATTGTTCGCGATCTGGATCTGGTTCATCTATTCTTGGACAGATAATATAGGCTTGGCGACCTTGTTCTAATTCACTATGAATTGCTTCATATGCATCTTCGCGTTTATCTGGTGCGACTATCTTTGTGATAACGTCCTTCCTACCAGCTGGCATTTGGTCGATGATAGATAAATCTAGATCTCCATAAATAGTCAGTGCAAGTGTACGGGGAATAGGTGTTGCAGTCATAGAAAGGTAATGAGGAGCGTGACCTTCCTTCTTTGCTAATTTCATTCGTTGATTTGTTCCGAATCTGTGTTGTTCATCTATTACGACCAATCCCAAATCTTCGAACTCTACATTTTTAGATATTAGAGCGTGAGTACCAATAACAATTGGAATCTCACCATTCTTAACCCATTTAAGTAGTTGATTACGAGATATTGGAGTCCAGGTTTTGACTTGCTTTCCATTTTCCCAGTGGGCACTTTTGCTTGGATATTTACGACAACCTGAGCCTGTGATAAGAGCTATTGATATACCAGTATGTTCAAAGTAAGAAATAAAGTTTTCAAACAGTTGAGTAGCTAGTACTTCAGTTGGTGCCATATAAGCGACTTGCAAGTTTCCGAAATTCTGACCAACTGGCCTATTTTTAATGACTGCATATGCTACAGTTGCGGCGACAAAGGTTTTTCCACTCCCTACATCTCCTTCAACAAGGCGCGACATCGGTTTATCTCGTTTAAGATCATCTAGGATTGCTCTTAGTGCACCACTCTGTGCTTTTGTAGGAGTGAAAGGAAATCTAGAAATAAAATCTTTAATATCTTTCTCTGGAATTGTTAGTTTATATGAGAATAATGACTCATATTCTTTACGCTCTTGTTGTCTTTTGAGCTGGATGAAGAATACTTCTTCAAAAGCAAAACGTTTACGAGCAAATTCAGCATGCTCTTTCTTTTGTGGCATATGAATCCAAATAAGAGCGGTATGGAGGGCTGGTAAACCATATTTCTTTATAATATTACTAGGTATATAATCTTCTACTTTTTTCACACAATCCTGTTTTAATATCTTTTGAATTGAATGATGAATCCATAGTGATGTAATACCTTTTGATTCTCTGTATACAGGGAAACCAAAGTTTTGTTTCTTTTCGCTATCTTTAGCGAATAATGAATCATGTATATCTATTGGTAATATATCCTCCTTTTGTATTTCTGGATTCGTAAGAGTTAGGCCATAGGTTTTACTGTTTGAAATTTTACCAGTTACACGAACAGTATTACCTTCTTTTAGCATTTTTGCTAAGTATGGCTGGTGAAACCAGACTATGTTTATGGTACCGGTTAGGTCAGATAAGGTTGCCTGACCCATAGGGATTTTACTCTTGAACCCCTTCTTTGTTTTTAATTTAGATATTGTTCCTAAGACAGTAGCTGTTTCTCCTTCTTCTAATTCCCCTATTGATTTGATGTTAGATATATCAGTGTAACGAGTTGGAAAGTGGTAGAGTAGATCTTGTACCGTAAAAAGCCCAAGTCGAGCTAAAGCTCTTCTTTGGTTTTGATCAATTCTAAACCATTTCTCTATACTATCGTGGAGTTCCATATAGGATTACACCACCTATGGCTACTAATATTAAAAGTAAAATTATCGCTCTAGTTTTTTCTCGTTTTGTAATCTCTGCCATTCTTTGATTATAGCACGCAAAGAAATAACTCAGATTTTACTGAGTTATTTCAAGATCTTGTTTATATGTTCTACTAGTTCGTCTAGGGTGAAATTTGACTTAACCATGAAATCTGTAGCTCCTAATTCTTCAGCTCTTTTTATATCTTTATCTTCTGAAAGGTTGGAGAATACGATGACCGGGACTTTTTTCAATGATTCTGTTTCTCTAACTTTTTTTAATATTTCGAATCCGTCAAATTTAGGAAGAATAAGATCTAGAAGAATAAGATCAATACCAGGTTCGTTAATTTTTTCCATTCCCTCATCTCCGGTAGAAGCAGTTAGGATATCATAGTTATCTTTCTTTAATTTGCCAGCCTCAAGACCTTGCAAGAAACTATCATCTTCTATTATTAGTATTTTTCTCATTGGGTTATTGTACCATAGCGATTATATTATAGGCAATGTGACGAAGAAGGTTGTCCCACCTCCATTTGTATTCTCAAACCATATCTTACCTTTATGCCTTTCCACTATATTGTGGGTTGTAAACAGGCCTAACCCTGACCCTACACTGTCTTTTTCTTTAGCATTTGAAGCTCGGAAGAACTTTTTGAAGATATTATTTTTATCATCTTCACTGATACCTATACCAGTATCATGGACTGATATTTGTACATTATCATCAACTTGTTTTAGCGATACAAAAACTTTGTCATTCGAGTTACTATATTTTATAGCATTTTCAATTAAATTTTGAAGAACAACTCTAATCATATCTTCGTCACAATTTACTAAAGGCAGGGGAGATTCTGGTTTTAGGAATATTAACTCGATATTTTTTTTATTTGTTTCTCCAGAGAATTCAAACATAGTTTGATCAACTAAGTTCAAAATATCAACCTTCTTGAAACTAAAAGGGATAGCAGTGTCTTCTGTGTGATTTAGCAAAAGTAGATTGTTTACAAGAGCGATCATCCTCTCATTACTATTATAAGCTTTCTGAACGAAACTTGACTGCTCGTTTGTGAGTTTACCAATATCCTCATCTATAAACATTTTTAGAATCCACTTTAGAGCAGACAGTGAAGTACGAAGCTGGTGTGCCGAAATTGAAATAAGGTCAGATTTAACTGCATTCATCTGTTTCAACTTCTCATTTTCAGCTTTCAGATTTTCTACTTCTTCCATAAATATAGTATATCAGAATTTATGCGAAGAAGTTATTTCTTTAACTAATCGTTTTTACTTACTAGGAAGTATAAAGCAAGTGGTGCTCCCCAGTTTGCAAATCTCTCTATGAAATCCCATATTGATTGCCCGACTATTGGGCGTAAAATAGCAGTGAAAAATCCCCAAAATGCCATCCATAATAACAATGGTTTAACTGGACGGAGTAAAACGATAAGAGCAAGTAATACATCTACTATACCTATTGCAATAATAATATTTAATGATGTTGTTTGATTTAAACCAGAAAGCTTTTGTACCCATCCAACCCAGTCAGCCTTTCCTCCAATTGCTAAGGCCCCATGGCCTATAAATTCACCTGCAACTCCTATTTTTAACGCCCAAAGTGCGCGATTGTTGTTGTTCATATATAAAATATTAATTAATTTATAAATTATAATAATTTGTCGACCCCCCATCCTTTTAATTAAGTTATCCACTGTTGCAGAAGTTTTCAAAACTGGAGTATACTGATTTAGTAGTTTCGAAACTATGCAACTATCAATATTATACACTTCACTTGAATTGTTGCCAAGTGGATTAAATAAATACTATGGAAACATATAAAAAAAACTGGTTTAAATATCTTATTGGTTTTGTTGCATGTTTTCTAATTAGGATTATACCTTTCCGTCCGCCAAACATTGAGCCGATTCTAGCAACACAGATGCCTTTCTCAAAAGCATACGGAAAACTAGCTGGCTTCTTATTCTCATTTATAGGAATTATTCTCTTTGATCTTTTTACTTCAGGCATAGGAGTGTGGACATTCATTACTGCGAGTGCTTACGGTTTATTAGGTTTTTGGGCGGCAATTTATTTTAAAAATAAAAAAAACAACTCATGGAATTATGCTAAATTTGCCATTTTCGGAACAATTGCATATGACATAGCAACAGGTCTATCAATTGGTCCATTATTTTTTCACCAACCATTCATAGAAGCTGTTACAGGGCAGATTCCATTTACGATTCTCCATTTAATTGGAAATGTATCATTTGCATTTATTCTCTCTCCTTTAATTTATAATTTTGTTATTAAAAATAAAAGATTTGAAAATGAATCAATTATTAGATTTTTTAATCCAAAACAAGCATGAAAAATAAATTAGATACAAAAAAATATTCAGTACTTAAGAAAATTCAGAAACGTGATGGTACAATTGTTCCGTTTTATGGAAAGAGGATAACTCGTGCTATTTTTCGTGCTATGCAGTCTGTAAAAGAAGGTGACGAAATTACCGCAGAAAAACTGATGTATAAAGTTTTAGATGCATTAATTGAATACAAAAAAGAAAAAAACATAAAGGATTTTGTTCCGAATGTAGAGACAATTCAAGATATAGTTGAAAATGAACTTATTATTGCGGATTTTCTAAAAACAGCAAAAGCATATATTCTATACAGGAAAGAACGTTCAATAGTGAGAGAAAAAATTGGCTTTGTGCCTGAAAAAGTAAAAGAATTGGTTACTGAAAGTAAAAAATATTTTAGAAATCCACTTGCTGAATTTGTATATTATAGGACATATGCTAAATGGATTATTGAAGAAGGACGCAGGGAGACATGGATAGAGACAATCGATCGATATATGAATTTCATGCGTGATAATCTTGGCACTAAGCTTACTGAAGTTGAATACAAAGACATTAGAGAAGCAATCTTAAACCAAGAATCAATGCCTTCTATGCGATTATTACAATTTGCTGGTAAGGCTGCTAGAAGGACAAATGTGTGTGCTTATAACTGTTCATTCATCGCCCCTAGAACCTTCCAAGATTTTGCAGAGGTTATGTATATATCTATGTGTGGGACTGGTGTCGGCTGGTCTGTTGAGAGCGAGAACATACAAGCGCTTCCTCAAATTCTAAAACAGACAGGCAAAATGTTACCAGTTTACATTATTGAGGATAGTAAAGAAGGTTGGGCTGATGCGTTTGCATTTGGGATGAAAACTTGGTTTGAAGGAGAAGATGTAACTTTCGATTATTCTAAAATTCGTCCAGCCGGATCAAGGCTAAAAACTATGGGTGGTAAAAGTTCAGGTCCAGCACCGCTCGAATCTTTACTCACATTTACGAGGGAACGCATTATACGAAAAGCTGGAAGACATCTTTCAAACCTAGATGCACACGATATTATATGTAAAATCGGTGAATGTGTAGTTGCTGGAGGAGTGCGAAGAAGTGCTATGATATCGTTGTCTGATTTAGACGATGAAGCTATTCGTGATTCAAAGAAAGGACAATTCTATGTAACAGAGGGTCAGAGAATGCTCGCAAATAACTCTGCTGTTTATACATCAAAACCATCAACTACAGAGTTTATGGATGAATGGATTGCCTTAGTGAAAAGTGGAAGTGGTGAGCGTGGAATATTTAATCGAGGTGGTCTTGCTGGAACTCTGCCAAAAAGAAGACTTGATCAATGGAAAGAAAATGAACATCCATCATGGGGGACAAATCCTTGTGGAGAAATAATTTTACAATCAAAACAATTTTGTAATTTATCTGAAGTTGTTGCTCGTGCCGATGACACTGAGGAGACTTTACTAAAAAAAGCTCGCATTGCTACTATTATAGGTACTTACCAATCAACTCTGACCTATTTTCCTTATCTCTCAAAAGAATGGAAAAAGAATTGCGAACAAGAAAGGTTACTGGGTGTATCTATAACTGGACAGTGGGATTGTAAAACAGTTCGCGATCCGAAAGTATTAGAGAAAATAAAAGCTGTTGCCATAGAGACTAATAAAAAGTACTCAAAGCGCTTTGGTATTGGGACTTCAACATGTATAACTTGCGTAAAACCATCAGGTACAGTTTCCCAGACTGTTGATTGTGCTTCTGGTATGCACCCAAGACATGCTCCGTATTATATTCGTCGCATAAGAATTTCAGCGACTGATGCACTTTTTAAAATGTTAAAAGATCAAGGGGTTCCATATTTTCCCGAAGTTGGTCAAACAATTGAAAACGCGACAACATTTGTATTTGAATTCCCTGTGAAAGCTCCAGAAGGTGCTATCTGTAAAGATGATGTTAACGCTATTACTCAGCTTGAACATTGGAAAATAGTTAAAGAACATTATACAGAGCATAATCCTTCAGTTACGATTTCAGTCGGTGATGAAGAATGGTTAAAAGTTGCGAACTGGGTATATGAAAATTGGGATCTAGTTGGAGGGTTATCATTCTTACCTAGGTCAAATCATGTCTATCAGCTTGCCCCATATGAAACGATAAATAAAGAAAAGTATGAGGAAATGATTAAACGTCTCGGTCACCTTGATTTCTCAAAAATTGTCACTTATGAAAAAGAAGATGAGACTGAAGCAAAACGTGAACTTGCATGTGTAGGGGGGTTGTGTGAAATATAAAATTTATGTTGTATACAAGAAAAGGAGACAATGGAACAACCAAGCTCTTTAATTGCCCGGAAGGGACTAGATTATCTAAAGGTTCTTTTGTTTTTGAGGTACTTGGCACATTAGATGAACTTAATTCTTCTATGGGTTATGCGAAAGCATTATCATCAAGATATAAAAATTACCTAAGTGTTGATCTAAAAAATATAAAATATCAAGACATAATTGAAATTTTCCAACAAAACATATTTTCAATTCAAGCAGAACTTGCTGGATCTGACATCCATATAAAAAAAGAACATATTTTATATCTTGAGAAAGTTATTTATGAAGTAGATACAGTCTTACCACCGATTAAATCATTTGTTATCACAGGTGGCGGAGAAAGTTCAGCTTACCTTGATATCTGTAGAACTATCGCAAGAAGGACTGAGAGACAGCTAGTGTCTCTAAAAGATAAAAACGAACGCAAAATAAATAATGAAAGTATTATTTATTTAAACAGATTATCAAGCGCTCTGTACGCTCTAGCGCGCTTTGCAAACTATCAAGAAGGTTATTCTGAAAGTAAGCCAAATTATATTTAATAAATAAAATATATGAAAAAAAAGTTGTATAAAAAATACATAATAGGTCTTGGCGTCTTTATTTTTATAACAGCACTTGTATTTATAGCATCTATTAGTGAAGAAAGTACAAGAGAAGATGAATTTCAAAATACACAGCAACCCGTAAAGACAAGTTCTCTAGATAATAATTTAAGTAAAGATATAGCAGTTAATACAAGCAAAGGGAATAGTTCAATATTTTTGATAATTAATGGTGTAGAAATGAGAATACCATTAATAGAGGGAGAAACTTTATACGATCTATTAAAGTTAGCTAAAAAAAATGGCGACATAAATTTTAATGGTAAAGATTATCAAGGATTAGGTTTTTTTGTAACAGATATAGGTGATTTACATCAAAAAGACGGGAAATATCTAATGTATTATGTAAATCAAAAAGAAACTTCAACTGGTATTTCAAATTACGTTCCTAAAAATAACGATTTAATAGAATGGAAATTAAAATAATATATGAAACCAATTAAACTCCTCACATACATTCTTCTTATAGTCATACCGTTTTTTGTTATTCATGCTGAAGACGAAGTTCTACCCATTGATACTATCGCACCTGAAATATCTTTAACAGAAGAGGAACCTGTGATTTTACAGACTGTAAAATTATCGATTAGAGATGGGGAAGATATTATTTTTTCTGGAGATGTCACTCTAGATGAAGAGAAAAATATAGATTTGACCGATAAAGATGGTGTTTTACACAGTGTCGATAATAGAAGCATTCTTGCGGTTATAAATAAAGTAGCAGAAGAGAGTCAAAATTTTAGTATTTCAGACTTAGAATACTATACATCTTTTGATTCTCTGTATATAAAATGTATAAACAATATTTCTAAGTCGGTTGAGCAATGTGACAATTGGCAATTTGCAGTCGATAATGCGTACGGAAGTGTAGGTATGGATAAAAGTATATTATCTGGGGGTGAAAATATCTATGTTTATTTTGGTCAACAATATAAAATCTCTCTTAGTTCAAAAAAAGTAACAACCGAAGATAGTTTAACAGTCACTTCATATAAATATGATTATCAAAATAATCAATGGCTCGATAGGGACGATGTGACAATAGGTATAACCCAAAATAACCCCGATGATCCTTGGAATCCAATCGAAATAAAAACAGAGAAGGTAGATCAAAGTGGTCAAGCTACTTTTACAAAAATTGAACCAGGTACTTATAATGTCGGGGTCAAAGAAGATTTTTATTTCCCGACTGAGGAGCTTATAGTTGAGAAAATATCAAACCAAGGTGGGGGAGGAGGTGGATCTATAAATAAAAAAATTTTTGATTTACAAGGAGCAGTTAATTTTATTATTTCACACCAAGATAATAATGGATCTTTTGAAAATAATGAAATGTATACTGACTGGGCTGGTATTGCTTTGGGTTCGGTTACAAACCAAACCGAAGTAAAAGAAAAAATTATAAGTTATTTTAAATCAAATTATGGTATTAGTAAAAATATTACAGATAACGAACGTCATGCTATGGCACTTCTTTCTTTAAACGAAAATCCATATTCATTTAATGATAAGGATTTTATTTCACCGATAGTAAATGCATTTGATGGTGCACAATTTGGTGATGACTCGCTCATTAATGATGATATATTTGCGATTATTGTTCTTGAGGGCTCTGGTTATACAATTGATGACCTTATAATTTTAAAAGATTTACAATATATTATTTCAAAACAAAAAGCAGATGGTTCTTGGGAAGAAAGTGTTGATATGACAGCTGCTAGCATTGAAGCATTATCTCAATTCCGATCTCTGACTTATGTTTCACAATCTTTAGATTTAGCTAGCTCATATATTAAGACAACAGAGAATGTTACTGGAGGTTGGGGGAGTGTCTACTCGACTAGTTGGGTATTGCAGTCCGTAGGTGCTTTAGGTTTATCAGTAAATAATAATACAATTGATTACTTAGCTAATAACCAAATGCAAGACAGCGGCTTACTTGATGAAAACGAATCAATCTCAAATAGAATTTGGGCTACCAGCTATGCTATCTTAGGGTCACTTGAGAAGCCATGGCCCCTAGTTTTTCACCATGTTGGAAAATCAACAATATCTAAAAAAGTAGAAGAAACATCTAATGCTATAGAACCCAAAGTGGAAACTATTGAAAAGGTTAATAACGATTTAACTGAAACTCCTGTCGAAGTAAATAAATCGATTATTGAAACCAAAATAAATAAACCAAAAAATACTAAAAATTTAGCATCATCAAATACAGTTAATTTAGATAAACCAGAAAAAAGCATAGGTAACACAGAGCTCGCGAATTTACCAGCAGCTGCTATATCGAGTAATTTCCATATAGATAATGTTATTGCATTATCATCTTTACTTGCTTTTATTGTTATAATTTTATCTTATTTTATTAAGTTATAGCTCGGTTGCTTTTTAAGTTTAATTGTTGCATACTTTAGAAACTATGAAGATTAAACAACCTCTACCACGAATTGCATATCAGAGAAATGCTGAAATATATAAGATTCTTTCTAATCCAAAACGTTTAGAAATATTAAACCTATTACGTGAACAAGAAATGCCAGTTGAAGACCTTGTTAAAACTCTAGGTATTTCAAAAGCGAATGTTTCTCAGCATTTAGCCTTGCTTCGCCATGCTAAACTTGTAACTGTTCATCGTAAGGGTTTAAATGGTTACTATAATATTATAGATCCTCGTATAGTTGAACCTTGTCGCATTTTACATAAACTCGCACATAAAAAATAAAAGCTTAGTTACCCACTAAGCTTTTATTTTTTATGTGCGGAGACGGAGAGATTCGAACTCTCGAGGCCGATTAAAGCCTGCCTCCTTAGCAAGGAGGTACGTTAGACCACTCTGACACGTCTCCGTAGATACCTTATCATATTTGAGTCTTTTACTCAAAAAGTTTTATTTATATTTTTGGATTGTTTTAGAAACTATTTCTACAACTCCAGTATCGAACATTGTTGGCAGTATTTTATCTGTAGATAGGTCTATAACATAGTTCGCTAAAGCTTCTGCTATACCAGAGAACATATCTATTTTAAATTGAGGGATATTAGCCTCAAGCATCCCTTTAAATGCCCCAGGGAATACTAATGAGTTGTTTACTTGGTTTGGAAAGTCGCTGCGGCCAGTGGCGACAATGTAAGCTCCTGCTTCCTTTGCTTCGTCTGGCATAATTTCTGGTGTTGGATTTGCAAGAGCAAATATTATAGGCTTCTCGGCCATAGATGAGACCATATCTTTTGTAAGTGTTCCACCTTTTGATAATCCTATGAATATATCAGCGTTCTTAATTGCATCTAGAAGAGAACCTTGCCAACCGTCGATAAGACTTCCATCAAGAAGTTCTTTTTTCTCTTTTGTTATACCTTCGCGTCCATGATAAACAATACCTTTACTGTCACAAAATATTATATTTTTTATTCCATAAATAAAAAGCAATCTAGCGGTAGCTACGCCTGCTGCTCCAATCCCACTTAATACTACTCGAACACCTTCTTTTGATTTACCGCTTAGTTTTAGAGAATTAATAATTCCAGCAAGTATAACAGTTGCTGCTCCCCACTGATCATCGTGCATTACTGGTATAGTTAATTCATTTCTTAACCTTGATTCTATTTCGAAGCATTTTGGCCCAGAGATATCTTCTAAGTTAATTCCTCCGAAAACTGGAGCGATTTGTTTTACTGCTTTTATTATTTCTTCGGTATCTTGTGTATCAAGACAAATAGGGAAGGCATTTAAACCCGCGAACTCTTTAAAGATTGCAGCCTTACCTTCCATCACTGGAATCGCAGCGAGTGCTCCTAAATTACCAAGACCTAGTATTGCTGAACCGTCACTAACTATAGCTACTGTGTCTCTCTTAAGAGTATATTCTCGAGCAAGAAATGGATCACGAAATATTTCTCTTGAAACTTCCGCTACTCCAGGACTATAAGCAAGAGATAAAGCTTCCTTAGAGTCTAATTTAATCTTACTTACCGTTTCTAATTTACCATGATGTTTACTATGGAGTTCCAATGATTTTTTATATATATCGTCGTTCATCTACCTAGTTTACCTTACCTCTGGAAAAAGACCAGACTATTTGCTATGCTAGACAAACACTAATATGGAGGCGTGGATATGAAATATAAACTGCTTTATATTTCATCCGTTCGGTCGATAGGCCGACAAGCGATGTGCAGAGAACCGTTTGAGGGAAGGGTCCGGGAGGACACGAAGACACGCCGACTGAGTGAAACGATGGAGGCGTGGATGAGTGGTTTAAATCAACGGTTTACTAAACCGTCGTCCCTTTAAAGGACCGTGAGTTCGAATCTCACCGCCTCCGCAAATTAATTTTTAATATCTCTGGTTATATAGCGCCAGATTTTTTTACCATATATTATTATCAAAAGTGATGCTACTAGAATTATAAAGATTAGGAATTTAGTAATAATTCCACTAATAGTTACCCAATTATCACCAACTAGGTAACCTATAGAGCAGTATATAAAAACCTGTAGAGCTTCTCCAATTATTTCAAAAAATAAATATTTTCTATAATTTAATCTACTTAAACCACAAATAAGGTTAACCGCTAAGTTTGAAAAAACTTCGAATCTACTAAAGAATATTAAAGCGCCTGGGTGTCGCTTAATACGGGTTTCTATGTTTCTGTATTTTTGAGATTCAATTTTTCTACGAAAACCCATTTTATATAAAACCCTTTTACCGTATTTTCTGGCTATCCAATATCCAATATTATCACCAGCGATATTACCGAGTATTCCAACTATAACAACTAAAGGAAAGGAAAAATATCCTTGACTAGCAAATGCGGCAGAAGCCATTAAAAGTGCTCCTGGAGGTATAGGTAGAGCAAGTGCTGCTATGAGTGTTATTCCGAATATAGCCCAATATTTATAGAGAAGTAGATACGGTAGAAATATGTGTACAGTTAAGTTCATTGATATGATTTTAGTATACAAATTATAACATCTAAACTTTGGTATTAGAAATTTTGACTATTAACTATACTAAATATATAATAATCTTATATGGCATTCTTGCAGGTACTATGGGCCTCAATATTAGTGTTAGGTTGGATGAAATCAATAATTGCAGTTTTAATTATTGCAATTCTTTTTAGGATTCATGCAATACTAGGGCTTATCTCACTCGGTTTGTTTATTGCATATCTAGCTCACTGGATATAGATTTTCACAAAAATAACTACTATTAAAATAGTAGTTATTTTATATTTGTATATCTTATTTTAAAGTTTTGTTATACTATTTAAATATGGAAGGAATTGAATTTAATAATGACGCTTCTCCTCAAAGAATATATACAGAAGAAAGACAGCCCACTATGATTAGGCTTGTAATGAAATTGGGTATTTCAGATCCGATGAAAGCAAACTATATATTACTAGTTCTATCATTTACACTGATTGTCGTATCTGTGTTCTTGTTTATATTTCCAGGAAGTTCAAAGACTGATCTAAAACCTGTTATTTTAGATAGAAATACAATTTTAATGCAAATGCAATCACATCGTAATTAATATGAGAAGTAAAAATACACAAAAAGGCTTCACCCTCATAGAACTACTCGTTGTAATATCTATTATAAGTATTTTGTCTAGTGTTATTTTTGCTTCTCTTAGCACTGCAAAGTCAAAAGCCAGAGATGCGGTTAGATATTCTGATTTAAGACAGATTAAAACAGCATTAGAGTTATATTTAAACACTTATAACTATTACCCGACTTGCTCAGGAGATGATCTTTGTGATTCAACGGGATCTGGAGCTTTGAGTCCAATAAATACCCTTGGAATTGTGCCTACATACATCCCACAGATAAAGAATGATCCCTTAAATAACAACGGTTATGCATACTATTATGCAAGAGGGTATCGCAAAACTGGAACAAGTTCATTCATTTTTACTGGTAATAATACTGATTATATATTTGGGATGCGTCTTGAAGTTACTTCTAATACAACTTATGATGGATGGGGGAACCCAAATCTGAATTATTTAGATGGAAATTAATCCCATAGTTGTATTTTATTATTATTTTAATTACTGTTATAATAAGTGTATGGAAAATATTGAATTTGAAGCTGAAACATATAAACCTTTTAAGGTCCAAACTTCCGCTCCTAAAAAGTCATGGGCAGTAAGTTTGGTTATGAAGCTCTCTGGTGGTCGAGTAAAAACTGAAAAACAAGCCTCAAACATATTACTTGTAATCATAGTAATATTTATGGCTGTATCAATATACAATTTTACTTCAAAAAATAGTAAACCTTTATCTAAAGAAGAGATTCAAAAATTACAGAATTCAACCAAAGAACTACCTATAAATAATTCAACTTTAAATTAAAACTTAACCGAAGTATGAACTTTAGAAAAACTGATATAGAAGTAATACATTTTTTTAGAAAGATATCCGTGCCTGTTGCTCGTTTTGGGTTATTTGTTATATTTTTCTGGTTTGGGGTTCTTAAGGTTATAGGTCTTTCACCTGCAAGTGGTGTCGTACAGAGACTTTTTGAAACCACTATACCCTGGATGTCCTTCTCAGCATTTATTATTTTATTTGGGTTACTCGAAATGTTGATAGGTGTGTTATTCTTAATAAAGGGGGCAGAGAGAGTTGTTATTCCACTACTTCTTATGCATATGATCACAACTTTTATGCCACTATTTTTACTAAAAGGAGAGACATGGTCTGGATTCTTAACACCTACACTTGAGGGCCAGTATATTATTAAAAATTTAGCATTAATCGCAGCAGCTTTTGGTATTGCAGCAAATCTACACCCCGTACCATATAAAAAATAATATGACATTTAAATTTAGAAAATACTGGGTCCTAATATCTCTTATTATAATCGCAAATATCGGTATTTTCTTCTTTTTTTCTAAACGTTTAGAAATCCTTGTGACCGCGTATACAGTTGATGCGCAAGCAGAAAGCCTAATACAGCCCAAATAAATTTGATAAATAGTAAATAAACTGTATTATATGCCTATAATATGAAGAAAACGATACAGTTAACAAGAAGCCAGAAGATAAAGAATGCCATTTGGCATTCTTTATATAAAATATTCCCTTGGTGGCAGAAACATTTAATAGAATGGAGAATAGTTTGGCATGATAAAAAAAGACAACATTTCCACATAGGATGGCTTGCTCCTGGTAAGACACTAAAAGATTTAGAAAATCATTTACATACTAAATGGGGTTTTGGTAATCATTTTATTGCTTGGGTAGATAGCGGTCAGGTTCTTTCGTGGAGGAAGCTAGTTGATTTTGACCATCAGTATCATATAAGAGTATTTTCTGACGGGGAATTACGTGGTCATTATGAATACACTCCTGAGAGTAAGCCAATATCACACTTCACTGAAGTTGATGAAGAATCTCGTAAAAATGAATTTGAAAAATTTCTGGAAGGATATATGGTTAAAAAGAAATATACTTCACACCTAAAACCTGATATGCAGACAGCTCCAGAATCAGAAATTACCATAGATAAAATAACTTAAAGTATTTAACATTAAATTTTTACTGTGATACAATATGCAGATGGGTCGTTTATTAACCGTAATAATATGAATTATTTTTATGGTAAAAGGAGACCATTAAAAGCGATTTATTTCGCCCACAAAGAGACAGCAATTGCTGTCTCTTTGTGTATAATACTAAATGTACAATGTTGGAACCAACTATTATAAAAAACGGAAGATGCTCTTACTGTGGAGATGCTCAGGTTAATCACAAGGTTTTTTTTGTGGAAAACTTCGTGTCATCAATTAGTGATTCCCATATGGTGAGAGTTACTAATTATGCACCAAAGTTTCTGAAAGATTTTGCAAGTTGGATACCTACTTTTCTTTTTAAGGCACTTATTGTCTTTAGATTAGCAAGTTTCTCTTCAGATATTGATAAAGCTAGTTCTTTTAGATCTCGTGTAATATGGGATGAAGCAAGGAAAAGAGGAATAGAAATGGACCAAATTATTTTAAGGAAGAAACCCTTGGATTGGTATAGAGCGAAAATAAAAAATAAAACAATCTA
The DNA here is from genome assembly GCA_039809245.1 of Minisyncoccia bacterium. Lineage (GTDB taxonomy): Bacteria > Patescibacteriota > Minisyncoccia > Phycocordibacterales > UBA9973 > UBA8515. The sequence goes on along the minus strand of JBDHUP010000001.1, from coordinate 120,548 downwards.
TTTTGAAAGTATACCTATACAACCTGAGTTTTTAGACTTTAGAAAAGATTGGGATAATAAAATTCTTTTAAAGAAAGAATTGTCAAAATACGACATACCAGTACCTGAATATGCACTTATTCCCCTTATTAGATTCAAAAGTTTGAGTAGTATTTTTTCAAAATTCAAAACTCCTGTTATAGTAAAACCAAAAATTGGTTCTCGAGCTAGACATACAATTACTAATATAAAAACACTCGAACAATTTAAAGAGGGAGTTTCTATAGCACGCCAAATATCTGCGCACTTGGTTGTAGAAGAAAATTTGTATGGATATGTTTGTAGGGCAACTGTTGTAGGGGGCAAATTAGCAGGTTTTTACAGAGGGCAAGCACCGTTTGTGATTGGTGATGGAAATAAAACGATAAGACAATTAATAAACGAGAAAGATTTTTTGCGTAATGATAGAGTTGAAGCTATACGCTTAGGAGATGAATTATATAATCACATTTCAAAATTTGGATTTAAAATCGATGATATTTTACCCGATGGATTCTTGCTCACTCTATCTCATAGGATAGGAAGGTTATTTGGAGGAACAACAAAAGAAATGATAGATGATCTACATCCAAGCTTTATTCCAATCTTAGAAAAAGCAGCTAATGTTGTAGGACTTTCGGTTGTTGGATTTGATTGTATTATTCCAGATCCAACAAAAGATCAAGGTACTCAGAGGTGGGGAATAATAGAATGTAATACACTGCCATTCATAGATTTACATTATTATGCTTTAGAAGGAAAACCACGAAATATAGCTGGTATGATTTGGGACCTTTGGAATAATTAATGAGCAATCGCAAAACCGACTACTTTTTTAGCCCCGTGTTTTTTTAGTAGTTTTGATATTTCTAAGATTGTGCCACCTGTGGTAGTCACATCGTCTATTATGATTATGGTTCTGCCCTTTATGATATCTGTATTAATAATCTGAAATGCATTATGAATATTTTTAAGTCTTATTACTCTGTTTGTTATACGGGCTTGAGGTAGAGTATCAATTTTTTTAGCTATAACTTTTTTTGCTAATTGAAGTTTATTACCTTTCTCTAAACTACAGAATCCATCAGCTATTATTTCTGCTTGATTATAACCTCGTAATTTCCTTCTGGTTCTTGATAGGGGGACAGGTAGTACTAGTATAGGTTGTCCTTTTGTAAAAATTTCGATATCTGCGACTTCTTCTATTAATGCCTCATAAAGCATTTTACCAAGCTTTTCACCAAGATCTTTTCTTTTATAGTATTTCAAATTCCAGATGACCTTCTTTATTATAGGGTCTCTGTAATCGTAAGCTGCAAAAATACCAGATTTTGTTTCTCTTTCAGCTCTCCTTATCTTGTAAGAACATTTTAAACATAGAATATCACCTTTAATACGACACCCTAAGCACTTATCAGGGAATAGTACGTTAAGCACCCATTTAGTTATTGATTTAATAAAAGAAAGGCCTAATTCCACAGCTTTATTTTACTATAGCTATGGTATACTACATAGTAGTATATATGGACAATTCACTAAAGAAAATAATTTCTGGGGGGCTATCTAGTTTATCTAATATATTTAAATCTGAAAAAGCATCAGAAAGTGTACTAGGCATAGATATAGGTTCATCTGCAATAAAAGTTGTCCAACTTAAAAAGAAAGGTGGCAAAGCTGTTCTTGAAACTTATGGTGCTCTTTCATTGGGTCCATATGGCAATACAGATGTAGGAGTTGTCACAAATCTGTCAACAGATGATATTGCCAGAGCTCTAACCGATGTTATAAAGGAATCTAATATCACGACCATGTCAGGAGTTATAGCTATTCCTTCAGCAGCAAGTTTGATTTTTACAATATCTCTTCCTGCTAAAGTTAATGAAGATCAACTCGCTTCTATAGTTCCAATTGAAGCTAGAAAGTATATTCCAGTTCCTATTTCTGAAGTATCGCTTGACTGGTTTGTTATTCCACAGGAAATTGATAATTTTGAAGATTCGATGAATGAACAAAAAGATAAAAAAGTTGCTGAACCGAAATTAGAAATTTTAGTTGTAGCTATACACAATGATACACTATCTAGGTTTCAAGAAATTCTAACAAAGACTGAGATACATTCTGATTCTTTTGAGATGGAAGTATTTAGTAATATTCGTTCAACTTTCAATAACGACCTTGCCCCCGTACTTTTGATGGATTTTGGAGCTTCAAAAACAAAGCTTTCTATTGTAGAAGCTGGTGTTGTGAGAGTATTTCATATAGTTAATCGTGGTTCACAAGATATATCAAAAAATATTTCACAATCTCTAACTATTCCTTTTAATGAAGCTGAAAAACTGAAGCGATCAATTGGACTAGATGCACTAGCGAATTCACAAGTATCTGACATTGTTCGTCTATCCACAGATTATATATTCTCAGAGACAAATAGTGTTGTGCTTGCTTACGAGAAGAAGTATAATAAAAATATAAGTAAGGTTATTATGACGGGAGGAGGTTCTCTACTTAAAGGATTACTTGAGCATGCTATTGCAAATTTTAATATGGAAGTAGTCTACGGTAATCCATTTTCGAAAACAGAGGCACCAGCCTTTCTTGAACCAGTCCTACAAACAAGCGGTCCTGAGTTTGCTGTGGCGGTTGGTCTTGCATTACGCCAACTATCTTAACTATAATTATGGAAAATTCATTTCAAACATCATTTATACCTAAAAAGCCCATTACATCTTCTGGTGTTTCAAAAAGTAAACCAGCTACGAATCTTTTTATGGTTTTTTCCGTATTAATTCTTATTGTTACTGGGGTAGCATCTGGAGGTTTATATGTTTATAAAAACTATCTTATAAAAGAAAAGCAAATCCTATCTGCATCATTAGAGAAGGTTAGAGATAGTTTTGAGAAAGACACCATTGATGAACTTGAACTGTACGATAAGCGTGTATCTTCAGCTAAACAAGTTTTGAACGGTCACATTGTTCTTTCTCCGCTGTTTAAATTACTCGGTGATTTAACCATAGCAGGAGTTCAGTATACAAAATTTGACCATCAAACAAATGATAAAGGTTTCTTTGTAAAAATGAGTGGAATTGCTCGTGATTATAGATCAATTGCCTTGCAAGCTGATGTTTTTAATACTGCTAAAGGACGATCTTTTAAAAATGTAGTTTTTTCAAACTTAACGAGGAATAAGAATGGATATGTTACTTTTGATATAGATTTTATTGTTGACCCAGAGCTTCTTTCATATCAGAAGAATTTGTTACTAGAACAAACTCAGTTAAAATTACAACCAACCACGGAAGATAATAGCCCTGCTACCCAAGACACTTCTACTACACAAAGCAACCAAGTTGCTCCTGCCGTTTCTAATCCTCCAGAGACTTCATTACCGGCTAATAACTCTAACCAATAAATATGAGATTTCTATTTCCACTATCTTTAATACTAATCGCTGGCATACTATTTTTTGTAGTTGTAAATCCAATACGAGCCGAAGTTTCTCAATTAAAAGCTGATGTTCTTGTTTATAATGTTGCATTAGATAATTCAACTGATCTTCAAAAGACTAGAGATAAATTAGTTGATGCATATAAGAATATCAGCCAAGCTGATAAGGATCGCCTTGCTCATTTCTTACCAAACACAGTAAATAATATAAGGTTTATACTAGAGATAGAGCAATTAGCAAATCTTCATGGCATGCCAGTCGAAAATATTAAATTCCAAACACAGCAGAATGCCCCTGAAGTTTCTAAGAATAATAATGGTGCAGTAGTTGCCTCTAGTGGAGCGTCGAGTGCTCTGCCTTATGGAGTTTTCCCAGTAGAGTTTTCGACAAAAGGAACATATGATTCATTTGCGAAGTTTTTATCTGAGGTAGAGCATAATCTACGATTAGTAGATATTAAATCTGTTAGTTTTACAGTTCCTGATTCTAAGCAAAATGGAGTTGACCCAAATATTTATGAATTTTCATTAAAAGTTGAAACTTACTGGCTTAAATAATATGAATAAATCATATAACAAATTTTTAATAATAACATCTCTCGCTCTATTAGTAGGCGGTGTTTATAGTTATTTTTCAAATAGTTTGTATGTCCAAGCTTTAGATACTCCTGTCTCTGCAAATTCTTCTCTTGTATCTCAAAATGGTAGTTCTTCTTCAGTCTTAGGGATAAATAATGAAGATAAAATTGCCGAAGATACTGCTTTTCTTGCGACACTCACATCTCTAAAAAAAATTAAAATTGATACTACTATATTTAACAGTCAAGAATTCTTATCGCTTAATGATAATACTGTTAATTTAGAAGCTGCAGTTCCTGGACGTCCTAACCCTTTTGCTCCGTTTTCTTCCGAAGTTTCTTCTAGCAACTCTGCTTTGTCTCCTGTTGTTACAAATGACCCAACTCAGGTTACTGATAAGAGTGCAATTTTAAATGGAACAATAAATAATCTTAGTGGAGTTACTAGTGTTTTCTTTGAATATGGAGCAGATCCAGAGCTAGGCCAATCCACATCTCCAGTAAAACAATCTTTAGTCGGTACTTTCGTTACAAGTATTAAAGGATTAACTCCAGAGACTACTTACTTTTATAGGGCAGTCGCAAAAGTAGGAACTGCACCGATATATGGTGATGTAGTTTCATTTAATACAAATTAGTATGATAATTCTTGATGAATTAGTAAAAAGAGGCATCCTAAAAGAAATACAAATACCTGAAGTCTTAAAAATTGCTGATGAGAAATATAGTGGTAATGTCGACCAAGCCCTATTAGATTTTAATTTGGATGAGAATGCTATCCTTCAAGCAAAAGGAGCTATTTTCAATGTTCCAATAAAAGATATTGATCCTAAGAGAGTGGTTCCATCAACGCTAGAGTTAATTCCAGCTGAATCGGCAAAGATTTACCACTTTGTTCCTATAGGAGTTTCTGATAGTGTTCTTGAAATAGGAATAACAGACCCAGAAAACGTTCAAGCTATAGATGCACTTACATTTATAACTTCAAAAATGAATAAGCCGTTCAAGTTATTTTTGATTAAAACTTCAACTTACAATCAACTTATTCAAGCATACGAAGGATTAGGTAGCGAAGTTGACCAAGCTCTTTCAGAACTTGATTCTGAAATAGCTGGAGCAAAAGGAGAGGGGGATGAGGGTGTTACAATTGAGAAAAATACAAAAACTTCTGATTCTTTAAAACCAGGTGAAGAAGAAAGGATTGTTGAAGATGCTCCAATCATTAAAATAGTTGCAGTTATTTTAAGACATGCGACAGAAGGTTCTGCTTCTGATATACATATTGAAAATGTTGGTGATAAAGTCAGAGTAAGATTTCGTATTGACGGTGTTTTACACACTTCACTTGTACTGCCTATAAATGTCTATAATGGAGTAGTTGCCCGTATAAAAATATTAGCGAAGTTAAGACTTGATGAGAAAAGAAAACCTCAAGATGGAGGATTCTCTGCCAAGATTGATGGTCGAAAAATCGATTTTCGTGTTTCTACAATGCCATCATACTATGGAGAAAAAATTGTTATGCGTATCCTTGATTCTGATAAAGGAGTTCAATCTCTAGGGAATCTAGATATGTCTAAAGAAAACTTAGCTCTGGTTAGGAGCGCTCTCACGAAACCTTATGGCTTAATACTCCTTACAGGTCCAACTGGTTCTGGTAAGACAACAACACTTTATTCTATGCTAAATGAACTTGATCATGAAGAAAAGAATATAGTTTCTCTAGAAGATCCAGTTGAATATCATATTGATGGAGTAAATCAATCTCAAGTTACTCCTGAAATTGGTTATACTTTTGCTTCAGGACTTAGGTCAATTTTACGTCAGGACCCAGATATAATATATGTTGGAGAGATAAGAGATAAAGAAACAGCCGAGCTTGCAATTCAAGCAGCTCTTACTGGTCACTTAGTTTTCTCTACTCTCCACACTAACTCTTCTGTTGGAGCTATACCACGTCTAATAGATATGGGAATTGATCCTTACCTTATCGCTCCTACACTTATATTATGTGTTGCTCAGCGTCTAGCTCGCCGTATTTTCCCAGCCTCAAAACATGAAATTCCTATAGATGAAGCTACTAAGATAATGCTCGAAAAACAATTCCAAGATTTACCAGAAGAATACAAGAGTAAGTTAAATATAGGTAAGTCAATGTACGAAGCTGTTCCTTCACCTGAATGTCCATCTGGAATGAGAGGTCGTATTGCTTTGTTTGAAATGTTTGAAATTGATAAAGAAATGCAAAATATAATACTTAAGAAACCACAAGAACAAGAGATTTATAAACTCGCTAGATCTCGTGGAATGCTTTCTATAAGAGAAGATGCAATTGTAAAGAGTCTAAATGGTAGTATTCCTTTCCAGGAGGTTTATAACTTTTAGTAGGCAAAGTATAGTAACTGTATTATAATATCCTTATATGGAAGTAAAGAAAAAAATTTTGATTATTGACGATGATAGCTTCCTTCTCGATATGTATGCATTGAAATTCCATCAGTCTAATTTTGACGTAACTACTTCACTTGGTTCTGAACAAGCCTTAGAGAAACTTCATTTAGGTCTTAATCCAGATATAATACTCTTAGATATAGTAATGCCTGTTATGGACGGATTTGAACTTATGGAAAAAATGAATGAGGAAAAATTAGCACCAGGAGCTATCCGCGTTGTTTTATCTAACCGAGGTCAACCATCAGATATAGCGAGAGGGGAATCATTAGGAGCAGCAGGTTATATAGTAAAAGCATCTAGCACTCCTTCTGAAGTTATAGATAAAGTTAATAGTATTATTAGTACTGTAAATAATAAATAAAAATTATTATGGATTATAAAAAATTTTTAAATGAATTACTTACCAGCCTTATGCGTGAAGATGGATCAGATCTACACTTAGGAGCAGGTAGAAAGCCAGCTATGCGTATTGCTGGGCAACTTCTGTTTCTAGCTAATCAAGAAGTCTTAACAAATGAAGATATGATTGGAATACTAACTGTAATTCTAGGCTCAGAAAAAACTAAAAAATTTACCGAAGAAAAAGAAGCCGATTTCTCTTACTCTTTTGAAGAAGATACACATTTACGTGGCAACGCTTTCTATCAGAGAGGTCTTATTGGTATTGCTCTTCGTCTTATCCCGAAAGCAAAGTCATTTGAAGAATTAAACCTTCCTCCAATTCTTGCCAGTTTTGCTCAGAAGAATCAAGGTTTCTTTCTTGTAGTCGGTCCAGTTGGTCAAGGTAAATCAACAACTTTATCTACTATGATAAATATGATTAATAGTGAAAGAGCAGCACATATTGTCACTATTGAAGATCCTATAGAGTTTGTGTATAAACCTGATAAATCTATAATTGATCAAAGAGAAGTTGGTATTGATACAGAGAGTTTTAATGGGGCTTTAAAATCAGTCTTTCGTGAAGATGTTAATGTTATTTTTATAGGTGAAATGCGTGACGCAGCTACTATTTCTGCAGCTGTAACAGCCGCAGAAACTGGACACTTAGTTCTCTCAACCCTTCATACAAATAATGCATCACAAACAATAGACCGTATTATCGATTCATTCCCAGCATCTCAGCAAGATCAAATTCGTTTACAACTCGCATCTAGTTTAATTGCCGTTTTTTCTCAAAGACTTGTTCCTCGTATAGCTGGAGGACGTGTTCCAGCATATGAACTTTTGATAAATAATAACGCAGTATCAAATCTTATTCGAGAAAAGCGTACACATGAGATAAATAATGTTATAGAAACTTCTTCAGAATCTGGAATGGTTGATATGAATAGATCTCTTGTTGAACTTGTACAAAGAGGGGAAATAAGTATGGAGAGCGCATACCAATATTCAATTAATCCTAAAGCTCTAGAGCGAATGTTATAATTTCTTATGTTATTTACTTATGACGCTATTACAAATACAGGTGAGAAAAAGAAAGGAACGGTAGACGCTGCTTCCAAAGATTTGGCTGTTATTGCGGTACAGCGTAGAGGTCTTATAGTTCTTTCAATAAATGAAGAAACTGAGAAGAAAGGATTATTGCAAATGTCTTTTTTTGAAAAAGGTGTTGCACAGAAAGATGTGGTTATTATGTCACGACAGATATCTACGCTCTTTGAAGCTCAAGTTTCAGCCCTTAAAGCTTTTAATCTTCTTGCTTCAAATACTGAGAATGCAGCGTTGGTTAAAGTTCTAAATAGTGTATCTGCCGATATTTCTTCAGGTGTCACTATATCTCAAGCACTCGCTAAACATCCAGAAGCCTTTTCAGATTTTTATGTAAATATGGTAAAGGCTGGTGAAGAATCTGGAAAGCTTACTCAAACATTTTCATATTTAGCAGAATATCTTGATCGCCAATACCAATTAACTTCAAAAACTAAAAACGCCCTGGTTTATCCAGGGTTCGTAGTTGGAGTTTTTATTGCGGTTATGACATTAATGTTTGTTTTTATTGTTCCTAGACTAGCCGTTATAATCAAGGAATCTGGTCAAGAAATACCTTTATCTACTAAGATTGTTATGGGTATTAGTGACTTATTAGTTAATTATGGAATATTTATTTTAATTGGATTTATTTTGTTTGTTATATATCTTGTTAGACTAACTCAGTCAAAGTCTGGTAAACAATATCTAGATAGAGTAAAAATTTCAGTTCCAATTTTTAAGAATATATATATTAAATTATATTTATCACGCATTTCGGATAATATGGACACGATGCTTTCATCTGGTATTCCTATTATTCGAGCCATAGAACTTACTTCAAGTGTAGTGGGTAATAGTGTATACGAAGGAATATTAAAGGATGTCACAGAGAAAGTGAAGAGTGGAAGTTCTTTTTCTGATTCATTGGCACCACATCCAGAAATTCCTTCCATTATGACTGGTATGGTAAAAGTTGGAGAAGAAACTGGTTCAATGGGTAGCATACTTAAAACTCTAGGGCACTTCTATGCTCGTGAAGTGAATGAAGCTATAGATACTCTCGTTAGTCTTATTGAGCCATTAATGATAGTTGGTCTTGGTCTTGGAGTAGGACTTCTTCTGACTTCTGTTTTGATGCCTATCTACAACATTGCCGGAGGAATACACTAAAAGATATCCACAGTTATTGTGTTGTTGCGCTTTTTTAAGCTTTATATGATATAATAAGAGTATTAAAAATAAGGTCGCATCTTTTTATAAAAGATACAAATTAATAGATTTACATTTTAGTATGAATAAAAATAAAGGTTTTACACTTATCGAACTTTTGGTCGTTATCGCAATCATCGGTATCCTAGCTTCAGTTGTCCTCGCTTCTTTGAGTACAGCAAGAAACAAGGGTAGAGATGCATCTGTTATATCTACTATGAGTTCTATGCGAACACAAGCAGAATTAGGGGTTAACTCATCTGGACAATATGTAGCTGATCTTTGTTCTGCCGCTACAACTGGAAGTATAACTGCACTTATAACTGCTGTTACTAACGGAGGTGCTACTTCAACAAAATGTGCAATGTCAGGTGCTGCTGGTGCAGTTTCAGCTAGTTGGGCTTTTGAAGCATTATTACCTACTGGTGGTACAAACTACTACTGTGTAGATAGTACAGGATTCTCAGGAGCTAAAGCTTCTTCAACTATTACAGCAGGTGCCTCAAGTGCGGATACAGTTTGCGGATAAAAGAAAATATTTTTCTTATATTTAACAAAAACACTCTTAGGAGTGTTTTTGTTTTTAACAATAGAGTGATATAATATTTGTATGTATATTTTAGCTATCGTCTTTATTTTTCTTCTAGGGACACTAATTGGTAGTTTTCTGAATGTCGTTATTTATAGGTTTAATACTGGTAAATCAATAGTCGCCGGAAGGTCTATATGCATGACTTGTAACCACACTCTTAGGTGGTATGAGTTAATCCCAATCTTCTCTTTTCTAATTCAATCAGGCAAATGCCGTAGATGCGCTAGTAATATATCTCACCAGTATCCTATTGTTGAGTTTGGTACAGGGCTAGTTTTTGTTTTAATAGCATTACATTTCTTACCAGTCTTATCGTTTTCTCAAAGCCACTATGTTTTATTTTTAACTATATTTTCTTTTATATTCTCTTTGCTTATTGTTATTTCGGTTTATGATATTCGTCATAAAATTATACCTGATAAATTAGTTTATATATATGCTGCTATTTCCTTTTTATCTATATTTATAAATCAGACCGGTGTTGGTTCACTCTTTGTAAAAGCATCATTACTTGATGTTGTTGCTGGCCCGCTTCTAGCACTACCTTTTGCACTTCTGTGGCTTGTCTCAAAAGGACGATGGATGGGTCTAGGTGATGCTAAGCTAATGCTCGGTATAGGTTGGATGCTCGGCACTCTTTCGGGGCTTGCGGTAATTATGATATCATTTTGGATAGGATCTGTTGTTAGTCTAGCTGTAATCTTATTTACACATAAGAAAATAAATATGAAAACAGAAATACCATTTGCTCCATTCTTAATTATAAGCGCTCTGATCGTATTTCTTTGTAATTTAGATATTTTTTCATTAGTATCATTATTTCATATATAAAAAATGAAAATCTACAAAAAAAGTTATTTTAAAAATACTCAAAATGGAATGACTTTAGTTGAACTAATGGTGGTTCTTGCGATTTTTATAATTGTTGCAGGGATTACAATTTTTGATTATAGTCGTTTCCGCTCAAATGTGTCACTACAAAATTTAGGTGATGATATAGCTTTATCAATTCGTCGTGCTCAGAATTATGCTATTGGAGTACATAGTAGCCAAGCATCTAATTTCTCCTATGGATACGGAATACATTTCTCAACGGCTAATTATAACGGACTAGATGCCAGAGCAGGATCTAAAAAGAATTTTATTATATTTAATGACTTGAATTCAAATAAGGAGTATAATTATGCTGTATCAACTTCGACAATTTGCGGTAGTAATATCTTGATCCAGGCTAATGATGAGTGTATTGATATGTTAAACATTACAAGTAACGATAGTGTTTATCAGATTTGTCCAAATGGAGCAAATTGTACTACATCTGGCTATGCAGATGTAACATTTCTTAGACCGAACCCTGATGCATATATTTGTTCTGGTTCTATAGGAGGGTCATGTTCTGGGCCAATTTCAAGTGTTGATGTTATTATAAAAAATGATCAGAGTGGAGAAACAAAAACAATTTCAATATCAAGCGTAGGTCAGATTAGTGTAAAATAATATGAACCAAAAATATCAAAAAATTAGAATGAAAGGTTTTACTCTTGTAGAGATAATGGTGGCTACTTCTATTTTCATGATTATAATGTTAATAGCTATGGGTGCTCTTATATCAAGTTCTGATACAGCTAAAAAAGCTCAAGCATTAAGAATAGCTATGGACAACGTAAATTTCGCTATGGAGAGTATGACTAGATCTATAAGAATGGGGACAGATTATTATTGTGTAGATGCTGGAGGGATAATTCCATTCGGAGCAACTACAAATAGAGATTGTTCACTCTCTGGTAGTGGGGGAGGTGCTCTGTTATTTACACCACCACTTCATCCAACTCCTAGAGACACTGCTTATAAGATAACTCCTCGTTTAACAGGTGGTTATGATACTAATGGGACGTTTAGTTTGCAAAGTTGTAGTCCAGCTTGTGTTGATCTAGTAGCACAGAATGTAGATGTCCAGACGCTTAACTTCTTTGTTAATGGATCTAGTCCTACAGATAAAATACAGCCGAGTGTATATATAATTATGAAAGGGGTGATAACTATTAAAGGTGAGGCTAATGCTTTTGCTATTCAAACAATGACATCTCAAAGATCAACTGAATAATATGAAAATTTTTAATAAAAAACACAATAAAGGTTTTACTCTTATAGAGACGATGATAGCAGTTTTTATCCTTGCTGTGGCTATGAATGGTTTACTCGGCCTTATATCTAGCAGTTTGTTTTCAGCTCGATATTCAAAAAATGACATAACCGCAAACTATTTAATTCAAGAAGCTATAGATTATATAAGAAATGATCGTGATACTTATGCATTTCAAAAAAGTGCAGATATAGACGGAGGATGGTTTAATTTCTTAAATAAGTACGGTTACTCTACCTCTAGTTCATGCTTCTCAGCTGCTGGATGTGAAATAGAGCCGGCTAATACTTCTTCTGATAATATAAATGTTTGTAATACACCGCATACAAATAATTTCGGTACTATAGATTGTAAATTGTTTAATTATGATGAAACTGCTGCTAATAAAGATTTTTATACATACAAAGCTGGTAAACCTAGTAGTTTTAAACGAATGGTAAGTATGTCGATAAACCCACTTATTAATAACTCAAACGAGCTAGATATAAAGGTTGTAGTGGAATGGCGTAATGGTAACCTTGTGAAATCTAGATCATCTAGAGTTAGTCTATTGAATTGGCAACAATAAAAATTATGAAAATTATTAAAACACTAAAATTTAATAATAAAGGATATGCTGTACTATTTGCAGTAGTAGTTGTTAGTATCATATCTATGATAGCTTTAGGTTTATCTAACTCAACTTATAAGCAGTTGGTTCTGTCATCTTTAGCTAATGATTCACAATTATCTTTTTTCCAATCTGATACAGCGACAGAGTGTGCACTCTATGCAGATAATGTTTTAGATATGTCTTCAAGTCTTCCTCCAAGCTGGAGCTGTGGAAAAGATTTAAATGGTAATGATATGTCATTTTCGATATCAGGAACTGGAGATAATTACACTACATTCTCTAGTTTGTCTGGTCAATCCATACCATGTTTTGATTTCGAAGTTGTTAAAGCCGATGATGGAACTGGTTTAATAAAAACTAATATATTTGCTCGAGGTTATAATAGTTGCAACAAACTAAATCCTAAGACTGTTGAACGTGAGATTAAAGTTACCTATTAGTAAAATTTATGAAAGATATCGAAGCTAAAAACCGAATACAAAAACTTCGGGAAGAGATTTCTAGATTGCGTTTTAAATATCATGTGGAGAATGACCCAAAAACTACAGATGATATATATGAATCTCTAACAAGGGAACTATCTCAACTAGAGAAGGAATATCCAAAATATGCTGATATAAACAGCGCCGTTAATCGTGTGGCAGGGAAGCCTCTTGATAAATTCAAGAAACTAAAACATGAGAAAAGAATGCTATCTCTTAACGATGCATTTAATAAAGATGAAGTAAAAGATTGGGAGAAGAGAGTAGAGAAGTTAATAGACAAACCACATACATATTTTTGCGAATTAAAACTTGATGGACTTGCAGTATCTCTTATTTATAAAAATGGTACTTTTGCCCAAGGTGGAACTCGTGGTGATGGATTTATAGGAGAAGATATAACTGAGAATTTGAAAATGATAAATACAATACCACTTAAACTTAAATTCTCTCCCGAGTATGTAGAAGTTCGTGGTGAGGTTGTGATGCCCAAAAGAGCTTGGCGTAAATTAAACAAAATCCAAGAACGTGAGGGTAAAATACCTTTTGCTAACACTCGAAATGCAGCCGCAGGGTCGCTACGCCAGCTTGACCCCAAAATTGTTTTAGAAAGAGGTTTAGATTTCTTTGCTTGGGATATAAAACAACTACAATCTGATAAAGAGAAGTTAAAAATTGAAACACATTCAGAAGAGCACAAGTATTTAAGAGAATTAGGGTTTCAAGTTGCTCCTTATGAAAAGAAATCTAAGAATCTAGAAGGTATATTTTCATTTATAGATGAGGTCGGTTTAATCCGAGATAAATTACCATATGGTACTGATGGTATTGTCGTATCTGTTGATGAATTAGAACTCCAGGATATTATTGGAGTTGTCGGTAAGGCTCCGCGTTATATGGTAGCTTTCAAGTATCCAGCAGAACGCGCTACAACCACTGTGACCGATATAACTGTAAATGTTGGGCGAACAGGAGTACTTACACCTCTTGCTCATTTTAAACCTACATTTGTTGCAGGATCTACAATATCTAAAGCTACACTCCATAATATGGATCAGATTAATCGGCTCGATATTCGTATCGGTGATACAGTTGTTATTCAAAAAGCTGGGGATGTTATTCCTGAAGTTGTAGAAACTTTAGTAAAAATGCGTACAGGTAAAGAGAAAAAATTTAAAATGCCAGAGAAATGCCCTGTGTGTAATTCTCTAGTTGAAAAAAGAGAATCAGAGAAAACAAGTGTCGCATATTATTGCACAAATAGGAATTGTCCAGCGAAGAACAGAAGGGGGATGCAGCACTTTGTAAATATTTTTGAAATATATACTATTGGTCCTAAAATTCTCGATCGCCTAAAAGATGAAGGTCTTATAAGTGACACTGCTGATCTATTCACTCTAGAGACTGCCGATTTATCCGGACTCGAGCGTTTCGGAGAAAAGTCTGCTGAGAATATTATTTCTTCAATTGAATCTCATAAGAAAGTTCCACTTTGGCGATTTATATATGCCCTTGGAATACTTCATGTAGGGGAGCAAACAGCTCAAGATATCGCCAACCATTTTGGAACTTTAGATAAAATCTCAAAAGCAAGCATTGATGATATTAATAGTATTGAAAATATTGGGCCTGTGGTTTCCAAGAGTGTAAATGATTTCTTTAGACAGAAAGAAAATATTAATTTTATTAAAAAACTTTTAGAGAATGGAGTTATTGTAGAAAAAGCAAAAGTTACAAAAGGTGGTAAGCTCACGGGGCAGACTTTTGTTCTTACTGGGACTCTATCATCTATGGGGCGCAATGAAGCTAAAGCAAAAATCACATCGCAAGGTGGCAAAGTATCAAGTTCGGTTTCTAAAGCTACAAATTATGTGGTAGCAGGGGATGAACCAGGTAGTAAATATAATGATGCCCAGAAATTAGGAGTAAAAATTCTAAATGAAAAAGAGTTTTTAAAGATTCTTTAAATATGCTATTCTGAGGAAATGCAATTAGACGATATTAAAAAGCTGGCTACTATGGCCAGGCTCGATATGAGTGAAGAGGAGCTTGAGAATATGGCCAATGAATTTGACCCTATTTTAGCGTATGTTGGCCAAGTCCAGGAGGTAAAACAGTCTGACACAACTCCAGTCTATGTATTAGAGAATGTTATGCGTGAAGATGTAGTGACTAATAAGTCTGGTGAATGCAGCGACAAGATAATAGAACAAATGCCAGACTCACAGGACGGCTTTTTGAAAGTTAAACAAATACTATGATAGATCTCAAAAACCTTACAATTGAAAAAGCTCACGAGAGCCTAAAGAAAGGCGATTTTACTGTAACAGACTTAGTAAATGCTTATCTTGAAGTTATAAAAGAGAAAAATGAAGATATCAATGGATACCTAGAAGTTTTTAATGATATTCTAGATCAGGCAAAGAGAGCAGAGCAAATGTTTAAAGATGGAAAGGCAGTATTAATGACAGGTATACCCGTTGCTCTTAAAGATAATATGTTAGTTGAAGGACAGATTTCATCAGCCGGGTCAAAGATACTAGAGAATTATAAAGCGACTTATGATTGCGGAGTAGTAAAGCAATTAAAAGAAGAGGGTGCAGTTATCATGGGTCGTGCCAATATGGATGAATTCGCTATGGGAAGCTCAACTGAGACTAGTGCTTTTGGTATTACTCGTAACCCAGTGAATCGTGAATATGTTCCTGGTGGTACATCTGGAGGGTCAGTCGCCGTGGTGGCTATGGATGGAGCTCTTGTGTCACTAGGTAGTGATACTGGTGGTTCTGTTAGACAACCAGCCTCATTTTGCGGAGTAGTAGGGATGAAGCCAACATATGGCAATATCTCTCGATCTGGAATTATATCTATGGCAAGTTCTCTTGATCAGGTTGGTCCTATTGGTAAGACTGTCCGCGATGTTGAAATACTTTATGATGCAGTAAGTGGCTATGATGATAAAGATAGTACTTCTATCCCTAAAGAACTTCGAACCAAACCGCTCCCTTTGAAAAAGAAGTTGGGAGTTCCGCGAGCTTTTCTTTCTGGTGATGGTATAGATAAAGAAGTTCTAAAAAATTTTGAAGAGAGTTGTGAGAAGCTAAAGAGTGAAGGTTATGAGCTTGTAGATGTCTCACTCCCTCTTATTAAATACTCCCTTGCGGTGTATTACATTGTTATGCCGGCTGAAGTTTCAAGTAACCTTGCTCGTTATGATGGTATAAGGTATGGACTCTCAGTAGAAGCTGATAAACTTTTTGATGTTTATGCTAAAACTAGGGGAGAGGGGTTCGGTAAAGAGGTTAAACGCCGAATTCTTTTAGGGACTTATATTCTATCTCATGGATACTACGATGCTTACTATAACAAAGCCGTTAACGTACGTGAATCCATAAAGGCTGAACTTGCAAATGTTTTTGAAGATGTGGACGCTATCATTACTCCGACCGTACCATTTCCACCATTTAAATTTGGCGAGAAATCAAATGATCCTATCGCGATGTATATGTCTGATTTATTTACAGTGCCCGCAAGTATTGCTGGACTTCCTGCTATATCAATTCCTTCAGGATTAACTTCAAATGGTTTACCACTCGGATTCCATATCACCGCTCCACGTTTCCGAGAGGATATACTCTTTAGTGTTGGTAAAACCTTTGAGAATACAATAAAAAACTAGTATAATACTTGCATATGGAACAGCAAGGCATAGTTGAGCCTATAATAAACCAACCACTTTTTGACCCTACATATTTGAACATCGAATATGTTTTCAATAAGATATTGGCTTTTCTCAAACCGATAATAGCTTTCTTTGCTAATCCGCATACATGGACTGTGCTTGGAGTTATTTCTTCATTAATATCTTTGCTCGCTATAGCAATCATAATATATTCTTTGGTTCGTATGAGAGAGATCCAGTTAGAAGAAAAGAGAGAAATAGACCATGAGATACATGAAGCTCTAATGCACGACAGAGAAAAAGAAATAGCTGAAAATCCACGTTGGCATTATATACTTACCTTAATTGAAAGTTCTAATGATTCTGATTGGCGAGTGGCAGTGATTGAGGCTGATTCAATGTTAGAGGAGGTTCTAAGAGAAAAAGGATTTTCAGGTGATACTGTTAATGAGCTACTTGAGGGAGCTAGATCTAGTGGTTACCAAACTATTCAAAGTGCTTGGGATGCTCATATTGTAAGAAACCAGATCGCTCATAAAGGCTCAGATTTCCCATTGTCGCAAGTTGAAGGACGTCGAGTTATTAAGATGTTCCAGAACTTTTTTGAAGAAGCTGGGGTGATATAACAAAACACCGCACTAGTGCGGTGTTTTGTTATTGCGCAGTCGAAGGGACTTGAACCCTCAACCTCCCGCGTGACAGGCGGGTGCTCTAACCAGTTGAGCTACGACTGCATTTCTATATTGCACTATAACTTTATCAATTTTTTAAGCGACCGCCTAGGCGGGTGCTCGCTGTATTCTAATTGAGTTGAGCTACGACTGCATTTTTTAAACTTGTCGGTTTATCTCCGACTGGTGTCGACGGGTGGGATCGAACCACCGACCTTGGGCTTATGAGTCCCACGCTCTAACCAGCTGAGCTACGCCGACATAAAACATAATCACCAAGGCTTAGTTATTTATGGCACTGCCACTATGCCTAGCTTGTTGCGGGGCCTAGAATCGAACTAGGGCCTCAAGGTTATGAGCCTTGCGAGATACCATTTCTCTACCCCGCTATATTACCATATTATAGCGTTATTTTACTATAATAAAACGCTCCTAAGAGCCTATTCGTTATTATACTTAAAATTAGGAATTTTGCAATTACTATATTTAAAATCTTTTTGACAAAAATACAAGATAGTTTAATATTACAGTTATATTTAAAACATTGTTCATTTCTAAAAATTTATTATGCATATATATGTATCAGTTTTATTGACCCAACACGCAGAAGCATGGAAAGAATTTGGGGAAACTAAAATAATTGAAACAGTCCATTTCTTTGATTACTCTCTTTTAATGGAAATCAGATTAAATCCTAAAGATGAAATTCTGATTGCTAATGGGATTACATATCATATGAAAATAGAAAAGGCGGATCCTTTTCATGACATAATATGGTTATGGGAGTAAACAATAAAGAATAGAATAAAAAGATTTTTCTTAGGAAGGATCTTTTTTTGTTTGAAAATAAGTCACAATTATAGTACTATGAGCGCTATTAGTTTGCCGTCGTAGCTTAGTGGTAAAGCACTGTCTTGGTAAGACAGAGACCGTGAGTCCGATTCTCACCGACGGCTCAATAAAAAATTCCCCTCTAGAGAGAAGGGAATTAATCTTGTTTTTTGAACTTTACCACAGTGGCTGGCAATAACCATCAGGTGATTTAGTAATTCTTTTAATGGAATTAAATTCTTTCCATTTCTTAAAATCACCATTAATAAGTCTTTGAAATGATTTTGCCTTTTTGTGAACTTTTGCAAAGGTTGGAGTGAAAAATTCCTCAGTAACTTTTTCCAAGGTATCAAAGTCATCAATACCTACTCTTGTACATCCGCCCTTAGTAGCTACTTTCTCGATGTGTAATTTTACATCATCTTTGCTTGTGCAAGATTTTCTAAGTGCATGCAAGGTGCTTTCTGAGCCTATCCTTATGAGTGAATCATCATTGAATAATTTTCTAGATGCTTTTTCTACCGCATCTATATATTTTTCAATGAAAATGTCATTCATAGATATCCCTTTAATAAACTCCACAAAAGGAATATCTGAGAATTGCTCATAACGTA
This sequence comes from Minisyncoccia bacterium, assembly GCA_039809245.1. Classification (GTDB taxonomy): domain Bacteria; phylum Patescibacteriota; class Minisyncoccia; order Phycocordibacterales; family UBA9973; genus UBA8515. The sequence continues at coordinate 101,741 of JBDHUP010000001.1, read as the reverse complement.
ATAAAATCAGCTTAGCGAAGAATGCATTTCCTGATCCAACTGTTGTAATGGCAGGAGTTATTTTTCTTCCTGGTTTTTCAATTACTGCTTTACAAAATGATGAAAAAATTTCTTCAACCTGCCTCCCTACACTTTTTGAGGCTGTGTTGTAAATAACAATACCATTACTGTACTCAATATTTGTATTGAGTGTAATTTTCACAATACGGTCTTGTTTAATACGAAGCATATCTCCAATTACATTAATACTTAAGCCAGAGACCGGCGAAATTATTAAAGTATAAGGAGAAATTTCACCTCTCATAAGGCTCAGCGCTTGGATAGCGTCTTTTGGTTTTACCGCTAAGATAACCATATCCATTTCTTTGAGATTGATATCTCTTAAGCCGGAACGTATATCGCTATCAAAGTAATCTCTGGTAATAGGATAGATATCCTCTGCACCAAATTCATTACTGTAATTAGTAAATGCATTAATAAATGCATTACCAACATTTCCTTTTGGGCCAACAATGCCAATTTTCTTACTCATGGGTTTAAGTTTTAAGTGTTATGAAATTGTGAATGTACAAAAATTTAAAAGAGCCCCGAGTGGAGGGCTCTTTTTTATAATTTAACGGAGAGATAGTTCGCTACATTACAAAAGACAACCCTTCACTTGGATTCCAAGGGAGGCAGATAAAGGGTGTATTGAAATATATTTTGCGACTCATATTTCAAATGTATCATATGCAATTTTCTATTGCAATAGTGTAATATGTAAAATATTGCCGAAGTAGCTCAGTTGGTAGAGCAACCCCTTCGTAAGGGGTAGGTCGACAGTTCAATTCTGTCCTTCGGCTCATTTTTGTTATAATGTTTCGATGGATAAAGATGCGATACAAAAAGAGATAGAAATTCTAGAAGCCGATATGAACAGTGTGGATTTCTGGAAAGATAAGGCAAAAGCTCAAAGTGTAATCAAAAAAATAGCCGAACTTAAAAACGAACTCCTAGGTGCTGCAAAATACGACAAAGGAAATGCAATCCTTTCCATTGTTTCTGGTGCAGGAGGGGATGATGCTGAAGATTTCTCTTCTATGCTTCTTCGAATGTATCTTAAATATATCGAGAAGATGGGTTGGGAGGTAGGGCTTATCCATGAGAACAAGAATGAAGTTGGTGGTTACCGTAATGTCTCTATTGAAGTAGTAGGTAAAAATGCATATGGGACTCTAAAGAATGAATCTGGAGTCCATCGACTTGTGCGCATATCGCCATTTAATGCTAAGTCACTTCGCCATACTTCATTCTCGCTTGTGGAAGTCGTGCCGAAGTTTACGGCAGATGATAGTGCTATTGAAATTCGCCCAGAAGATATGAAAATTGAGTTTTCAAAGTCAGGTGGTCCTGGTGGACAGAATGTAAACAAGCGTGAGACGGCAGTGCGAATTGTCCATATTCCTACTAACATCTCAGTTCACGTTACAACCGAACGTTCACAAGAGCAAAACCGTGAGAAAGCGATAGAAATGCTCAAAGGGAAGCTTTTTAAGAAGCGACAGGAAGATCAAGCCCTTATTGAAGCTGGAATGTCTCCATCAAAATCAACAGAAATAGAATGGGGTAATCAAATTCGCTCATATGTGCTCCATCCATACAAACAAATCAAAGATCACCGCACTGGAGTAGAGGTTCACGATGTTGACTCTGTGCTTGAAGATGGTCTTCTTTCTCCATTTATTGAAGCAGAAGTTAATTTATGATATCCTTAGTAAGTCTATGATCTATTTTAATAATGTCACAAAGAAATATGACGACGATAATCCTTCGCTTGAAGATATAAATATTTCTATCGCGGCTGGAGAGTTCGTTTCTATTGTTGGACACTCAGGTGCCGGTAAAACAACACTCACAAAACTAATCCTCGCTGAAGAATATCCGACTGACGGGAGTGTTTATTTCGAATCTACCGACATCCATAAACTTAGCAAGAATGAACTCACTAATTTTCGCCGGAAAGTCGGTATAGTTTTCCAAGATTTTCGCCTTTTGCCAAATAAAACTGCTTACGAGAATATTGCTTTTGCAATGGAGGCAACCGGTAAGAGTGATGAAGAGATAGCCGAGGATGTTCCTCACGTACTCGAGCTAGTAGATCTTTCAAATAAAGCTAACCACTTCCCGCATCAGCTATCTGGAGGGGAGAAGCAGCGTTTAGCTATTGCTCGCGCAATTATTACACAACCAGAGCTTATTATCGCCGATGAACCGACAGGTAACCTCGACCCAATTAATACTAATGAAGTTGTAAATATTCTAAAGAAGATTAATGATCTCGGTACGACAGTCCTCCTAACTACTCACAATAGATCTGTTATCGATCAAGTAAATAAACGTGTTATAACCCTTGAAAATGGTCGCGTCATCCGAGACGATAAAGATGGTAAGTATATGATATAATTTAAAATATGTTTATTACTGATACAAAAAGAATTATACGTTCAGGATATCGCAGTTTCATGCGCAGTGGGTTCACCTCTATAGCTTCGATTCTAATAATGACAATAACGCTATTCGTTATTGTTAGTTTAATTTTTATCCAGACTACCCTAAACACAGCTCTTACTGATATAAAAGAGAAAGTTGATGTCACTGTTTACTTTGTTCCTAATGCAAGTGAAGATTCAATTCAAAATATTAAAGTAGCTCTAGAGAAACTTCCTGAAGTCAAAGATGTATCATATACATCGTCTGAGGAAGCACTCGCTACATTTAAAGAACGTCATGCTAATGACTATCTGACCCTCCAGGCTCTAGATGAGCTTAACGATAATCCACTCGGAGCATCTCTAAATGTAAAAGCAAAGGATCCATCACAATATGAAAGTATTTCTAAATATTTCGAGAATGACAGCGCTCTGACGCTAGGATCGCTTTCTATCGTAGATAAAATCGATTATCACCAGAACAAAGTTGTCATCGATAGACTCAACTCAATAATAAACGGAGCGCAAAGATTAGGATTCGCTATATCGCTCGTTCTAATTATCATATCTATTATCATCACCTTCAGTACAGTCCGACTTATTATCTATATGTCACGTGAAGAGATCAGTGTGATGAGGCTAGTGGGTGCTGGATCTAAATATATCCGAGGACCATTTATCGTCTCTGGTATCTTGGTAGGTATTATGGCAAGCATTGTGACGACGATTATTCTTTTCCCTATATCAATCTGGCTCGGTAATCAGATGACAGACTTTATCGGTATCAATCTATTCACATATTACAAAGCAAATTTCGTTCAATTATTTATTATTATGTTAGGTTCAGGAATAATTCTTGGAGTTATTTCTAGTATCTTTGCTATCAATCGCTATCTCCGCAAATAAAATGAAGAAGCCTGTTAAAACAGAGAAAAAAGATCTATCTAAATGTAAATATATTTTCGTCGTCGGTGGAGTAATCTCAGGAGTGGGAAAGGGTGTCGCAGCTTCATCGATAGCTCGAATCCTTCAGGACCGAGGACAGAAAGTCACTGCTATAAAAATCGACCCATATATAAATATCGACGCCGGAACCATGAATCCAACAGAGCATGGTGAAGTCTTTGTGCTTGACGATGGATATGAATGCGATCAAGATATGGGTAACTATGAGCGCTTCCTAGATATAACTCTCTCTAGTATTAACTATATGACGACTGGAATGGTTTATCAGAGCGTCATCAATAAAGAAAGAAATCTAGAGTACGGTGGCAAATGCGTAGAAGTGGTACCTCACATACCTCTTGAAGTCATTCGTCGTATCGAGGAAGCTCGCGATAATATCGGAGCCGATGTTGTCGTTATAGAAATTGGTGGAACAGTTGGTGAATACCAGAATATGCTTTTCCTTGAAGCGGCTCGTATGATGAAAATCAAGCACCCCGATGATGTATTCTTTGTGATGGTCTCATACTTACCGATACCATCAAAAGTCGGTGAGATGAAAACAAAGCCGACTCAGTACGCAGTTCGCACTCTTAATGCTTCAGGAATTCAACCGAACGTAATCATTGCTCGTAGTAAAGTAGCTCTTGATGATAAGCGCAAAGAGAAGCTTTCAATGTTCTGTAACGTTCCAGCTGATCACGTTATCTCTGCGCCAGATGTTGAGAGTATTTATGATATCCCAGTGAATTTCGAAAAAGAAGGATTAGGGGATATGATCTGTAATGTTGTCGGTATGAAGTGCAGTCCTAGTGGAGGTCCTTCTTCAAAGAAGTGGAATACATTCGCTAAATCAACACACGTCACTAAGAATGAGGTGAAGATTGCCGTTATCGGTAAGTACTTCAGCACTGGTGACTTTACTCTTTCTGACTCATATCTATCTGTTATCGAAGCTATTAAATACTCAGCTTATGCCTCTGGGTCAAAACCAGTGCTGACCTGGCTCTCATCTGTCGACTTTGAGAAAGATCCGAAGAAGGTTAAAGAGTTAAGTAAGTACGATGGCATAATCGTGCCAGGTGGTTTCGGGACACGCGGAATAGAAGGTAAGATTAAAGTTATCGAATATGCTCGAACTCACAATATCCCATACTTTGGTCTTTGCTATGGTATGCAACTTCTAGTTGTTGAGTATGCTCGTAATGTCCTAGGACTTAAAGATGCCAACACTCGCGAAGTGAATTCAAATACCAAGCATATGGTTATCGATGTGATGGAAGATCAGAAAGATAAAATTGCCAAGAAGAGACTAGGTGGCAGTATGCGACTAGGAGCATATAGCGCTCATCTGAAGAAGGGTAGTGTCGCTAATAGCGCTTATAAGGCTTCTGTTATCTCTGAGCGTCATAGACACCGCTACGAGGTCAATAATGATTATATAGAGCCTCTGACAAAGGCAGGACTCGTGTTCTCTGGTATGTCACCTAATGGCAACCTTGCCGAGATTGCTGAGCTACCAGCGTCTAAACACCCATTCTTCTTGGGAACACAGTTCCACCCAGAATTTAAAGCACGACCGCTTACTCCGCACCCACTCTTTTCAGCTTTTATTAAAGCCTGTCTAAAGAATAAGAAAAAATAAAACCCCTTTAAGGGGTTTTATTCTAGGCGAGGGCGTCTTGTCCGTCACGGAGTCTACTTTCATTGATGATTTTTAAGATTTCATCTTCATCGTCTGTGATAGTGTAGAGGTTTACATCCTGAGGACTGATGACTTTGTATTCATTTACTAAGACATCTTTGATTAGCTTATCCATTGGCTTCCAGAATTCACTACCGAGAAGGATAACTGGGATTCTGCCGATCTTGCCAGTCTGCTGGAGTGTTAGCATTTCGAAAAGCTCATTGAATGTACCGAATCCACCAGGGCAGAAGATACAAACTTCAGTCGCATAAGACATAGAGACTTGGCGAGTGAAGAAGAAGTAAAATGGAATCTCATCGGTAACATATGGATTTGTCTTCTGTTCTTGGGGAAGGCGAATAGTAAGGCCGACTGAGCGTCCACCAGCATCGTGCGCACCACGATTAGCTGCCTCCATGATACCTCCACCTCCACCTGAGAGGATGTTGTAGCCTAGTTCCTTGGATATACGGTAAGCTAGTGATCGAGCTTGCTTGTAAGCGGGATGATTCTCATCTAGACGAGCTGAACCATAGAAAGTTACCGATGGAGTCAGGTCTTGGATAACGTCGATACCCTGACGGAACTCTTCTTCCATCATACATAGCTTTGTCTCTTGATTGTTATCTCCGTAGAGAGTGATACACCCGTTCTTAATATCGTCAATTGTTAAATGTTTTGGTCGGTATTTTGCAATTTCATTTTTATCCATATGCTTGATTGTACAGGAATTTAAATACGAGTTCAAATTGTTTTTCTGGCATTTTGTGGTACTATATCGATGTTATAGCATTGCCAGATCGTCTGGTGGTGGGAATAAAAATGAAACTGCTTTCATTTTTATCCGGTTCATAGAAATTGCTGTTATTTTGTATTTAAAGCTGCCAGATCGTCTAATGGTAGGACACCTCCCTCTGGAGGAGGTTATCTTGGTTCGAGTCCAGGTCTGGCAGCTTTGAATATAAAATGAGCAATAGGGGAAGGAATCTGGAGGATGATTCCAAAAGATGTACTGAACCTGTAAGGTTCGAGAAGTGTACTCACGGTCCAGGTCTGGCAGCAAATATGAAACAAGTTAAAATTACAGATGAAGAAAAAGCAGCAAAAGCTATATTTGAATGTATAAATAATGCCGATAATTTTTTGAATGCCTCAGTAATACTACTTGATTCAAAGAAATATCGTGAAGCTCTTTTACTTGCTTTGTATGCAGGAGAAGAAATAGGAAGAGTTCCTCTTATCTTCAACTATCCTGTTCATAGTAAAACACCAGATGCTCTTAAAAAATGGCAGGGAAGATATAATGATCATACGGAAAAATTTGCCCTTCTTCGTAATTTAGAAAGAACTGATAATAAGTTTATTCCAACTGAAATAAATAACGAAGATAGTTTGTTAACAAATAAAAGACTCGAGATTTCTTATATTAATTATAAAAACGGTCAATTTATCACTCCTATTAAGGTGTCAGCTATAGAAGCCAGTAGTTTTATTAAAAAGATTATAATAAGACTAAAAAAATGAAAGAAAGACATTCCTCTATTGATGTTTTAGTGGATCAATTAAATGATATTCATAACTTACCAAAAACTAAACAAGAATTAGAGAGTATTTTAAAGTCAAAAGGTTTTAAATCATAATGAATGAGTTAGAAAAAATTAAAGAAAAAATTATTAATAGGGCAAAAAAAGATTTAGAATCTTTGAAAATTCAAGATATAGAAATAAGAGATTATGCTTATAAAGATTTTTTGGAAAGCACAGCATCTGGTAAATGCAAAACTTGTAAAAGTAATCTTGAAATAGTTTTTGCTGAAGAAAGCGAAAATGGTTATAAATATAAGTTTTCTTGTGGTCATGGTTCAAATGGGATTACTATTCACGAAACATTGTCGATTAAAGATAGTATTAAAATAAGAAAGAATAGAATAGGAGTTAGAAGGTTTATTTTTGAATCTATTAATGGATGGTTCCCTAGCAAAAGGAAAGACTTATCTCCTAGAGGAGTTGTGAAAATACGTATAGTTGATAGAGAAAATAATTATTATAAAGAAGAAATAGTAGATGAAAGTACGGGTAGAATAATAAGGTTCGTAGAAGAGAAACTTAGTGAACATAATAAAAAATCCATTGAGCAAAAATAGTTCAATGGATTTTAAAAGCGATATTCGCCTTACTTTAAATTATTTGGCCCAAAACTAAAGGGAAGCAACTCGCTTATTTTTGCGATGATAATTCTCTTCATGTCGGTTGTCGACATAATAATTTCAATATCAATATTAGAAACATGAGCCGCTTCTAATATCATCTGGCGACAAATTCCGCAAGGACCGGTGATTTCTTCTGTTACTCCTTTTTCTGGCTTGGCGATAACAGCAATACTTTCATATTCTTTATGCCCTAAAGCATTGGCGCTAACTAAAGCACTTCTTTCTGCGCAGATAGTGCATCCATAGGAAGCGTTCTCAACGTTTGCCCCTAAAATGATGTCACCGCTTTTTGTTCTTATTGCTGCGCCGACAGAAAATTTAGAATAAGGGTTGTAAGCTTTTTCCATAACTTCGGCTGCGGCAAAAAGTAAGCCCCTTTGAATTGGGTTCAGGTCATGATAATTAATACTTTCCATACTGAGTTATTTTTAGGTGATTGTAATAGAAATTTAAGTTTAATCTACGCTTTTTTGAGATTTTGTCAATTACCAAAAATAACCTATTGACAGAGCGTGTAATAAAAAGTATTGTGGATTAAATTTCATAACCATTAAAATCAAACATTATGAGTATTCACATTGAGGCCACACCTGGCCAAATTGCCGAAACAGTATTACTTCCAGGAGACCCTCTAAGGGCACAATGGATAGCTAAAAAATTTTTAAAAAAGGTTGTTCAGTATAACTCTGTAAGGAATATGCTGGGGTTCACTGGTATAGCCCCAAATGGAAAAAGGATTTCCGTACAGGGTTCAGGTATGGGTATGCCATCACTAGGTATATATACCAATGAACTTATTAAAGATTATGGTGTAAAAAATATTATCCGGGTTGGAAGTGCAGGGTCACTTTCTGAAAGGCTTCCTTGTAATAGCATAATTATTGCAGCTGGGGCCTGTACAGATTCCGGGATGAATGATCGCCGGTTCCATGGGATGAATTTTGCACCGATAGCAAATTGGGGTCTTTTGAAAAAAGCTGATAAGGTTGCATCAAAAATGAAAGTAGATGTAACTGTAGGCAACATCATTTCCGTAGATAAGTTCTATGAAGATGTTGAACCTCATACCTGGAAAGTTTTTAAAGAATACGGTGTACTGGCTATTGAAATGGAAACTGCCGAATTGTACACACTGGCAGCAAAAAACGAAATCAATGCACTAACTATTCTAACAATCAGTGATAACCTGGTTACAGGTGATCACTTGAGTGCATCTAAAAGAGAAAGAAGTTTTAAAGATATGGTAAAAATTGCCGTGGAGCTTTAAGACAAATAAAAAAAGGGTTGCTAATTTATTAGCAACCCTTTTAAATATCTATTTACAGCTCACCTAACTTTTCTGGAGCATATATACTCCTCCTACGATTATCATAATACTCACAATCTTTTTGATACTTATATGTTCACCGAGCAGTATGCTGGCAAATATAATAGTACCAACAGGCATGAGGCATGAAATCATTACAACGTATTTTGAAATATCAAAACCAGAACCTGATGAAAGCAGGGAACTATAAGTTATCATTCCAATGCCGTTTAAAACTGCGGCGATTATGATAATAACTACTCCCTTTGTTGTAACTCCTTCTCCGGTTAAATTAATCTGGTTTTTAAAAAGCAGGAACATTACGGCTGTCAAAGCTGTGAATACACAAATAAAGAAAGTTATCGTTGCTGGTTGTAACTTAGACATCTTTGCTAAAGATGGCCAAAGGCACCAAACTATAACGCACAGTAAGGTGTAACTGAGTGGATTGTTCATGAGTCTATGTTTTAAGTTTATGTATATGTTTCATGCTCATACTATAACAAAACAAACTAATGTCAATATTAATAAAAATGTTATAATAAACTAATGAAAGAATCATTTGACGCAAGGTTTAATAGTAGAAGGGAATTGCAGCCTGAGCATTTCGATAAGAATGGGGCACGTCGTACTTTAAGGAAAATGCCTGGAAGTGGGAATTATGTGTTATTGAGCGATGCAGAATTTGCTGAAGAGATGGGTCAGCAAGATAGGACTTCTGTTAAAGAAAGCTGGCCTAGAGAAGTAAAAGCTCCTTCAGAGTTAAATATAAATGGCGATCTTGGTAGTCATATCCAAAGTCATAACATTTCAAATACTGAAGATAAATTAAATAAAGACACTGATAATTAATGTTTTATTGAATAACCTTATGACCAAAGAACAAGCACTAAAACTTATAGATATATATGGTGAAGCATGGGAGAAGCAAGATCCTGATCTTATCTGTACTATCTTCACTGAAGATGCTACTTACGATGATCCTCATGAGGAGAAGAATATCGGTCGCGAAGCGATACGTTCTTACTGGGTGAGTAAGGTTGTAGAGGAACAGAAAGATATCCATTTTAAAGTCCTAAATGTCTGGACTGATGAAGGTGTAGTTATAGTTGAATGGGATGCGAAGTTTGTGAATGTTAAGAATAATATGAATTACAACGTAATCGGTACGATTATCTTTACAGTAGAGGGTGATAAATTCAGCTCACTTCGAGAATATTATAAAACAGTAAAAGTGGCTATATAGATACATTTTTAAGATATTAAACTGAATGATATAATATCGAATATGAAAAAATACAAAATAATGTTCTGGGTTGCGACTTCTTTAATATTTATAACTCAGGGAATCATGGAGATGGTTGCCTATTTTAATGGGACAGCCGAGACTGGAATAATACCTCTAGGTTATCCGCATTACTTCGTGACAATGATTGTGGTTGCTAAAGTTCTCGGATCCCTCGCTCTAATTCTTCCGCAGATTCCTGCAAAAGTTAAAGAGTGGGCCTACGCAGGATTCACATTTGATTTCATCGCCGCTCTTATAAGTATGTGGGTAGTGTTTGGATTTTCATCATTCTTATTATTCCCAGTTATAGCTATTGTTATACTAGGTATTTCTTACTATTCATTCCACAAAATAAATTCCACTGAACAAGTAATTCAATAGAGTTTATAAAATAATAAAAATGCTATAATAAATGTATGAGAAACATATTTGTGTTCGTCTTACTTATTATAATAGTGCTAGGTACTTATCTAGCTTTTAATAAAAATAATAAAACTTCCATGGAATTAAAAAATACACCACAAGTAGTGCCTATTTCACATGCCACCGCAGTTATAAAGTTCGGTGATATGGCTATATATACTGATCCAGTAGGCGAGGTCAAAGCATTTGAAGGTCAACCAAAAGCAGACATTATACTCATTACTGATATACATGGGGACCATTTCGATGTACCTACTCTATCGACAGTTACTAGTAGAAATACAACTCTGATAGTTCCACAAGCTGTTATGGATAAGTTGCCGGAGGAGCTTGCCTCAAAGGCGAAAGTTTTAAAGAATGATGAAGTAGTAGAAGAAAAAGGATTCACAATAACAGCTATCCCAATGTATAATCTTCCTGAGTCGAAAGATGCTTTCCATCCAAAAGGGCGAGGGAATGGCTATGTGGTGGAGAAGTATGGCCACCGAGTATACGTAGCAGGAGATACATCAGGAACAATAGAAATGAGAGCGCTGAAGAACATAGATATAGCTCTTATACCTATGAATCTTCCTTATACTATGGGTGTAGATGAAGCGGCCGACGCAGTTCTAGCATTCAAGCCAAAGGAAGTTATTCCATATCACTACAAAGGACAGGATGGACTCAGTGATATAGAGAAATTTAAAATTTTAATTAATGTTAGCGATCCCAATATCTTAGTTACACTTCTTGATTGGTATCCTAATCAATAATTCAATTTCATATGAAAAAATTGCAAAGAAAAATTCAGATTTACTTAAGCCATCACCCGCTATTGTATGCTTTGATAGTAGGGATAGGGATTGTTTTGTTTTGGCGTGGAGTTTGGCATAGTGCTGACCAGATCCACTCAACTATAGAGTTTTTCTCAGCAGGGTCTTCTATGAGTATCATGGATACTCCTTGGTGGGATGGACCACTGTCGTTTATTGTCGGATGTCTAATGCTTTATCTAACGGGAGCGTTCACTTCTAGCTTTATTGGTAATGAGTTAATACTCTCTGGCCTTCGTGGTGAAAAGAAGCTTAATGAACGTACGGAAGCTGACCTGAAGAATGAAGTTAATTCTATATCTGATATTAAAGAAGAATTATTTGTAATCTCAAAAAAGTTAGAAATATTAGAAAAAAAAGCAGAGAGCAATCATAAAAGTTTATAATAAATGGGCGAAGAATTAAACATAAAAGATCATATAGATAGTAAGCTGATAAGGAGGTTAAAAATCCTTGTCATTATTTTAGTAGTTATGTCTGGAATTTTAATTTATGAAGTCTATATAAGTCATATAAAAGTATTAACACTTATATTTGGAGTGCTGTTTGGGCTAGCTATAGGCTTTATTGCAGGCAGGATGTTTTCGATAGAATGGCATGTAGAAGATCGAAAGGTCATAGGTCGCCTTGATCGGATCGGAATAGTAGTGCTTGTCCTATATATAGCATTTTCAGTATCTCGTCATTTTATATTTGAGCACTGGCTTAAAGGAGCAGTATTATCTGCTTTTACTATTAGTTTTGTTGAAGGGGCTATGCTCGGGCGTATCCTTAGTATGCGTTTTCATATAAAGAGAGTTTTAACTGAACAAGGTAAAATATAAATGGTATAATAAATATATTAAATTTATGAAATTAAATAAAGGATCTATATCAACTTTCATCCTTGTATTTTTTACAGCAATTATATTTGTTGGTAGTATCTTTTACCTCAGAGAAACACATCCAGGTCTAGGAAAGATACCTTTTTTAGATAAACAAACTTCTGATATCGAAGACAGTCTAGTTATCAACGATTCATTAAGTAATATTAAAGTAGATGCTGGTCCTGATATTGTGGTTAAATATCCGACCAACTCTTTTACTCTAAAAGGGTCGGCTACGACAAAGGATGGAGGGTGGGTTAATTATATGTGGTTCAAACTCTCTGGTGGTAAGGCCACCATTGTTTCGCCAGATTCAAGTACTACTGTTGTTAAAAACCTTCAAAATGGAATATATATATTTCGTCTGGTCGTAACAGATTCAGAAGGATATAAATCGGCCGATGAATTATATGTAACAGCAAGCGGTTTCCCAGCTACAACTAAAACTACAAAAACCAAAATAGCTTCAAATAAATCTACTTCTGCTTCTACCCTAAAAACTACAACAAGTACTTCACAACAAGGAATAAATAATATCCCACCTTTTGCAAGTGCCGGGCCTGATAAATATGTAACCCTTCCGACGTCATCAGTTACTCTACTTGGTTCAGGAAGCGACTCTGATGGAAGTATAGTTTCTTATAATTGGACAAAAATTTCAGGTGGATCTGCAAATATAGTTTCACCTAATTCTTCTAGTACAGAAATAAATAATTTAGTATTAGGTTCATATGTATTTAGACTGACAGTTGTTGATAATAAAAACGATACATCTTATGATGATGTTAGTGTAATTGTAAACGATGAATCATCACCTCAATCTAACAATCCTCCTTATGCAGACGCAGGTCCAGATGAAACGATAACTATGCCTGATAATTTTGTTACTCTGAGTGGTTATGGAAATGATTCAGACGGAAGTATAGTTTCTTATAATTGGACAAAAATCTCAGGTGGATCTGCTACAATATCCAACCCATCTTCTGATACTACAGATGTGGATAATTTGTCCGCAGGGACTTATGTATTCAAATTTACAGTAACCGATAATCAAGGAGCAACTGGGACTGATACGATTACGGTCACAGTAGAAAATGTAACTACAAATAACCCTCCAGTAGCGGATGCAGGCCCAGATCAAACTATTACTTTACCAGAAGGATATTTGACTTTAAATGGTAACGGAACCGATAGTGATGGGTATATTGATTCTTTTTTATGGACTAAGGTATCAGGTGGACCAGCGACAATCGTCGATCCAACATCGGATATAACGGATGTAGATGATATTACTCCAGGAACTTACGTCTTTAGATTAACTGTCACAGATGATTATGGTGATACAAACTCTGATGATGTAACAATAACTGTGAATTAATATTTTTTTTAAGGTATTTATATGAATAATAAAAATTTAAATTTCATATGTATAGCATTAATAATTGTATGTATTATTGTCGTTGTTACTAGTAGGTAATTAAAATAATATTTTATGAAGATAAAATTTTTTTCATCTATAACTTGTGCCATAATCCGTATCGGAGTCTCATTATCCTATCTTTTCTTCGGGTTTCAACATTTTGTGTATACTCACCAATGGATAGAATCTATGCCAAATTTTATTATTGCTAATTCACCACTAGATTCTGAAACACTCGTGCATTTTAGTGGAGCTATTGAGATTGTTTTTGGGCTTGCTTTACTCTTAGGTGTATATTCAAGAGCTAGTGCTGTTATCTTAACTATTTTCACAGGAGCTTCAATTGTAATTTCTGGATTTAATAACCTAAACCCACAGGTAATTTTAGTATTAGTAGCTACGCTTATAGTTGCGTTTAATGGTTATGATGTAGTTTCTTTAGGAGGTGGAGAGGTACGAAGATTGTTTAAAATGAAGCATTCTCCTATGCCTGTTAGTCCAATACTAAAACCTGTTATACAGGCAAACAAATCTGCACAAAGTACTAATAATAAAGAATCAATACTCGATTATATTAAAAAAGAAAAAGCTAATGGAGTTGAAAACAACCTTATATATAACTCACTTGTTCTAAAGGGTTGGACTGTTCAAGAAATTGATAAAGCATTCCAAGATTTAAAACAAAATCCGACTGTTTAAATCTATATATGTATTTTTTTAATATCTTGATATAATATAATCATATGAATATACAAAAAATTATCTATCTAAAGTTACGTTTTGTTATGTCTTTCATCTTTCTCTGGGCGTTTTTTGATAAATTATTTGGATTAGGTTTTGCGACCACACCGGATAAAGCTTGGATAAATGGAGGGTCTCCAACATTTGGATTTCTTAAATTTGGGGTAAAGGGGCCACTTGCTAATTTTTTTAATAGTCTTGCTGGGGTTGCTGCTATAGATTGGATATTTATGGCCGGGTTACTTTTTATTGGTTTGGCTCTCTTATTTAATAAGTTTGTTGAACTGGCTGCTGTCGCTGGAATTATAATGATGGTCTTAATGTGGCTTGCCTTATTGTTCCCAGAGAATAATCCAATAATAGATGACCATGTCGTTTATGCATTAGTTTTAGCATTACTTGCAGTCAAAAGCAGAAGAGGTGAGTTGGGTTTTAGAAGTTAGAGTTTTAATTAAAATATGATAAATCAGACTCACGGTAAAAGGTCAGTAACAGCTGCACTTTTCGGCAATGTATTTGTGACTATTATTAAAGCAGTAATATTTTTTATTACTGGTTCGGCTAGTATGTTTGCCGAAAGTATACATAGTCTTGCTGACACTCTTAACCAGTCTTTACTATTAATAGGACTTAAACGTTCCAAGAAACCTGCTGATAATATTCATGGATATGGATATGGTATTGAAAGATTTTTCTGGTCTCTAATATCTGCTTGCGGGATACTTTTTATTGGTTCTGGTATTACAGTTTACCACTCTATTGATTCTCTACTTCATAAGGGAAGTGAGATCTATGTATTTAGTTCTGTTAGCATAGTTATATTATTAATTGCTCTCGTGGTTGAGAGTATTACACTCTGCCTTGCCCTTAAAGAGCTTATAAAAGGACAAAAATTTTCAAAAGATATTTTTAAAGAAGCTGATCCTGTATTACTTGCAATAATATATGAAGATGGAGCAGCGGTTCTTGGCGTTATTATTGCTCTTATTGCTCAATGGATAACTTATATAACGGGTGATATAACTTACGACGCCATCGGTGGAATAATTGTAGGTTTAATACTAGGTTTCTTAGCGATTATCTTAATTAGAAAGAACCACCAATATATAATAGGAAAACCTTTAAATGAAAAGATTACAGAAGAAATAATAGAAGAACTTCAAAAAGATCCGTGCATAGAGCATATAGTCGAATTCAAGTCAGTCGCTGTTGATATAGGTAGATATAGAATCTTTGCCACTGTAGAATGGAATGGCTCACCGCTCTATGAAGAGATTTATGAAGCCGGAGATCTTAAAGAAGAATTTGAAGGTGTTAAAAATGACTTTAAGGAGTTTGCAAAGTTAATGTTTAAGACCACTGATCGTATCCCTCGACTCGTGGGTAATCATATAGATCTAGTAGAAAAGAATATAATAGAAAAATTCCCACAGATAGCTTATGTAGACATAGAAATAAACTAAATTTATTAATGCTATAATAAATACATGACTAGATTTGCAAAAAATATACTACTCCTAATTATTATTGTTATTTTGTTGGGAATAGGATTGTACCACTTTATAAAAACTCAAAAAATAGAAGATAATAGTAACATTGTCTCAGATTCTAAATCATTAATAGGATGTTATGTTAACCATACAGGTAAAGATATTTATACATTGATGATATCCTCCGAAGATAATGGAACTTTAAAAGGTATACTATCTTATAATAATTTTGAGAAAGATAGTTCCTCTGGAACATTTAGCGGGACATTTTCTGATGGATTACTAATAGGTAACTATTCTTTTGATTCTGAGGGGATGCATTCCGATAGGCAAGTTATTTTTAAAAAAGATGGAGACAAGCTGATACAGGGCTTTGGTGATGTAAAGATGGAAAATGGCAAAGAATTATTTAAGGATATAAATAATGTTACCTATGATCCTAAATCTACATTTACAAAATCAGAAAACTGCGTAGATAATTTTAAAGATTCAAACGACGTTTTTTCATTTGATCATAATTCTTTTTTCTATGTTGTAGAGGGTGATTCAACTCCTACTACAGACTGGAGAATTAGTAATACTGATAAAGGGACACTGCTTGCCCAGATGTTTGTTCCGAAGGTATATATACCAAAAACAAATTTCTCAGGAGTGAAACTGACTGTAGGAAGATCAAGCGATGAAAAGGTTATTAGAAGTTGTGATGATACAACCGGAATAATAAATCAAGAGAATAAAGATAGCATTACAGAAAAGGTTAAATTGGGTGGATATGATTTTGTTAAATTTACGACTAGTGATGCTGGAGCTGGTAACTACTATGACACTACTGGTTATAGAGGAATAGTTGATGGTGATTGTTATGCTATTGAGTACACCATACACTCTACAAATATTGGTAATTACTCACCTGAGCAGGGGATAAAGGAGTTTGATAAATCTGTTATAAAAAATGATTTAGAAAAGGTGATAAAAAGCTTTAAATTCCTTATAAATAGCAATTAAAAGGCTATTTTCTATAAAATTGATTCTACTTAGTTATAAGGGTATAATAATGCTAGGTTTTTACCTATCCATTATTAGACATAAAATTAGTGAATTATATGAAAAACAATACAGGAACAGGGGTTATTATAGGGGTAATAATAGTTATAGGTGTTATTGCTGGTTTTTTACAGTATCAAAGGAGTCAAAAACCAGATAATGCAGGTAGTTTATACATTGGCATTACAGATGCTACAGCTGATATATCTGATGTAAATGAAGTAAATATGTCAGTTAACAAGGTAGAATTATACAGCGCAACGAAAGGTTGGGTTAATGTGGCTTCAAATAGTAAGTCTTATAAACTTCTTTCTCTAAATGAAAGTGGTAAAACTGAATTATATGCAAAAGCTGATGTTTCAGCAGGAACTTACGATAAGGTCAGAGTCACTCTAGGTGATGTAGTCGTAAATACGAAATCAAAAGGTGATGTAAAAGCAGTTCTTCCTTCATCAAAGGTTGTTGTTGGTGGAAAAGTTGTAGTTAAAAAAGGTGCCAATACAAATATCAAACTTGATGTCCTAGCAGACCAGTCTCTACATACAACTTTAGCAGGAGAGTATGTTTTTGCTTCAGTTATCAAAGCTGAGTCTAGAAGTAATGCAGATGTTGCTTTAGATAAAGACAATTCTGTAAAAGCAACTGGTGGAGAAATAGATTCAAGTGTCTCAGTAGGAGTAGACCTTTCGGGTAATTCAAGAGAAGACTTTAAATTAAAGACAGGCAGTTCTCTTAAAATTGAATCTTCTGATGAAGGGAAACCTAGATTCTACTTAGGTGGTGAAATGTATGAAGAAAAAGATACTGACATAGATGATAAATCTCAAAGAGATGATAGTTCTATAAAGACTGATATAAAGCTCCAATCTGATGATTCTATGGAAAAAGATGATGATGGTGATATTGAAAACGAAAATGAAAAAGAGAATGAGGATAATAATAAGGCTATAAACATAGATTTAAAAGGTGGAATACAAGTAGGTCAATAATAAAAATCAAAAAACCGTCCATTAAGGGCGGTTTTTTGATTAAATGTTATAATTAAAACATATGAAAAAAGAAGCAAAAATAATCATAACCATATTGATAGTTATTATAATAGCTCTCTGTATAGTTATATTTAAGAAAAAAACAATCAATATTAATCCCACATCAGAAAATATCGTAGATAAACAAGAGGAGCCTTATGTTCCATCGCCGATTACTATTAAAGATGAGGATATTTTGGAAAATAATTTTACAGGGACCAAGTCTGTTATCGAAGGTTCATCAGTTCTTGCACAGACAGCAGAGAAGTATATTGAAGATGAAATACTGACTTTCAAGCAATCTGCTGATGTTGATGTTCCAGATATGCGTGCTAAGTTTGGCAGCGATAGTCCAACAGCAAATTATGAGTTAGATATCCAAGCAAATCATATAAAAAATGAAAAAACTGAATCTATAATTATAGATGAGTATGTTTATACAGGAGGAGCAAATGGTAATAATATATATAAGGTCTTCACTGCATCTTTAACTAATGGTCACATACTTGCTTTGTCGGATGTTATAGATTCTAGTCATCAGCAATCTTTTATGGATTTCTTAAAAAAGAAATTAATTAACTGGAGACCAGAAGGGGTAGAGGGAACTGTAGTTTTCAAAGATGAAGTTAATAAATTGAATTTTTCAGATCTTTCAAATTGGGCATATGACGATAAAGGTAATTTAGTAATCTATTTTGATAAATATGAGATCGGTCCGGGGGCGCTTGGGGCGATACCGTTTAAAGTAAAGTTATCAGAGATTAAAGATTTCTTAATTAAATAAAAAAGAAACCCGCGGAATACCGAGGGTTTCATAGGATGTTGTTTTTACTTGTTTTAAGTAATTTTGTTTTCGAAAGTACAACTTTTTAATTTTGAAAAATTCTTTATGCTAACTAAAGCATTTTCGGAATTTATCACTATAATAAAAAATCCATATTCAAGTGAACCTAAATCTATAAGTTCGCTTGTTATAAAAAAACCACTTTTCTCTATGGATTCTAATTCAGATATCCATACTCCTGCCATAATTGATCGTATACTAAGGAACCATACTCCTTTTGTTTTCACAGGATTTAGAACTATTTTTTTATTCATAAAAAGAACTTTTTGGTGAGCTTGTATTATACACCTAAATTAGTGCATTGTCAATGTAGAGATTTTATGGCCTAATATATTAAAACACCCCTATATAAGGGGTGTTTTAAAGATAGAGACTTCTTATTATTTTATTGAGTTATTTTACCTTTGTGGTTGCCACGTAGGAAGCCTTTTCCTCTGTGCGTTCCAAGTTTACCATCAAATATACTCTCAGCACTGACAGTACTGCCATTTACAGCTCCACGAACCATGACAGCGTCTCCATTTAGGATATCAGTGATTGTAGCTGCTACTGGGGGATTACCTTTCTTTATCTTGGTGTCAGTTGTCGTCGTTACAGTGTAGATTGTGTTATTCTTGTCTGTAACTTGGAATGTTGACCCGTTTACATTACTAACTATTCCCATAACTCCAGGGAAGTTGCCATTATGCTTCTTACCCATTAGAGGTTTACCATCAAAGACTGTTGTAGCCACCACATTGGTGCCCGTAACAGTTCCTTGAGCCATTATAGTGTCACCGACTTTTATATCAGCGATAGTGATAACAGTATTCCTATTCTTTAGAATCTTGGCTGTAGAGGCATCTACTGTATAAACAGTATTATTCTTACCTTCTACTGTGATTGTTGATCCATTTATAGCTGTTACTTTACCCATAACTCCAGGGGCATGCTTGATATAATTCTTAATAGCATTTTGGCTTTCTTTCCATGATGTATCAGTATTATCAGCAAGCGCTACTCCACTGAATCCAAGTGCTGAAGCAGTGAACATAACTGCTGCAAGCGCGATAACTGTTCCTTTTTTTGTCATAAATTTAAATTTCTTAATTAACTAATAATTTCGAACCTACTAATATATACGCGCGTCAAAATACAGTAGGTGCATTTTTAGAAGCAGAACATTTTTTACAACCTAGTCAACATAAAACACCTCGATAGATCGAGGTGTTTTATGAATATTATTATTTTCCTTCAATGTTTGATCCTGGTAATTTAACTGTATCTGCTTTAGTTGTGTAGTCTGCTCCTAACTGCTGTATTTTTTCTTCACTACTATTATTCACTTCCTTCATTTGCTCTTCTGCCACTTTTTTCAAAGCTTCAAATGCTCCTGGAAGTAAATGTCTACCACTTATATCGAAGTATTTATTTCTATCTTCAATTGAATAAAGTTTAACAGTAGTATCTATATATTTCCCATTAGGATTCTCAAGACGAACCACACATGGTTCAAGGGATGTGTTAGTCATTCCAGATTCCCAAGCATTCTTTGATCCCATAGATAAGTAGTACATCTGACCAGCATTAGGTCCACTTACTCCAGGTAGGTATACACCTTCTCCTGATATTGCAAAAGCTGCATATGGATCAGCTTTTTTAATTTCTTTTGATGGTTCTATATATACTCTATCTACTGAAGAAGATGGTTTGTAATACTTTTCGAATTTTTTAATACCTTCTTTTGTGGCGTGACCTTTTGCAACTAATTCGTCTGGAGTTACTCCTTGTCCAAGTTTTTCAATTAAGAACTTTGAATTATCACCTTGTGGGCCACCTGAAACCGCCATTTCCACGCCATTTTGATTTGAAGTTACTTTTTTATAATATTCTCTCGTGCCTTCTTTTCCATCTGGTGTATATCCTTCTGGAACCTTAGAAACTTTTCTTGCTTCAGGTTTTGTTTCATTTCCTCCAATTTTGTATTCTTTTGCATTACTATTTTTTACAAATGCTTGATCAGCTTGTTGGTTTATATTTTGTCCTTGAGCAGATAGAGCAGATCCTAAGGCTAATCCACTTATAACTGCCTTTTTTGTATTTCTTCCACCAAAAAGTTTTTTAATTCCAGCTAAAAACTTATTCTCTTTTTTATCTTCAGTTTTTGTATTTTCAATAGTTATTACTGGCTCAGGTGCGACTTTTTCAGGTTGTGGGGGGTATGAATCTTCTGCCATCTTAAGAGCTTCTGCTACTTTAGCTTCTTTTACAGAAGCGGGTGCTTCGTTTTTTAATCTATTTACTTTTAATGATAAATCGCCCCCTTCATTTTTAGGAAACTTTGAAAGCCAAGCATCAACTGCTTCTCTGTTTATTTTAGGGCCGATATTCTTTCCGCCTTCTTTGCCTCCGAGTTCCATATTAATTTTTTTAGCTTCTTTCATGATAAATAATATAAATATAATTGATAGTAAGTATATTATATCAGATTTCTTGCTATTAAGGTAACGCTCTATGTTATACTAAGCCAATATGAAAATATCGAAAAGTATGGGTTTTAATGGCCCAATCCTTATTATTATTGCAGCACTACTGTGGGGGCTAGATGGTATTCTTAGAAGGACATTGGGTGGCATTCCACCGATTACTATCATATTTTTCGAGCATCTAATAGGTCTTGTGATTCTTTTCCCATTTGTATGGAAAGTTGTAAAAGTTGAGAGGATAGGTAGAAAAGATTTCTGGCTATTGATACTTGTCTCAATCCTAAGTGGACTTTTAGGGACTCTTTGGTTTACAACAGCACTTCTAAAGACAATGTTTATCTCATTCTCTGTTGTTTTCTTACTTCAGAAGCTCCAACCAATCTTTGCCATTACCACAGCGTCTATTTTCTTGAAAGAAAGATTTGATAAGAGGTATATCAAGTGGGCTATTCTTGCATTTGTCGCTGCTTACTTTGTGACGTTTAAAAATGGCCATATTAATTTCGCTACAGGGGGCGATACTATAAAAGCAGCGCTCTATGCAGTCGGAGCAGCATTCGCGTGGGGGACATCAACGACTTTCTCTAAAATGATTCTCTCTCGTGTTTCTCATCAAACGACAACACTGTATAGATTTTTCTTTACTGCTATCATTTCCTTAATATTAATAATTATACTTGGTTATGGTTCAAGTCTATCTATGCCAACCACGATAAACTACGGAGCTTTTATAATTATTGCACTTACTTCAGGTATGGTTGGTTTATATATTTATTACAAAGGCTTGAAAGACACTCCGGTCCACGTATCAACGATTTTAGAACTTTTCTATCCATTAGTGGCAGTTATTATCGGTATATTCCTTTATAATGATGTACTAGCTTTATCTCAATGGATCGCTGGAATTATTCTTTGTTTTGCTATTTATAAAATAGCTCGATTACAATCAGATGTTAATAGTAACCAAACAAATTAGAGGAGAGGGTAGAGGTCACTCTGTGGGGTTTCCGACTATAAACCTCGTAGTATCTAAAGATCTAGTATTAGATGAGGGTATTTACGCTGCTTGGGTAGTAATAAACGGGAAAACTTACAAAGGGGCTCTTCATTATGGATCAATCCCGACTTTTGATTTGAGTGACAAAACAATGGAAGTCCACCTTATCGGTATTAATGATAATACTGTTCCAAAAACTGAAAATATAGATATAGAAGTTGATATAGTGGAGCGTATAAGAGAAGTTAGGAAGTTTGCAGACTCAGACGAGCTTGCTGTTGCTATTGATCGTGATATTAAGAAAATAAACAGTATTTTAAATTAAAATTAAAAATAACTAGCAGATTACTATTAAATACGGTAGTATAGAAACTTATGGCGCAAAATACCTCACATGGAGAAGTCGTAATACGATTCGAGAAAGTTTCATTTGAATACGGGCATAATAAACCTATCCTAGAAGAGGTCGATTTTTCTATTCGTCGCGGAATGAAGGTGACTATTATGGGTCAGAATGGTGCTGGTAAGAGTACACTTTTCGGTCTTATAACAGGAGCTCATACTCCAGAGAATGGGAATATAAATCTAGCTCAGCGTACTACTATTGCTCTTTCTCGACAGGTTATTCCTCGTGATGAATTAGACCTCTCAGTGCGAGCATTCTTCGAGAAATGTTTCGATAAAAAAATATACGATATTGATCCTCGTATTGATGATGTCCTTGAAGTTGTAAACTTGAAAGGCCACGAGAAAGTTCATGACAGGACAGTACGCTCTTTCTCTGGTGGTCAACAAGCGCGACTCCTGCTTGCAAGTGCTCTAATTCAGGAACCAGATATTCTTCTACTCGATGAGCCGACGAATAACTTAGATAAAGCAGGGATTGCCCACCTTACAGATTTCCTTATTAAATATAAAAAGACCGTAATAGTTATTTCCCATGATGCTCACTTCCTAAATGCTTTTACTGACGCTGTTCTTTACTTAGATGTATACACTAGGAAGATTGAACAATATGTAGGTAACTATACAGATGTTCGTGATCAGATAGTAGCTCGTATGGAGCGTGA
This sequence comes from Minisyncoccia bacterium, assembly GCA_039809245.1. Lineage (GTDB taxonomy): Bacteria > Patescibacteriota > Minisyncoccia > Phycocordibacterales > UBA9973 > UBA8515. The sequence goes on along the minus strand of JBDHUP010000001.1, from coordinate 78,635 downwards.
GAATAGAAAGAATGCACTTCTTTCGAAAGAAATACAAGCCAAGAAAGATCAAGCAAATGCTTTCGCTATGAAAGGGGGTAACTTACGTGCAGTAGCCAAGCGTATGCGTGATCTTGCCGCAGAACTTGAAGATGAGAAAGTAGATGTTCGTAAAGAAGATAAAACAATCCGACCATTCACAATTCCATTCCAAGGTGACTTGATAGGGGACATCTTAACCCTCTCATTAGTTTCAATTCTTAAAAAAGGTAAACCATCTAAAAAGAAAGTTAGTCTTTCATTGAGGAAAAATAAACACTTACTTCTATCTGGTCCAAATGGAATAGGTAAAAGCACATTACTTGAATCACTTGCAAAAGGTACGGCTGAAGGAGCGACTATTGCCAAAGGTGTACGAGTTGGATACTATCGTCAAGACTTTTCAACTCTAAACTTCGATCATACAGTTATTGAGTCACTATCCGAGATATCTCGTGAAGTTACTGGTCGAGTAGATGAACAGCATATCCGCGCAGTAGCGGCATCGTTCCTGATAGTTGGAGATATGGTTTATACCAAGATCGGTTCACTCTCAGAAGGGCAGAAAGGCTTAGTTGCTTTTGCAAGCTTAGTGCTACTTAAACCCGGATTACTAATACTCGATGAACCGACTAACCATATAAACTTCAGACACTTACCAGTTATCGCTAAAGCTCTAGATGAATACCAAGGTGCTATGATCCTAGTTTCCCACGTTCCAGAATTCGTAGAGCAGATAAGAATAGATGACATTTTAGATTTAGAGAAGTAATATATTCCATAAAATTTTGATTTTCTAGTATAGTAGGTAGATGGATGAGCGCGATGAAGACTTAATTTTAGGGTATTTAAACGGAAATCATGAAGATTTAAAGACTCTAATCGATAGATACACCCCACAGATTTATAATTTCGTGGTTCGCTTCGTTGGGCCAAATAGTGCTCCAGATGTGACTCAGGATGTATTTATAAAAGTCTGGAGGAATCTAAAAAAGTTTGATATTTCAAAAGCTCACTTCAAGACTTGGATTTTCACGATTGCCCGCAATACAACTACTGACTATCTGAGGAAAAAGAAATCAATTGTCTTCTCTGATCTAGATAATGAGGAAGATATTTTTGAGGATACAGTTGAAGATGAAGTTAGCTTACCAGATGAACAGTTAGAAAAACTTGAAGATAAAAATTACTTAAATGATTTATTGTCTAAGTTACCGATGCCTTATCAGTCAGTATTAGTTTTGTACTACCAAGAAGATATGACATTCAAGGAAATAGGAGAGGTTCTGGGCAAACCACTAAATACAGTCAAAAGCCAACACCGTCGAGCGCTAGAGAAGCTACGTACTCTCATAGAGTCGTAGTGCACCAATATTATTGATTTAACGTATATATATCATATGAAAGGTAGTAGTATTAAGGATCTATTTAAAGAAGCGAGTTATCACTCTGAGATGAAGCTCTCTGAGGATATTTGGCGTACTATTTCTAAGAAGAATGAGAGGTTGATCAAGATCATGTCTTGGGTCTATTTAAGTTCAAGTATTCTTTCTCTGACTGGTTTTATTTTTATAGTGAGAGATTTGATAGTTAAACTTCCTCAAACAGGATTTTATGAATATATGTCGCTACTAGCATCTGATGGAAAATATATAGGTACCTATTGGAAGGAATTTATGCTTTCTGTAACTGAGTCTCTACCTGTAACAAATATAACCCTTTCACTATTACTAGTGTTTGTGTTACTTTTCTCAATAAGGAAGATAATATTGCGTAAGTATAAGGGTTCATTTTTAATAGCGTAATCTAAAATTAATATGATTAATAAAATAAAAAAACAAATAGAAAAATTATCAGAACCTAAAATGTTCAAGAGTATTATATATACGCTTGGAGTTTTATTTATTGCCTTTTCAATTTTCCAAGCTGGAATGTTTGTAGGTTTCCACAAGGGTTCATTTAGGAATGATTGGGATGATAACTTTTCTCGCAATTTCGGCCCAGTTTATAATGGGGGTATGCGGATGATGGATAACTTTCCTGAGAATTCACCAAACTCACATGGTTCAATCGGTAAGATTATTAAAGTTGAATTCCCAACTTTAATTGTTGAAGATAGAAATAATATAGAAAAAGTTATTCTAGTTACAGATGATACTCAAGTTCGTCAGATGCGAGAGGAAGGTACGAAGGACGATCTGAAAGTTGACTCATCTGTAGTTGTCATTGGTTCACCAAACGATCAAGGGCAAATAGAAGCAAAACTCATAAGGATACTACCCCTGCCACCCCCAGACCTATTTTCAGATGATGCCTTGTAGTACAATGGGTTTTGTATGGAGAAATCTAATATAAAAGAAAAGGAATTAGTTTTAGCTCAAATACTGTATCTATATGTAATGCCTACATTACTTATATACTATAATGTTGTTCCAGGACAGTTTAGAATAGTTTTACTTTTTGGTGTAGCATTATTACTTTACGGTATAGTAAAGCGAGCACATTGGACATATGAAGATTTAGCTATAAAGAAGAATTTCCTTAAAGACTTAGTTCCTTACCTTTTATTCACAGTAGTTGGGGTAGGTGTGCTCATATTTATGTCAGAAAAAATTCCGGCTATTGAAGAGAAGAGATATTATGAGTGGTGGGAAAATGCACGGTTCCTGTTGTTATTTATCCCGATAAGTGTTTTACAAGAGATTATTTTCCGTGGAGTTCTTATGCATATGCTTCGGAGAGCTTTCAAAAGTGTACCATTCATTATTATCTTAAATGCTTCGGTTTTCGCTCTTATACATATCATATATCTAAATGCTTTCGTGGTTATGCCTCTGACTTTTGTGGCTGGTGTTGGCTTTGCATGGATATATTATAAATATCCAAATCTGATAATGATATCATTGGCGCACACAGTCCTTAATTTTACAGCTATGATTCTTGGTTTCTTTGTCCTTAGATAATATGTTATTGACATCATTATTTATTGGTCTAAAATTATTAATGTTATAAGTAGTTTTTATTTAGATTTTATGGAAAATTCAAACTTAAATATAAAAAAAATAAAAGCAATGTTTAAAGATTCTGTAGTGCGAACTATTCTAATTAGTCTCGCTACCGTTGTTATAACTCTGGGGGTTATAACATTTGCTCTATGGCACTATCGCTTAGCAATTTTTAAAGTTCTTGCAAGTAATTATTCTAAATCACAAGAAAATATCGCGGGTTCTTCAATCTTCTCTCTACCTTCAGATTCTCTAGGTAAATCTGGGGATGCAACACAGACACCTATAGCTGAAAAACAATACACAGTTGTCGATGCAGTGAAGACAGCTAAGCCTGCTGTAGTATCTATTATTGTAAGTAAAGAAGTTCCTAAGTACGATGTATCTTACGATCAGAATAGTGATCCATTTGGTGGAATGTTCCCAGGATTTTTCCAGACACCAATCTATAAACAAAATGGTACAGAAAAGAAAGAGATTGGAAGTGGTTCTGGCTTCTTAATATCTTCAGACGGATTGATAGTTACAAATAGACACGTAGTTTCTGACAAAGATGCGATATACGAGGTCCAGCTTAATAGTGGTAAAAAATATAACGCCACAGTCCTTGCTCGTGATGCAGTGCTCGATGTTGCTCTAGTTAAGATTAGTGGTTCTGGTTTACCTTATCTTTCTCTTGCTGATTCTGATGCGCTTGATGTCGGACAGAGTGTTATTGCTATAGGTAATGCGCTTGGAGAATTCAAGAATACCGTTTCAGTTGGAGTTGTATCAGGACTCTCTCGTTCGATTGTGGCGGGGGATAACTTCGGTTCCTCAGAGCGTTTGGATAAAGTTATTCAAACCGATGCAGCTATTAATCCAGGTAACTCAGGTGGACCGCTACTAAACTTAAAAGGTGAGGTTGTTGGTATAAATGTGGCAGTAGTTCAAGGTTCTTCAAATGTTGGATTTGCTCTACCTATAAACAGCGTTAAGAGTGCTATTGATTCAGTAAAGAAAACTGGTAAGATCGTTCGCCCATATATAGGTATACGTTACATTCCTGTAACAGCAGACTTAAAAGAGAAGAATAATCTTTCTGTTGATTATGGAATATTAGTTCAACGTGGACAGAATTCTTCAGAGATTGCAGTTATGCCAGGGTCACCAGCAGATAAAGCTGGAATTGTTGAAAATGATATTATTCTAACCATAGATGGTACAAAGATTGATTCTGATCAAGACTTTACTTCATTAATTCGATATAAAAAAGTAGGCGACTATATAACTATGAAAGTCTTATCTAAAGGAGTAGAGAAGTTTGTGACTCTAAGACTAGAGGCAGCTCCAGAAGGGTTATAGTTTGCTAATTTAATCAGAGGGCATATAATGGCTTTATGTCAGACAAAGAGACAACTTCACACAAGAGGCCATCATGGGATGAATACTTTATCCAAATGGCTGATATGGTTGGAACTCGTGGTACTTGCGACAGGGGTTATGCAGGAGCAGTTATCACTAAAAACAAAAGAATAATTTCTACTGGTCACGCTGGTTCACCTGTAGGGCTTCCACATTGTGACGATGTTGGTCATGAAATGCATACTGTTACACAGGAAGATGGCACAGTTTCAAGGCATTGTATTCGTACTGCTCATGCTGAGCAGAATGCGATAGCTAATGCTGCAAGAGTCGGAGTTGCCACAGAAGGAGCGACTCTCTACTGTAAGATGGTTCCTTGTTACATATGCGCTAAGATGGTAATTAATGCAGGGATTATTAGGATTGTTGCATTGAAAGATTATCATGCAACAAAAAGATCAAAAGAAATTTTTAAAGAAGCTGGTATTGAACTAGTTATTATTAATAATGAAGTTGAATCTTATAAAGACCAATAATATATGGTAGACCTAAAAGAATTACAAAAAGAGGTGATGCGAAATAAGATAGAGAAAGGATTTAGTATGGAAATGGCTAATGAGTTTTGTCGAGCCCATGAAGAACTTTCAGAGGCATTTTCCAAGTGGAATAAAAAACAAGATGGTGTTGCTGAAGAGTTTGCTGATGTCGCTATCTTTTTGCTTGGGATGTCTGAGCAACTTGGCTATGATTTAGAAAGTGAATTAGTTCGAAAAATTGAAATTAATAAAAATAGAAAATACACAAAGACTAAAGCCCCAGATGGCACCGATGTTTTCATTAGAGTTAAAACAGATATTGATCCATAGTAAAAACTACGATAATCAATTTTATTGACTTATTTTTAGAAAGATGTAGAGTGTTATAGAAACAATATTATCTAAAAATTAAAAAGTCAGTCATGAAAAAGACATCAATGCACTTTGAAGGCAACTTCTTTGTTATCTTCTTTGAAAATTCAGAAGCGCTAAAAGCTTTTGCTAATTTACCCAGCAATTTGTATATTCAAAAAACAGAAGGCAATATACTCCGTATTTTTACAGAGGATAAGGATGTAAAACTGGAGTATGCCCATGTATCTGGCGGGGTAGTTATTTTAATAAACAAAGAAGAAGTGTTTAGGATTAACCCCGAGCATATAGATATTATCAAAGGAATAAACGGTGATATCCTCTGGGAAAACTAATGGGGAAACTAATCAAAATACTCAACCCTTTAAAATCTGTAGCGATTTGATCGCTATGGGTTTTTTTTATTTCTTTCTATATTCTACAAAAGAAAATGGGATAGGTTCATTGGTGTAATCTTCTCGATCAGTTTCTTTCCAGATTTCTTTATCTATAGTAGGGAATAGTGTGTCGCCTTCGAAATCTTTATGTATTTCTGTGATGTATAATTTATTTGCTTTCTCTATTGCTTGTTTGTATATTTCTCCACCACCAATAACAAATATCTCTACTTCATCCTGATTCTCCTCGAACCCTTTTCCTTGTTCAAGGCTTGCTAGACGTAGAGCTTCATTGAATGAATTAACAATCTCTATCCCAGGCTGTATATAGTTTAGGTCACGAGTGATAATTATGTTCTTCCTATTTGGTAATGGGTTACCAATACTCTCATATGTTTTACGCCCCATTATAACTGTATGCCCTCGGGTCTTATCACGGAAGTGCTTCATATCTTCTGGTATGTCCCAAAGCAGAGTATTACCTCCACCTATGACTCCATTTTTGGCAACCGCAGCGATGAGAGAGATTATCATATTTATACAGCTATAGGTGCTTTAATAGCATCGTGAGGGTTATAGTCGACTAATTCGAAATCATCGATAGTGAAATCTTCCACATTTTTTTTATCAGGGTTTATTTTTATAGTTGGCATCGGGCGGATATCATTCTTTCTTGAGAGCTGGAGATCAGCTTGCTCTAAATGGTTTAAATATAAGTGAGTGTCACCACCAGTCCAGACGAACTCTCCGGCTTCAAGTCCGGTAACTTGAGCGATAATCATAGTAAGAAGTGCGTACGATGCAATGTTGAATGGTACTCCTAGGAATGTGTCACAACTGCGCTGATAAAGCTGGCATGAAAGTTTTCCATTTGCAACATAGAATTGAAAAAGGCAGTGACATGGGGGAAGTCCAGCCTTTGCCATTTCGTCTATATCAGCTACATTCCATGCAGATACTATTAACCTTCTTGAATCGGGAGATTTCTTTATTTGTTCAATAACATTTTTTAATTGATCAATGTGCTCTCCGTTTGGAGTTGGCCAATTACGCCACTGGTATCCATAGATAGGTCCAAGATTTCCGTACTCTTTTGCAAAAGATTCATCAGTCTTTATTTTTTCTACAAATTCTTTTATACCAGTATTCCATTCATCGCTTCCAGTTTTAGGAACTTCTATTTTATTTTTTATTAAATATGCTTTATATGGCCATTCGTCCCAAATGTGAACATTATTCTCGGCTAAATATTTAAGATTTGTATCTCCGCGCATGAACCACAGTAGTTCATGGATAATAGCTTTTATAGGAACTTTTTTAGTAGTTAAGAGAGGGAATCCTTTTGATAAATCAAAACGCATCTGATGACCTAGAAGCGATAATGTGCCAGTACCAGTTCTATCTGTCTTCTTTACTCCTTCGCGCTTTATTCGCTCTAAAAGGTCTAGATATATTAGGTCTACATGCTCTTCTTTCATAGGCTCATTATACCTTTTTTCTTTTCTTCTTCAACATGCTAAAATCAGGATATGAATTACATTGAAAAACAAGACAAAGAAATACAGCAAGCAATAGAAGGGGAAACATTAAGAGAGGAAGATGGCCTTGAACTTATACCATCTGAGAATTACGTGTCTATGGCGGTTCGTGAAGCCAATGGCTCAGTTTTTACAAATAAGTATTCTGAAGGTTACCCTGGTCGCCGTTACTATGGTGGGCAAGATTTTACCGACCAAGTGGAGCGCTTAGCTATTGCACGGGCTTGCGAACTTTTCAATTGTAAATTTGCTAATGTTCAGCCTCACTCTGGTGCACCTGCAAACTTGGCTGTCTATGCAGCTTTACTTGAACCAGGTGATACAGTCCTCGGGATGGACCTCTCTCATGGCGGGCATCTTACTCACGGGCACCCGATGACTCTCCCAGCGAAGATTTATAACTTTGTCACTTACAAAATGAAAGACCCAGAAACTGGCGAGATAGATTACGATGCCCTTCGCCAAGTAGCTATCGAGAAGAAGCCGAAGATTATTCTTGCAGGATTCTCTGCGTATCCGAGAAGTCTCGATTATAAGAAGTTTGTAGATATTGCGAAAGAAGTCGGAGCGATAACAATGGCTGACATGGCGCACATCGCAGGACTTATCGCTGCAAAAGCACTTCCGAACCCATTTGATTTCGGATTTGATATTATTACAACCACAACCCACAAGACTCTTCGTGGTCCACGCGGTGGTATGATACTAACTCGTGAGAGTGAAGAGATCGCGAAGAAGATTGATAAATCTATTTTTCCTGGAATTCAAGGAGGCCCACATATGCATACGATAGCTGCCAAAGCGATTGCCTTCGGTGAAGCTCTCCGTCCAGAGTTCAAAGTTTATGCTGAACAAGTCTTGAAGAATGCGAAAGCAATGGAGAAAGTTCTCAAAGATGAAGGAGTTCGAATGATCGGTGGGGGAACAGATAACCACCTCATCCTTGCTGATGTTTTCGGTTCACTTGGAGTCACCGGTAAAGAGGCACAGACAGTGCTTGATGAAGTAGGTATAACGCTCAATATGAACTCAATAGCTGGAGACACTCGCAAGCCACTTGATCCATCTGGAATTCGCTTTGGTACACCAGCGATAACAACAAGAGGATTTAAAGAAGAAGATTGCGCCGAAGTCGCAAAGCTATTAATAGAGACACTAAAGAATAAAGATAATGCCGAGAAGAAAGTCGAAATCCGCGCGAAAGTCAAAGCTCTCGCTCATAAGCACCCTATCCCTAAGAGTTTTGTATAAATGAAAAGTAAAGCCATACAAATATTAATAAATGCAATTCCTATATTAGTAATGATGTGGCTTATTACTAGGATTAATGATGACTATATCCTGACTGCTGTATATGCTGTGATGATTATAATTTCTTTCATAATTAAAAGAGAGAAGAAGGAGGTAATGGTATTCTTCTTTGGATTCTTTGTGATGATTATCGCTGAATTTATATTTGTAAGTACTGGGGTGGAGACTTTTATTAGGAATTCTCTTTTAGGTATAATGCCACTGTGGTTTCCATTCCTATGGGGCTACTGCTTTGTTGCTATGAAAAGAGGAATAAAAATTTTAGAATTATAATATGCCACATATACACGAGAAAATCGATTTTACAGTAGAAGTCTTTATTGTTCATAAGAATAAAGTCCTTCTTCGTATGCATGATAAATACAATATTTGGTGTTCGGTTGGTGGACATATAGAACTCGATGAAGATCCAATAGAAGCTGCTTATCGAGAAGTGAAAGAAGAAGTAGGCCTTGATGTAAAGCTTGTCGGGAAAGAAATTCCTAATTTTGGCGAAAAAGATTTTCAAATACTTATGCCTCCTCAGTATTTAGGTCGTCACAGAACTGGACCAACTCATGAGCATGTAGTGTTTGTTTACTTTGCTACTTGTGATACAGATGAAGTCTCAGATTCAGTCCTAGATCATGAAAAAGGCGTCGAACTGAAATGGTGCACTAAGGAAGATTTAGAAACTATGGATTTAGTTCCAAATATTAAATTCTATGCCGAAGAAGCCTTAAAAGAATTAAGCTCATAATATGGAAGACAAAAGACCAAAAGTTGGAATGGGGGTAATGATTCTAAAAGATGGAAAAGTCTTAATGGGTCAAAGGAAAGTCTCACATGGAATAGGAGAATATGCATTCCCTGGAGGGCATTTGGAGTATATGGAATCATTTGAAGATTGTGCTAAAAGAGAAGTGATGGAAGAGGCGGGAATAAAAATAAAGAATATTAAATTCTTGCATGTGGGAAATATTTTTCACTATGCTCCAAAGCACTATGTGAATATAGTTCTACTTGCAGAATGGGAGAGTGGTGAACCACAAGTCCTTGAACCTGAGAAATTAGAAAGCTGGCAGTGGTACAATCTTGATGACCTACCTGACCCTGTGTTTATCCAGACAGGGCTTGCAATTAAATCTTATAAAACTGGTAACAATTATTATGATAGTATAAAGTAATATGAATGAAGGAATAAATAAAAACGAACAGAATCCACTCAAAATAGTTGAAACGCAGAAACAATTTTTAGAGATAATTGATGACACACAAAATCAATTTCTAACAATTGGATGGGATTTAAATAAAGATTTACCAATTGAAGAGCTTGTAGAGAAAAATAAGCATTATACTTATCTACCTTTTGCAGATTACTTAAAACAACAAGGATATGAGTTATCTTCATTAATTAAAAATAAAGAAGATTGCAAACAACTTGTTTTTATTCATGACGATTTAATTGAAAGAGTTAAAAAGTTTAAAACAATTTTAGAGCTTAAACAGATATTAGAAGAAGTAAATGAATTTTTAAAACAAAGATATGAATAAAAAAGGTAAACTCATAGTCATAGATGGCACTGATGGAAGTGGGAAGGCGACGCAAGTCGCTCTCTTAGTTAAACGTCTAAAGAAAGATGGATACACAATAAAGACTGTCGATTTCCCAGAATACTATAAGAATTTCTTTGGGAAGTTTATCGGTCACTGTCTTTCCGAGCAGTATTACAACTTCGTGAAAGTGCACCCGAAGATTGCCTCTGTGCTTTATGCAGCTGATCGCTCTGAATCAAAAAGGGAGATGGAAAGCTGGATTAAGAAAGGATATATAGTTATTGCAAACCGCTACGTCAGTGCTAACCAAATACATCAAGGGGGTAAGATCAAGAGCGCCAAGAAGCGCCAAGCATTCATAGAATGGCTAGATGAAATGGAGTATAAAGTTTTCAAGATTCCGAAACCAGATGTAGTTTTCTACTTAGACTTACCGATCAAGCTTTCGAAAGCTCTTATGAAGGAAAGGAATAAAAATGCAGTCCGTACGTATCTAGGGAATAAGAAAGACGTCCACGAGAAAGATGTAGAATTCCTAGAGAACTCTAGGAAGAGCGCTCTCTGGCTTTCGAAAACTCAGAAGAACTTCTTAAAAGTTGATTGTGCTACAAACAACAAAGTCCTCCCTCGCGAAGATATTCACGAGATAGTTTATAAAAAAGTAAAAGGAATACTTAAAAAATAAAAATGACCAACTAGTGAATAATTGGTCATCTCGTAATACTTTTTGTATTTTTTAAATCTTCTCTACAAGGTTTTCAAGCTCGTTTACCGGTAGAGCAAGGATTTTTTTCTGTATTTCTTTTCTTTCTTCTGCGGTTGTACCGTTTGAAGTTTTTACAACTACAGATTGAGTCGTAACTATTTTTTGAGCTGAATTAAATTCAACATGCGGGAATTGCCTTCTCATTCCTGGGTCTAATTCATAGTCCCTTGATCTTGAATGTGCCATATGTATTATTTATTAGTGATTAGAAAAGACTTGTTTATGTGTCTGCTCTAATCACAAATAAATAATTTACTATACATTATCATAAATATAACTTTTTGTCAAATAAATAATAAAATGAATTCGTGATATATTTATAATATGAAGATTCCAATAGTAAATGAGGAAGATGAGGTAATAGGGGAAGAAGAAAGATCTATAATACACAAAGATGGCTTGTTACATAGGGAAGCACATGTGATTTTTGTGAGTAAAAATAATGAAATTATTTTTCAAAAACGTGGCTTAGATAAAGAAACATATCCAGGCCTCCTAGATCTAACTGTTGGAGGGCATGTTGATTCTGCTAATGATACTTATGAAAAAACCGCAGAGCGTGAATCTTTAGAAGAAACTGGTATTGATGTATCTGGCAAATTAATTCCTATCGAAAAGATAAGGTCTAAATCTTTTGATGAAGTTACGAAACTTATTAATAATAGATTCACTACAATATTTGCTTACTTATTTTCTGGCGATTTAAAAGATTTAAAACTTGAAGATGAAAATGCTCTTGGTTTTGAAAGTTACTCAATAAAACAGTTAGAAAATTTATCTGAAGATGAAAAGAGAAATTTTATAAGAAAAACTATTTCAAGTGAGTTTATAGACTTATATAAAAAAGCTATTTTAAAAGTAAATGAAAAAAGTAATTAAAAAACCAAAATTTAATGTCGTTATATTTTACGGACCATTTGCTGTGGGTAAGTACACTGTAGCGAAAGAATTTCAGAAACAGACTGGATATAAACTATTCCATAATCACCATACTTATGATTTAGGGGTAGAGTTATTCAAAAGGGGAACACTTGAATTAAATCGCCTTGTCGAGCGTTTAAGATTGGATGTATTTGAAGAAATTGCAAAAGGTCATTTAAATACAGTTGCTACCCATGCTTATTCTGCAGAATATGTATCTATGACAGGGTTAACTGATCCTAAGTTTGTGAAAAAAGTAGAATCATATGTGGAGAAAGAAGGAGGTAGAGCTTACTTTGTTCACTTGAAGGCTGGTGATACAGAGCTTATTAAACGTGTATCAGGAAAGTCACGAAAAAAATTCAGAAAACTTTCAGATCCAAATGAAATGAAAAGAATTCTAAAAGAAAAGAAAGACTGGTCTACACCAGCACCAGTTAAGAATAATATTGAAATAGACAATACAAATCTTTCTCCTAAGCAAGTAGTAAAGAAAGTAAGAGAATTAATAAAAATCTAAAATAAAAAAAGTTGCTGTTTGTAATACAGCAACATATATTTTATTTCTTGCTCTACTCTAAGATTAGAGCAAAGATGGAGAAGTTTATAATATCCATTAATTTTCTTATGGAATAGTGAACTCCAGTGATCCCTTTATCAAGCAGTTCTTTCATTTCCTTTGTTCTTTCAATGATGGCTTCCATAAATGAAGTTAAGCTTACCTGATTCATAGAATCCAAAGATCTTATCAGCATTTTCACCTGTTTGCGGGCAAGATTAGCTGACTGTTTGTAGAGTACGATAGCTCGTTCTGGTACGATTGGAGCTGTTGTGGTAAGTCCGCGAGTTAATTGTACACGGGCTATTATGGAGGTATTTAATAATGAGATAAGTTTTGCTTCAAGTTCTCTGTTGTTTAATTTATTACTATTTTCGATATTAAATTTAACCTCACTGGCGATTTCAAAGATTCTGTCTAATATAGACTTTGGTCTTAGAATTCTCCAAGCGTCAGTACCTTGTGCAAAACATTCTTTTGTAAAAATTTCTTCGGCTTTAATTACGATTATATCGTAATTGTCTATTATAGATTTCATGTTAAATTGTTTTAGTTTACGCTATAATACAAATTATGAAAATCAAAGTCAAACGGTTAAAAGATAATGCCAAATTGCCGACATACGCCCATCCAGGGGATGTGGGGATGGATTTGTATTCGATGGAGACTGTGACGATTGCTCCAGGTGAGCATTATAGGTTCTGGCATGGGTTTGCCTTTGAATTTGAGGATGGATATGCGGCTATAGTGAAAGATAAATCTAGTATTTCTAAAGCCGGCCTCCATACGATGGGCGGAGTATTTGATGCAGGGTACAGAGGTGAATACAATACACACCTAGTGAATTTGTCAGATAAATCTTATGTGTTTGAGAAAGGAGACAAAGTCTCTCAACTTGTTATAATGCCTATTGAGATATGTGAGCTAGAAGAAACTGATACATTAAGTGAATCAGCTCGTGGTGAGGGTATGTTTGGTAGCACAGGGAAAAAGTAATGAAAGAAAAACTTATACAACACATAAAAAGTGCACTGAAGAATCTCGGCATAGAAGCAGGTAGTGTTATTCTTGAGCATCCAGCAGATTTGAAAATGGGTGATTATTCTACAAATGTTGCCATGGCTTATGCGAAGCAATTAAGTACAAACCCTAAAGAACTTGCAGAGAAGATAAAATCTGAAATTGAAAAAGAGAATATAAAAGGCATGCAGAAAGTAGAAGTTGCAGGTGCTGGGTTTATAAACTTCTATCTACATCATGATTTCTTTGTAGATAGCGTGAAAGATATTTTAAAACAGAAAGATAATTGGGGGAAGAATGAAATATTAAAAGATAAAAAGGTAATGGTGGAGTACACTCAGCCGAACCCTTTCAAGCCTTTTCACATTGGTCACCTTATGAGTAATGCTATTGGTGAATCTATTTCTCGCATTGTAGAGTTCTCAGGTGCAAAGACAGTAAGAGCAAACTATCAAGGTGATGTGGGTCCACATGTGGCGAAAGCTATCTGGGGGATTCTGGATTCAGTGGAACCATATGAGAACAAAAGTGCGCTTTGGATTGGCGAGCAATATGCGCGAGGTTCCGATGCGTATGATAATGATCCAAAGTGGAAAGAAGAAATAAATGAAATAAATAAGAAAGTCTATGACAGAAGTGATGAAAAGATAAATAAGATATATGATTGGGGAAGGAAAGTCACTCTAGATGCATTTGAAGAAATATATAAAACACTCGGAACAAAGTTCGACTACTATTTCTTCGAGAGTGAAATGGCGCCAATTGGAGAGAAAATTGTCAGAGAGAATATTGGGAAAGTTTTTGAGGAGTCAGAAGGTGCGATAGTCTTCCATGCTGAGAATTATGACCCGAAGCTCCATACTCGAGTTTTTATCACATCACTAGGTATTCCACTTTATGAGACGAAAGAGGTAGGTCTCACTGTGACAAAGTTTGAGAAAGAGAATCCAGATATATCTATCATTACTACAGCTATAGAACAAGGCGAATATATGAAAGTAGTTCAGAAAGCTGTCTCTCTTATCCATCCAGATTACGAATCACGTATGAAGCACATTACTCACGGCATGATGCGCCTAGCTTCTGGTAAGATGTCATCAAGAAAAGGTAATGTGGTTACAGGAGAGTCACTCTTGAAAGATTCTATGGATGTAGTCTATGAAAAGGTGTCTGATAGAGAGTTATCAATAGAAGAGAAAGATGAGATAGCAAAAGTTGTCGGAGTGTCAGCATTGAAGTACTCTATACTTCGCTCTTCACTCGGATCAGATATTGTTTATGATTTTGAGAAATCTATTTCATTTGAAGGGGACTCTGGTCCGTATCTTCAGTATACTGCAGTGCGTGCCAATTCTATTTTGAAAAAGGTCGAAGCAGAAGGTATCTGCGCAGCTTATAAAGATATACCGAATGAAGTTACAAACCTAGAGAAAGTGTTATATCAATTCGGAGAAGTGGTAGAGCGATCATATACACAACTTGAGCCACATCATATCGCTACATATCTTACTGAGCTCGCGAGTGCGTTCAATACTTTCTATGGTAATACACAGATAATAAATAAGAGTGATCCATATGCGAATTATCGTATCGCACTTGTGGAAGCATTCCACCAGACTATGAAAAATGGTCTCTATCTTTTGGGAATTAAGACTCCAGGGAAAATGTAAGGTTGCAAAATTAGCATTTTGCTTGTATTCTTAATATATAAGCGTTGAAGGGGCTATCACCCCAGAGCTTGGGGAAGAAATCCTTCGGGAGAGTAGAGCCCTATTAAATGAGAAGTAAGCAAGGTGGTACCACGAGAAACTCGTCCTTGTATAACAATTTTATTGTTGTACGTGGACGAGTTTTTTATTAGTCATTTCGCAAATTATATTCTGAAAAAAGTCCTCGGATCTCCTCACTCTGTTCGGCCAGACATTTTTTCATAAAATAATTTGCTTCATTAAAACAAAATGGATAACACTGAAAAAAATAATAAATCTGTAGCAGCTCTTCGCGAAGAGGCTGTACTTGAATTTTGGCGAGAGCAGGGTATTTTTAATAAATCACTAGAGAAGAAATCGACAGAGGGTGAATTCGTATTCTACGAAGGCCCTCCGACTGCTAATGGTAAGCCAGGTATTCATCACTTAGAGGCTCGCGCTTTTAAAGATGCGATACCAAGGTACAAGACTATGCGTGGATACCATGTACGTCGCAAGGGTGGCTGGGATACTCATGGACTTCCAGTTGAACTCCAAGTCGAGAAGAAGCTCGGACTCGATTCCAAGAAAGCGATTGAGGAGTACGGTGTCGCGAAGTTTAATAAAGAGTGTAAAGAAAGTGTCTGGGAGTATCTAGATATCTGGAATAAGTTTACAAAGCGAATTGGCTACTGGGTTGATCAAGAGAATCCATATGTCACTTATCATAATGACTATATAGAATCTGTCTGGAACGTCTTAAAGAAAGTCGAAGAGAAGAAGCTTTTGTATAAAGATTACAAAGTTGTGCCTTGGTGTCCTCGCTGTGGTACGGCTCTTTCATCGCACGAACTTGCACAAGGATATCAAGATGATAAAGATTTATCGGTAACTGGAAAGTTTAAAGTTGTAGGACAAGATAACACTTACATCCTAGCTTGGACGACAACTCCATGGACATTACCTGGAAACGTTGCTCTTGCTGTGGGGAAAGATATTGATTATGTAAAAGTTAAAGTTGGTAAAGAATACTTGATTTGTGCTAGGGAAAGAATGGAAAGCTCATTTGGAGGGGTTCAAGAATATATTGAAGATGTTAAAGGTAGTGGATTAGTTGGCTTAGAATACGAACCACTTTACCCATACCTGAAAGATTCACTAGAGAAAAAAGGTGAGGATGTAAGTAAAGCATTCAAAGTTTACCCAGCAGATTTCGTGACTACGACTGATGGTACTGGTGTTGTACATACTGCTGTCATGTACGGTCAGGATGACTTCGAGCTTGGAACAAAGCTAGGATTGCCAAAAATGCACACTGTTGATGATTCAGGTCACTTTGTGAAAGGTACAGGTTTTCTAGAAGGACGATTTGTAAAAGATGAAGAAGTCGCTATAGATATTATTAAAGACCTTGCACACAGAGGATTGCTTTTCAAGAAAGAGAAATACGAACACTCATACCCACACTGTTGGCGATGTAAGACTCCACTTATCTACTACGCGCGCGATTCTTGGTATATTAGAATGTCAGATGAGAAGATAAAGAAGCAACTCATAAATGAGAATAAAACTATAAACTGGGAACCATCACATATACGTGAAGGGCGCTTTGGTGAATGGCTTAAAGATATTAAAGACTGGGCGATATCTCGTGAACGTTACTGGGGGACCCCACTTCCTATCTGGCAGAAAGCCGACGGGGAATTCGAAGTGATAGGAAGTCTCGATGAACTGAAAGAAAAGACTAAGAATTCTGGCAACAAATATTTTGTAATGCGTCATGGTGGAACAGAAGGCAACTTGAAAGAGCTTGTTAGCTATAAGAATCAAGCAACAGATAACCTTACTAAAGAAGGTGAGAGCGAAGTCAAGAAAAAAACAGAGAAAGAACTAAAAAAGAAAAAGATAGATATGATCGTATCTTCACCATTTACTCGCACGAAAGAGACAGCCGAGATCGTGGCGGAAACTTTAGGCTTGTCTAAAGAAAGTATTATCTATGATAAAAGATTCCAAGAAGTAGACCCTGGAGATTTCGATGGTAAGAATTGGACTGCTTATCATGAGTATGTGTATACAAATGTAGGTTCTGATTGGTTCAACCAGAAGATCGGTGGCGGTGAATCACTGAAAGAAGTGCAAAGACGTACCGCCGAAGCACTATATGAACTAGAAGAAAAATATAAAGACAAGAATATATTAATCATTACTCATGGTGGTCCTGCTTGGCTATGCTTTGTGAACTCAGGATTGTTTACCCCAGAGAATAAGAATTATCAAGTTGCGAATACTCATGTGTTCGTCCCAGACTTCAAACGTTTCGATAATGCAGAAGTTCGAGAGTTACCTTTCGTGCCAGTTCCTCATAATGATGATTATGAACTCGACTTCCATAAGCCATTCATCGACCAAGTGAAGTTGATAGATAAAGATGGTGGGGAGATGACAAGAGTCAAAGAAGTTATGGATGTATGGTTCGACTCAGGTGCGATGCCATTCGCGCAAGATCACTATCCATTTGAGAATAAGAAATGGGTAGATGGCAAAGGATTCCCAGCAGACTATATATCAGAAGCGATAGATCAGACTCGAGGTTGGTTCTATACACTTCATGCTGTAGGTGTGCTCACAGGGCGCGGTAAAGCCTATAAGAACGTTATTTGCCTAGGTCATATCTTAGATGAGAAAGGGAAGAAGATGTCTAAATCTTTGGGTAATATTGTCGATCCATGGCTTATGATAGAGAAGTATGGAGTGGATACTCTACGCTTATGGATGTACTCAGTGAATCAGCCAGGTGAATCCAAGAACTTCGACGAGAAGACTGTAGTTCTACTTCAACAGCAAGTCTTTAACTTGCTTTACAATGTCCTCGCGTTCTACGAACTATATAGAGACAAGAATCTAGAAAGTGAGAAATATAAAACCTCAGACAATATTCTCGATCAGTGGATTGTCGCTCGACTAAGCAAGCTCTTAGCAAACACAACTAAGAACTTGGATAGCTATAAACTTTTAGAACCAGTTCGCGAGATGCGCGAGTTCATCGACGAGCTTTCGACTTGGTATGTTCGTCGCTCAAGAGATAGACTCAAAGATGGTGATGAAGATGCAAAGCGTACCCTCTACTATGTGTTGAAAACTTTAGTGAAAGTTATGGCTCCTTTTGCGCCATTTGCCTCAGAGGATATCTGGCAGAAACTTAAAAATGATTCTGATAAAGAGAGTGTGCATTTAGCAGAATGGCCAGAAGCGGGAAAAGTAAAAGAAGAAGTATTTAAAGAGATGCAAATTGTTCGTGACTATTGTAGCGCAGGGAATATGCTTCGCAAGAAGAATGTTATTCCTGTCCGACAACCACTCTCAACTCTATATGTCCCAGAAGTTCCAAGTGCTGAATATCAAGCACTTATAAAAGATGAGCTTAATGTAAAGAGTATAGAGAAAGGTAAAGATGAAAACATAGTATTTGATACAGTTATAACTCCAGAATTAAAAGAAGAAGGTAATTATCGTGAACTGGTTCGCGCTATTCAAGATATGCGCAAAGAGGCTAAGCTTACACCTAGTGATGTAATTGAACTTAAGATAGAGACAAGCAAAGAAGGAGAGGATCTGATAAATAAATACAAACCTGACTTATTGAAAGTCGTCGGAGCTAAAGATTTAAACTTCTCAGAGAATAAAGGCACTGAAGTAAAAATCGATGAATTAGTATTCAGAATAAATATTCTATAAATATGTCTCGTATTGAACAAATAGCTTATGGAGTAGTAACAGTTTTCAAGGAAGAAAGTGAATATAAATTCCTTATACTTTTTCAAAATAAGGAATTCAATAATTGGAGTTACCCTAAAGGAAAACGAGAAGAAGGTGAAACAGATCCTCTTTTAATCGCTATGCGTGAATTAAAAGAAGAGACTGGAATTACTAATATAGAATTGTTAGACGTTCCACTTATTGATGAACGTTATGAGTTTAATCTTGATGGAAAAATAATAGATAGGGTATGTAAATACTTTATTGGAATTGTAAAAGATAAGACGGTTAAAATTCAAGAGGGTGAAATCCTTGAATATAAGTGGGCCACTTTTGAAGAAGCTCGTAATACATTTGGATTTAAAAAAGAATGTCGAATAAAAACTCTAGAGCAGGCACAGAAGCACTTAGATGAATTTGATTCCAAAAATATGGTAAAATAGATATATGGAAGGATTAAACTTATCTCAAGAAAATAACGAAGACAATTTTAATAAATTTAAGGAAAAAATTAATGAAAAAGCTTATCTTTATAAGAATATTATAAGCAGTTTTTTTAGTGAAGTTGCAATAGTTGATAAGTACAAAGGATATCAAGACCAGATTGATTCCGAGGCCTTTTTATGTACAACAAAAATAAAGGAATTAATGGATATAACAACAAGAGAGTTATCTAAATCTGATAAAAGCCAAAAAGTATCGATAGATGAATTATTTGATACTCCAATAAAAACCCTTGATACACAATTAGAAGCAGCAAAAATAATGCTTGATACTAAGCCGTATGATGTTTGGCAGAAAAAGCATGACGAATTCAATAAACAAATTGAAGAATTAGAAAAAAACACCACGTTAACAATCGTTGAATTGCAAAAATTACAAGGAATAAAGAAACTATTTGATGATTCACTGGAAGAATTATTCATTTCAAAAGATAAGCAACTTCATGATTTGCAAGAATTATTTAGCTTAAGTCAGAAAAATCAATTTTCAGTAACGGCAAACGATAAAAGTGTAAATATAAACACAAACATGAAAATTCAAGATGATATAGTTGCGAATTATAATGCCAAGATATTCGAGATAGTTGACGCTTTTGACTTTAATACTAGAGAAATAATGGAGAAAGCTTTCTCTGATTTCAATTCTGAGAAAAATAACTTAAATTAAGAATTTTATGAAAATAAAGAAACTTGGGCACTGTTGTTTAGTAATAGAAATAGATGGAAAAAGGATAATGACTGATCCAGGTAGTTATACTATCGATGAGCAAAGTGTATACACTGGCATAGATATAGTAGTGATTACACACGAGCATCCTGATCATTTCCATATTGATTCACTTAAAAAAATTATTTCTAATAATTCTAATCTAGACATTATTACAAATTCTGCAGTAGGTAAGTTACTTGGAGAGCATGGCATACCTTTCAAGTTACTAGAGGATGGGCAGTCTACAGAGCTCGAATCTGTGTACTTTGAAGCCCATGGAGATAAACATGAAGAGATTTATGAAGAAATAGGGCAAGTGCAAAATACTGGATACTTTATTGGGAAAGATTTATTTTACCCAGGTGATGCTTTTACAAATCCTGGTAAGAAGGTGGATATTCTTGCTCTGCCAGTAGCAGGTCCTTGGACAAATATTAAAACACCTATCAAATATGCATTAGAGTTAAAACCACGTTTATGTTTCCCAGTCCATGATGGGATGCTTGCACCAAACTTTGGCACCGCACACCGAGTACCTTCAATTGTGTTGCCCAAAAACGGAATTGAATTTAAAGTTTTAGAAATAGGAAAAGAAGAAGAAATTTAATGCACCACATTTATCACACAAATGGATTTATAACGAGTTCGCGTAATATGGGCGAGGCGAATAAACTTTTTCTAATTTATACGAAAGAGATGGGTTTGGTGCGAGCAGTTGCTCAAGGAGTACGACTGAATAAATCTAAACTTCGTTTTGCTTTACAAGATTTTGCTTATGCACAAGTTGACCTAGTCCGCGGTAGGGATATATGGAGGGTAACATCGGCGACAACTGCCAATTCATTTCCTTACGCACGTTCTGATAGACAATCTCTTTTGTTAATTGCTCGCATAAGTAAACTTATTGAAAGGTTATGCGATGGGGAAGAAGCCCACGAGAAGATTTTCAACGACTTTATCCAAGCGCTATATTTACTTGATGATCCGAATACATCAAACGAGACTCGCACAGCGCTAGAGCTTCACCTAGTCCTACGCATTATGAATACCCTCGGTTACATAGGTGAGTCAGGAGCACTTGCACGATACTTAGAAGCTGAATTTTCTACAATCGAAACAGATAACCTTTTAAAAGAGCGACAGTCAATAATAGCCCATATAAATAAAGCCTTAAACGAGAGCCACCTTTAGCATTCTTATGCTATAATAAAACCTATATGTTAGAAGAAGATCACAATAAAATTGAGGACATTAAGCGTCGTCTCTATGATCCGAAAGATACAGGTGTCGATCGTCGACACGAGGGAGTCCTCCATCCACAAAACTTCAAAGTCGCCAATGAATGGAAAGAAGATGTTAAGTCAGAAAACTCGTCAATGAATACCACAATCAAAAAGCCGAAAACATCATTCTTCAAGAAATTCTTTGTAATATCAGTTATCTTTTTCATCGGAGCCATTGGGTTTGCTTTCTATATGTATACCACTGGAGGTATATCAGTATCGAGTGATAATATCGACATTACTGTGCTCGGGAATGCGTTTACAAAAGGAGGCGATGAACTACCACTACAAATTGAGATAACAAATCGTAATAATGCTGACCTCGAACTTGCTGACTTATTAATCGAGTACCCACGTGGCGCTAGTGATAATGCTAGTGACGTAATTAGGCTACCTCGTGAGACTATAGGAACTATAAAGAAAGGTCAGAGCATCACTCGTAATGTAAAAGTTAGCCTCTTTGGGGATGAGAAGTCGGTCCGCAATGTAAAGATTAGTCTGCAATATCACCCAGAGGGATCAAATGCCATCTTTACTAAAGATAAAGAATACCAAGTCACGATAAGTTCTGCTCCACTTTCTCTTCGTATTGATGCTCCAGATCAAGCTACATCTAACCAGCTTGTCTCATTCACTATTAATGCAACTCTAAACACAAGCCTTCCTCAGGAGACAACAATGCTACAAGTTACTTATCCTCCTAACTTCGTTTTCGACAGTGCTACACCCCAGCCAACTATCGGTCAGAGTGTTTGGAGTTTGGCTTCTCTGACTCAAGCTAACCCTGTGCAGATTACAGTTAAAGGTCGCCTTATAGGCCAGGATGGAGACCAGCAGGTATTCCACGTCTACGCTGGGACTACCAGTCCAACAGATTTATCTGTGGTGAATGTTGTCTATACTTCACTCCTTCAAACTGTGACTATAACTAAGCCGTTCTTAGAAGCACGCATATTAGTAAACGGACAGAACCTACCTACATACACAGCTTCAGGAGGAGAATCTGTAAGTTCTGAGATTTCTTGGGTTAATAATCTTTCAACTCGTATTACCGATGCGCAAATTATCGTGAATATGTCTGGAAATGCATTTGATAAGAGTACAGTCAATCCACGTGAAGGATTTTATGATTCATCAAACAATAGAATAATTTGGGACAAGAATACTATTCCTGAACTTGGAAGTATCGAGCCTGGGGCTAGTGGAGTTGTCTCATTTAATTTCAAACCGAAGTCACTCATAGGAGCTTCAAATACTATAAAGGATCCACAAGTGGAACTAGATGTAAGTATAAAAGGCAATCAGCCTTCTGTTGGTTCAACATTTAGTGATGTAAATAACTTTGCTAAAAAGATAGTGAAGATAGTTTCAGATTTCCAGATCGCTTCTTCTGCTAGCTTTACTTCTGGTCCTTTGCCTCCAAAAGCTGAATCGGAAACAACGTATACAATAACATGGACACTTTCAAATTCTGCTAATACAGTTAACCAAGCTCAGGCTCGTTCAATACTTCCTATATATGTGACTTGGGTAGGACCTAAGCCTGGATCTATAGAGAAAGTAGCATATAATGCCACTACTCGGGAAGTAGTGTGGGACATAGGAACGGTTCGCTCATATACAGGACTCGAGACTAGTCGAGAAGTTTCATTTATGGTTGCTCTTAAACCATCACTTGCTCAAGTTGGAAGTGTGCCACAACTTATGAAAGATGTTTTCCTTTCAGGAACAGATTCATTTACTAATACAGTTGTAAAGAGTTCAAGAGGTCCTATTACTACTTTAATTACAAGTGATCAGAATTTCCAATACGGGAACGAGAGAGTTGTTGAATAATATTTATGTCAAAAGAAGAAAATAATTTAATGGAAAAAATAATCTCGCTTGCTAAGCGCAGAGGTTTCGTCTATCAAGGTTCTGAAATATACGGAGGACTTGCGGGGACTTGGGATTACGGACCACTCGGAGTAGCTCTTAAGAATAATATTAAAGATGCTTGGCGCAAAAAGTTCGTATCATCACGTACAGATATGTATGAAGTTGATGCGAGCATCCTTATGAGCTCAAAAGTCTGGGAGGCGTCTGGCCACGTCGCTGGATTTTCCGATCCACTTGTGGAGTGTAGTAAGTGCCACCACCGTTTTCGTGCTGACCAGCTTGATGATCCTAGAGTATGCCCTGATTGCAAAGGAGCACTAGGTGAGTCACGTCAATTCAATATGATGTTCTCTACTAAGATAGGTGCTGTAGAAGATTCATCGGCGACGGTATACCTACGTCCAGAGACTGCTCAAGGAGTGTTCGTTAATTTTAAAAATATCGTCGATTCTTTCCATCCAAAGCTACCTTTTGGAATCGCTCAGATTGGTAAAGCATTTCGAAACGAGATAACTCCTCGAGACTTTGTCTTCCGAGTTCGTGAAATGGAGCAGATGGAAGTCGAATACTTTATTCGCCCAGAAGATTGGGAAAAGTATTTCGTGTATTGGAGAGATGTTGTGAATGAGTTTGTCGAAGAACTTGGACTCGATATGAGCATGCTTCATGAGATTGAAGTAGGGGACAATGACCGCGCTCATTACTCTAAACGTACGATTGATTTCGAGTTTGACTTCCCATTTGGTCAGAAAGAACTTCTAGGACTTGCTTATCGAGGAAGTTTCGATTTAGATAACCATAAGCTTGATTATATAGACGAGGAAGCAAAAGAAAAGATTGTTCCCCATGTTATAGAACCTTCTATGGGCGTAGATAGAATGTTACTTGCTCTACTCATATCAGCTTATAAAGAAGATACACAGAATGAAGAAACTCGAAGCTACTTATCTTTCAAGCCTAGTATGGCTCCGGTTATCTGCGCTGTATCGCCATTACTGAAGAATAAACCTGAGCTTGTAAATGAAGCTCATGTAGTATATGGGATGCTTAAAACTGAGTTTGGCCGAGTCATGTGGGATGATAATGGTAATATTGGTAAGCGATATAGAAGACAAGATGAGATAGGTACACCTTGGTGTATAGTAATAGACTTCGATACTCTTACAGATGATTCAGTGACTATCCGAGATCGCGATACAGGTATGCAAGAGAGAGTAAAAAAAGGTGAGATAATTGATTATATAAAAGATAGATTGAATTAATGCAAAATCCGAAAAAGAAAACATTAAAGAATGGTCTACGAATAGTGACTGTGCCTATGAAAGATAATCCGACAGTGACCGTCCTTGTCCTAGTTGGTACAGGGAGCAACTATGAGACAAAAAAGAATAATGGTATATCGCACTTTCTTGAGCATATGTGCTTTAAAGGTACTACCAGGAGACCATCAGCTCAAGCTATATCACACGAGCTAGATGCTTTAGGTTGTCAGTATAATGCTTTCACTTCTCATGAGATGACAGGGTATTATGCTAAGAGTGATGCAAAGAACTTCAAGAAAATCTTTGATGTCATTTCGGATATTTATTTAAACTCTACTTTCCCAGAGAAAGAGATGCAGAAAGAGAAGGGGGTAATAGTCGAAGAGATAAATATGTACGAAGATATGCCACAGAGTCATGTCCAAGATTTATTCCAAGAAGTTCTATACGGTGATCAACCAGCAGGATGGAATATCGCAGGAACTAGAGAGAATGTAAAAGCTATGACTCGTGAGCAATTCGTTAAATATAAATCTGAGCATTATGTTGCAGGTGCAACTGTTATAGTTGTAGCGGGTAATATAAGTAGTACTGAAGTCAGTAAAGAAGTAACTAAACATTTCGGTGATGTTCATACAGGTAAGAAGGTTGGAAAAGTAAAAACAAAAGATATACAAACAAAGCCAAATATTTTAATTAAGAATAAAGTTACAGATCAGACGCACTTCGTACTTGGAGTTAGGACTTTTCCAATTAATGATAAAAGAAATGTTACTTTGTCAGTTATGTCTGCTCTACTCGGAGCAGGTATGAGCTCACGACTTTTTATAAAGCTTCGTGAAGAGCTTGGAGTTGCATACTATGTCCGTGCCTATAATGAGCCATCGCTCGACCATGGTTCTTTCCAAGTATCAGCTGGAGTTAGTAATAATAGAACGCTAGAAGTCATAAAAGAGATATTGAAAGAATGTTCAAGATTAACTAAGGAGAAGGTAAGCGGGAAAGAACTTTCAAAAGTTAAGTCATTCATGATTGGCAACACAAAGCTCTCCCTTGAAGCCACTGATGATATAGCAAACTTTTATGGTTCACAAGAGTTAATGCGTAAAAATATTAAAACTTTAAATGAGAAGATAAAAGATATAAACAATGTGACTCCAGAAGCTATAATGAAAGTTGCAAAAGAGGTCTTCCAAACTAAGAACTTAAACCTGGCTCTTATAGGACCATTTAAAGATAAGTCATATTTTGCAAAGCACCTTAAATTCTAGCTATAAATTGGCATAATATGCTAAAATGGCTTTATGGATAAAAGTGCTCAAAGCTCCATAATCTCTATATCAAATGGCTCTATTATTAGAGTTATTCTCTTTGGTATATTTGTACTAGCATTATTTAAGCTTACAAACATTATTCTTATAATTCTGACTTCTATTGTAATAGCATCCTTTATTGGGTTCGCTGTTAAAAAAATGAAGAAGTATATAAAGAACAGAACTTTAGCAGTATTTTTAATTTATTTCTGTTCATTTGCTGTTATTATTGGACTGCTTTCTGTCTTTGTTCCAGTTTTTGTTTCAGAAATGTCGACTCTGGTAACCCAGCTTGGTCAGTACATTCCTGAGAGTAGTATATTAAATACATTTCAACCAGGAGCAATTTCAGGAGCTCAAGGAATTGTTACTACTATATCTCACAATGCTTCACTTGGAGATGTGATAAATAGCACTAAAGGTTTAGTCTCAAGTCTTTCTGGTGGATTCTTTAATATTTTTGGAGCTGCTTTCGGTGGAGTTGTTAACCTGCTATTGATTATGGTTGTGTCATTCTATTTATCTGTTACAGAGCGTGGGGTAGAAAGCTTCTTGCGTATTATTACTCCAGCAACCCACGAAGAGTACATTATAGGGTTATGGTTAAGGACTGAGCACAAGATTGGTTTATGGATTCAAGGTCAGATGCTGATGGGGGTAATAGTCGGAATGCTTACATATTTAGGATTAACTATAATTGGCGTTAAATATTCTTTAGTTCTTGCTCTACTAGTTATAGTTGCTGAGCTTGTGCCGTTTGGACTGATACTCGCTACAATTCCAGGAATTATATTTGCCTATCTTGATGGAGGAGTAACTATCGCAGCTATTACAGCATTGATGTATCTAGTACTTGGACAGTTTGAAACTTACCTCATTTATCCGTTGATAGTCAGAAGGGCAACTGGGATCTCTCCTCTTGTAGTCATTATTTCTCTTCTAGTAGGAGGAACTCTTGCTGGGTTCTGGGGGGTGATACTTGCTATCCCATGTGCTGTAGCTATCCTTGAGTTTACCGACGATCTAGAGAAAAAGAAAGTTCAAGCGAAATTAAGTTAATATGTCAAAAAGTTTCTATATTACTACAACACTTCCATATGTGAATGCTGATCCACATGTCGGTTTTGCTATGGAAATAATAAGAGCCGATGTTATAGCTCGAGCAAAGAAGCTTGATGGCTTTGATGTATTTTTCAATACCGGGACAGATGAGCATGGTCAGAAGCTTTTAACTGCGGCTCGTACAGAAGGGAAAGATGTACAAGAATATGTCGATGGGTTTGCTGAGAGATTCCGAGGTTTGAAAAGCTTACTTGGTATATCAGACGATGTGCACTTTATTCGTACAACAGACGCTCACCATATAACAGCGGCTCAGGAATTCTGGAAGCGATGTAATGATAATGGTTATATATATAAGAAAGCATACCAGACTAAGTATTGCGTAGGCTGTGAACTTGAGAAAACAGATTCAGAGTTAAATGATAAAGGTGAGTGCCCAATTCACCCTGGTAAACCAGTTGAACTTATTGACGAAGAGAATTACTTTTTTAAATTCTCAGCCTTCCAAAAACCACTTTTAGAATTCTATGAGAAGAATCCAACTTTTGTTATTCCAGATTTTCGTTTCAATGAAATAAAGGCATTCGTTGCTTCAGGCCTTGAGGATTTCTCTATCTCTCGCCTTGCTTCGAAAATGTCTTGGGGAGTGCCTGTTCCAGGGGATAGTGAGCATGTTATGTATGTATGGTTCGATGCACTTGTGAATTATATCTCGACTATTGGTTGGCCTGAGAATGAAGAACAGTTCAAGAAATACTGGATAGATGGCACGCCGACTCAATACTGTGGTAAGGATAATCTTCGTCAACAGTCAGCTATGTGGCAAGCGATGCTTATGGCTGCAGGTCTGCCAAACTCGAAGCAAATAGTCATAAATGGCTTTATTACTGGTGAAGGTGGTATAAAAATGTCCAAGTCCATAGGTAATGTTATTAACCCATATGATGTAGTAGAAGAGTATGGGACAGAAGCTCTGCGCTACTTCGTATTACGCGAGCTCTCAGCATTTGAAGACAGCCCTTTTACTATGGAGCGATTTAAGGAATCCTACAATTCTGGTCTTGCAAATGGTATAGGGAACCTTTCTTCTCGCATTTTAACTTTGTCAGAGAAATATTTAGATGCTTGCCCAGAAATACCAGAGAGATCAGACTTTACTGAATACTTTAAAATGTATGAGACTTTTGATTTGAAAAAAGTCACAGATTATATCTGGAATGAAATACAAGAGTTAGATAAAACTATTCAAGAAACTGAACCATTCAAAGTTGTAAAAGTAGATGAAGAGAAAGGAAAGAAACTAATGACTGACTTAGTTCTTCGTTTGTACCAAGTCGCTCGAATGCTCAACCCAATACTCCCAGAGACGAACATAAAACTGAAAGCATTAATTAAAGCAAACAAAAAACCTGAGCAACCATTATTCGCAAGAAAAGATTAGTATGCCGAAATACATAGACATACATTCGCATGTGAATTTTAAGGCGTTCGACGAGGATCGAGATGAAGTTATTGGGCGTGCGCTTAAAAATGATACTTGGGTTATAAATGTGGGTACACAGATAGATACTTCTAGGAAAGCAGTAGAGATAGCACATCAGTATGAAGAGGGAGTATATGCAATCATAGGTCTCCATCCGATTCACACAGGAGCGTCATACCACGACGAGAAAGAGCTAGGGGAAGGTGGTAAAGAGTTCACTTCACGAGGAGAAGTTTTTGATAAAGAAAAATATATAGAACTCTGTAGAGATGAGAAAGTTATCGGTATTGGTGAGTGCGGCTTGGATTACTTTCGCTTAGAAGAAGAATCAATAGAAAAACAAAAGAAAGCTTTCATAGAGCAGATAGAAGTAGCAAATGAAGTAGGAAAGCCTTTGATGCTCCATATTCGTAATAATCCAGAAGATAAAAGTCGCAATGCTTATTCTGACGCACTTGAAATATTGAAGCAGTATTCAAAAGTAAAAGGTGATGTTCACTTCTTTGCCGGTAGCGTAGATGATGCTCAAGGCTTCTTGGATTTCGGGTTCACTCTTTCTTTCACCGGAGTAATAACATTTGCTAGTAGCTATGATGAGGTTATAAAGATGACACCACTAGACATGATAATGTCCGAGACAGATGCACCGTACGTGACCCCAGCACCTCACAGAGGCAAGCGTAACGAACCTATATATGTATCCGAAGTAGTCAAAAAAATAGCTCAAATTAAGGGTTTATCAGAGGCTGAAGTGGCTGAAGCTATAATCGCGAACGCTAAACGCGTTTTTGACATTTAGGCTTATATTTGTTAGTATATTTCCACGTCTCGCTTGTCCCAGTCTTATAACTGGTACACACAGGTCCATAGTGAGACAGTATTATAAATAGTAATCAAAGCGTGTTTTACGCATTTAAAATGGCTAAAAAAGAAGTAGAGGTAGAAGAAAAAGAAGGTAAGGTGAATGTTTACGAAGTTGGGTACATTATGGTTCCAACTATCGCTGAGGAGAATCTTGGTGGTGAGGTTTCTGAATTTAAAGACATGTTTGCAGGTCAAGGGGTAGCTTTCATTTCTGATGAATACCCAAAGATGATGGAACTGGCATATGAAATGTCTCGTTCTATTGCAAACAAAAAGCAGAAGTTCTCATATGGTTACTTTGGATGGATAAAGTTTGAGTGTACAACAGATCAAGCAAAGTCTATCAAAGATTTACTCGACAAGAATGAAAAGCTAGTCAGATACCTTATGATCAAAACTGTTCGCGAGAATACAATGTCAGTTAAGCGTCCTTATAAGAATGATGCAGCTAAGCGTCACTCATCTAAGAGTGAAGAAGAAAGTGGTCCTATCGATGAAGAAGTTATAGACAAGGAAATTGATGCACTTATAGTAGAATAGAGTTATTACTAATCTAACTATTAAACATTATGTATTTAAACAAAGCATTACTTATAGGTAACTTAACTCGTGATCCAGAGCTAAAAGCTCTTCCATCAGGGATTAAAGTTTGTAGTTTCTCAATTGCAACTAATAGAGTCTGGAAAGACAAAAATGGAGCAAAACAAGAATCTGCTGATTATCATAACATCGTTGTTTTTGGTCGCCAAGCTGAAACTGTCGCTCAGTATATGAAGAAGGGTAGCCAGGTTATGGTTGAAGGCCGAATGCAGACACGAAGCTGGGATGATGCAGGTACAGGCACAAAGAAGTACCGTACAGAGGTTATCGCAGACCGTGTCCAGTTTGGAACTGGGGGAGGAAGTGGTGGAGGTGCGCCAAAAGCTCAATCTTCAAGTCCGGCTTCTTCTGAAGAAGATGATTCTCTAGATACTATAGAGTATCCAGATGAACAGATTAATGCTGAAGATATTCCTTTTTAAAATTATTAATTAAACTAAAGATTATGAAACAAGATTATTTCTCATCAAACAATATAAAGCATATTGACTACAAGGATACAGAGTTGCTGAAGCGATTCCTTACTCCTTCTGCTCGTATGCAGTCTCGTAAGCGTACAGATGTAACTGCTAAGAACCAAAGAAAGCTTGCTGTTGCTATCAAACGCGCTCGATTTATGGGCTTACTACCTTATATCGCAAAATAGAAAAAACCCTCTCAACTGAGAGGGTTTTTTGATATCTTATTACGTCTAATTATTAATATAATTGCAAAGGCTGCATTCGCGATAACCCATATTACCGGATATAACAAAGTTATAAAATTTAATTTTTCTAATGCAAAAATTGTTAAACCATGCCTAAAAGTCGTAATAGTATAGAGTGATAAAGTTTCAGAATATGGATCGTTCCAAGATTTTCTAATTGTAGGAGCAAATCCTATCATATCTATAGTTGCAAGTAATATTATTGAAATGACTGGCTGTTTAACTACAAGCCATACTGGTATAGCTATTAGCGCAGATACAAAGAACACAATATCTATTTTCCTAATATCTTTATTTCCATTTTTTAGACTTAAGAAAAATACAGAAATAAGTACGAGTGTTATACATAAAGTTACCCAAGCACCTACTCCAGCACCAGCGCTTACTTGTAAAGCATAGACAATTCCAGTAGTTAAACCCCATATAAACCAAGAGAATACATGAGGTCTTGTTCTACCTTTTAAAATATTAAACACATAAGGAGCATAACCAATGAATATTAATAAAATCGAGAATGTACTAATAATTGTTTTAATTTTCATTACAAGTTTATTCTATCTTAATTTAAGAGATTTAAGTAGTTCATCTAATTCCTTGCCTCTGATTTCTACGAATCCACCGAAAGGGATCTTATCTAGTTCTATATTCATTATGCGGATACGTCTTAAGTCTATAACCTTATGGTGTAGAGCTTCGCACATACGGCGGATCTGACGCTTCTTACCCTCAGTGAGGATTATATGGAAAACATTTTTACTCTTTCTCCACACTTTACATTTCTTACTGACAAACCCATCAAATTTTACACCATTACCCATAAGCTCTAAAAACTTGTCAGAAAAAGCTGGTTCAACTTTCACAACATACTCTTTTTCATGGACATATTTAGGGGATAGGAGTCTATCTGTCACACGGCCATCATTAGTCATTATTATTAATCCATGTGAGTCTTTATCTAGTCTACCAACAGGGAAGACTTTCACTGGGAACTTTGTAACTTTCAATATATCTTTACTACCTTCATCTGGGTTTGTTGAAATACCCATGGCTTTATTGTATGCATAGTATACATAGTTATCTTTAGGTTTTTTATTACTAACCTCTACTTTGTCACCTTTATTAACTTGGTCGCCAAGTACTGCCTTGCGTCCATTTATAAGAACATATCCTTTTTTGATAAGTTCATCCGCGCCAGTTCGAGTGGCGAAGTTGTGCAGAGCAAGATATCTATTGATTCTGATAGGGTACTGTAGGTCCATGATTGTGTTTTAAAAGACGAATATAATAAAAGGCAGTTAGTAGGATTATTGCAAGTACAATAAATAAATAATTAAAAGGAAGGAAAGCAAATACCGCTGTAGCTACAAGTGGAGCTACTATGTAGGCTACTGGTGACATATCTCTAAATATCCCGAGTAGATAAGCATCTTCTTCTGTGACATGTGTAAAGAAGTAAATTTCTGCTGTTGATTCAACGATACTTGCTCCTGTACGAGTCATAAATAGTATCAATGCCCACACAGCTATATTTTTTGTAGTTATGAATGCTATAGCTAGTATTGCAAGTGCAATTGTTGTAAATCCTAAATATAGGAGAGATCTTTTGCTTATATGATATTTATCTATAAGAACACCAACAGGGAATTCGAAAAGCACAAAAGGTAGAAGCATTATAGTAAATATGACTCCGAGTTTATCCCACCCAAATCCAATATGCGAATGTAAATATATAGGTACGTAAATGACCATCCATACATAGAAGAACTGTAATAAGAAATCAATAATTGTAATTGATAGCATGTGTCTGTTGGTTTTTAGATAACGATAAGCTTTTAGGAAAGGGGTTTTTACATATTTTTTATCCTCAAACTCTCTTACAGAAGAAGCAAGTCCAACTATTGTTATAAGGCAGGCAATCAAAGCTATGATATATATAGTTAAGTAACCTTCTTTATTACTAACTAATACAGCTGTTATAAGAGGGGAAATGAGCCAAGCTATATTTATAACTGTTAGATATAAGCTACGATTTCTACCTATAGTTGTAGGATTGCCGAAATGTTCGATGAATATGTCTATACAGAAGAATACGAGAGTGTTTGTTGAGAATAAAGCTATAAATGAGAGTCCAACTATGTAAGGGTTTGTAATAGTTATTATACCCATCAGAGAAAATGCATTTATAATAAGTAACCATAGAACAAATCTACGATTACCTAGGTTTTTAAGTATAGTTGAACTATTTGATAGTAGGATAAGAGTTATTACAGATGCTACAGTATAGAAAACTCCTACATATTTTTCTGAGAAGAATTTTATTAGAAAAGTAGAATTAACATATGCAGATAATGATATGT
The DNA here is from genome assembly GCA_039809245.1 of Minisyncoccia bacterium. GTDB lineage: Bacteria > Patescibacteriota > Minisyncoccia > Phycocordibacterales > UBA9973 > UBA8515. The sequence goes on along the minus strand of JBDHUP010000001.1, from coordinate 45,865 downwards.
GCAAAGTAAATATAAATGACAATAAGTACATTCTGTTAATTTTACTTAATTTCATATAGTTTTAGACACTTAGTAGTACAGGTATTACAAGTGGACGCTTAGCAGTCTTCTGGAAAAGGAATTTAGAAATATTATCTCCAAGCGAAGTTTTAATTAAATCAAAATTAATAGGGTTCATTCCTCTAGTTCCGTCTTCTATACTCTTCTTTATAATCAATCTGACTTGATGTAGTAATTCCTGATTTTCTTTTAGATAGATAAAACCACGTGAAATTATATCAGGGGACTTACGTAGTTTACCCGTTGTAGAGTCGATGGTTGCAATAAGGACGAACATACCATCTTGGGCAAGCATCTGACGGTCTCTAATGACAACTTCTTGTTCATCGCCAATTGAGAATCCATCTACCATCATAGGATTTGATGGAGCTTTTTCTTTCCTTACTCCTATTTTTGTCCCTTCATCTGTGATTTCAATTATAGATCCATTATCTGGCACAACGATATTCTCTTCAGACATCCCGAGTGACATAGCTACCTCTTTATGCTTTACGAGCATTGAGTGCCATCCGTGTATAGGTATAAAGAATTTTGGGTGAGTCTTCCTATGAAGCCACTTCACATCTTCTTGGTTTCCGTGACCTGTAGCATGAATGGTTTCTTCAGAGGTTCTATAACTTATAATCTTTACTCCATGGCGAGCTAGATTGTCTTTTAAATGTTGAACTGATATTTCATTGCCAGGGACAATAGAGGCTGAAAGTATAATTGTGTCTCCGGCCCGGATAGTAAACTTCTTATGAGTTTTGTTTGCGGCGCGGTTAAGTGAAGCAAACTCTTCTCCTTGAGCACCAGTCATAAGGACTATAACTTTATTTGGAGGATAACTATCAGCTTCTTCTACTGGAATGATAGTTCCTTTCTTGGGTTTAAATAAGCCGGCTTGCTCACAGACTTCCATGTTTGTTTTTAGTGATCTACCATCAAGCACTACTTTTTTGCCTAATGCTTCAGCAGTTTCAACGATCTTAACTAGGCGGGTTATGTGTGAAGCAAACGCAGCGATAATGATACGGCCACTGCAGGTACGTATAAGCTTACCCAGTCCTTCATTTACTTTTGATTCAGGAAGAGAGAAGCCTTCATTTTCTATGTTTGTTGAATCAGTCAGAAGTAGTAATACTTTTTCTTTGTCAAAGAAGGCGTATTCCTTCTCTTCTTCATCTGATACGACTCCATCAATTTGATCAAGTTTATAGTCACCTGGAGTAACGATTAGTCCGTATGGAGTTTCTACTATTATACCCATTGAATCTGGGACTGTATGAGTTACTCCGAAGAATCTTATGCGCATATCTCCAACTGTTATCACTGAATCCTTCTCAACTATCTGACAGTTTAGTGCCGGCAGGTGAGAGAACTCTTCTTGGCGTTTTTTCATAAGAAGAATAGAAAGGTTTCTAGAGTAAAGTGGAGGGTTCCCTATACGACTCATAACAAGTGGAATACCACCTATGTGATCTAAGTGTCCATGAGTTACAAACATACCTCTAATCTTTTCTTTTCTCTCTTCTAGATAAGTTGTGTTAGGAATTATGTAATCAATTCCTGGTGTATCTTCTGTCTTAAATTGCATACCAGCATCTATAACTATAATGTCATTACCAATCTCTATAGCTGTCATGTTCTTTCCAATTTCTTCAACACCACCTAGAGGTATTATACGGATAACTCCAGGAGCTACAGGAGGGATAGAAGTGGTCTTCTTTTTTAATGGCGCTGGTTTTTCATTCGCATCTTGTGCCATAGCACGAGGGCGTCTACCTCCTTTTGTATTACCATATTGGTAACTACTTCTACTTACTGGTTTACCATGACCCGTTTGTTTATGGGTTGGATGTGGACTCTTGTGTGTAGTGTTTGTATTCTTATGCAAAGTTCGCACATTTGTTTTATGTGTTTTGAAATGATGAGTACTCTTAGGGTTTCTGTTTTGTGGGTTATGTGGTGCGTTAGGTGTTTCGTTCATAATTATTTAATTTATATTTATTTAGTAAAGATTTTCCATACCTTATCTTCGTTGGTATACCATTTATAGGCTGACACAAAACGGTCTGAAGGCACGGTTATTGCTTCAAATGAAAGATTATGTATCTTTGATGAAATTGCGTATAGGTATTTAGGTGAGTAGATTAATATAGCTGGAAGATCTTTGTTGAATTCTAATGATAAGTCGCTGTATTTTTTGTAGCGAGTCTCAACGTCATTAATTTTTTGAACACTTTCTAGTATTGAATCTACATTTTTATTACTGTATAAGGCAATGTTTAACCCAGGATCATTTTTCTGTGATGAATGCCAGAAGGAGAATAAATCTGACTCATGATTAATTATCTGGCCGAAGAACAATGCTTCATAATCGCGACTTCTAATTAACTGATTGAGTGGACCTGTTTCGTATGATTTTATATCAACTGAAGCTCCTATACTCTCTAATTGTTCTTTTATCAACATAGCAGCTTTTTTTAGCTCAGGAGTATTTCCTGTTGTTATAGATAGGACTAGTTTTGTTGTCTGACCAGTACTAACTGTTACATTTTGAGTAATTGTTTTCTTACCTACTTTTTTTGTTTGAGTTACGACTTTTGTTCCACCTTTTACTCTTATACCATCTGGGCCTATAGTCCAACCAGCTTTCTCTAATATATCTTTTGATTCTTCTATGCGAGACTTACTAAATGATGGATCAGATTCATTTGGAAGTATTGTTTCTGGTATTGGACTGTGAATTGGAGCCCCATATCCATTTAAAACCTCATCAACTATTTCTTGTCTATCAATAGCTTTATCAAATGCATTTACGACTGCTTTATCTGTAAATATTTTGTTATGTTCACTATTCCAGAAAATCCCAAATATTCTTGGTAATATTGCAGTTTTTATAATGTATCCAGCTTTTATTATATTTTCAGAATTTTCAGGGGACAGACCACTTGCTTGATCTATTGAGTGACTAACCAGATCTTTCATTAAATCTTTTTCATTAGCGAAAGAAATAAACGTTATATTTTTTATATGAGGCGTTCCGAGTTTGTAATCTTTAAATCTTCTGAGATTATACCTTTCTGGAATACTATCTTTGTCTTTTACAACTGAATTAATCATATATGGTCCTTCACCGACAGCTTTAATATTTAAAGGGGATAGACTAAACTCAGCTTCAGTTACATTTTTCCAAACATGCATTGGAAGTATACCGATAGTGGTATTATCTAAGAATGATATGTAAGGTTGTTTAAGAGTAAATACGACAGTGTTACTACTTTTCTTTTCTATTTCTACCCCGTCCCATCCCACTTTACGAGGACTCTTTATTAATGGATCTTTTATTTTCTCAATTGTGAAAACAACATCATCTGCATTTAGAGGTTCTCCATCGTGAAATTTTAGATTGTTTTTCAATGTAAAAGTATAAGTCATTCCGTCTGGTGATACTGTGTATGATTCAGCTAAATCTGGAATAAGTTCTCCATTTGAATCTTTTCGCATTAAGCCTGAGTATATAAGAGCAGATATATCTTTATCGGCATCTGATATTGCAAGTACTGGGTTTATTAATGTTGGAACACCAATGATTCCTTCTGTTATAGAGCCACCATCTTCTGGGACTGTAACTACAAATTGGGAGTTTATTTTATCTAAAATAGATAGCACAGCAATAAAAGCTACAATAATAATTGTAACTAAAATTAAAAACTTCTTTTTATCATATGATGCTATTGCAACACGAAGCTCATCTTTTTTAGGGATACGAAATTCTTTTATAAATTTAAGGAAATTATGCATACAATGCACTTTTTAGAGAAATTCTCTTTTATTAGTTGTTATTTTAGTGGAGTAAACCTCTTACTTAACGAGTATTGCAATAAAGGCTGATACAGCAAAAAGTATTCCAACAACAATTGTTGTAATAAATAGGAACTTTTCGAAGCCTCGACGTGTGTGGTATAAGCCACCTCCATCTCCACCCCCAAAAACACCTCCTGCGCCTGTATCTGATTGCTGTAATAGGATAGCAACAATCAAAATAATAGACAGTATAATCTGTATATACGGTAATATAGTAGCAATAATCGTCATTAGGCAATATTACTATATTATTTTAAATAATGCAAATTTTATCAGCTTATTAGTTATACACAATTCTTATAGACATACCACTCTATATTGGTATAATTAGCTTATAATAATAAATATAGATTTATATAAACATATGGAAAAGCTACATAAAAGATTAGAGAGCAACTTAGCATGGTATTATAAATGGCACCAGACAGCCAATAAGAATACAGTACACTATATTGTATTAATAGTAGCATTCATATTTAGTGTTGGAATTGTGATATCTTCAAGTCACACTTTTGCTGCCGGAAATACATATTATGTAGATACTGCTGGTAATGATTCTAACTCTGGGGCTCAATCTTCTCCATGGAAGACTCTTGCAAAAGCTTGTAATTCAGTCTCTGGTTCAGGAGATATTATACATGTTAATGCTGGTACATATATAGAATCTGAAGCTTGTCTATTGCATACAGGTGTCAGCATTGAAGGAAATGGGAATAATTCTATATTGAAAAGTAATCTTAGTAGTGATTGGACAGCCATGATAGAGCTTACTTCAAACGCTGAAGGAACTAATGGTAATCAGCATATTTCAAATCTTAAAATTGATGGTCAGAATTTGCATACATTCTGGGGAATTCAAGTTGCTGGAAGAAGTAATGTTAGTATTTACAATACAACTATACAAGATTTTAAAGATAGAGGAGTTTTGTTTGGAGGTAGAATAGATACTGGAGATGGTGCTCCTAATATTTATGCTACTGGTAATTCTTTTCATGATAATATAATGACTAATAGTGCTAGATATGTAAATAATCAATATGGAGCAGGAGCTTTAAATATTGGAGGACAAGATGGCATGTTGATTTATAATAATACTATTACTCAGGACAGTAGACCTCAAGGACAAAATGGTTGGCCTATAAAATATTGGAATGATGGATATTTGAAAGGAGTTAAAATCTATAATAATACTCTCAATAAGATTATGAACGGTGCTCCAGAAGGTAATAATAACTGGGATTTTGCCATTGAATTATTCAATGTTCAAGGATTGGAGATTTATAACAATACAATGAATGGTGGTGGAATTGATCTAAATTACCAAGATAAAGGCTCATATGCTTTTTCAACTTGGATTCATCACAATCTGATACAAATGCCTTATATAAATAATTATATTCAAACAGCTGTTACGTTAGAATTTCAGACAGATACAGCTATAGTAGAAGATAATGTTTTTGATAAAATTACAACTGGCGTTCTATATACTCCAAGAGATAATTCAGTTATTAAAAACAATATTATTCGTCGAAATCTTATTAAAAATATAGGAATGGGAGAGGGTACAGGATTTTTTATAAATTTTGGAGGTGATGGTCATACCAATGTAACTTATAATGGTCTTAGTGTTTATAATAATACTATGATTATGTCTCCATCAAATCAGACTTGGTGGGGAATTCAATTACCTAGTATAGATTCCGGTTCGATAAGTAATGTTAATATAAAGAATAATATTATTAATGGTGCTATGGGTGCTCCTATTACTCAGTATAGTTCTGTTGGTATTACAAATCTTAATATTAGTAATAATGATATGTATGGTAATGGGAATGATAATGCTCCGCTACTTGCAAATGCACCAGCACCTGTTAACTATACCTATGCTAACAATCTAATTAATATCAACCCTGCCTTTGCAAACACCTCAACATATTCTTTATCTGCGAGTTCTCCTCTCATCGACTCTGGGATTAACGTCGGTCTTCCATTTAGTGGATCTGCTCCTGATATAGGTTATCTAGAAACAGGTTCAACTCCACCTCCATCGGATACTACTCCTCCTACAGTTGTAAGTGTAACCCCAACTAATAACTCTACAGGAGTACCTGTTACGATTAAACCTGTCGTGACATTTAGTGAACCTTTAAATTCAAGTACGGTTACAACTTCAAGTGTACAAATTAAGCAAGGATCTAATATAATTTCTTCTACTTCAACATATAGTAATAATAAGATTACTATTACTCCTTTATCTTCACTTTCAGCGGGTGTAACTTATTCAGTGACTTTAACAACTGCCATTACTGATATTGCTGGTAATCATTTAGCTTCGAATTATACATACAACTTTACTACACTAATATCTTCGAATCTTCCTCCAGTTGCAAATGCTGGAGCCGATCAAACAATAACTCTTCCTACAAATTCAGCTTCTCTTTCTGGAAGTCTAAGTAGTGATCCAGAGAATGGTCCTTTAACATACCTGTGGACAAAAATCTCTGGAGGTTCTGGTTCTATGACAACCCCCAATAATGTCGGAACAGGTGTCACAGGTCTTTCACAAGGGTCTTATACATTCCAATTAAAAGTCACTGATAATGGAGGTTTATTTGCTACTGATACAGTTACCATTACTGTTAATAATGGTCCAGATACAACATCTCCATTAGTTTTAATCACAAACCCTACTAATGGACAAACGATATCACAGAATAAAGTAATCATAGTTAATGTAAGTGATAATATAGGGGTAGATCATGTCGACTTTTATAGAAATCCTACTACTGGCAATCCTGTGTTATTAGGTTCGGGGAACCCTGCTTCAAATTATAGTTATTCTTGGAATACTACAACCGTTTCTAATGGGATACATTTATTAACCGCTAAAGCATACGATGCGGCAGGTAACAGTACTATATCGACTCCTGTGTCTGTTATTGTGAGTAATACTGTTTCTCCTGGTCCAGATACAATACCTCCAGTAGTTGCAATCACAAGTCCTTCTAGTGGTCAAACCTTATCAAGTGTAGTCACTTTAGCAGCTAGTGCTACAGATAATATTGGAGTCACAAAAGTTAATTTTTATAAAAATAATACTTTGATAGATACAGATACTACAGCACCTTGGGCTATAACTTGGAATACTACAACCGTTTCTAACGGTGCGTACTCTCTCACCGCTAAAGCATACGATGCGGCTGGTAATATTGGGAATGCCTCTGCTGTTTCTGCGACTGTTCATAACGGTGTTGTTTTACCATCTAAAGTGACTTATACTACATGGAACCCTTCAGATAAAGGATCAAAGGTTTCACTTTCTAATGGAAACCTTACCGCTTCTTGGAATAGAGGAATCGGAGTTGTTAGATCAAAAATCGGTAAATCAAGTGGTAAATGGTATTGGGAAGTTAAATTAGATAAATCAGGTGACCAGTTTGTCGGAGTTGCAACTAGTTCAGCAAATCTCAATAGGATTCTTGGAGAAGATTCTTCAGGGTGGTCTATGGTTATGGATGACGGTGTTAAATTCCATGTTGGTAACCAAGGGTATTATGGAACCGAAGGGCATAATGGAGATGTGATAGGTGTTGCTCTTGATATGGATTCAAAGACAATAAGTTTTTATAAGAATTGTAGCTCGCTAGGCACAGCATTCACTGGTCTGTCTGGAACTATTTACCCAGCTTGGGGTTCTCAGTATCAAGATTCAGACGGTACAGCGAATTTTGGAGCTAGACCGTTCATGTGCTCTGTTCCTTCGGGGTTCAACTCTGGATTGTATTGATGATCCTTATAATAATTTAGCATCAATATAAATAAAATCCTCAATAAACTATTGTTTATTGAGGATTACACGTTTGCTCTGGTTTAGGGAATTTTAGACACACAGCAGAGAGCTTTTTTAAACATGGGGCTTATTATAAACCCTTTGTTTTTTTTAATTTCCTCTAAGTTTACCCACATTTCTGATTCATCAATAATGAAGCCATTTCTCAATATTTTTTCATTTTTGATAGTGGCAATGTAGGCTGTAAAAAGTTTTTGACCAAGCTCATCCACATGATTAAATTTGATAGGATTGTTTATCAGATGAAAATTGGTGTGAAAATTCTTTCCACCAAATTTTTTACCAACAAGGGTATCCTTTATGTAATTCACCCTTTCTCTTTCTGATGAGAATAAGTTGGAACAGGCTAATGGATCAATTTGTCCAATTAATCTGTGTTTTGATTTTGACGGTGCTAATAACGTTACGTCTTTCCAAAAAATAAGCAACGCAGTTGTTGTCTTTTGCATAGTTAGGAGTTTTAGTAGTTTACAATTTTTATTAAAAATAACATTTTATTTAGAATAAATCAAGAACCTTTGAAAAAACACTATAGCGCAATAGAAGCAGACTGCTACAAGTTCCATTCTAGTTTATTTATTTAGCCTATGGAATATAGGTACTTTACATTTATATGTGGCAATCAATTAAGACCACCAAAGAGCTAGGGTATCTAGATAGAGTTTCTTTAATTTTGCTTACTCATTTATCATAATCCTTTTGATGAAGCTAATAAGATGTGGGAGCAAAAGTATATTCAGTCTGTAGTAGAAGGACACCCCAATTATTTTTATTTGCATCAGGTTGCAGCTACCTCTTTTTTTACAACAAAAAATGCTGCTACAACAATTTCTGCACTTGCACTTGTAACTACTTTGCCTTATAATGTAGTTGCTAAAACTGTAAATATCTTAAATGCAGCTAAAATGGGAGTGCAAGCAACTGAAGGTATTTATCAGTTTACAGCAGTATCAGGCAAAACGTACATAGGGCAATCAGGGAATATAGCAGCTAGACTTGAAGAGCACATTGCATCAGGTAAATTATTGCCCGGAACTGTAGTTAAAACCACAGAAGTTTTAGGTGGTAAAACTGCCCGAGAAATCGCAGAACAGTTACGTATAAATTCTTTTGGGGGTATCAAGTATCTTGAGAACATCCGTAACCCAATTAGACCAGCAAGACAATATTTATTACCTAAAATCCCATAGACTATGAGTAATAATATCGAATTTGAAAATGGATTATTAGGGACAAAGGCAATTGTAAAAGGGTTGTGGCAAGATTCGTATTTAAAGTTGCTTTTAGATAAAAATATACAAGAAATAGAGTTAAATGATAGTAAGGGTTGGCGTGGGGATAATGTAGATTTTCTTGAATTTCTTCCCAATCTGAAATCACTAACTATCATTGATTTTAGTATAAAATCTATTAAACCTATATATAGTTTAAGTGGATTACTTAAATTTGAAATATCAACGTACTGTAAGACACCAATAAATTTCAATGCTTTTCCTAACCTTGTAGAATGTAGTTTTGAGTGGATAAAAGGTTCTGATTCTTTATTTGAAACATCAAGTATTCAAAAGCTTTTCATTAATACCTATGATAAAAAAGGTAGCGATATGTTTTCAAAATTATTTAATCTTAAAGAGTTGTCAATATTAAATTCACCCATTGAAAATATTCAAGGACTATCAGCATTAAAAGACTTAAAAACTTTACGATTAGGGAATTTAAAGAAATTAACATCGCTTCAAGGGCTTCAAAATTTGCACGAATTAGAAGAGTTAGAAATTCAAAGTTGTAAAGGAATATCTAACATATCCGAAGTGTTGCACTTGAAGAAGCTTAAACGCCTTTTACTTATTGATTTAGGAGATATTGCAAGCATCAAAGGGATAGAATATTTGACAAAGCTAAAAGATTTTTTATTTTATGAATCAACCAATATTATTGACGGTGACTTATTACCAATAACAAAACTAAAAAGTCTAAATAAAATCTCGTATCAAAACAGGAAACACTACACACACAGAAGAGAAGATTTTGGTAAACTATATGCTTAAAAATAAGTAAGAAAGCTCCTTTCGGAGCTTTCTTACTTTATATCAGATAGAACGCCACTAATTGCATCCTTTAATTTTTCTTACCTACGAGAGCATCCACAAAAGCAAAGACCATCTTTTTCATCAAAGAAGCATCGTAGGAATTTATATCTTCCAAATTATTGTCGTCAGCTTCAAAAAAATCAACCAGTTTAACGCCTGATGCTTTTGCAACTTTTTCAAGTGTAGTGGGTAATAATGATACATTCATAAAAAGTAATAGCCATGAACCATTAATATCCGAAGAAGTCTTTATGAAGGTGCAACAGATGTTGAATAAGAAAAATGTAAGTGTGAAATATTCCAGTGAACTATTTTATCCATACAGAGGTTTAATACGATGTGGTAATTGTCAAAGGGTTTACACCCCATATATAAAAAAGGGTATACAGTATTACTGTGTAAATTGTAAACCTCTTTGTGAGAATAAAACCAAGAATTTTAATAACGGGATTATCGATAGCGTTATCTCAAAAACTATTGAAAAATTGATTCTGACCGAAGATGAGCTTCTTCAAATTGAGAAGAGTACAAAAATAGAATTACCGGAAGTAGAACAAAAGAGAATAGAGCATTTGGCAAGTATAGATAGGCAAAAAAGAAAGACGCAAGAGGATATCAACTACTTGCAGCAAAACAAATTGAATTTACTCAGAACAGGCGTATATACTCCGGAAAGTTACCTGGAATCTGAGATGCAATTGAATAATCAATATGTTCAGTTAACGCAACAGGAGCAGACTACTACTGCAAGTATTTTGGAAGTTGCTCAAAAAGTAATTGAACTTTCTGAACTCTTGAAAAACCTTATGCTATATGATTTTATTGCTAACCCTGCTGAAAAAGATAAGTTTACCCGATATATCTTTTCTGAACTTTATTTTTCTGAAAATAGCTTGCAGTATAAATGTAAAAATGGATTTGAAGCTTTAGAACAGCGACTTGTTCCATTCTGGTGCCCAGGAGAGGACTTGAACCTCCAAGGATTGCTCCACTAGTTCCTAAGACTAGCGCGTATACCAATTCCGCCACCTGGGCATATTTACTTGTGAACACTTCGCGATTTCTCGCGTGGAGGCGTGGGCGGGAATCGAACCCGCGAATGGCGGTTTTGCAGACCGCAGCGTTACCACTTCGCCACCACGCCGTAAGACTATCCTAACTTTTCGTGAGCAATTCGTCAATTTTTTGGCGATTCTTCTCACCCTCATCTATCTTAACATCTAGGAATGGGACAGGATTAACTTTCAAACCCTTCGATATATATTTACGTAATTCTCCTAGATTACGTCTTACAAATCCAAAAGCAGCATCTTCTTTGTCTCTTGGTAGCACACTTATCATGATACTCGCTTTTTTATTATCAGGAGAGAGAAGAACTCGAGTCACGGTTATGAGTGATGTTGGGCCTGCTTCTTTTTCGATAAACATTGCCGCAAGCTCTTTTATATGATTTGTTATTTTTTCTGATCGAAAATTTGACATTTTATTTTATAGATACGATAAAAGCTTCTAATACATCTCCTGGGGCAATTTCTATCTTAGAATCAACAAGCATACCGCAATCTGTTCCTTCAAGTACTTCTTTTGTTTTTATTTTGTTTAGTTGTAATCCTACAATCTTACCTTTACCTATTTCAAAATCACGTCTTATTATTCTAACCATACCACCATCAGTTATACGACCAGATATAACCTTTCCACCTATAACTTGCTTATCTTTTGTTGCCCCAAATGTTTTCAAAATCTTTATAGTTCCTGTGACTTCAATAACTTCTTGACGAGGACGTCTTTCTTCTAGAATTATTTTTAGCCAGTCGGTTAGCTTATAGATAATATCAAATGTTTCAATGGTTACTTTTAACTGCTCGTTTAAGTCTCGAGCAGCATTGTCTATCTTAGTATTAAAACCAACAATAATACTCTCTTTATTATCACGTGCCATCATTAAGTCTGACTCGTTAATAGCACCCACACCCTTACTAACTATCTTAAATGATATTTCTTCAGAGTTTAGCTTAGTAATCTCTTTTTCAAGAGCTTCTATTGTACCAGCTACATCTGTTTTTATAACCAAAGGTATGAGTTTTCCAGACAACACATTATTAATATCACTCTTTTTATCACTAAGATTTTCTTCTTTCACAATACGGACGTAAGCCTCTGCTTCCTTCTTAGATTTAAATGATTCAAATACACTTCCAACTTCAGGTAAAGATTCAAAACCTACTAGACGTATAGGAGAGGAAAAAGTAGCTTCTTTTACAGGTTTACCCAGAAAGTTTTCCATTATTCTAGTTGGAACTATGGCTTGTCCGCATGCAACAAACATTCCAGATCGCAATGTCCCATTTTTTATGATGCATGTTGCAGAAATTCCACGCTTTGGTTCACGATTAGCTTCGATGACTACTCCACTTGCTGTAAGTGATTTATCTCCAGTAAGGTCTTGAATATCAGCTACTAGAAGAACCATATCAAGAAGTTCATTAATACCAGTACCTTCTTTAGATGATATTGGCACAAAAGGTATATCACCGCCCATACCTTCAAGATATATTCCTTTCTCTACTAAATCCATCTTTACTTTCTCTATATTTGCGTTAGATTTATCAATCTTATTTATTGCAACTATATAAGGAGTCTTACTTTCTATTATAGTATTGTATGCTTCTACAGTTTGGGCTTTCACACTGTCTTCAGCTGAAACTACTAATATTGCGATATCAGCAGTCATAGCTCCACGCTCGCGCATTTTCTCAAATGCTTCATGCCCAGGAGTATCAAGGAAAGTAATAAGTCGATCTTCACCTTTCTCGTCTTTATGTGTAACTTCATAAGCACTTATGTGTTGTGTTATACCACCTGACTCATCGGCAACAGTATTTGATTTTCTTATAAAATCAAGAAGAGTGGATTTTCCATGATCAACATGCCCCATAACAACAACTACGGGTGGGCGAGTCACAATATTTGATTGTGTGTTTTTCTTATCCATATAATTTATTTAGATTGATTTTTTTAATACCTCTTTCTCTTCTATAGATAATTCAAATTCAGATTTACCCTTTTTTATTGGTTTTGCAAATATACTCATTCTGTCTCTAGCATATAAGCTAGACAATATTACACCATCACCTTCATCATTTAATAATGAAATTGCGAAGCTCTGATTACTACCTGCATCTAAGAATGGGTTGAAGCGGATTGTTTCGATATTACGGATTGATTTATTAAGCCTATTGTCGACAGTAACCAAATGCTCGTTAATTACTTTTTGAGTGTTATGAAGTTCTCCTACTTGTTTACCTAATGTGAGCATAACTTCCTCAAGATTTTTTGCTTTTGTGCCAGCAAAAAACTTTTTCAAGCGGTGTTCAAGTAAACCGATCCATACAAGAAGTATAATTATAACTCCAGAGAGTATGTATATAAGGATAGATATAGTCATAACTCCAAAGAGTATATACTAATAAAGCCTTTTTTACAATATATGATATAGTGTCTTAATATAAATATTTATGATAAAAATTTCCAATAAAATTAAAAAAATTGTCTATCTTGACTATGCTTCTCTTGCCCCAGTCGATACAAAAGTTGTAAAACAACTAGACCTGAAAAAAAGAGCTTTTTTGGGGAATCCTAGTGCTATACATAAAAATGGGATTGAAGCATCTAATCTTATTAAAGAAGCTCGTAAAAGGATAGCTAGTGAATTGTTTGCACATGAAGATGAGATTATTTTTACTGGTAGTGGTACTGAAAGTGACGCTATCGCTATTTTAGGTATTGTAAGTGCTTATAAAGACAACGTTAAACCACATATCATAACATCAAAGATTGAGCACGCTGCTGTTTTAGAGAACTGTAAAATGCTTGAAGAAAGCAAACAAGCTGAAGTGACATACATAGATGTAGACGAAAAAGGATTTGTGGATATAAAAGAGATTAAAAATTCAATTAAGAAGAATACAGTTTTAGTATCAATAATGTATGCCAATAATGAAATTGGAACGATTCAACCACTAACACAGATAGCCAAAATTATTAGACATTATAGAAAAGAAAATAATACAAAATTACCCCTATTCCATAGTGATTCTTGTCAGGCGATGAATTATTTATATACAGAAAATATAGAGAAATTGGGGGTTGATCTCCTGACTTTTAATAGCTCTAAGATATATGGTCCACAAGGAATAGGCGTTCTCTATAAGAAAAGAGGCATTTTGATTAACCCAATATATAAAGGTGGAGGTCAAGAATTCGGAATACGCTCTGGAACTGAAAATACTATGGCGATTGCTGGTATATCTTATGCTTTATCTTTAACAAACAAAATAAAAGAAAAAGAATCTGCTCGTTTAGTAAAAATTCGAGATTATGGAATAAAAAAAATATTAGAATTAAATAAATCTTCAGGTTATCAAATAATTTTGAATGGTGATGAGGTGAATCGTCTTCCAAACAATATTAATATTTCTGTATCAAATATATCAAGTGAATTATTGGTAATAGAATTGAATGCAAAAGGGATAGAAGTCTCATCAAAGAGTGCTTGTAAAAGCGATGAATTAGATGAGTCTCATGTGATAACTGCCATTCGTAAAGAAGGAAATAAAATTAGTAGCTCGGTAGACGGATCACTTAGAATTTCTCTTGGTAGACAAACAAAAAAAGGTGATATAGATATTTTTGTTAAAAATCTTAAAGATATTTTAATTAAATACAGACAGTGGAAATAGGTTTGACAGCTGTGGTATACTGAGTGATATGGATTTAAAGGAACTAAATAAACCACAACTAATACTACTTACTTTACTGATTACATTTGTTGTTTCAATAGCTACAGGAATAATTACTGTATCGCTTATGCAACAGGCTCCAAAGAGTGTTCCTCAGACTATCAATAATGTTATACAACGAACGATAGAGAAGGTTACAACAGTTGAAGCTCCAAAAACAGTAGACAGTAGTGAAAATAATAGCAAAGATTCTCCTATAGTCTTTGGGGAAGGGGATGCTATGGTTTCTATATATCCAGTCGTTGAAGCTCCAAAGGATCCAGGTCCAGGATCAATTCCACCATTACCAGAACCTAAAGCATTGGGTAAGGGTATAATTATTTCAGATGTAGGATTAATTCTTACAGATTCAAGTATTCTAACAGACAAGGATACATATAGAGTAGTAATGGATAAAAAAGATTTTGACGCCACCGTCATAAAAAGATTTGATAATGGTTTCATTGTACTAAAGATTTCAAAGAAACAAGATGCAAACCAAGCTCCAACTACAAGCACTACAAATTAAATTTAATATATAAAATATGCCCCCATTTAATCATTTTACAACTAAAGCCAAAGAAGCCATTCGTAAAGCTCACGAATTGGCTATTGAGCGTGGTCAGAACCACGTAAATACTCTACACTTATTAATTTCACTTCTTATTCAGGAGGATTCATTTATCATATCTATTCTAGATAAAATGGATGTAGATACTATTTTGCTAACTGACAATCTAACGGAAATGATCGAATCTCCAGAGAGTCGTAATACTATATCTCCTTCGTATCAACTTTATCTTACCCCTGATCTAGCTCAAGCTATTGAAGGTTCTAGTAAGGTAGCTACAGCTTTGAAAGATGAATTTGTCTCTACTGAGCATTTGTTTATATCCCTCCTTGAAACTCCAGGAGAAGCAAAGGACTTATTATCTCGTTTCAAGATTGAAAAGGAGCAAGTTGTAAACGTACTTGAAATTTTACGAAGCGAGAATGTAAGCGGTAGTGGAACTTCCAAAAAGCCAAAGTTACTTACTAAATTCACTCGTAACCTAACAGAGCTTGCCAGGGCCGATAAACTTGATCCAGTCATAGGTAGAGATACTGAAATTATGCGCATGATGCAGATACTTTCACGTCGTACTAAGAATAACCCTATACTAATAGGTGAAGCAGGTACTGGTAAAACAGCAGTCGCTGAAGCTCTTGCCCAACGGATAGCAAAGAATGATGTACCAGAGAGTCTTCGAGATAAAGAAGTAGTATCTCTTGATTTAGGTCTGTTGTTATCTGGAACAAAATACAGAGGAGAATTTGAAGAAAGACTCAGAGGTATAATGAAAGAAATAGAAAAATCAGAAGGTAAGATAATTCTATTTATAGATGAGATACACACTATTGTTGGAGCTGGATCTGCAGAAGGATCTCTTGATGCTTCAAATATGTTAAAGCCTGCTCTTGCTCGTGGGGAACTTCGCGCAATAGGTGCAACAACTTTGAAAGAATTTCAGAAACATATAGAGAAGGATCCAGCCCTAGCTCGTCGCTTCCAACCTATCTTTATTGACGAGCCGAGTGTTGAAGATGCTATTGCTATATTGCGTGGACTAAAAGAAAAATATGAATTATTCCATGGAGTTAGAATAACAGATGATGCAATCATCGCTGCGGTTAATTTATCTACTCGTTACATAACGAATAGATACCTACCAGACAAAGCTGTCGATCTTATAGACGAAGCATCATCAGCCTTACGTCTTGCTCTTGAGAATAAACCTCAAGTCTTAGAAGATGCTCACCGTAAGATTATGCGTTTTGAAATTGAGAAAGAAGCTCTTACTAAAGAAGTTTCTAGATCGGGAAGTAAATCACCTGAGTATATGGAAACAAAGAATAGAATAAAGGATATTGATAAAGAGATAGCTAATCTAAAAGAAAAAACACGAGAGCTCGAACTAAAATGGAAGAATGAGAAAGAAACTGTTGTTAGTATCCGTTCTATTAAGAAAGAACTGGAAGCTCTTCGCCTAGAAGGAGAGAATGCTGAAATGCATTCAGATCTTGCTCGTGCAGCTGAGATTAGATATGGAGAGATTCCAGATCTACAGAATAAGCTTGAGACTAAACTTACAAGACTTAAAAAACTTCAGAAATTCAGACGAATCCTCAAAGAAGATATAACAGCAGAAGATGTTGCTGAAGTTGTTTCTAGATGGACTGGTATTCCTTTAGTTAAGATGTTAGAGGAAGAGCGTGAGAAGCTTGCTCATATGGAAGATGAATTGCGTAAGCGTGTTGTCGGTCAGGATGTTGCTATCAGTAAGATAGCCGATGTTGTTCGAAGATCTCGTGCTGGTATTTCTGACCCAAACAAACCTACTGGTTCATTTATTTTCTTAGGCCCAACAGGTGTCGGTAAAACTGAACTTACAAAAGCACTTGCTCAATTTATGTTTAATGACGACAAAGCACTTATTCGTGTAGATATGAGTGAGTATATGGAGCGCCATAGTGTATCAAAGCTTATAGGTTCACCTCCTGGGTATGTTGGATATGAAGAATCTGGTAATTTAACAGAATCCGTTCGTCATAGACCATACTCTGTTATATTGTTTGATGAAATAGAGAAAGCTCACCCTGAAGTATTTAATGTATTGCTACAGGTTCTTGATGATGGAAGACTTACTGATGCAAAAGGACGCGTTGTTAACTTTAAAAATACTATTATCATTATGACTTCAAACATAGGGTCTAATCTTATAGAAAAAATGGAGTCTCTTGGATTTACAAATAATTCGAAAGACCAAGAATATCAAGCAACTAAAGAAAAAGTCCTTGAAACTCTAAAAGATCATTTTAGGCCAGAATTCTTGAATAGATTAGATGATATAATAGTCTTCGATATCCTTTCTCCGGAAGTTATAAGACACATAGTCGACCTGAAGATTCAAGTTATAAGAGAAAGATTATTAGCAAAAGATATTGAACTTAGTATCTCTGCTGAAGCTCTGACTTACCTTGCTAAAGAAGGTTATAATCCTCATTACGGAGCAAGGCCACTCGGAAGACTAATCCAGAATAAGATTCTTAATCCAGTAGCTTCTTTCATTATCTCAAAAGGGGTCAAGAAAGGGGATATAGTATATGTCACAATGAAAGGGGACGAAATAGTAGTTGAAATGAAGAAAAAGAAGATTAAATCTCCTGTTAAAATCTCAAAACCATCACCTTATTCAAAATCTTAAAGATAACTACTATTTTTAAAATAAATAATATATAATTAATATTATGAAAAAAATAAGAGGCATATCAGATAAATCAGGTTTTACTTTAATAGAACTCATGCTAGTAATATCAATAATTAGTCTACTCTCTTCAATTGTTTTAACTAGTTTAAGTACTGCTAGAAATAAGGCAAAAGACAGTGTAGTTATTCAACAACTTTTAGAGTTTCAAAAATTATTAGAATTAGAATGGAACACAAATAAGACTTATGCAGCTCTTCAGCCAAATGTAGCTTGGATAACAACTTCAGGTGGTTGTGATACTTACTATGGTGGAAGTGCTTATGTGACAGAAGCTAGAAATGTTTGTAAAAAAATTGTTGCAAATTTAGGCACTGGGACAGCGGGTTTTTACACCGGTGTTAATGCTGCAGGTGGATTGTTACCAACGACAAAGTACTATTCTGTAATGGCTGGACTTAATACTCAAACTTCTGGTGGAAGCAATGTATATGCTTGTGTTGGCTCTAGTGGTAAAACTTTATATGTAACAAATACAGCTTGGACAGCTTGGACGGATCTAGGTTGTTACGGAAATCCTTAGTATTAAAAATTGATAAATATAAAAAACGGCTTAAAGCCGTTTTTTATATTGTGCGCCGGGAAGGATTCGAACCTTCGTAGCCCGAAGGCGACAGATTTACAGTCTGTTGTAATTGACCACTCTACCACCGACGCATACGAAGATGAGTATACACGGTTTTCTTTAATTTTTCAACAGAATGAAAATATGCTAAAATATTCCTTATGTCACAGCTTTATAGTAATTCAATCTTCTGGATTGATGTAGAAAAAGTTAAACCAAACCCTTTTCAGCCTCGTCGTGAATTTGATGAAGATCGTCTTCGCGATCTCGCTGATTCAATACGCCAATATGGAGTATTACAACCTTTAACTGTATCTCGTATTGAAGTACCGAAAGAAGATGGAGGTATTGCCGTCGAATATGAACTTATCGCAGGGGAGAGAAGGCTTAGAGCATCTCGCCTTGCAGGACTTGATCAGGTGCCAGTGATTATCCGTGTTGGAGATGACAATATGGCCAAGCTTGAACTTGCCATTATAGAGAACTTGCAACGTGAAGATCTAAATCCAGTAGAAAGAGCTCGAGCTTTCTTTCGCTTAGCTGAAGAATTTAAATTCACCCATAATCAGATTGGAGCAAAGGTAGGGAAAAGTCGAGAGCATGTATCTAATACTCTACGTCTACTTTCTCTTCCGCAAGAGATACTAGACGGACTATCTGCTGGAAAAATTAGCGAAGGTCACACTAGACCAATACTCATGCTCTCCGATAGACCAGAAGAACAGATGGTTCTTTTTAAGGAGATAATGTTTAAGAAAATGACAGTTCGAGATGCAGAAAAAATTGCCCGTAAGATTGCAGTTGACCGTATTCGTAAAAAGGAATATCTCCCAGATCCAGAGCTCGCTGATCTTGAGGATAAATTACAAGAGACTCTTGGTACTCGTGTCCATATCGATCGTAAAGAGAATGGTGGCCAAATTATGATCGACTTCTTTTCAAATGATGACTTACGAACCATTTTAGATTTATTAAAATCAAATCAAGAGAAAACTCCAACCGAAATGCTAGATAAATTTATAGCTTCCCAAAAGATAGAAGAATCCATCGGTTCTCCTGATGTGGAAGTAGTAAGCCTCGAAGATGCAATATCCGATGATAGCCATCTAGAAGATGATAGAACTCCACAAGAGATTGCTCAAACTGAAGAAGATGTTGATTTATATAACATTAAAAACTTCTCACTCTAATTCTTGCCGAAAGATAAGAATTTAGACAATAGGCTATGTTCCTTTAGATAGGCATTGATATGCTTTTTAGCCATTGTGGTTTTCGTATAGTCTAGCCACTTACTAGTTGGATTTGCTTTTTTATTTACGATTATTTCTACAATATCATTGTTTTGTAACTTAGTATTTAAGGAAGCTACTTTATTATTTATATTTGCTCTTTGAGCGTGGTTTCCAATATCTGAATGGATTGCATATGCAAAATCAATAGGACTAGAGTCAAAAGGTAGATCTACCACATCACCTTTAGGAGTGAAGACGAATATTCTATCTTGAAATAAATCCATCTTTAAGTGTTCTAGGAACTTAGAAGGCTTGTCTACTATTTTGTGTAATTCTCTGAGTTGGTCAATCCATTCCAGATTTTTATCTATATGTTCATTGTTTTTAGTGTGAGGCCCTTTCCCAATCTCTTTATAAATAAAATGAGCGGCGATACCATAAGCAGCTTCAGCATGCATTTCTGGTGTACGAATTTGAATTTCTACAACCCCTCCATTACCTGTAAATACCGTAGTGTGTAGGGATCTATAGCCATTTCGTTTAGGTGTGGCTATATAATCCTTTATACGCCCTGGTACAGGCTGGAATAAGCCGTGGACGATACCAAGTACTCTATAGCAGTTCTCTATATCTTCAACAATTACACGAAGAGCCACGATATCGTAAATTTTTTCTATATCCATATCGTAGCGTTTAATTTTGCGCCATAGACTATACTTGTGCTTAGCACGGGCACTCATTTCTATTACTTTCACTTTTTGTTCGTGTAGTGTTTTCTTTAATTGCTTAGATACTAGATCAAGTTCTTTCTGGTTACTCTTTGAATTTTGTTCAAGCAATTTTTCAATATCGGCATACTCTTTAGGATAGACGAAAGGGAAGGCTGCATCCTCGAGCTCACCTTTTAATTTATGCATACCTATACGGTCAGCAAGACGTGCATGTATTTCTATTGTTTCGAGTGCTATACGTTTCTGTTTCTCAGGTTTTACATATTGGAGAGTTCTGACGTTATGAAGTCTATCGGCTAGTTTAATAATTAGAATTCGTAAATCATTAGCCATAGCCATAAAGAATTTACGTAGACTTTCCACGTGGCGCTCGGCCCCAGTGTATTTCATTGTTCCTAGCTTAGTTACTCCATTTACTAGAGTAACTATTTCTTTACCAAATTCTTCCTCTAGTCCTTCTTCATCTACTGGAGTATCTTCTATAACGTCGTGTAGTAATCCCGCAACTATTGTTTTACTATCCATACCAAGACCAGCCAGTATTTTAGCTGTTTCAAAAACGTGGTTGAAGTAAGGCTCACCACTGTTTCTTTTTTGTCCTTCGTGAGCATGTTCTGCGAAATTATAGGCTTTTTCTATAAGCTTTTTATCTTCACTATTTAATCCATGTACAAGGGAAGTAATGTCGTGGCTATGAGGCATATAAGACAGTATAGCTCACCATAAAGATTTCTGGAAGTTACATTTTTTTCTTTAATTTCACATTCTCGCCAGTTTTATGTGGGTTGTGCATTTTGCACATTTTATTTGAACAGCGTTCTGGTATAGTTTTTGTCCCTTCCATCATCAGTGATTGACATAGAGGACAAATGTTTCCAGTAGGCTTTGCTTTGATTGCGTTCTTGCAGTCTGGGTAGTTTGAACACGAGTAGAATATGCCGAAGCGCCCACGACGCTCCATCATTTTACCTTTGTTACATACTGGGCAAGTAACATCTGTCATTTTCTTTTTCTTTTCTTCTTCATCTTCTTTTATGAATTTACATTTTGGATAACGTGAACAAGATACGAAAGCCCCATATTTTCCTTGTCTTACTACAAGTTTACCACCGCCTGATTTACCTTTCTTATCTCCACATAGTGGACACATTTCACCAGTTTCTTTTGGGCCTTCAAGTTCTAGTCCTTCCATAGTTCTTGCTCCATCGCAATCTGGATAACGCGCACATGAATAGAACTTACCGTTTCTAGCAAGTTTTATAATCATCTCACCTCCACACTTAGGGCACTTCATATCGCTTGGTGCTTCACCCATGTTTGTTGCTTTCGCAAGTTTGTCTTTTTCTTTAATATCTTTTTGGAACGGAATGTAGAAATCCTTAAGAGTTTTCTCGTATTCACGTTTGCCGTTTGAGATATCATCGAGTTCATCTTCCATTTCTGCTGTGAATGTGTCACTTATATATTCAGCAAAGTTAGCTTCAAGAAAGCTCGAAACTACATCTCCAGTATCGGTTGGGAATAGAGTTTTACCTTGTTTCTCTACATAACCACGATCCTCAATAGTACGCATAATAGATGCATATGTTGAAGGTCTTCCTATACCACGAGCCTCAAGCTCTTTAACAAGTCCTGCTTCAGAGTATCTGTTTGGTGGCTCAGTGAATTTTTCAATATTTTTAAGTTCAAGAAGTTTTAACTCTTCACCAATTTTTACAAGTGGAAGTTCTACATCTTCACCGCGTGCTTCTGTATCGCAAGCAAGCCATCCAAGAGAAAGGACACGTGAACCATTCGCTGTGAAATCTGGAATATTATCAGTTTTAATATTCGCCACTATTTTTGTCTTCATTAATTTCGCATCTATCATCTGTGATGAAACGGTTCGTTCCCAGATGAGTCTATATAATCTTTTCTGTTCATCATTCGATCCCTCATTCATAGATTCAACATGACTAGGACGAATAGCCTCGTGCGCTTCTTGAGCATTCTTAGATTTTGTTTTATAGACGCGAGGTTCTGCTTGATCCTTACCGTATTTTTTCTCTATAACTTTTACGATTTGCGCTTGTGATGTCGCAGAAAGAGTTGTACTATCTGTACGCATATAAGTTATAAACCCTTGCTCGTATAGTTTCTGAGCTACTTGCATTGTTCGAGAAGGTGAAAATCCCAGACGTGTACTTGCTGTTTGTTGAAGAGTAGAAGTTGTAAATGGGGCTCGAGGACTTCTTTTTTGTTCTGATGCTTTTAGATCTTTTACATACCATTTTTCTTTCTCGCCTAATCCAAGAATCCTTTCCATTTCTTTCTGTTCGCGAGGTTCTTCTACGCAAGATAGAGTAAGCTTTTCTCTCTTACCAGTTTCAAAAAGTCCTTCTAGTGTCCAGTATTGTTCAGGAACAAAAGCGCGGATTTCACGCTCACGCTCCATTATGATACGAAGCGCAGGGGATTGAACACGCCCAGCTGATAGACCGTAACGTACCTTCTTCCAGATTATTCCAGAAAGATCGTATCCTACGAGTCTATCTAGTACACGACGAGCTTCTTGAGCTTTTCTTAAATTAGTATCGATATCACGAGGGCTCTTTAATGCTTCTTCGACTGCTTCCTTTGTAATTTCATGGAAAGCAACTCTTTTAATAGGCGCTTTGACTTTCTTATCAGCATTTAGTAGTTCTTCAATATGCCAAGCAATAGCTTCACCTTCACGGTCCGGGTCAGTCGCAAGCATTATCTCTGTTGCTTTGTGAGCAAGAGTTTTTAGTTCACTGACAACTTTCTCCTTTCCTTTTGATATTTCATAGTGGGGTACAAATCCAGCTGGGATATCAATAGCAGCCTTGTTTGATTTTGGTAGATCACGGATGTGTCCTACAGATGCACGTACAGTGAAAGCCCCATCAAGATACTTCTCGATAGTTTTTGCTTTTGATGGTGATTCCACGATTAATAATTTCATACTTTGCCTAGTATTACACGAAAGTTAATTTTTTAGCAAATTATATCTTCCTTATCTCTCCCAATTCTTCCTTTATCAATTCTTTTATTTCCATTATAGAAAGTAGGGCATTTGCACTTGCGATATCCATTCCTGAGAGTCTTATTAACTCATCTCTTTCTATTGGTTCTATTAGAATATCTAATATTTTTAACTCATCCTTTCCACAGTCGGCGTATTTATCTTCATCACTTATATTTTCTTTATCTATATTAAATCCTAGTGCTTCCAAAATATCTTCACTTGAAGTTATAGGTGTTGCTCCTTGGCGTATTAAATTATTTGTTCCTTTTGAATTAGATGAGAGTATTGACCCAGGGACTGCAAATACATCGCGATTGTAATCGAGTGCCATACGAGCAGTTATGAGTGTACCTGATTTTTCTTGCGCCTCTATTATTAGAACTGCTTTTGCGATTCCGGCCATCAGACGATTCCTTTGGGGAAATGAATAAAGAGTGGCTTTCCAGTTCGGCTCAAGTTCAGATATGAGGCACCCACCACTATCTACAATCTTTTGCGCCAGTTTTATATTTGTCTGCGGGTGTAATACTCTATTATCGAGCCCGGAACCAGGGAAAGCCATAGTTGTTAGACCAGAGTCTAAAGCTGCATTATGAGCGATACTATCTATCCCAAGAGCAAGCCCCGATACTATTACTATAGGATAGCCTTTTAAACCTTTTATTAATTTCTCGCAAATATCGCGACCATATGAGGTGTACTTACGAGAACCAACGACAGCTAGATATATAGAATCAGTAGGGGGTAAGGTTCCACGCATATATAAAGTCTTAGGTGGTTGAGGAATTTCTAGGAGGGCGGTTGGGAACTGTTCTTTACTTAGTTTTACGACGTCTTCCATAAGATTTGTTAATTATATCAAATTTTTATATACTGGATCCATATGTTAGACATAAAATTCATCAGAGAAAATAAAGATATAGTTAAAGCAGGCGCAGAAAAGAAGCATGTCTCTGTTGATATTGATGCATTAATTGATCTTGATGACAAAAGATTGCAAAGTTTAAAAAAGACGGAAGACCTCCGTGCTGAACAGAATAGGATGAATTCTTCTATTGCTGCTGAGAAGGATGCTACTCGTAGAATGCAAATGATAGAAGAGATGCGTTTAGTCAAAGAAGATTTTAAAAAAGAAGAAGATGAACTTAGAAAAGTAATGACAGAGTGGCAGACACTAATGCTTCAAGTTCCTAATATTCCTGATCCTACTGCGCAAGTAGGTGATTCTGAAGAAGATAATGTTGTCACAAGTACTTGGGGTAATAAACCTGTATTTAATTTTGAACCGAAAGATCATATTGAGATTATGACCAAGCTCGGAATGCTTGATATAGAGCGAGGCACAAAAGTCCACGGATTTAGAGGATATTTCCTGATGGGCGATGGAGTCAAACTATGTTTTGCTATTTGGAACTATGCTTTGGATTTCTGGACTTCTCGTGGTTTTAATCCAATTATTCCACCTATTAATACTAAGCGTGAGTCATTACTTGGGTGTGCTTTTATTCCACAAGGTGAAGCAGATATTTATAAAGCCCAAGATGACAGTTACTTTGTCGGTACATCTGAAGTTCCACTTATGGGTATGTATATGGATGAAGTTTTAGATAAATCAAAACTTCCTATAAAGATGCTAGGTTTTTCTCCATGCTATCGTCTTGAAGCTGGAAGTCACACTAAAGATGTAAAAGGACTTATACGTGTTCATGAATTCTATAAATTTGAACAGGTTATATTATGTGAAGGAAGTCATGATGAATCAGTAAAACAACATGCCCAAGTACAGAAAAATACAGAAGAGTTTATACAATCACTTGGTATCCCTTATGAAGTAACAGATGCTTGTACTGGTGATATGGGCTTTGCTAAGGTTCGTATGTGCGATACAAATCTCTGGGTACCCAAAGAAGAGAAATATAGAGAAATATCTTCAGCTTCATATTTCCACGATTTTCAGACTCGTAGATTGGGAATAAGATATAAAGATGAAAATGGTAAAATTCACTACACCCATTCTCTAAATTGTACAGCTATACCGACCCCGCGTATTTTAGTTTCTCTAGTAGAGAATTTTCAGCAAGCTGATGGTTCAATAAAAATTCCAGAAGTTCTTGTTAAGTACTTTGGTAAGGATTCTATTTCTTAATATATAATATGCGAGACACTATTACATCACCACGTGTTGAAGACATGAAGCGCAAACGTCGTGCATACCGCATTCGACTATCTGTACTTATATTTATCCTTTTTGTTTCTTTAATTTATGGTCTAGCATATTTTTCTTCTAGTCCACGTATAACGCTAAATAGAATAGTTATTACTGGAACTCATATAATCAATCCTTCAAATGTAGAATCTTTTACTAAAGATAATCTAAAGGGTAAATACATATATCTTTTCTCAAGATCAAATAGCCTAATTTATCCTAAGAATAAAATTTATAATAGTATTATCAACAATTTCCCTAGGATAAAAACACTTTCAATTTATCGTGATAATTTAACTACTTTACACATAGATATAACCGAAAGGTCAGGATCATATTTATATTGTGGTTCTGTTGTTCCAGAAGTTAAAACTGAAATTGGAGAAAACTGCTACTTTGTGAATGCTGATGGCTATGTTTTCGATGAGGCTCCATATTTTTCTGGTAATGTTTACTTTAAATATTATATGGCACTTCCTGATGTAAGTTTAAAGACTCCTCTTGGAGCACAGATTCTTCCACCAGAGCAGTTCCATTTATTAGCACAATTCATAGATGGTGTTACTTCATTAGGATTTAAGCCTGATTATGTTGTAATCAGTGAAGACGGTAATGGTGAGCTTTATTTAAATAATAATGGAGGCACATCTTACCCAAAAATAATCTTTAAGAATAATGAAAATATATTAACTCTATTAAACAATCTTTCCATATCTATGAATAAACCAGAATTTGCTAACGAAGTAAAGTCAAAGTATACTACTCTCCTATATATAGACTTAAGATTTAATAATAAAGTTGTATATAAGTTTCAATAATGAGTAACCTCTGGTTAAATTTACCAAAACCATTTTTTGTCCTTGCTCCTATGGCTGATGTTACAGATGCTGCTTTTCGACGTATTATTTGTAAATATGGTAAACCAGATATCTTTTGGACAGAGTTTGTCTCTGCCGATGGATTGGCTAGCCCTGGTCGTGAAGTTCTAAAAATTGATTTAATGTACACTGAAGGCGAGAAGCCAATAATAGCTCAGCTTTTCTCTGCACATCCAGAGAAGATGAGAGAAGCATCTAAGCTTTGCGCAGAACTTGGTTTTGATGGAATAGATATAAATATGGGTTGCCCCGATCGTTCTATAGAGAAGCAAGGGGCAGGAGCAGCAATGATAAAGAATCAAAAATCAGCTGGTGATATTATCCAAGCTGTAAAAGATGGGATTAAAGATGCAGGTAAAGATATTGCCGTTTCTGTTAAGACTCGTGTTGGGTACAATAAAGTTCAAATAGATGAATGGATTCCATTCTTACTTTCTCAAGACATAGCCGCTCTCACTGTGCACGCAAGAACCAGAAAAGAAATGTCTAACGTTCCAGCTAGATGGGAACATATAAAAGAAATTGTTGAGATAAGAGATAGGATGGGTGTTAAAACTAAAATACTAGGCAATGGTGATGCTAAAAATTTAGAGGATGCAAGAGAGAAAGTAAAACAAACAGGGTGTGATGGAGTTATGCTTGGCCGAGCAATTTTCGGTAATCCGTGGCTTTTCGCGGAGAAAATTCCAACAGTACAAGAGAAGCTAAAAGTAATGGTTGAGCATACAAAACTTTTCGAAGAACTTTTAGGTAAATATAAAAATTTCGCCATAATGAAAAAGCATTATAAAGCTTATGTAAATGGCTTTGATGGGGCTAAAGAATTACGTACGAAGCTTATGGAATGTAATAATGCAGATGAAATCAAAGATCTTGTGGATAACTTTCTTTCTAGTATTTAATACGTGATATACTTGTTCCTAGTGAATATAAAGATAAAAAGTAAAGAACGATTAACCCCAATAATCATTTTTTATTTTTCTCTTTTAACCCCCTTATGGGGGATTTTTTTTACCCCGCACTCGTCATGCGGGGTTTTATTAGTTTAGTAGAAATATTATTATGAAAAATAATTATAAGGGTTGTGAAGATACAAA
The DNA here is from genome assembly GCA_039809245.1 of Minisyncoccia bacterium. Classification (GTDB taxonomy): domain Bacteria; phylum Patescibacteriota; class Minisyncoccia; order Phycocordibacterales; family UBA9973; genus UBA8515. Next base: position 18,193 of record JBDHUP010000001.1, on the reverse strand, counting down.
AGGGTTTAGTGTTGTTATAAATAAACTACGTTCATTCTTCTTGAGTAAAGGCTTTGTAGAGGTTCATACACAAGATAGGTTATCAATACTCGCAGCATGCGAAGACCCAGATACTGTCGCTACATATGAATATGCTGGGAATGTTTGGCCATTACCACAAACTGGCCAAATGTGGCTCGAATATGAATTACTTACAAAAGCCGATATACCCGGCGTTTTTTGTGTCTCGACTAGTTATCGAAATGAACAAAATCCAGTTCCAGGTCGACATAAAATAATTTTCCCTATGTTTGAATTTGAATCAAGAGGGACAATAGAAGATCTAAGGATGATGGAAGAAGAACTTCTAAGTTATCTAGGCTATAAAGATACTTTTGTTCATAAATCATATGATGAACTTGCAGAGTATTACAAAACTAAAGAGTTAACATATAAAGAAGAAAATAAAATGGCTGAAGATTTGTCGCCAGTTGTCTTTATAGAAAAATTCCCAATATATACTTCTCCTTTTTGGAATATGAAGAAGGAAGGGAATCATTCAAACAAGATAGATGTTATTCTCTCTGGTAATGAGACAATAGGTTCTGCTGAGCGTAGTAGTGATGTATTCTCTATGAGAGAACAGTTCCATAGCATAAGTGATGGTAAATATGCAGATAAATTGTACAGTTTGTTCGGTAAAGATAGAGTTGAAGCTGAACTTGAAGAATTTTTATCACATAAGTTTTTTCCTAGATATGGAGGAGGTATTGGAGTAACTAGGATGATTGATTCAATGAAAAAAGAGGGACTCTTATAAAGAAGTCCAACATTTGCTATACTCTATATTATGAAAAGTAAGGATAATATAGCACTGTATAGGAAGTACCGCCCAGAGCGGTTTGATGATGTAATAGGACAGGACCATGTAGTTCGTGCTATATCTGGAGCTCTAAAATCAGGTAAAATACCACATGCTTATCTTTTATGTGGTCCAAGAGGTACAGGAAAGACCACTATTGCACGTATTATCGCTTCTGAGCTAGGTACATCGGCAAATGATATATATGAGATGGATGCTGCTTCTAATCGTGGCATAGACGATATACGCGATCTCCGCACCAGTGTTAACACTATGCCTTTTGATTCAAAATATAAGATCTATATTTTAGATGAGGTGCATATGTTTACCAAGGATGCTTGGAATGCACTTCTTAAAACTATTGAAGAACCACCAGAACATGTCATCTTTATTCTTGCTACAACTGAGCTTGATAAAGTCCCTGATACTATAGTGTCTCGTTGCCAGAGTTTCATCTTTAAGAAACCAACAGATAGTGTACTTGCATCTGTTATTACCAATGTAGCTAAACTTGAAGGTTATTCTATAGAGAAAGGTGGTGCTGAGTTAATTGCTTTACTTTCTGACGGCGCGTTTCGAGATGCTCTTGGGACTCTTCAAAAAGTTATTTCATTTTCGAAAGATAAAAAAATTAGCTTGTCAGAGATAGAGAATATAGAAGGTGCCCCACAAGTATCTCTTGTAAATTCGTTTTTAGAAGCCTTATCATCAAAAGATATAGAGAAAGGGTATTTGTCTATTGAGCAAGCTAGTAAGCAAAATATTGATATGGGTATATTTTTAAAAATGATACTCCTAAAACTCCGATATGCTCTAATGCTACGCTATGCTCCGAGTACAAAGAAATCCATAGAAGAATTATTATCTAATGATGATCTAGAATTTATCGAAAAGTTAATTTCATCAAAACCTGAGCACATCTCATCTGCGACTCTCTCAATTTTACTCGATGCATACCAAGACTTACGTAATGCAGTTATAAGTGAAATCCCGCTTGAGCTTGCGCTGGTTAAAATTCTAAATGAATAATAAAAATCATATTTGGGATGTTGTTATTATAGGTGGTGGAGCTTCTGGAATGATGGCAGGAGCTACAGCCTCGGCAAGAAACAAATCTGTGATTATCTTAGATAAGAATAAGTCTCTAGGTGAAAAATTGAAAATCACTGGTGGAGGAAGATGTAATATCACTAATGCAGAAGAAGATTTAAGAGTTTTTATTAAAAATTATGGCAAAGCTGAACAGTTCTTGTATTCACCTTTTTCGATATTTGGTCAGGAAGACACCTTTAAATTTTTTGAAAAGAGAGGTTTACCACTTGTAATCCAAGCTCGCAAAAGAGTCTTTCCACATACTGAGAAAGCTTTTGATGTGTACAAAGTTTTAAATGACGAATTAATAAAAAATAAAGTCACTATAAATACGAATTGCACAGTTAAGAAAATTAACTCTAAAGATGGCATTATTGTGTCTGTTGATACAAACCAAGGATTATTTTTCGCTAAGTCTTATATACTATCTACTGGTGGAATGTCGCACCCTGAGACTGGATCAACAGGGGACGGATTTAAATTTTTGAAAGATTTAGGTCATCATATTAAAGAACCAACTCCATCGATAGTTCCTCTACAGGTGAGTGATAAATGGGTCCATATGCTCGCCGGGGTATCACTGTCTTTTATGAAAATTACATTTTATGTTGACGGGAAAAAATCTTTTTCGAAAACTGGTAAGGTTCTATTTACACACTTTGGTCTTTCTGGCCCTCTTATACTAAATAGTGCCAGTAAAGTAAACGATCTTCTTTATAATGGGAAAGTCACTGCTACTATAGATGCATATCCTGATACAAATCAAGGTGATCTTTCTGCTCGAATAGTAAAAATATTTGATGCCAATAAGAATAAAATTCTTAGAACAGTTTTCAAAGATATTGCCCCAGAAGGGACGGCTAAAGCTATAGAAATTGTTCTAAATACTATTGATTTCACAAAGAAGGTTCACAGTATAACTCGCGAAGAGCGAAAGCTAATTGTAGACACATTAAAAGCGCTCCCTATAAGTATTACAAATCTTATGGGTTATGATAGAGCTGTTGTTGCGGACGGAGGAGTTATTCTAGAAGAAGTTGATATGAGAAAAATGAAATCTAAATTATTTCAGAATTTATATGTTACTGGTGACCTCTTAAATATAAACAGACCATCTGGAGGTTATGGACTACAACTCTGTTGGACCAGTGGCTATATCGCTGGTAGTAATATTTAAAACTACAGTTGAGCTTCTTTTCTATAAATAGATATCAAGCTATAAAGCAAAGATAGTGCTAGTGGTCCTATGAGCAACCCGACTGGTCCCATAAGAGAGATTCCTCCTAGTATTGAGAATAATATAAATAAAGAAGGAATATCTGTATTTTTTGATATTACATAAGGAGTTAAAGTGTTATCAATTAGTCCAACTAACACTGCAGACCATATCAATAAGCCCAAAGCTTGTATATGCATACCACTAAAGAATAAGAATAATATTGCAGGTATAGTTACAACTGAAGTTCCTAGTGTGGGTATAAATGATGCAATACCTGCAACGACTCCCCATATAGCTGAGTTATTAATACCAAATAAAGATAAACCTATACTTACTAGAATTCCTTGTACTATAGCTATAAAGAATGAACCCTTTAGTATTCTATTTATAGCGAGTTTAAGTTTGTGTAGTATCTCTTTTGTATTTTCTTCTGAAAGAGGAGATAGACTAATAAAATTTTGTTTCCAATGATCTCCATCTTTTAATAAATAAAATAAAGTAAGAATCATTAGTACGAATAATATAACGATTTGAAATGTAGAGGCAAAGAACCCCGCAATATTACTTGCCAAATATCCAGCTATATCTTTGATTTTTGCATTAGTATCAAATTTGAAACCACTTGGCATCACTTTATTAATAGATGTATCAATTTTCTGGACAATAGTATTGGTATTTTGAGTTTCTGATATTGAATTGTAAGCTCTTTGTGTTTGGTTAAATACTGCTTTTCCTATGAAAAATATTGGTCCACAAAGTGCAATAACAAATATAATTACAGTTATAAGTGAAGCAACCCACGAGATACCCTTAGTTATACGTTTTTTAATCCATACATATAGAGGGTGGAGGATAACTGCGAATGCAGCAGAGAGTATGACAACGGTCAGGAATGGATAAAATATTGCCAGAGTAAAGACTATCGTTGCTGATAAAAGAATAAATAAGAAATATTTCTCAACTGAAGCTGTTTTCATATATGGTTATTATATCATATGATTTGTTCACAATCTTCAATATTTGACTAAAGCTATACATCGTAGTATTGTGAAATAAACTCCATTAGATAACTTTTAAAACTTTTCTTATGAGACTGAATATTTTATTTGCTGGACTTTTACTAATTCATTTAATAGGTAAGGTCTTAGGAATACTAAAAAGTATAAGAAAACACTATTCTATTCTTTAACAACAAAAACTAACTTTATGCTATTCCAGAAAATCGCGATTGCTCGCTTAGACAGCAACATTGATGTTGATAAAAAATCAAAATTTATTTTTGAAAAAATCTCCTATTTTATTGAGGAAGGAGAAAAACTAATTTTACTACACGCTTGCTTGCCTTACTCTCAAGGTTTAATAAAGATGCTTGAAGAAAAATTCAGTATCAAAAGCGTAAAATCCCACCAAATCTGCAGTAATTGTAATTCTAACTACAATGAAGGAACAGGTCTAGCTTTTATTGAAAACAAAGCCAGCGAAATAGAAGAAGGACCAGTTACTGTTATTGCCATAACAGATAATTATTTCATTGATTACCTGCCTGTTTACATAATGTCTATGCTTCATAGATGTTATACAACAAGGAAAAGTTCTAGCACTGGAGACGTAATTTTAATGAACTTAGGTTCAGGAATTAGCGAATTTTGCGCCGCTAATTAAGTTTTTAAATCATTTAAAATAAAAAGGAGCTTACAAAAGCTCCTTTTTTATTTACCTACTTGTCACTATTGGTAATTCTGATACACGACTACTTTTACCAACTTTATTATGAGGAGAGAATGGTCTTAACCACCAAGGTTTATTAACCCTGTGATATTTGAATAATATATGATCAATAGTTAGAACTTCAGGCTGGACTAACAGGTTTAGAGATATACCGTAGAGTAGTAAATGTGGCCAGACTAATTCGCGGAAATAGAATAAAGATAAGGTTATGTAAAAGAGGCTGATCATTATAGTTAACCTCATTTCAAAGCCAAATATTATAAACAAGCCAATGATTGATTCGACTATCCCAGCTCCAAGCGTTACGAGTAGTGGATCAGAAGGGAATAGCCAGTGGAATTTGGTCAGGTTCCAAGTGTTTACTACTGTTGTTGTAAGTTCTGGATGTAGTAACTTTACAGTTATGGCTGCATATATTAATGCTATTCCATACATTACTCGTACAATAACAGTTTCATATCGCTCGAAATATTTAAATCTACGCAATGGACCAAATAAATATTTATCTATCGAGAAAATTCTCATACCAAATAATAGTAGAACAATTAACTCTCCTAAGTAGTTTAAATATGTAAACAAGTAGCCACCGAAGACAAAGAAACTGATTATGAATATTATGATACCTATTAGAGCGGCAAGTTCAGTAAGAAAGCCAACTGCGATCATAATACTAATAGCAAAGAGTAGAATTTGTAGAAGGTGAGGGTATGCGAACATACTCGCGTGGAGTTCGGGTCCTAAGAAAGTATTGCTAAGCGCTGAGAAAAAGAATGCTACAGCTATGGTTATTCTTACAAAGTGGGGTCCTAGATGTGAGTACCTCTCTAGATATTTTTGCCACCATTGCCCTATATAGCTTCTTCTAAATAAGAAGTTAATGGCAAGTAAGATAATAACCGAAATTGCTATAGTTAAAGTTATATGTAAATCATTTGTATTTTTTAATGCATCGAAAGCATGCGCACTGAAAGGGTTGTGAAGTCCAGACCAAAATGCATCATAAGGAAGTACATATGCTTCATGAGCAAAAGTCACACTATAAGAAAAAAGGAATACTAGAGAAGCTAATAATAAAGTAACTAACATATAGATAATTGTACCACTAGCACTAATGCTTGCAAGGATATTAATTATTATTTTTAATAAAACTCCTTAATTCATCTATAGAATTAACAATTTTTTTCAGGTTATTGTGTACTTCTCTAGTAAAATAACTTACATTATGTACTCCCCAAGTTACGGCCACTGTAGGAATAGAAGATTCGTCTGCTTCTCTTATGTCTCCAAGAGTGTCTGTTATAAATAGCATATCTTCTTTCCTACACAAATACTTTTCTTCTATTATTTTAAATTTTATTACTTTACTCTTTGATATTTCAGCAGTCGCTAGAAAATCGAATAGATTTTTCGTATCAGTGTTTTCAAGCAAAGGTAGGCAGTTTCTTTCATAAGCGGAAGTATTTAGAGCAAGGATATAACCATCATTATGTAATTCTACTAATAATTCTTTCATCCCATCATACATAGGGACTTTTGATTTATCTTGTGAGTATTTTAATTTTCGAGCTAATGTTTCTTCTTCACTTTCTACTATTCTATTTAATGAGATTTTCGCTATCTCTTCATGAAAGTTCCCAGTTAGGATTTCATTGTGTTCCTCATCAGTCAAACCAGGATATAGATTTTTCATATGTTGTTTTGCTACTTCGTTTGAGTTAAATAGCACTCCGTCCATATCAAATATTATGACTTTTCTTTTCATTTATTTTTTATATTTAACTTCAAATAGATCAAAGTTGTTATTCTTAATCTTATCTAGTGTTATTTGTATTAACCAAGGGACGTTCTCTATAAGGTTGCTTGGGAGATTATTTAGATCAAACCATTCTATTGGTTCATCCTCTAGTGTCTTTGCATCATCTTTGCTTCCATCATAAATAGTTCCGAATACATCCATCGTAAAAGTCTCAGAATAAATCTTACCTGATTTTATCCATTTATCACTCGGTATTTCTAATCCAGATTCTTCTTTTATCTCTCTACTTACTGTAGTAAATGAATCTTCATTTTCTTCCACTTTTCCTCCTAGTCCGTTTATGAGTCCATTCTGCCAAGCTGGCCGATTTTTATGCATTAATAAAACACTACTTAAGTCTTTATTAAAAACAAAACCGACAACGTACTTTTGCATGATTATATTGTAACAAATTGACAAAAGTTAAGGAAATTGTAAGATAAGCGAAATAGTATTTATATTCAAAACCAAAAACTTATACAATTATGAACCCAATAGAATTCTGGTCTATTCCGTCTATTGCTGAGAATTACAATAAGGACGCTGGAAAAGATAAAATTTCTCCCGACAAAACTCCTGCATGGAACATTTCTGATTTCGTAAAAAATATGGATGATCAAGCATTTGAAACATTGACAGATATCGGGTGCGGACCGGGAAACTCATCAAGTATACTTGTTGATCGTCTTGGTTTTAAAACCATCCATGCCATTGATTGCTCAGAACCCATTCTTGAATACATGTCAGAATATATTGATGCAAACAAAGTTAATGTTAAAAAACATGTTGCTGACATCAACACTGCATGTTTCAATATAGAATCTGGAAGTGTAGATTTGGCAGTGGCAATTAGAGTATTTGGTTATATTTACAACATTGAAAATGTGTTTAAGGAAGTTGAAAGAATCCTGAGAGTTGGTGGTTATTTCTGCTTTGACCTAATTTACAATGGAGAAATACTTGCTCCACACAAAGGAAATGCCACAAATCAACTAGCAGACTTCTATATTCACTCTGCCCCCATGATAGAGGATTTATGCAAAAAGTATCGCCTTTCAATAACTGGGACAGGCGAACTCGATCACGGTGGATGTGACACAAACGTTTATTCAATGGCATATCTTTTTATTTTGAAAAAGAACACCAAATAAGCGAAAAATTTTTTAGATGGTTTAGTTTTAGTAAATAGCAATGAAGTTATAAACTGATGGGAAACGAAAGTTCCTTTCAGTTTATTTTTTTATCCGAAACTTACGAGCTTTCCGTCTGGGACGATATTGTAACCAGATTACTCATTTTAGGGTAAATAATTAATAGCTTCTTTTGGATATAAAGTAATAATTCCAGACTTGATTTCATTTATTGATATCCATTCTGCATGTTTATTTTTTTTATCGAGTATGGAAATTGTATCTTTGTTGTAGAATTCTTCTTCAATGATATCGGCTTTATATAAAAAAGTAATCTCATGTCCAGTTTGACCGTTATATTCAAAAATATTCTCAATTACCTGTAGTAATTTTTCATTTGATGTAGTTACTCCTAGTTCTTCCTTTAATTCTCTTTGTGCTGTAAATAGTGAAGTCTCTCCAAACTCAATACCTCCTCCTAATAAGCGACAGAATTGATTTCCTGTCTTATTATCTAAACCTTTTTCAACAAGTAATTTACCGTTTTTATAAATTAAAACTAAAGAATTTGGACGCATATATCTTAGTATACCTAATTTTCTTTAATTGACAATGTTGACAATCTAGTTTATAAAGAAAGTAACTAAAATCTTTCAACATGATAATATGCATTACTGGCATCGATGGATGTGGAAAAACAACTCAAGCTCATAACTTAATCGGTTATTTAATGGTTCAAGGACATAAAGCATATTTAAGTAAAGCATATGCAAATGAAGAAAAGGATATCTTTGAAAAATTATTACCGAGCCTGCATCAGAAAGCTATACTTTTTTTATTTCAAGCCTTACATGTACAACAACTTCAGAAAGCTAAAAAAGCAATTACGGATGGTAAAATAGTTGTAGCAGATCGTTGGGATGATTCCTACCTTGTGTATCATTCAAAAAACGGTATTTTATCAACTAAACCAAAACTTCGTAATCGCTTAAATGAACTTGCTTTTGAGGGTGTAAAAGCTGATTTAACTTTTTTTCTTGATGTAAATATAGAAGTTATTATGCAGCGGTTAAAAGATAGGGGCGAGAGCTTTTTTGAAAAAAAACCAGTGAAATTTTTTAAAGAGATGAGAAAATCTTATTTAAGATTATCCAAAAAAGAGAATTGGATAGTTATTGATGGAAACATTTCTATAAATGAAGTTTCTCAAATTATCATTAATCATGTGAATAATTTGTTGAGATGAGCAACTGGCATTAAAATTTTAAATACCACATCTAGTAAATAGATGTGGTATTTTTTAAAACTTAAGTCATAAAATTGGGAACTATATTAGATATGAAATTCTCATATTCTTCAATTGAGTTAATATCTCGTATCTTAAATTCATTGATGTTTTTTATATCATCCTCAGACCATAAGTGTTTAGTGGTTTTTGCTATTTGAAATATAAACCATAAATCCCGCAATTCATCATTGCTGATATTTTCGTCTGGAAGAATATATACAGCAATTGTTTTACAATTTGAAGCATATCCAACTTCAGCAATTGTTCCATAAGCTTTACCATTAATAATTCCAAGAACAACATCACTACTTTCTATTTTTTTCTTTACCATATTCCATATATGAATAGGTTTTAGATTAGGCGGTAAATGATTTAATGAAAATTCATCTTCAGACAATGGAGGTCTTAATATCCATGGACCATTGTAGACATAATTAGTGTCTACAAAAATCTTTTCAATGTATAGGGAGTCAACCTCCCTGATTGTCATCAAAGAATTTATGTTAAGAATAAGGTGAGGTGGTGGGTCCTTAGGAATCCTCTTTGCGATGTAAACTTTTTTAAGTGTCATATAGAGTATATTTAGATTTTAAAATAAAATTATTACTTAAAAGTAACAATACTGATATCTAATCAATTTGTCAAACTGGCTTACCGTCTGGGACGAAGTGAGAACAACTTTGTTGACAAATTGTGACAGAATGGTAATGTGAAGAAAAATACACAATCACTAAAAAACAAAATACTCATGAGAAAGAACGATTCTACTGTCACTGCACAACAAATTGTTGAAAAACTTGGAATTAACCTGTCTTTATATAAAGAACTTCCAAAAAGAGTTGAATTTCTCTTACAGCATCCGAACCTTTTCCTTGGTAAAGATAGTAAATTGAAATACAAATTCGAGGAAGGCGACTTTGAAAAGTTGGAAAGAGTTGAGAATAGTGAATACAACACTGGAGAAATTTGGGAAGATGTTCAGAACGACATCTACTTTCTTATTCTTGGAAAAACACCAACTGAATATTTCATTATTAAGTTAGGTGGATTTACATTAGCAGAAGGTGATATTGAAAAAGGAACGATATCAACTATGGATAAGAACGGTACTTTCAACTGCAATACTATCCTCTACACACCTGATGGAGTAAGTGTATTATAGTTTTCAAACAAGACTAAAAAATTGAGCATCCCATACGTGGGATGCTTTTTTATTTATCAATCTTACGGGCTTGTGGACAGAGAATTTCTCGACCAACGGTCGCGGGTACTTTTCTGGTTTTGTAACCAAAACACAGAAAAGTCTTTCGAATCCCTGGCGTGACTAAAGCAGTTTAGTCACTTCCCACGCAAAATGCGCTTCGCTTATTCTTGCTTGGGGACAGGGATTCGAACCCCAATTAACGGCTTCAAAGGCCGCTGTCCTACCATTAGACGATCCCCAAATACATATTTAAAATACACTAAAAAATAATAAAAGACAATGGAGAAAAAATTTGTTAAGATATAAGTTATGAAAAATTTTTGGTTTAAAAGAAAAAGATACGGCTTCGGTTGGGTTCCTTCATCTTGGCAAGGATGGATTATATCTCTTATATACATACTAATTCTAGTTAAGCTTTTTACTATGGCCGATATAGATTCGCACTCTATCAGTGACACATTTATAAAACTATCGGTTCCATTCATAATTGTGTCATCTATTTTCATAGTTATTTGCTATAAAACAGGCGAAAAGCCTAAATGGCAGTGGGGTAGTAAGCATCTTGACAAAACTGAGTAAAAGGTATATAATACTCACATTATGAAAAAAGCAATTACAACGTTTTCAATAATTATAAGCGTATTTGTTCTAGGATTTTTATTAACAACACAGAAATCTGAAGCTTCTTTTTGGGATAACTTCTCAATAAACGTAGGTGTAGGCGTTGGTGTCCAAAGTGGATACGATGGTTATGGATACGATGACTACGGTTATGGATATTATCCAACAACCTATGGAGGTTATAACAATTATTCTACATATGATTGTTATACAACATGTGCAACTTCTTACGGTAACTATAACGGTTATAACAATTATCCAACTTATGGAGGTTATAACAATTATTCTGCTTATAATTGTTACACAGCATGTGCTACTTCTTATAGTGGATACAATGGTTACAATAGTTATGGTAACTACCAGACTTATGGTGGATACTATCCGACATCTACATATACTAGTTATGGTCATATGAATAGTGCCTATCTTCCTACTGATTTATATCCAACAGCAACACCTTACGGTGGTTACATTCCTTACAATGGATACAGTACTGGATATGCATATCTTCCAACTTGTTCTTGCTAAACTAAACAAAAAATCCTCCGCTCGGAGGATTTTTTGTTACTCATCTGATTGAGGTTTGTCTATTGTGAGAGTTTCTATATTTATCGCATCACCAGTTATGCGCATGACATCTTTATCTATCTTCTTGAATTCATTATTTGATTTATTGAAGTGGTTAACTGTTGTGGCTATAGCATTACCTAGCTTCTGGTGAGCTTCTTCATAGACTCGTAGGTGGGTCCCAAGTTCGCCAACTCTCTTTATTATATCTTTTGCACTCTCTTCTATCTGGAGAGCTTTCAGTCCTTGGAGGACAGTCTGAAGGTAAGCAAGGAATGAAGTAGGGGAAACAATTATGACTTTGTACTTACTCGCTGCACGCTGGATTAAATTGTCAGTGTCTTCTGTGGTGCCACCGATTTTATTTACAAGTAGATCATAATATATAGCTTCATGAGGGATGAACATAAAAGCGAAGTCCATGGTATTCTCCTCGGGTTGGATGTATTTCGAAGTTTCGACTATTCTATTCTTAAGATCATTTAAGAATATTTTTTCTAATCTTTCTTTCTCTCCCTTATCATTTGTCTCAGAGATTCTATTATAATTCTCGAGTGAGAATTTAGAGTCTATAGGGATGACTTTATCTTTCACAAAGACCGCTGCATCTACTATGGTGCCGTCAGGGAATGGGTACTGCATTTGGTAAGAGCCTGGGGGCATGACATTCTTCAGCAGTGTCTCTAGGTAGTATTCACCAAGGATTCCACGTTGTTTTGGGTTCTTCAGTATATCTTGTAAGTTCTGTAGCTGATCGGCGAAAGAGACCACTTGCTTATTCGTCTCATCAAGCCTCGTGATTTTCTCGGTGATGTCTGCTACTATGCGTGAAGTCTCACTCGACTGATAGCGCATAGTTTGAGTCATCTCTTTCTGCGATTCACCAAGCTTGTGATCGATAGTACGAGAGAGTTCATTTATCTGAGTCAGAAGTAGTTGAGTAGCGCTATCATTGTTATCGCTAGGCTTTTTCTTTAATAGCAAAAATAATCCTAGTACAAGGCCGATTAATATTATAAGAATAATAATTATAATAGTATTCATATTTATAGTTTACCTAAATAGTATTTGAGTGTATAAATCCAGTCTTCTTCATTGTCTGGGTTTTGTTCCTTTTGAGCGAGCATCCATTCTAGGTATCCTGGGTCGGTGTTCTTAACTTCTTCGACAGTCTTGCCGTTATATTTACCGAAAGCGAAGCTATTCATAAGCGAAGGGTGTGATGATATCTCTATCATTTTTTCGATTGCCTCTTGCTCAGATAAACTTTTCTCCTTCATGATTTTATCAAGGAGTCTTTTGTATAGTTGCTCTAGGACGAGCACATCACCGAGAGCATCGTGGGCATCTGCTTCAATATCAATTTTCAGATAGTAGCGCAAGAATTGAAGTTTGTATTGTGGTATTACATTATTTATATCAAGGTCGCGAGCTACACGAAGAGTACAGATAAAGTTCGCAGGGAAGATGTCGTCGTTGTTTAGTATCGCAATATCAAACTTGGCGTTGTGAGCTACTACTACAGCATTTGGGTCTTCTAGCATTAATTTTATGCGCCCATAGTTATCACTCTCTTTGAATGGCATTTTATCCATTACATGCTTATCGGTGATGTGAGTCACAGCACTTGCCTCGGGTGGAATAGAAATAGGTGGCTTGAAAAGTTCACAGAAAGTTTCTGTGTCTGTCTTGAATGCTAGCTGGCAAAGGAAATCTTTCGCTGGTTCGTTCCCAGTTGTCTCTGTATCTAGGAAAATAATTTTCTTCATACGTATATTCTAACACCTAAAAAGATAATTCGAAAATTATCTTTTTCACTAGGCTATTTTGATTTCATTGTCTATTTGCTATACTTTCTAATATGTCATTACACGAAGATATTAAGAATGGTATAAAAGAGGCGATGAAAGCTCGCGATACAATCAGGCTCGAAGTTATGCGTGGACTATCTACTGCGTTTACCAACGAACTTGTAGCCTCAGGTAGAACTCCTCAAGATATGCTTACTGACGAACAGGCTCTCGCTGTCATTACTCGAAGCGCAAAACAAAGGAAAGATTCAATCGAGCAATTCACCAAAGGTGGTCGTATGGATCTTGTCGCAGAAGAGAAGCCTCAGCTTGAAATCCTTGAGGCGTATTTACCGAAGATGATGGATAAAAGCGAAGTGGAAGCTATCGCAAAGGCAAAGCAATCCGAACTCGGCATTACAGATAGTACAAAGAAAGGAATGCTAATGTCGGCGCTTATGAAGGATCTTAAAGGCAAAGCAGATGGTGCTGTGGTTAAAGAGGTTGTAGATTCATTATTCTAATTATTAATTGTAATAAATTATATGAGAATTATCTTACATTGGCTTTTACTTTCAGTTGTCGTATGGGTTACAACCCAGATTGTATCTGGAGTTTCTGTTGATCCTATATGGGTTGCTCTTATAGTTGGAGCATGTCTTACATTGTTTAATATGTTCCTAAGACCGGTTATCAATATCCTAACCCTACCTTTAAACATACTAACTTTAGGTATATTTTCACTGGTCATAAACGGCTTACTTTTCTGGTACCTCGGTACAATCATAAGAGGTTTTAGTGTGACTACTTTCACTGCAGCGTTTACTGGAGCACTACTTGTATCAATTCTTAACTGGATTATCTCAAAGGTTTTCCATTTTAACTTTTAGTTCAGTATGATAATAACTATTAGTCACTTACGGCATTTTGTCGAACTACACGCTGATATCGCTTATATATTAATAGTTCTTGGGGTTATTATAGAAGGAGAGATAGTTGTTATTCTTGCTGGTATATTTGCAAACCTAGGTTCTCTTAATGTATTCATTGCATTTATTGCGACAATGATAGGAGGAGGAGTTAAATCTGTTCTAGGATATAGTTTAGGATATTACTTACAAAAGAATCATTCTGGTCGTCCTATTATAAATCAAGCAGAGCATCGCATTAATTACTTCCTTCCTCGGTTTTCTGAGCGACCTTTTTGGTCCATATTCTTATCTAGATTCCTTATATTAGGACTACATTGGTTCTCTTTGATTTTTTCTGGCTACAAAAAGATTAAGATTCGTACATTTGCTGAAGCTGAGTTGGGCTCACTTATGGTATGGTCTATATCTGTACTTGCGCTTGGATTTTTCTTTAGTTTTGCGGCGCTATCTGTAAGCCGTGATGTTAGAAAGTTCATAGGTATCATTTTAATCTTTTTTATAGTATTCTTTATAGTCGAGAAGATAATAGCGTTTATTATAGAATTGTTTAATGCTGAAGAGTCTAAAAATATTGAAAAATAATATGTCACTTTTTTCAAAAAAGAAAATACTAGTCACTCATAATGGAACATTCCACTCCGATGATGTTTTCGCTACAGCGACACTTTCAATACTTCTTAATGGGAATATTAAAGTTACACGCACAAGAGATCCTGAGTGGTTCAAGAAAGGAGATTTTGTTTACGATGTCGGAGGAGAGTATGACCAATCTCATAATAGATTTGATCACCATCAAATAGGCGGCGCAGGTAAGAGAGAAAATGGGATTCCTTATGCAGCTTTTGGATTAGTGTGGAAAGCATACGGTGAAAAAATTTGTGGATCAAAGGCAGTCGCAGATAAAGTAGATGAGGATTTAGTGCAGGCTATAGATGCAGAAGATAATGGTCTTGATACTTATAAAGTGGAAGGGGAAGTTGGCCCATATGTTATCCAAGGTATCGTAAATGCATTTAGACCAACATGGAAAGAAGAAGAGAGTTACGATAAACCATTCATGGAGATAGTTTCATTTGCGAAGAAGTTTTTATTAAGAAAAATAAAGAAAGTTAAAGATTCATTAGAAGCTGAAGGTTTCGTCAGGAAAGATTATGCAGATTCTAGTGATAAGAGAATTGTCATTTTAAGTAATCACTATCCTTGGAGGAAATTTATTTTAGATTATACAGAGCCACTATATGTCATAGTTCCCAAGTCTGGTAAGTGGAATGTCTATGGAGTCCCTGTAGATAGTAGATCACATGAAATTCGTAAACCATTACCACAAGCCTGGGCTGGTCTTCGTGATGAAGACCTTGCGAAAGTCTCGGGAGTTCCAGACGCTACGTTTTGTCATAATGGTAGATTCCTAGCTGTCTCGAAATCGAAAGAAGGAGCAATTGCTCTTGCAGAGAAAGCGTTATTAGCGTAAGCTCAATACTCATATGTTCATAGACGAAATTACAATTCATGCTCAAGCTGGCCGCGGTGGAGACGGGGTTGTTCGTTGGCGCCGGGAGAAGTTTATAGATAAAGGAGGTCCTAATGGTGGAGATGGAGGCCGAGGTGGTAGTATTTTCGCAATTGCAGTTCAAGACATAAACTTACTCTCAAAATATAAACATCAAAAAGAATTCAAATCATTCCGAGGTGAAGATGGTATGGGGGGTAGTAAGCATGGTAAAGATGGTAAAGATTTAGTCATCCAGCTACCAGTCGGTTCTATTATTACAAATATTGAAAGTGGTGCGTCGGTGTCGCTCGATACTCCTGGACAGAAAGAACTACTACTTAAAGGTGGGCTTGGTGGATGGGGAAACGAACAGTTCAAGACTTCTATAAATACAACTCCTACTAAGGCTACAAAAGGTAAGCTTGGTGAGCAAGGACACTTTAAGATAGAGCTTGAGCTTTTTGCTGACGTAGGATTAATAGGTCTACCGAATGCAGGTAAGTCATCACTTTTAAATGCTATCACGCATGCCCATGCAAAAATTGGTTCATACCAGTTCACAACTCTTGATCCAAACCTAGGAGATTTCTACGGCCATATCATTGCCGATATTCCAGGACTTATTGAAGGTGCATCAGAAGGGAAGGGCTTGGGAATAAAATTCTTAAAGCACATCAAGCGTACTCATATGCTCGCTCATTTGGTGTCTCTTGAGAATGAAAAGCCGATGGCAGTTTATAAACAAATACGCAAAGAACTTGGAGCTTATGATAAGACTCTTCTTGAGAAAGATGAGGTTATAGTTCTCACCAAGACTGACATGGTAGACCAGAAAACTTTAGATAAAAGAATTAAAGAATTTGAAAAGCTAGGAAAGCCAATCCTTACACTATCTCTCTACGACGACAAATCTATAAAAGATTTCATGAAAGCGCTTGCAAAATTATTAAAGAAAAAATAAAAAATCCGCTTGAAAGCGGATTTTTTATTAGAATAACTTACATTTGTTGCTGAGATTGTTGCATTGGTTGTGATGGAGGCATCATTGCATGCTTTTTACCACCGAACCCTATAGCAAGAATTACTATAGCAAGTACAACGTGCAGGATATTATCAGCAGTATTAACTGCGATTATACCGAGAACAGTTGTTCCTTGAAGGATTCCAACTACAGCTACAATCGCGTAGACAATACCGAATATCTTAAAGTATCCACGTGCTCCTTTCTCACTACCTGCAACTGCAAGTGCGATAATACCAGAGAGTAAGTGAATGATATTGTGTATAGTATCTACTTCAAATATTCCAAGAAGGTGTCCATCTGATGTTATACCTGGTACGAAACCAAGGATACCAACAAGTAGGAAAACAATTCCGAATACTTTTGACCATTTTTGTATACTCATATTTTTATTTTAATTAATATTAAATACTTCGCGACCTTTAGGATAAATAAGTATCTACTTTTATTATACAAAAACACCGAGAAAATTAATATTAGTTATCAACAATATATTCTGTGCCCCGTGAGGGAATCGGTCACGCATAATTTTCTACTGAAAATTTGCTCGACCCCGACTCGCACCGACGTGCTCCGTCCTTCGATTCCCTAAGACCATGCCAAAAATCATATACAACAATGTATATGATTTTGTCATAGTGCCCCGTGAGGGAATCGAACCCCCGACCATCTCCTTAAGAGGGAGCTGCTCTACCAGCTGAGCTAACAGGGCATGTTAGTGCCGTAATTATTGCAGATTAATTGCTTTTTGTAAATGATTTTGACTTTACTTTCTAAGTAGTATAATTAATACATGAATCATGAAATGCCTCGAAAAAAAGAAATACAAATAGACATATTTCATTTATCTGAAAAGCTAGATGAGATAAATCATAAGTATCCTAATGCTGGGATAATCCCAGATATCGTAGAAGGTGATCAGATTAATGGTTATACAGTGAAAGGGCAACCACTCGAAGAATATGCCAAATTTATTAATGATACTTATGAGGGTGGTAGTGATAATTCAGAGATGTATAAATAGCTATATTTATCCTTATTTTATAAAGGTATAATAGGCTGTTTCTGCGCTTGACTTCTTTATCTATATGTATATAATAGAACCCACAGTCTGGTTAACACCTGACTGCTTTAATTTCTTTGATAAAAAAATAGGTATGCAATCATAATTAAGTCCTACGTAAGTAGGCTAGCTAAGCTTGTGCTAATCACAATAAGTTTAGTGAAGAAAGTCTTACCGTGTGCAAACGGTAAGCAGTCAGTTAATGGAAGCATTAGATATTTTTTCTTTTGTTCCGTTCTATTTTTAAGTAGAGTTTGATCCTAGCTCAGGATGAACGCTGGCGGCGTGGATAAGGCATGCAAGTCGAACGGACTTTATTTTTCCCTAGATGCGATTACATCAAGTCAAAGGTCGTTTAAAGTTAGTGGCGAACGAGGTAGTAATACATAGGAATCTCCCCCTAAGTCATG